>CALDKB010000016.1 GCA_937899245.1 uncultured Bacteroidales bacterium | reverse complement strand
GCCGCAGCTCCTCCACCACCCCCTCGCGCTACACCTTCTCCGCCAAGGAAAAGGATAGTGAAAGTGGATATACTTATTTTGGCGCACGCTACTACACCGACAACATAATGATGTGGCTGAGTGTGGACCCGATGAGCAACGAAAGACCGTGGATTTCGCCATACAACTACTGCCAGTGGAATCCTATTGGTAGAGTGGATACGTGGGGAATGCTGGATGAAATTGTTATTAGGGGCATGGATGGCTCCAAGACAACTTATGTGCCTGGTATGAGTAGCGAGGGATGTGATGAGTTTACTGCACAAGTTATAAATAATTACAATGAAGCCTATAATGGTTCTGCAATAGCAAGAGAAGATATTGACAATCTGGTAAATGCGAAAGGAACTTATCAAATAGTTAAGAGTAAAGACTCAGGATTCCGAGGGGCAATTGTAAATGGAGAAAAAGGTGGACTTATTAATTATAATCCAGAGGGAGGTGAGGTCCCTGTGCAGAAAATGGCAAACTCTCTAATGTCCATAATTGAAACTAATCCAATAGCTAGTTTAATACATGAAACAATTCATGCATCAAGACATGAACAAGGGATAGCCATTACAAATAAAAGCAAAACAAAAGGAACCCTAAATGAAGAAATTGCGACTATGCATAGGGAAAATATATTTAGGGGAGAGATGGGCTATAATATAAGGACTTATCATGAGATAGAACGTTCGGCAGGGCAACAGACAGGAACTGGTTATCCAATGCTTTTATTCCGTGGCGGAGAAACGGGAATTATTAGTAATTATATTTGGCAAAATAATCATCAAATTTATAAATATACGAAATAAAGTCTTATGGGAATGAAACCTTTTTTTATTTTTTTATTTATATATTTATTTAGTTCGCAAGTTTTCTGTCAGGACTCAGTTTATGGAGACGAAAAACATTATTATAATATCGCAAAATATTATAATATAAATAACATTGAGTATGTGCTCTTTTCTAGATACCCAGATTATTTAATAAATGAAACATATCCAGAATATACTAAAATCACGTCTATAGATAAAGTTTTAAAGGTGGATAGTTTGGCTTACGAATATGTAAAAAAACAAAAACATATGCCTGGTCAAGGTTATAATGATTGTCCTATAATAAAGGACAATTGGGAGAATTATGGTAGGCAGGTTATTTGTTATTTAGAGAAAAAAGGGAAAAGAAAATATGATGAAATAATTCAGATTAGTTATATTCATAATAGAGAAATTGCTCAATTCAAGAAAGATTATGAACTATATGGGTTTGAGTCTAATTGGAAAGAAACTTGGTTATATGTTATGGGTGGATGTAGTTTTTATTTCCATATATATTATAATGTTAATAAAGGGAAAATAGTTGATTTTGTTGTAAATTAGTTTTTTGCAACTTATGGACTATACATACGACAACGCAGGAAAGGCAAAGGGAATGTACTCGGGAAACAACGCCATAGTGAGCAACATAAAGTACGACAAGTACGGTAACCGCACACGCATAGACTACGGCAACGGTGCATACAACAGATATACCTACGACGAGCAGACGCTACAGCTTAGCCGCCTGCGCAGCTTCGACGCCACAAACACTGCCATGCAGGACATAGCCTACACCTACGACGACCTGTACAACATCACCGCCCTCGCCAACACCGCAGCAGGCGAGCCGTACAGCTGCACCTACGCCTACGACACCCTCAACCGCCTGATAGAATCGACCGGAAGCGCCACCGTGGGCAGCAACACGCCCACCTACGACTTCGCAATGTCGTACTCGCCGTCGGGAAGGATACTGAACTACACGCTCTCGGGCAACAAACTGGAGGACGGACAGTTGACGGCGATGAATCTTGCGCAAAACTATTCATATACAAGCACGACACATCGTCATGCACCAACCGCCATAAATCCTCCTAACATATTTATTGGTACATCTTACTCATGGGATGCAAACGGGAACTTAAAGCAACGGGACATATTTATGTCGTCCCAGCGTAGAATATACTTCAACGAGGAAAACCGGTTGTCTGCTATATGCGACAGAGATAGCTTCTTGCAAATGGTGCAAAACGGTTCCGTTAACACTGGCTATGTTTCCTCCTACCTCTACTCAGCCGACGGCGAGCGCGTGTGGAAGTTTGCAGGCACTGCCACCATGACCTACAGCAACGGGCTGCTCGTAAACAGCGACCTTGAGATGAACAAGACCTTCTATCCAACTCCACAGACTACATTCGACAAGCATAAGTTCTACAAGCACTATTTTATTGGCAGTGAGAGGATTTGCACACAGGTTACACAATATGTGCCGCCAATTTCCGCGCCTAATGCAGTCGGATTTATACATGGAAGCACTAGCGATTTCATGCTGGGGATGGGTAATCAAGTCAAACATTCCCTCGACTCCGTAGGCTACAGCGGCAACATTTCCATCGACCCGGTTTTCAATAGCATTGGATCGCAGATTACACAACGTCCACAAAAGTACTACTACCACTACAACCACCAGGGAAGTGTGGCGTTGGTAACTTGGCAGAACGGCACTATCCGCCAGCACCTCCAATACCTCCCCTACGGCGGCATATTTGTTGACCACCGCACAGGTTCATATTCCTCTCCCTACACCTTCTCCGCAAAGGAAAAGGACGCCGAGAGCGGCTACAACTATTTTGGCGCACGCTACTACACCGACAACATTATGATGTGGTTGAGTGTGGACCCGATGAGCGACGAAAGGCCAAATGTATCTCCGTATTCTTATTGCCAAAATAATCCTATCGGAAGAATCGATCCTAGTGGTGCATTGGATGGAGATTTCTATACATGGAATGGAAAATATTTAGGTTCTGATGGAAAAAATGACAATAAGGTGTATATAGTTGGCAATAAAGAAAGTACCGATATAATAAGAAGCAATAACAGAAAAGGTCTCACAACAGAAGCCTCTAATGTAAATATTGATGTTTCAACAAATAAAGAAACTTTAAGAGAAACTCAAAATGTTTATAAAAGAACTATTGATAACGGAGGACATTGCGAAGAGGCTTCTGTTGTTTCTCCCAATGGTGAAATAGCAATTGGTGAACGAGGAAAAGATGCAAGGTTGGTGAATAAACCAAGTACAAAATTACCATCGATGGAAGGTAATGATAACACAAGTATACATTCTCACCCATTAGATCGTTATATTGATGAAGAGGGTCCATATTATTCTCCGCCTACAGTATCGGGTAGAGACGCGGAAACCTTTAAAAATTATCGTCTAAATATAATTGTTGGTAACAATATGCCATATAGTGATGGATATCGTACCCCAGTTGCTAATTTTTATGATAGATCAACAACAAATTCAATAACAGGTGAGACAGTTGCTAAATATTTAGGAACAATAAAGATAGATAACATACATAAATTTTTAAAATGAAAAGAATTATATGCACTATTATAGTAGTATTATTTTCTGTATATGTTTATAGTCAAGTATTTAATACGAATGTTTTACTGGCTATAGATGGGAAAATATGCCTTGAACCTTTAGATGTTAGAATAGAGGTTGTTGATAATCCTGAAAAGATAAATATAAAATGCCTATATTCTGCATCACGTATTAATGTTACAGACTCAAGTTCAATTGAAATATTAAAAAATATACCAGATACAGCATTATTGCTAGTCACAATAAAATATTTTAAAAGATTTAAATATAGATCATGGTTGGGAATAGATATGGAATATCAATTTTATATAAATAAAAAGGATTTATATAGTGGATATATGATAATTGGCATTGTAAATGGCAGAAGAAGAGAATACGAGTTAGCTATAAATTTAGGTTGGAAGGCATATGTAAATTGGTATAGCAAGAAGATGAAAACAAATAGAAAAATATTTACTAGTTATTAATCTTTCTAATATATGACTATCTTCAAAATATACCACTACAACCACCAGGGAAGTGTGGCGTTGGTAACTTGGCAGAACGGCACTATCCGCCAGCACCTCCAGTACCTCCCCTACGGCGGACTGTTCGTCGACCAGCGCCCGAACTCGTATGCTTCAACATATACCTTCTCTGCCAAGGAAAAAGATGCCGAAAGCGGTTATACTTACTTTGGCGCGAGATATTATAGTGATAATATGATGATGTGGTTAAGCGTAGACCCGATGAGTGACGAAAGGCCAAATGTATCGCCATATTCTTATTGCCAAAATAATCCTATTGGAAGGATTGATCCTAGTGGTGCATTGGATGGAGATTATTATACTTTTAAAGGTAAATATTTAGGCAAAGATGGGAAAGATGACCATAATGTATTTTTCGTTAAAAATGATGATAAAAATAGTATTCGAACAATAAAAAGTAATAATAGAAAAGGACTTACGACACAATCATCAGATGTAAATGTTGCAGTTTCAACAAATCAGGAAACACTAAAAGAGACACTTGATGTTTTCTATAGAACGTGGGAGAATAGTGGTGGAAATAGAGAAGAAGCCTCTGTTGTTTCTCCTGATGGCAGCAAAATATTGCGAGGAGAGACAGGAACTGAAGGGAGAACAAAATTGCCATCAATGGAAGGTAATGATAATACAAGTATTCATTCTCATGCGTATGGAGATTATACAGATCATGATGGCTCTTATTGGTATACCCCATCTGAGCCATCTAAAAAAGATGAGGCAACCTTTATGCATAATCGTCTAAATATAATTGTTGGACTTGAAAAGCCTGACAATGACGGAAATCGCATTCCCAAAGCTAATTTCTATAATAGGAAAACAGAAAGTTTAGGATCAATGGAAATAAACAGAATAAAAAAAGTTTTAAAATGATAGAGAAAAGATTAATAAACATTATTATAGTAATATTTTTATTCTCAATTCATGCTTATAGTCAAGAATTACAAGCGGATGTATTGTTGGTTGTAGATGGAAAGATTAGTTTGAATCGTATGGGAGGACGGATAGAACTAGCAGATAATTCTGAAAAGATAAATATTAAATGCCAATATCATGTTTCAAAGCTTATCGTTGATGACTCATGTTCAATTAAGATCTTAAAAGCATTACCAGATACAGCCTTTTTATTAGTTACAATAGATTATTGTTCCTGTCCTAACGCATTAGATAAACAATATCAATTTAATATGTATAAGTCTGAGTTATACGATAGTTATGTAATAATAGGTATTGTAAGCGGGAGAAAAGGCACGTATGAAGTAGGGAAAACTTTAGGTTGGAAGGTGTATAAAAGTTGGTTTAGTAAAAAAATGAAAATAAATAGGAGAATATTTTCTTGTTATTAATTATCTAATTTATGTCTATTTTCAAAAAGTACTTCTACCACTACAACCACCAGAGAAGTGTTGCGTTGGTAACTTGGCAGAACGGCACTATCCGCCAGCACCTCCAGTACCTCCCCTACGGCGGACTGTTCGTTGACCAGCGCCGCAGCTCCTCCACCACCCCCTCGCGCTACACCTTCTCCGCCAAGGAAAAAGACAGTGAAAGTGGTTACACTTATTTTGGCGCTCGCTACTACAGCGACAACTTGATGCAATGGCTTAGCGTAGATCCGATGTGCGACAAAAGGCCGTGGAGTTCGCCATATTCTTATTGCCAGAATAATCCGATTGGCAGAAAGGACGACTGGGGAATGCTGGATGATGAATGGGAGATTAATAGAGCAGGAAAGATTTATAGCTGACAATGATGGAAACAGAATTGAAGGCAAGTCTATTTCGTTTAAATAGGAACCGTGGAGAAATTCAAAACTCAAACATACGCTCAATATGACAACAATGTTGCCACCTATGATGGCGGAACTCACAACAAACACAAAAAAGACCACAAGTAAACACTTGCGGTCTTCTTTGTGGTCCCACTAGGGCTTGAACCTAGGACCCCCTGATTATGAGTCAGGTGCTCTAACCAACTGAGCTATGGGACCTGTTCCTTGCGGAAACGGACTGCAAAATTAGAATATTTTTTTTACAATCCAAAAATAAATATCATTTTTTACTATTTGTGTTCGCACACATCCGTATGCCAACACGGCAAATCCGCCAACGCACCAACCGACCCATACGCTACCAATGGCTTTTGCCATGTCATTAAACCATCGCCTTTGGCGATACCTTGACTGATTGCATCAGCTGGTTACTACGAAGACGCGCACTCCCCGCCAACCGTCATTGCAGAAGCTATAATTTGTCGGCGATACGGAACGGGGAGCCGTTACAAATTAAGCTGACCGCAATCTCCCACTCGAAGACGATATGTAAAAATTGAACAAACACGGAAAATAAAACAAAAATCCACCCTTTTCCAGATGCAGAACCAAGTTACAGCATGACGAAAAGGGTTGGATTTTTTTGTTTCAAGGCCGGAGCCTTGGTAATACAGCGGCGTTGGCTGTGCTTCGACTCTGCTCAGCATGCAGAGCCTACGACGAGCGGGATGTGTGAAAGTATAGTTAACTAAACCCAAGTTTATACCAAGTTTATGGTGAAGGAAGTGTGTGGTGTGGATTGCTGAATTCGATTGTCCCTTTTGACAAATTTCAAACGGAGCCCATCGACTACCCTTCGACTACGCTCACTTCGACAGGCTCAGTGCACCGCAGTATGCACCGCAGGGTAAAGCCATAGAAATAATTTCGTTGTCCCCGTAGCTTGAGCGGAAAGAAAAAAAAGCCAACAGCACAAAAGCTGTCGGCTAACAATATTTTGAAAAAAGCTATTTACTCTGCATCCTTCACACAGCGAACACTAAATCCAGTGTACTTATATTTGGTCTTAACACCAAGCGAAGGAGAATCATTCGACATCTGGTAATAATAAGCCGACTGAGTACCGCTTACGTCAGATGACCACCAATTAGCCTCAATGCCAAGCTCATAAGCATTCAAAGAACCTGTTGCAGACGGCATATTCAGATATCCTCCCGGAAGCCCGTTAAATCCAGAAGCATTATTCAACGAAGGATCATTGCCGACAGAGCATTCCGTTTCGCCCGTATCTTCAGTCCACAATTCCGTCGACGCCAAGGCCTTTGCAACATTTTCCGTTACATCGCCACAATAGTAGTCTGGCTGTGTGCCCAGATAAGTCAACAGCTGATTCCACTCCGCCCTACTTGGCAAATGCCATCCAGAAGGACATGCTGTCATTGCTGCCGAATAGTTATACAAAGTTCCATAAACAATGTAATTCGGATTTGCCCGAGCCACTTCAAGATTAGCACTGGAAGAAGAACTCAACGGATAACCATAAACATAATATTTTGGATCAGAATAACTTCTTGAATTGTCAATTTGCGGCAAATACCTCATGTTTTCAGTCATCCAAACCTGTGAGCCGTATTCCATTGTACAATAAACATTTCCATCGCGGCTGTCGGTTACCATTTCATGGTAAACAAGATGCAATGTTACAACGCTGTCGCAACCGTTCTGGGCTGGCAGAATCTGAACATGATCTCCTGTAGACATATAGGTTTGTCCGTTCCAAGTGTATGGACCGCACGATGTGTCGGAGAATTCGGACGAAGTACCATACCTAACAGTCAAGTGCAAGATGACTACGCTGTCGCAGCCATAAACATTCTGCAAAGTCTTGGTATACGAGCCGCTTGTCGTGTATACGTCTCCTTCCCACTCATACGAATCACAGGCCTCCTGAACATCGGTGAGTATATTGCTGTAGTGAACGGTAAGTTCCAATGTAACAACGCTATCGCAGCCGTAAATATTTGTAAGGGTCTTTTCGTAGCTTCCGCTTGCCGTATATGTTGTACCTTCCCATTCGTAGGTATCGCAAGCCGACTGTACATCCGTAATACCATAATTTGGAGTACCCAGATACAAGTGCATTGTTACAAGGCTGTCGCAACCGGCAACCGAAACGAAATGTTGCTGATAGTCGCCAGACTGCGTATAAGTGTGTCCATTCCATGTATATGACCCGCAGGCATATTGAGAAAACTCTGTTTGCTCGTTATGCTTGATGATGATATGATAAGTAACAACGCTGTCGCAGCCGTTTACGTCTTCATAAGTCCTGTAGAAGTCGCTTGTTGTGGTAACTTCTTCCGAATCGAACACATACCTGTCGCATGCATAAATGGTCTTTTCGGTTGCCTGATTATGATTTATAGTTAAATGCAAGTGGCAAATGCTATCACAGCCCTGTGTATTTTGCATCGTATAATTATAATTGCCCGACGCAGTGTAAGTCTGTCCGTGCCATTCATACGACTCGCAGGCAGTCACAGTGTCAAAGGCATTTGTATTATGCGAAATTACCAAGTGCAAGTGCACTATGCTGTCGCAACCGGTAGGAGTTGAAAAATGGACATCATAATCTCCAGAAGAAGTATAATTATGATTATTGTAGTAGAATGACTCGCAAGCACTTTCGTGCAAGTCTTCCTCCACCGAATTAGTAATTGTAAGGTTTAGAGTAACAACGCTATCGCATCCGGAGACATTGCCCACCGTCTGCGTAAAAGAACCGCTATGCGTATAAATCTGCCCGTAATAGTCGAACTCCATGCATGCAGTTGCCGTAACTACGCTTGATGAAGGATAACCTAAAGTAAGATGCAAGGTAACAACACTGTCGCAACCGAAACGATTAGTAAGTGTGCAGGTGGCAGTATTAGTGCTTTCGTAATATGTAACGCCATTTGCAGACCACGTATATTGACCGCAGGCGAATCTCTCGTCAATTGTTTCGTCGCTTGTATTGGTAAAATGCAAAGTCACGACGCTGTCGCAGCCGTATTCTGTCACGAAAGTCTGCTGGTAATCGCCAGATTCGGTATAAGTCTCACCGTTCCAAGTGAAGCTTTCGCAATCGGTCTCAAAGAACTCGTTGGTAATGCCATTTCTTCTTGTAAAGTGCAATGTTACTGTACTGTCGCAACCTGTCGATGAAATGAGGTCGGCAATATAATCTCCGGTCTGCGAACAAACCTGTCCGTTCCAGTTTATCGACTGGCAAGCCGTAATATATGTGTCGGTTTGTACCGGATGACCGATTGTAACATCGAGGAGCACAATGCTGTCGCAGCCGGCTACCGAGTGCAGTGTTGCACGGGCTGCATTATGGTTAGTCTCGTAGTAAGTCTCGCCATTATGTGGCCAAGTATAAGATTCGCATGCGCTCTCGTACTGAATATTTACCGAACGATCGCAATACGGAATGTTGAAATGTATCACAATGTCCTCGCTTCCGTTCTGGATATTAAGCACCGAACCATTGAATACGATGTCGCGATAAGTTGTGTATGCATAATACTCCATTTCATCGCCACGGTCAAAATCGTTTTCCGACAATGCTTTAGACGAAACAACATCCGCCGAGCTCGACTTAAGAGCAATCTTATTCACGCCACAGCTGCCAAGGTTGACCATCTTAACAGTATATTTCTGAGTGCTAGTCGATGCAGTCAGGAAATAAGTCTGCGGAACTGCCAGTGTAATTTCGAAGCGACTTCTACCCGCCTCCAGATTGGCATTGTACTCAAGGTATACGCGACCATTGGCATCAATGACCTGCAATGAAACAGCATCCTTTTCAGGTAGGTTTAGGTCAACCTCTGTAACACAATCGAAAGGGTTAGGCACATTCTGCGACAATCCCGATTGAAGCACATCAATCATCGGCACATCAAGAACATCCATAATAAACACAGTATCAGGATAATACAGCATCTGCTCCCAAGAACGAGAAAGGTTCCTAACTAAAAGACTGTCGATTTGCTGAGGGATTTCCTCGGTAACAATACCGCCCTTTCCCATTCCGGTAAATGTCAGTGTGACAGACTGTGCATTAACACTGGCGCAAGCCAGTATAAGCATCACAAAGGCAAATATTTTTCTCATAAAAACCATTTAAGTTGTTCATAAAAATAACGTGCGCCGGTCAGAAATACCTTCAAGATTCACCTCAACAGAAACGATTCCCAAGCCATTAAGACCACATAAAGCGCTAATACGCAATAACTTTAAAAAAAATTACTCTAATTTGTAAAATTAATTTAGCATTTGCGTTAACAAATGCAAAAATAAAATTTTTATTAACAAGCAAAGCCATAAATTTCGTTAATAAAAATGGCAATAAAAAAGCATGTGCGGCAACTCGTATTAGTAAAAAACAATTATTTTTGTTCATTAATTATTACTAATTAAAAAGCTTTCGGCATGAACAAAACACAGGCTCTAGACTACATTTTTGAAGTCAGTTGGGAAGTATGCAACAAAGTTGGAGGAATCCACACCGTAATTGCTACCAAATCAATATCATTATCCGACCATTGTGGCGACCTTATCTTTATCGGTCCCGACACTTACGACGCAAGTGAGAATTCGGAATTCATTGAAGAACCGGCACTTTTTGCCAAATGGAAGCAATACGCCGCCAGCAACGGACTTAGGGTAAGAGTTGGTCGCTGGAACATCTGCGGCAACCCTATTGTAATTCTCATAAGCTTTACCGATTTCATCAATGAAAAGGACAAGATCTTTTCAGAATTATGGGAAGACTACAAACTGGACTCGCTATCGGGGCAATGGGACTATATCGAGCCTGCACTATTCGGATATACCGCTGGCAAGGTGATTGAAAGTTTCTGCGACTTCAACCTAATGGCAAACGACACTGCTCTTGCTCAGTTCCACGAATGGATGACCGGCACCGGAATCCTGTACCTGAAAAAGAACGCACCGCATATTGCAACGGCATTCACCACACACGCCACTGCCGTAGGTCGCTCAATAGCAGGCAACGGGCTTCCTCTGTATAAGGACCTTGCAACTTATAATGGAGAAAACATGGCGCGACAGTTCAATATAATCTCAAAGCACAGCCTCGAAAAAATCAGCGCCATGCAAGCCGATGTCTTCACTACGGTAAGCGACATCACACAGGCAGAATGCACGCAACTTCTAAACAAGTCGGCCGATATTGTTACGCCAAACGGATTCGAGGACAATTTCATACCGAAGCCAGAAGAATCTGAAATAATCCGCAAGCAAGCCCGCGAAAAACTGATAAACGTAGCCGAGAAGCTGATGTCGTACAAATACGAGAGCGAACCTCTTATCGTTGCAACCTCCGGCAGATACGAATACACCAACAAGGGCTATAACGTATTTGTGGAAGCACTCGGAAAACTTAACCGCAACGACAAGCTGAACCGTGAAATACTCGCTTACATACTTGTCCCGGGCAACAACTATGGACCGCAAAAGAATTTAATTGCCGCTCTTAACGGTGAAAACGCATTCATAGAAAACAAAAATCTCACTCATGGTCTTCACGATGCCGACTACGACCCGATATTAAACCAGCTTAAAAGAATCGGCCTTACAAACGACCCAAGCAACAAGGTAAAGGTTGTTTTTGTTCCTTCGTACCTCAATGGCAACGACGGCATATTTGGCATGAAATACTACGAAATCCTGCAAGGTCTTGATGTTACGGCATTCGTTTCGTACTACGAACCATGGGGATACACTCCACTTGAAAGCATTGCTTTCGGAGTACCTACTATCACAACTACCCTAGCAGGATTTGGCATGTGGTCGAAAACCACACTCGACGCCAGCGACAAGTGCGTAACAGTGATAGAACGCAACGAAAACAATATCGACGAAGTTATAGACAAACTTGGCGAAAGCTTGGCCTTTTTTGCCGGACTGGATGCCGAGAATCGCAAAAAGATTTCTGCAGCGGCAACCGAAGCTTCCAAGAAGGCGCTCTGGAGCAAACTCGTGGAAAAATATATCGAAGCATACAAAATTGCTACCAGCAAAGTAGAAGGAAGAAAGGACTCTATTAACAATCGCATACAGAACACTCAGATCCTACGCGACATAAAGCCAAAGGAAACCAGTCCAATTTGGCGCCAGGCCGAAATAAAAGCCGACATACCGGAAAGATTCTCAGGAATTAGAGAAATCGCCAACAACTTATGGTGGAGCTGGAATTACGATGCTTCCGCCATGTTCAAACATATAGACACCGAATTGTGGCGTGCAAAAAGATACAACCCGAAAGTTTTCCTTGATGAAATAGGAATAGACAGGATGAAGGAACTTGAGCACGACAAAGAATTCTGCAAACTGTACGACAAGGTTTACAACGACTTCAAGAACTACATGGAAGGCGGAATGCAGAAAGAAGCGCCGCAAATCGCATATTTCAGCATGGAATATGGTCTACACGACAACCTGAAGATTTTCTCGGGCGGCTTGGGAATCCTGGCAGGCGACTACCTGAAAGAAGCCAGCGACACAAATACCGACCTTATTGGCATCGGACTGCTGTACAGATACGGCTACTTCAAGCAGACAATCACCTTGGAAGGAAGCCAGCAGGCCGACTATATACCGCAGGACTTCAACAAGATTCCGGTTGTTCCGGTGTTTGACGAAAACGACGAGCAAATGAAAATTATGGTTCGCTTCCCTGGTCGCAACGTATATGTAAAAATCTGGAGAGCCAACGTAGGAAGAATTCCTTTGTATCTGCTCGATACCGATGACATCGAAAATCAGGATCAAGACAGACTGATAACCTCACGTCTGTACGGCGGCGACTGGGAATTCCGATTCAAACAGGAAATGATTTTAGGCATTGGTGGCATCAGGGCGCTGAAAGTCCTTGGATACAAGCCAAACATCTACCACTGCAACGAAGGCCATGCAGCATTTATCGGTTTCGAACGTCTGAACAACCTGATTGCAAAGCGCAACCTTAAGTTCGACGAAGCACTGGAAATTGTAAGGAGCACAACTTTATTTACAACGCATACGCCTGTTCCGGCCGGACACGACGCTTTCGACGAAAACATGCTGCGCACATATATGTCGCACTACCCAGAACGCCTGAAGATAACATGGGAAAGAATGATGGAGCTAGGACGACTTAATCCGAACGACAAGTTCTCGATGAGCTACCTTGCCGCCAACATTTCACAGGAAGTCAATGGCGTTTCGTGGTTGCACGGAATTGTATCACAGAAGATGTTCGCACCATTATGGAACGGATATTTCCCCGAAGAGAACCATGTAGGATTTGTCACCAACGGCGTTCATTACCAGACATGGACAGCAAAGGCATGGCAAATACTGCACAAGGACATTTTCGGCAGCGTATTTATGTCCGACATGTCAAACACAAATTACTGGGCAAAAATTAACGATGTCGATGATGCTAAGATCTGGGAGATAAGACAAGACCAACGACTTCGCCTAATCAACTACGTTAAAAAACGCGTTCGCGAGAACTGGATTAGAAGTTACGAATCGCCACGCAACATGGTTCAGGTGCTTGAAAACCTTAACGAAAAGGTTCTGACAATAGGTTTTGCGCGTCGTTTTGCCACCTACAAGCGCGGCGACCTGCTGTTCCGCAATCCCGAACGTCTAGCAGCAATACTCAACAATCCGAAGATGCCGGTTCAGATTCTCTTCGCAGGCAAGGCGCACCCGAACGACAAGGCAGGACAAGATTTGATCAAGAGAATTGTAGAATTCTCAAAACGTCCAGAGTTCCTTGGCAAAATACTTTTCATCGAAGACTACGACATAGGATTGGCAAAGAAACTCGTTCAGGGTGTCGACATTTGGATGAACACCCCTACCCGTCCGCTCGAAGCATCGGGAACCAGCGGAATGAAGGCAGTAATGAACGGAGCCTTGCATTTCAGCGTACTCGACGGATGGTGGGTTGAAGGTTATCGCGAAGGTGCCGGCTGGGCATTGCCACAGGAACGCGTTTACGAAAATCAGGACTTCCAAAACGAACTTGACACTCAGACAATATACAACATGCTCGAAAATGAAATCGTGCCTATGTTCTACGACAGAGGTAGCGACAACATTCCGCACCGCTGGGTTAAGTGCATCAAGAAATCAATAGCCGAAATCGTTCCTATGTTCACCACCAAGCGAATGATTGACGACTACAAGGAACGATTCTACAACAAGCTTTACAAACGCTCAATGGAATTGGCTGAGAACGATTACGCAAAGGTTTTTGAGATTACCGACTGGAAACAGCGAACAACCAGAGCCTGGAGCTACATCGAAGTGCTGAACATCGATTTACACACTACCGAATTCAAGAACCCACAGGAAGCTTACGGTGAAATAAAGCTCAACTTAAACCGCATAAGCCCCGATGACATCGGACTGGAATCAATTGTTGTTTCCAAAAAGTCTGACGGCACAATGGAAGTCGTTGAGAAAATGGAATTCAAACTCAAGGAATACAAGGGGAAAATTGCAACATTCCGCATAGATGGAGCCCCACATAAGACCGGCATATACAACTATGCAATACGCGCTTACGCAAAGAACCCGCTGCTTCCGTACAAACAGGATTCAAAACTAATAATGTGGATATAAATCCAGCAAAATAAAAAAATTGATTTTACGTTCAATAGAAAATAACAAAGACAAATGAGAACATTTGACAAAGAAGACCAACGCGGCCAAAGGAACAACCGCAGAGACAGAGATGAGAGACCGCGCAGATCCGAGCACAGTCGCGACGACAGGGATTTCGGACACAAGAAAGACTTTAGGAGCCACGATGGAGAAAAGCCATTCAGACGCGAAGACAACAGGCACAACGAAGGCAGAAATTTCCGTCGCGACGACAAGAATTTCAAGCCTAGGAAAGAAAACCGTTCATTCGACGAAGATATGCGCACTCCTGATTCCCACAACTTTTCCGGAAAGAAAGTTGACAAAGGATCAAAATTCTATGATGCTCCTGAATATCAGAAGAAACGCAACACCAACCGACACACTTCACGACCTGCAGGCAAGCCAGACAGATTTAGATCCAAAGACTATAAGAGCATTGACGATTTTAACGAATTTGACGAAAACAACTATACCGAAAGACGCAACCATCGTACGGAAAAGCCAAAGCAAATAAAGAAAAACGATGAAGAAGTTCGTCTCAACAAATATATCGCTAATGCAGGAATTTGTTCGCGCCGCGAAGCCGACACATACATTCAAGCAGGCGTAGTAACTATCAACGGTGAAGTTATTACAGAACTTGGTACTCGCGTTAAGCCTGGCGATGAAGTTCGTTTCGGCGGCGAATTAATAAATCCCGAACGCTTGGTTTACATTCTCCTGAACAAACCGAAGAACTGCGTAACAACCCTCGACGACCCCGAAGAACGTCAGACTGTTATGGATTTAGTTAAGGATGCTTGTCCCGAACGCATTTATCCGGTTGGTCGACTCGACCGCAACACAACAGGACTCCTTCTTTTAACAAACGACGGCGAACTGACAAAGAAGCTCACACACCCTTCGTATGAAAAGAAGAAAATCTATCAGGTAGAAACCGACCACGACATTTCCCGCAACGACATTCAGGCGCTTGCCGATGGCTTTGAACTTGAAGATGGCTTTATTGCAGCCGATGCCGTCAGCTACGTAGGCGACAGCAAAAATATTATAGGTGTAGAAATACATTCCGGAAGGAACCGTATCGTCCGCCGTATGCTCGAACATCTAGGTTACCAAGTAAAACGCCTCGACAGAGTTTATTTTGCAGGCCTTACAAAACTAAACCTTCCGCGCGGCAAATGGAGGTTCCTAACAGAAAAGGAAATAACCATCCTTAAGACAGGAATGTACGAATAAATACAATTGCTATTATTTGAAAATGTTGACGCATAACGTCAACATTTTCAAATTTTAATAACCAACAGGAATGGCAAACAAGATATCAATACGATTCTACAACGACCGCCAAGTGCGAGCAATATGGAATGAGGAGCAAAACAAATGGTTCTTCTCCGTCCTTGATATCATTGGAGCAATCAACGAACAAGACGATTACCAGAAAAATCGAAACTACTGGAAATACATTAAGGCCAAATTACATAAACAGCAAAGCGAGTTGGTTAGTGCCACTACCCAACTGAAACTAGTAGCAGCCGACGGGAAAAGATACAACACCGATGTCATTGACCAATCGGGAGTTACAATACTGGCGAAGTCGATTCCAAACAACAAGGCCACAAATTTTCTCGACTGGTTTGTCTATTCCGACAATACAATTGACGGACAAAGTCGCAAGAAAGCATATACATTGTTTGAAAGTGGAATACTCGACAACATGCAAGCAGGCACAACAAAGTCTCTACAACAAATCCACGCATATCTTTTTGGTGGGCTATACGATTTTGCCGGACAAATAAGAACAAAAACAATTGGGAAAGACGGAACTCTTTTTTGCCGAGCCGAATACCTTATGCAAAATCTTGATTTGATTGAGCAAATGCCACAAAACACCTTCGATGAAATTGTAAATAAATATGTGGAAATGAACATGGCTCATCCATTTATGGAAGGGAATGGCCGAAGTACACGTATATGGCTTGACTTAATTTTCAAGCGCTCGCTAAAAAAATGCATTGATTGTAGCATGATTGACAAAAAAGATTATCTAAATGCCATGCATATAAGCACAACCAACGCAAAACCTATAAAAGATTTGCTTAACAAAGCATTAACCGACAAAATCAACGACCGCGAAATGTTTATGAAAGGTATCGACTATTCATATTACTACGAACAAGTGGATTGAAAAACGCAACCACACATAACCAACTGCAAATGAACGCAATACAATTAGAACATAAAAAACAGAAGAGACATATTCCCTATTTGTTTTTTATGCTTGTATTCTCACTTTTGGTTGTAAATTCATTTGCACAAGGAAAATTTGCCGGCAAAATCAGCGACGCGAGCACTAATGAACCTCTTGCATTTGTCAATATTATCTACAACTCGAAAAATCAAGGCACATCTACCGACCTTGACGGCTATTTCAAAATTGACGATTACAGCAAGATTGAATTCTTAAGAATTTCGTACATCGGCTACACGACAAAAAATATCCCGAAAACGGAACTCGGCACAAAGCACTATGTTGAAATTACTCTTGAAACAGATGTCACAAGCCTTTCGGAAGTAACAATTCTTCCTGGCGAGAATCCCGCACATCGCATTATCAACCTTGTAATTGAAAATGCGAGCCGCAACAATCCAGAAAAAATGCGCTCGTTTTCATACGTCTCATACAACAAGATGTATTTTACCGCCGACATAAAGTCAACACCAGACAGCACACCTTCCGACACAACCAGAGAGCCACGACTTGACGAAATTTTTGCCAAGCAGCATCTTCTGCTTATGGAATCGGTAACCGAACGAAGTTTCAAGCAACCCGACAACAACAAGGAAAAAGTTGTCGCCCACAGGATGTCGGGAACAAAAAATCCAGCTTTCACACTTCTGGCCACACAATTCCAGTCGATGTCCTTTTACAACGACCACATTTCGCTGCTCGACAAGAGATTTCTAAGTCCCGTCAGCAAAGGTAGCACAAACAAATATTTCTTCCTCATCGAAGACACAATGTATAACGCATCCATGGACACGATTTTTATCATTTCGTACCGTCCCATGAAAGGCAAGGTTTTCGATGGACTGAAAGGAATAATGAACATCAACACAAACGGCTATGCAATAGAAAGCATTACAGCCGAACCTGCATCGCCATCTGATATTTTCGACGTGTCGATACAACAGAAATACGAACTTGTAGATAGCGTGCAGTGGTTTCCTGTACAGCTAAACACAAATCTCATATTCAACATTTTACAAATACCAGACGGACAAGCTGCCGAAGGTGAAAAACAAAAATATACGCCCGTGATTGGCATTGGCAAAAGCTATATTTCCGACATCAGCCTAAATCCAGATTTCAAAAGGCACGAATTCAACAACCTCGACGTGCAGGTGGAGGAAAAGGCCAACAAGCAGGACGAAGATTTCTGGAACCAATACCGCAAGGATTCCCTAACATCAAAAGACATAGAAACGTATCGCGTAATCGACAGTCTTGGGAAAGCCGTTAACCTTGACAAAAAAATAGAACTCATTGAAATACTCGCCACAGGCTATATCCCATGGAAAATTTTCAACATCGATTTAAACTCGCTTATATGGTTCAACGAATATGAAAATGTTCGTCTCGGTCTGGGCATCAACACAAACGAAAAGCTCTGCAAGTGGATGTCTGTTGGCGGATATGGAGCTTACGGTTTCCACGACAAGGCATGGAAATACGGAACTGGAATACAATTCAACCTATGGCCTAAAAACGATGTTACACTTAACATTTCGTACAAACGTGACCTTGTTTTCAGCGATGCAATGACATTCAACAAAAGAGTGGAATTGCTTTCGCCACAATCGCTAAACGAATGGTTCCTTGAAGAAATGGACTCAATTTCCGAACACAAGGCCAGCATCAACTTCACATCGTTCCGCTACTTGAAGGCAAAAATCCAATACAGGTACTATTGCAAAAACATCATTAACATGGAGAGGTACAATTTTACAGAGCCAATAGACAAAACATTCTCCGCTTCCGAAATTGGACTTTTCCTTCGATTTGCATACAAGGAAAAGTATTTCCAGACGCCACGAGGCGCTAAAATCAGTCTCGGCACCAAAGCTCCTATCCTATATTTCAATTTCATAAAATCCATACCTGTAACAAAAGACGCCAACAACTACTACAAACTTGAAGGCCAGATATACAAGCACTTTGTAATCAGGCATCTTGGCGACACATATATTATTTTAACCGGAGGTTACATTGGCGGTCAGCCACGATACGGAGAACTATATTACGGGTCAGGCTCATATTCGTGGCTAAACATCGACAATACATTCAACACCATGAGGCCTAACGAATTCATTTCCGACAAATTCGTAACATTCCATTTCAGCCACGACTTTGGCAACATCATAGTCAAGACAAAATACTTCCGTCCTTCGCTGGCAATAACAACAAGCATCGGCTTGGGCGACTGCAAACTTACTATCGACAACGGCGGAAGCGACTGCGCACGCAAGATGAACAAGGGATACTACGAATCTGGAATACAACTAAACAACCTTATATGCTTCGCCCCCGAAGGCTTCGGTCTCGGTGTTTACTACCGATACGGACCATACCATCGCGACAAGGAAATAGAAAACTGGGCATTCAAGCTCACATGGACAATAGTTTTATAATTTTTTCTTCAGGCAACGAAAATGATTATAAAGTTGTCTAATATAAAAAAAAAGTATAAATTTGTCTCATTAATTTTTCAAGGCTATGAAACGAGGGCTTTCTTTTCTATTAATATTGTTGGCATCATTATGCCTTTCGGCGCAAAATACTGTAAATGTAAAATTTAAAGGACAGATACGTTCAACAGAAGAGTATGCACGTCTTGACAGCATACGTATTTGCGACCGGACCCATCAATGGCAACGCACAATCGTATATCCAGACACAATGCTCGTGGCAAATCTCACAAACATGGAATGCCAGAAAGAAAACGCTATTTTCCTTTCACAAAACACGCCAAACCCGTTTGACGGAATAACCGAAGTCGAATTGTCGATTTCAAAGGACGAAAATGTAACAATGCAGATTTTTGACATGCTTGGAAAATCATACGCACAAGTCAGCCAGCGACTTTCCGCAGGAACGCATCGTTTCGAAATACGACTTGTCACACCGCAAATGTATGTGCTTACAGCAAATGCAGAAGAAAAATTTTCGTCAATAAAAATATCTAACACAGGAAATGGCGCAACCAACTCAATTGTAGAGATCGGTAGCACGCTCAGCAGCAAGCTCGATGTCAGCGACATATTCTACATTGGCGACATCATGGAATACAACGGATATACTACATATCACGGAGATGTACTATCCAGCGACACTATTTGGCGAGTCCAGACCAGCAGCGAAGATATTACATTGCATTTCAAGGCTACGCCTTGTCCCGATGTTCCTGTTTACTCCGAAATAGAAATAACATCTTGCTCCGACTATTACATCTACAACGACATAAGATACGAAGAAAGCGGCAGATACTACCAGACACTTACAGCAGCAAACGGCTGCGACAGCATGGTTCTGCTACTCCTTAATCTGCACGAAGGCTTTACCGACGAACGCGACGGCAACTCATACTGCACGGTAACTATCGGAGACCAGACTTGGATGGCCGAAAACCTGCGATACATACCAGCAGTAAACGAAAGTGACGACTGGAATTCAAATGCTCCGAGATATTATGTATACGGCTATTCTGGAACCGATGTAGAAGCAGCAAAACATACTATCAACTACTCTGAATATGGAGTATTATACAACTGGACTGCCGCGATGAACGGTGCAAGTAGCAGCAATGCTAATCCGAGCGGAGTACAGGGAATATGTCCTAACGGATGGCACATGCCAAGTGATGCTGAATGGACAGAGCTGGAAATCTATCTTGAAAACCACGGATATAATTTCGACGAATATGTTGACACCGACAATGACAGGGAAACTCACAACGTTATTGCAAAGTCAATGGCTGCAACAAGTGGCTGGCGAGATTCCGACATCGATTTAACCCCCGGATGGGAACAATCCAAAAACAACTCCAGCAAATTCAACGGAAAGCCTGGTGGGTTAATCAGCTATCCAATGACTAATGGTATTAATTCAATACACGTATTCGCAGGATGGTGGACGACATCAGAAAATCCAGCCATCGACGGACACAAATTTGATAGGTACATACATGCTACTCGTCCATACTTAAACAGAACAAGCAATCATAACTACTACGGTTGGGCTGTCCGTTGCGTACAAGATTAAAGATTCTATATTTCATTTGCATTATTAAATAATAACAAATAACAAACCTTTAACACATCAGTAATTATGAAAAAAATTTTTAGCTTAATTGCATTTGCTGGCATTATGGTATTTGCCAACACCAGTTGCTCCCAAAGTCAAAAATAGCACGAATTTGTAGATTTAGGATTGCCTAGCGGAACAAAATGGGCCACCTGCAATGTGGGAGCTACAAATCCTGAAGATTTTGGCGATTTATTTGCTTGGGGCGAAACAAAAGTCAAAAAAGAGTACACTCGCGAAACTTACGCTTTTGGCACAAAGAATCAACAAAAGTACAACACGACCGACAAGAACTTAGTTCTTCAGTCATGCGACGATGCCGCCACCATAAACTGGGGCGAAGACTGGCAAACTCCCACATTGGAACAGTTTGAGGAACTATTAGAAAACTGCAAATTGGAATGGACAGAAAAAAACAACATTGGCGGACAACTGATTACAGGGCCTAACGGAAACAGCATTTTTCTTCCTGCAGCCGGCAACACTAGCGATTTAAGCTTTAGCTACAGCACGCCAGAAGGTTTCTACTGGTCAGCATCAGCAGACCCAGACCTGCCGATATACGTAAAATTCCTCACTATCAGCAGCGATTACAACGACTTAATCGTAGGCGACACTCGCGATGTCGGGATGTCTGTAAGACCTGTTCGCAAATAGGATTTCAACACATACTAAAAACTAACGGCTATCAATTTATTGGTGGCGGTTTTCTATTTCATGCTAAACTTTCTCGTCCGCATTGCCAGGCGATGCCTTTCTGAATGCTAATGGTACTTTTTCAAAAAATCCTTTCGTTAAACATATAGGAATTAAGAAATAAAAAAAGTATCTTTGCAAATCAAAATAAATTAAAAGACAATATTATGATAAGAACTCGTGAACAGTATTTGGCTGCCCTAAAGGCAATGAGACCAAACATTTACAAGAATGGTGAATTGATTAACGACGTTACCACCCACCCAGCAACACGTCGTACAGTTGAAAGTCATGCACGCGCATACGACGGTGCTGCATGCGAAGAAAAGAAGGACATTTTCACAACAGTTTCCGATTTCACAGGAAAACCGATTATGCGTTTCAACAGCATGATGAGAACTTTGGAAGACATCATGAACAATGCACGCATGAAACGTGAAATGTACCGCTTGACTGGTACTTGCTCTGGTGGCACTTGCGTTGGTTGGAATGCTCAGAACGTAATGTGGGCAGTAACTCACGACATTGATGCAGAATTCGGAACCAACTACCAGGAAAGACTTAAGACATGGATCCTTTCGGCACAGGAACGTGGCATTCTTTGCGCAGCTGCTCTTACCGACGCAAAAGGCAACCGTAGCTTGAAACCTCATCAGCAGCCATGTCTCGACAGCAATGTTCACATCGTTGAAAAGCGTGCCGACGGTATCGTAGTTCGCGGTGCCAAGGTTATGATTTGCGGTGTTGCTGCTTCCGACGAAATCTTCATCCTCCCGGGCTCTGGCTACAAGGACACTGACGCTGATTTCGCTGTTTCTTTCGTTTGCCCTCGCGACATCGAAGGCTTGACAATCGTTGAAACTCGCCGTCCAAGCGACGACCGTGAATATCAGAAGAACTGGGATGTTCCTGAAACTGGTATTACTCAGGCTTACTTGCTGTTCGACAACGTATTTATTCCAAACGAACGCGTTTTCATGGCTGGAGAATTCAAATATGCCGGCAAGGTTATCGAATATTTCACAGCTAACTACCGTGCTTGCATCGGCGCTTGCGTTGCTGGACAGGGCGATATTATGATTGGTGCTAGCATGCTTATGGCTCGCGCTAACGGTATCTCAAGCAAGAAATTCGACGACAAGCTTGTTGCAATGGCAGCAAACAACGAAACAACTTTCGGTCTAGGCGTTGGCGCTATGGCACTCGGCGGACAGAAGAACGGCGTTTGGGTTTCCAACTCGAAGATTGCTCACCTCAACAAGATGTATGTTGCAACATTGCCATACGAAACAAAGCGTCTCTGCCAGGAAATCGGCGGTGGTATTGTTGAAACTGGTTGCGCACCTACATACGAAGACTTCCACAACCCTGCATACGGCGAATTCATCACTAACATCATCAAGGCTGGCGATTGCTCAACCGAAAGCAGAATGAGAGCTGTTAGATTGTCAGAATGGTTGACAATCGGTGCTGGCGTTCCTGGTTGTATGCATGGTGGCGGTTCTCCAGATGGTGCAAAGATGGTTGTTAAGGCATCTACCCCATTCGAAGAATACGCAGAAATGGCTAAGAAGGTTGCTGGTATCACAGAAGATATTCCAGATCCAGTGGTTGTAAAGAAATAATTTGAATATATGCGATTGCAGAGTTCCTGCAATCGCATTTTTTTATTTATGCCCGCCAAACATTTATGCGGGAAAAAAGTTTTAACAAAATAAAAGAAGAAAATTATGTTTCAATTTTTCACAGAAGATCAGAAGATGTTGCAGAAGGTAGTTCGCGAATTCGTAGAACAGGAAATCGCACCTCATGCAGCAGAATGGGACGCAGAAGATAGATGTCCGGTTGAAATGTGGCCTACATTGGGTCAGATGGGTATGCTCGGTTGCTTTGTACCACAGCAGTACGGCGGCGTTGGTTTAGGACTTACCGAAAGAGCAATCATCATCGAAGAAGTTTCTCGCTATTCAGCAGGTTTGGGTATTGCAATCATGACTCACGATTTGGGCGTTGCAGCAATACTTAACTGGGGTACAGAAGAACAGAAGGCTAAATATTTGCCAGAACTTTGTGCAGGCACAAAGGTTGGCGGTTTGTCGGCAACAGAACCTACTGGCGGTTCAGACCTTGGCAACCAGGGCACAACAATCGAAAAGACCGAAACCGGTTATGTTTTGAACGGCCGTAAGTGCTTCATCACAAACTCACACATTGCAAACGTAAACGTAATTATCGGCTGCAGCGGTGTTAACGAAAAAGGCCGCAAGATTTTGAGCGCAGTAATCGTTCCTCCGGAGACTCCGGGATTGACCCCAGGTCGCGAAGAACACAAGCTCGGTCTTAAAGGTTCTGTAACTGGCGAAGTTATCCTTAACGACGTTAAGGTTGCCGACGACTGCATTTTGAGCAAGGTTGGCGACGGCATGAAGGTTGCAATGCACACTATCGGACACTTCGGTCGTTCGGGCATGGCTGCAATCGCAACTGGTGTTCTAAAGGCTTGTCTCGAAGACGGTATCAAGTTCGCAAAAGAACGCGTTGTTTACGGTAAACCATTGACCGCATTGCAGGCAATACAATTCTTGATTGCAGAAAACAAAGTTGAATACGAAGCTGCAGAAAATATGCTTTTCAATGCAACAGCAATCTACGACCGTGGTACAGAATGTGTTCCGGATGTGGCTGCTGCTAAATTATATGCATCAGAAGCAGCAATTCGCGCCGCAAAACGCACTATCGAACTTATGGGTGGCTACGGCGTTATCAACGAATACGCTGCCGGCAGATATATGCGCGATGCATTGGCTATCGTTCCATCTGGCGGTACTTCAGAAATTATGAAGATCATCATCGCTGGTGGTTTGACAAGATAATTTATTAGTGGAGGTGCATTAGCATCTCCACCTTTTACCTTTTTGAGAAATTTAATTAGATACCCCCAAAAACATAACCAAATGAATGTAACATTAGAAACAATGCCATTGTGGGCCAGCATTCCTTTTGTACTTATGCTTCTCATGATTGCAGTCTGCCCTCTTATCGGCAAACTTGAACACTGGTGGGAAAAGAATCTCAACAAGCTCATAGTATCACTGATTCTAGGTATTCCTGTTGCAATTTTCCTTATCTACAACGGAATGACTCACAATTTGATGCACCAGTTGATTTTCGACTACGTGCCATTTATAATTCTGCTTTGCGCACTATTTGTAATTACAGGTGGCATTCACCTGAAAGGTGATATCGAAGCAACTCCAAAAATAAACACTTTATTCCTCGGACTTGGAGCTATTCTAGCCTCTATCATGGGAACTACAGGTGCCGCAATGCTTCTCATCCGTCCTGTTATCCGCACAAACGCAGAACGCAAATACAAAGTTCACACAATGCTATTCTTCATTGCTGCAGTAGCGAACTGCGGTGGTCTGCTCACACCACTTGGTGATCCACCTCTATTCATGCTATATTTGCGCGGTGTAAGCTTCACTTGGTTCCTGAAACTAGTTCCTGCATGGCTGTTCGCAATTGTAATGCTGCTTATTGTCTATTACATTCTCGATTGCCATTACTACAAGAAAGAAAATCCTGCCGACATCATGCTCGACAAGGCAATGAAACAGCCGATAAAACTTGAAGGCAAATTGAATTTTGCATGGTTGCTCGGTGTTGTCGCCGCAGTTGCATTCATCAATCCTGGCACTATCCCACAAATGGGTGCCGAAGATGCTCCTGTATGGATAAAATTCCTTCGCGAATATGCCCTCATCGCCCTTATCGTACTCTCAATGCTCACGACTAAGAAAAAAGTCCGTGAAGACAACAAGTTCACATGGACTCCAATCATCGAAGTTGCAGTATTATTCCTTGGAATTTTCGCAACCATGATACCTACGATGATTTACTTGAGCAACAACGCATCGTCATGGGGACTTGACTCCACATGGCAATTCTACTACCTGACAGGTGCCTTGAGTTCATTCCTTGACAACACTCCTACCGCTATCGCATTCTACGAAGTCGGTTGCGGCCTTACTCCAGATACTCTTGCAGGCATTGATGCAAATATGATTGACATGGTAAATGGAGGATTCCCTGAATTGCTTCTAAAAGCCATTTCAATAGGTGCAGTATTCTTTGGTGCAATGACTTACATTGGCAATGGACCTAACTTCATGGTTAAGTCGATCGCTGAGGAAAACGGAATTAAGATGCCGTCGTTCTTCGGCTACATCGCCAAGTTCTCGTTGACTGTCCTTCTTCCTATCTACATCCTCACTCAGGTAATATTCCTATGGCTGATACCAATGATAACCGCATAACAAAACATAAATAAAAAGGCACGTTTAAACGTGCCTTTTTTTATTAAAGCACAAGCATAATGAAAAAAATCGCAATCATAACAGGCGCATCTAGCGGAATGGGCAAATGTTTTGCCCGCACAGCATCTCAACATATCAACTACGACGAACTTTGGATTATAGCACGTCGCGAAGACAGACTTCAGAAACTTGCCAACGACCTGCAAGGCCAAAAAGTAAAATGCCTTCCAATGGACTTAGCCGACAGCGAAAGCGTGCCTAAACTAAAAAGAATACTTGAAGAAGAAAAAGTTGAAATTACTCTTCTGGTCAATGCTGCCGGATATGGCAAATTTCAAGCCATATGCGACATTCCACAAGAGATTGCCGACAATATGCTTGCCTTGAACTGCCGCGCCCTGATGGATATTTGCTATGTTTGCATCCCATACATGAGATCCGGTTCCCGCATTTTGAATATTGCATCTGTTGCGGCATTCCAGCCAGTGCCATACATAGCCGAATATGCAGCGACAAAAGCATTCGTACTTAATTTCAGCCGAGGACTCTGGAAAGAGCTGAAACCTCAGGGAATTAGCGTCACAGCACTTTGTCCATACTGGACGAAAACCGAATTTTTCGATGTCGCCAACAACAAGGATGAAAAAGACAAAATCACCTATTTCAACGCAATGTACGAACCAGAAAAGGTTGTTGCACGTGGCTGGCGCGACTTAATAAAAGGACGCGACATAAGCACATACGGTTTTATTGCTCGTGCACAAATCGCTATGGTAAAAATGCTTCCCCACAGACTTGTAATGAAAGTCTGGTGCAAACAACAGAATATAAAATAGAGACAGCTATCTCAAACGGTTTTTCAAATAGCTTTTGCGAACGTATGCGAAAAAGGCAATAACGCCAATTGCATTCATTATCCACGCTCCCCAAAAAGCACTATGATATCCAAAATATTCGACTAGCATACCTCCAATCAGAATTCCTAGCCCGACACCAATATCCCAGCTGATAAGAATACTTGAATTGGCCGTACCTCGCTGCGTATGCGGTGCCAGGTTAATAAACATTGTCTGGAATGCTGGCCACATATGCCCGTTTCCCAATCCAATTATCAGCGCCGAAAGGTAAAATCCGACTGAATTATGCAAAGCCGCAAAAAGCAAATATCCACATACAGAAACGCAAATGCCCAGCGATGCGTTCTGCACGATTTTCCCTTGTCGCAATGTACGACTTCCAATCAGTCGCGACATTATCAAGCCTAACGACAATAGAAGGAAAAAGATGCCCGTACCACCAGTTATTCCAAGTTCCTCTTTTCCGTAAATTGCTATATACGTGGAAATTACGCCATACGAAAATGCATAGCAAACCATTGCGAGAGCCTCGCTCCAGCCCTTAAGCAGGAAAAATCTATCAAGCGATACCTTCGGCTTGTCTTGCACAAGTTCGCGAGTAGGAATCTTCAAGGTGGAATTTATTGCAAAGCCTATTCCCGAAATTATAAGCGAAAGCAGGAATATCAAGTCGTAACTACCTGTTGCCTGATGAATCCATATCGCCACCGTAGGACCTATTGCCGAAGCAATATTATTGCTAAGTCCATAATAGCCAATTCCTTCTGCACGTCGCGAAGGATGAAGCACATCAATGGCGACGGTGCTGTTTGCCACCGTAGCCGCACCGAATGGTGCTCCATGCAATGTCCTTACAATAGCAAACAGAAGCAAAGTCCCAGCCGCAAGATAGCCGGCAAAAAATATGAAAAAGAAGAAATAACATATCAGCAAAACCTTCTTCCGGGGGAAACTATCAACGAAAAAGCCTCCAAACGGACGAATAATCAACGCCATAAGAGTATACCCCGACAATACAAAACCTATTGTATCCTTGTCGGAATTGAATGTGTCGCTCAGATACAACGGCAACATTGGCGCAAGAAGCATAAACGAGAAAAATATCATGAAATTAGCAAGCCACACCTTTGTGTAGTTAGCATTCCACAGTTTTTCCTTACATTCCGGATCGTCCATGATTTATCTTTTTAACAAGCCTATTTTTTCCAGCCAGCCTGCAATATCCTCATCTGCAGCATTCACACTTTCACCACTTATTGCTATGCCGTCCTTAAATCTGGCATTGAAAACCAAACTTTGCATAGTGCTTTCGCATCGTGCCATTGCCCCTCCGCCATGAGTTACAAAAGGAACAATAAGTTTACCGTCAAAATTATTCTGCGAAAGAAAAGTTGCCACTGGTGGAGCTATTGTTCCGCACCAATTAGGCGTTCCAACAAAAATAACATCATAATCGCTCAGGTTGGCTACTTGTGTCATTATTGCCGGCCGATAATCGTCCTTAGTTTCCTTGCGCGCCTGCGCCACACATTCAGAATAGTCCGACGTATATGCAGTTTGGGGAACAATCTCTACAATATCGGCTCCGACAAGCGACTTAATCTTGCCTGCGACAACTCGAGTATTGCCTCTCCAAGAAAAATAAACCACTAAGCTCATGAATTTCTGCAAATTAAGGTTTATTGCTGTCATAACTGTCTGTTCAATTTTTTTTGTCCGCAAAGGTACACAAAATATTACTTTTGCATCGCAAATAAAAGACTAATGAATAGGTTTCGAAGTTTCGTCCTGCCGATAGCAATAATACTCGGGCTATTACTGCACAAATATTGCGCAATGTTCTCTCCATACGTGCCGATACTTATTTTCTGCATGCTTCTGCTGAATTTTGCTGCCGTAGACGTTAAAAAACTTAAAATCACAATGTTAGACGTATGGCTGATGCTTTTCCAGATTGTCGTTAGCCTTGGAATGTACATGCTGATAATGTTTGTCAGCGGCGACAATATCATTGCCGAAGGCGTGCTTATTGGAGTACTTTGTCCGGTCGCCTCATCGGTGGTGGTAATTTCATGCATTCTTGGTGCAAACCGCGAAACCGTAACGACATACACCATTCTTGGCAACTTGATGGTCGCCATCGTTGCTCCGATTTATTTTTCGTTTATCGGCCAACAGCAAGACATGCCATTTATCGACTCTTTCTGGCTTATCCTAAAGCGCGTGGCGCCAATAATTGCATTCCCGTTCTTCATCGCAATTGCACTTCAGCACTGGTTACCGAAAGTCAATGGGTTTCTTTGCAAAATTAAAGGAGCCTCGTTCTATATGTGGGCTCTAGCATTGCTTTTCACTCTTGGGCAAACAATCGACTTTATGTTTCTGCACGGAAAAGAAAATGTCGACAGCATAATTGCACTTGGAATCGCCTCCGTCCTATTCTGCACAATTCAATTTGCTTTTGGCAAATGGCTTGGCAAAAAATATGGCGATAAAATGGCTGGTGGGCAACTTCTCGGACAAAAAAACACCGCTATGGGAATATGGATTGCAAACACATATCTCAATCCACTAGCATCGGTTTTCCCTGCCCTTTATTCCGTTTGGCAAAACCTTTTCAACAGCTGGCAGATGTGGCGACTAGGTAAGAAATAAAAAAACAACTAATAATCAACAGCTTAACACTGTAATACAAATTTCAAACCGACAAATTATATATAAATTTAGTGGTTTAAACCGACAAATTATATATAAATTTAGCGGTTGCAACCGAAAAATATTAAAATATTTTTTCTGACCAAAAATAAATCTGTATATTTGCGGTCAGAATCAACAACATACAAAAAATGATAAATCGCTCGTTAATAGATAGCATTCGCAAAGATTTTGACAGGCAAAAAGTGCTTGTAATTCTTGGCCCTCGGCAAGTAGGCAAAACCACATTATTGGAGCAACTTTCCGAAGGCGCGAACAAAATTCTAGCATTGGATTGCGACAATCTCGACGACCGTATCGACTTGGAAAACAAATCGAAATCCGAGCTAAAGAATCTTATTGGCAACTACGACACAGTTCTGATTGACGAAGCACAAAGAGTAAAAAATATCGGGTTGGTACTGAAAATGATTGCCGACCTACATCCAAAAGCAAAAATTTTGGCTACGGGTTCTTCCTCGCTCGAACTGGCAAACGAAATTAACGAACCTGCAACCGGTCGACTCATAGAATACAGACTTTTACCATTTTCGCTAACAGAATTGGCTCAACATACATCGGAACGCGAAGAGCAACGATTGCTTGAACAAAGAATGATTTACGGCCTGTATCCCGAGGTTGTAAATTATCCGGCCGACGCTAAACGCACTTTGTCTAGCCTTTCGAACAGTTACCTTTACAAGGACATTTTGGAATTTCGCGGAATAAAAAAGCCCGATGTTTTGCGAAAATTGGTTTGCGCACTTGCATTACAAGTCGGCAGCGAAGTTTCGTATAATGAGCTATCGATTCTTCTTGGAATTGACAAGGAAACCGTTGAAAATTACATCGCATTGCTCGAAAAATGCTTTGTTGTGTTCCGTCTAGATTCATACAGCAAGAATCTTCGCAACGAGATAAAAAAAGGCAAGAAAATTTACTTTTACGACAACGGAATCCGCAACGCCGTAATTTCGAATTTTGCCCCGCTTGAACTTCGCAACGATGTCGGTGCTCTATGGGAAAACCTAATGGTTTCGGAACGCATAAAACGAAATGCCTACAGCCAAAGCTACGCACAACTTTACTTCTGGCGAACGCAGCAGCAAAAGGAAATCGACTTGCTTGAACTTCAAGACGGACAAATTAGCGCTTTCGAATTCAAGTGGAAAACAGGCAAAGAGGCAAAATTGCCATTGGCATTCCGCACCGCCTACCCAGATGTCAAATTAGAAACGATAACTCCGGCAAACTACTGGAATTTCATAAAATAAAAAATGTCCGATCGTTTGGTCGGACATTTTTTTCTATTTCTGATACTTTCCTACTTTTTTTATTGCGAAAAACAAAAGCCAGTCGGGCGTATGCTTTAACAATGGCGTTGCCAGCCAATTGATAAATCCCGGAGTCGAAGCTTTCTTGCCTCGGAACATCTTTCGCAATGCAATTTTCACAAGTTTCTCGGGAGGAATACTAACGGTGAGATTTACCGCAAGTTTTCTAAGTTTCGGCGCAAGTCCGAACAAAGCCGTATCGACAGCGCCCGGAGCCATGGCAATTATGTTAACATCGTGAGGCTTAAGCTCGTACCAGATTGATTTTGTAAAATTGTAGATGAACGCCTTGGTGGAATTGTAGGTCTGTATGCCAGGCATAGCCATCCAGGCCGACATCGACGACATGTTAAGGATATAACCTTTCTTGCGCTTTTTTCTACAAATTTTCTGGGCTTTCTCCTCTTCGGTCAACTGTCTGTTAATCATTGCTTCGCCAAACAGACGGCACATTTTTGCGACCGTCATCACATGCAGGTTGAGCATTAGCTCGATGCGCCTCATATTTGTCTCGCAATATGGATTGAAGAAAAATACGCCAGCATCGTTTATCAGCACATCAACAACCAGACTATTGTCCTTGCAGTATTGGAAAAGAGTCTCTGCAGCGTCTTGCTTCGACAAATCCGCATAACGAGCATATGTTTTTACGCCATATTGCTTTGCTAGATTTTCAGCCACATCCTGCAATTCTTTTTCCTGGTTGCTTACAAGCAACAAGTCGGTGTGATAGTCGCGCGCCAACTGAGTGGCGTATTGCAAGCCAATTCCGGAGCTTGCACCTGTAACGAGTGATAACATTTCTAATTCGGAGTTTAAAAGGTGTGAGTTAGGAATTATTTTTTATTCTTCTCAATCGATTTTCTTGAATTTGCTTCAAGTTTTGCGATCTCCTTCTTCAACTTCTTAGGTATGCACTCGCCATCGCGTTCTACACATTCGTGGCATTTCATATCAAGCGTGTACATACGGCCAACACAATAGTTGGAACGACCACAACCTGCATGATAATTTATGTTTTCCTGAACATGCTTTACGAAATCCGGATCCTTGATAAGAACGTGGGCCAACTGAAAAAGTTCGAAACCTTCGTCCATAATCTGCTCGCAGTTCTTACCAGACTGAACGCCACCGACATAAATTAATGGAACATCGGTAATTTCCTTTTGGAAAATCTTTGCCTGCTCCATAAAATACAATTCCTTGAACGGAGAAGTCGGCATCATTATCGGACGAACGCCCGGAATATTCAAAGCAGCCTTCAACCACCAGAACGATTTCATAGGCATATAGTATGCAAGCGTCTTGTTTGGCATTGCTCCGCCCAAAATCGTCATTGGAGAAGCACTTACCGTACCACCTGACAAAACGATACCATGAACCTTATGCTTTGCAATTTCCTTTGCCACCTTGATACCTTCTTCCATGGTAACACCACGCCAGCAATCGTCCCACATGTTTGTCTTTACGACAACTGCCATATCGTCCTTTGCGTGAATCATAACCTCGTCGAGAATTTCATTGAGGAAACGAACGCGATTCTCAAACGAACCGCCATATTCGTCATGACGATGGTTTGTGCGCTTGCCAATAAACTGAGAAATCAAATATGAGTGACCAGCATGAATTTCAACGCAGTCGAAGCCAGCTTCGCGACAATAATCAACTGCCTCGCCAAACTTCTTAACCAGCTGCTTGATTTCTTCAACTTTCAACTTACGATGAAAAGTCGGCGAATAAAGGTTAAAACCATTTGATGCACTAACAGGAGTACAATGGCAAGTAGCACGGTGTGTCATATTACCGCAGTGGCCAAGCTGAATGCTGACCTTTGCCCCTTCGGCGTGAATTGCATCGGTAAGCTTTTTCAATTCGCTCAAGCTTTCCGGACGAACATACAACTGTCCGTTGAACGAAACTCCGCTCAAATCAACTGCACAATATGCAACTGTTGTCATGCCTACACCACCACGGGCAACGCATACGTGGTAATCCATCAATTCCTTTGTTGGCATATTGTCGCGTGCCATATTTTCGAAAGCCGCCGAGCGGATGAAACGATTTCTTAATGTTATTGGTCCCAACTGATAGGGAGTGAAAAGTTTATTCATATCTGACATTTCTATGATGTTTCTAATATAATTGTTTCTATGTTGTTTTTCTTCAATGTTGGCGCAAATCGAGAGCAATCAAACTTGTTTGAATTGCAGAGATGCCGCCCAACATCATTAACGTAGTTAATAAATATTCAAATAACTAATATATAAACGGTATTATTCTCTTCAATTTCTTTCTGTCAAACTCGTCTGGGAATTCCTTTTCGTACTTATGATAGATTGAATTTGCTCTCGGGACAAGGTTGCAGCAAGAGAACCAGAAGAACAAAGCACCCGCCCACGACCACGTAAGAAGTGCAAAACCAAACCATTCGGTAATTTCGCCCAAATAATTGGCACTGGTAACAAATTTATACATACCTTTTTTCGGAAGATAATGATTGGTGTCGCCGGGTTTGCGCAAATGGCGGATAACATGGTCGGAGTGCATGTTTATAATCATTCCGGCAAAGAAAATCAATGTTCCGAGTATAAACTGCCAGCTTGTAAGCCAGCTTGTACTATAAAGTTGACTGTAAGTTTCATCAGCCGGCGCAAGATGGAAAAGCCAGTAGCCCTGAACATAACCGTTAATCAAATTCCATATTACCGACATTGCCATGATTGCAATCGGCATTTTCGATTTTCCCTTCAACAGGAACGGGAAAATGAACGAACGCTGGAAATAATGCAATTCGAAAAGCAGGAAAAACAGCAAATACGGAACATTGTACTTTACCGACGGGTCGGCAGTAAGCCACAAATACAGCACGACAATGAAAACTGGGCATTCCATAAGCATCCATCCCCACTTGTTTGGCATTGCCGGACCCCATTTTTTTGAAATCATCTTGCCGTAACCGGCATCAACAAAATACAGTGATATAAACACAACCAATCCCACAACTGCCATGATTATCAGCAGCATATTAAAAAATTCGGGAGTAAATACAGCTTCCATCTATCTTTTTTATTTGAACTTGCAAAATTATAAAATAACAGGTGATTTTGAAAGTTTTTTTTACGCTTAGATACTAGCGGCAAAACTTCGACAAAATCAAGCATACAATAAAAATTCCACTTGCACCTATTAAATAAAAATTCTACCTTTGCCACAAATTTTCAAAAATTATTTTAAAAAATTTAAAGCATAACATAATGGAAGAAATCAAAACTACTGCCTACACGCAGTTCCACATCGCACAGGGCGCACAAATGGCTCCTTTTGCTGGCTTCAACATGCCAATCCAGTACACAAGCATCAACGAAGAACACGTTTTCTGCCGCGAACATATCGGCGTTTTCGATGTTTCTCACATGGGTGAATTCTGGGTTACTGGCGACAAGGCATTCGCATTCGTACAGAAAGTAACTTCTAACAATGTTGCAGACCTTACTGACGGTAAAGTACAGTATTCTTGCTTGCCAAACAATGACGGTGGTATCGTTGATGACCTTTTGGTTTACAGAATCAACGAAAAGAAATACTTCCTCGTTGTAAACGCTGCAAACATCGATAAGGACTGGAACTGGTGCATCGCAATAGCAGAAAAGATGGGTCTGAAGATTGGTCAGGACATCGTTAACGCATCTGACGAATTCTGCCAGCTTGCTGTTCAGGGCCCTTACGCCCTCAAGGCAATGCAGAAGCTCACAAAGGCAAACGTAATAGATATGGAATACTACACCAACAAGATTATAGAATTTGCAGGTATTCCAGAAGTTGTATTCTCAACAACAGGTTACACTGGTGCTGGTGGATGCGAAATCTACGCAAAGAACGAATACGCAGAAAAACTTTTGAAGGCCGTTCTTGAAGCTGGTGACGAATTCGGCATCAGAATGATTGGCCTTGGTGCAAGAGATACTCTCCGCCTCGAAATGGGTTTCTGCCTCTACGGTCACGACATCAACGACACAACTTCTCCTATCGAAGCTGGTCTTGGCTGGATTACCAAGTTTGTTGACGGCAACGATTTCACAAACCGTGCATACCACGAGAAATTGAAAGCTGAAGGCACCAGCAAGATGCTTAAGGGCTTCATCCTCGTTGACCGTGGCATTCCACGTCCCGAATACCTTGTTTACGATGCCGAAGGCAACGAGATTGGTCATGTTACCTCGGGAGCAATGTCGCCAATGATGAAGAAGGGTATCGGTATGGCATACCTCAACCGCGGCTTCTGGAAGGAAGGCACCGAAATCTACATCGACATCCGTGGCAAGAAGGTAAAGGCCGAAGTTAAGAAGACCCCGCTCTTCAAGGACCAGATGCCTCAGGTTAAGTAATGTAAACTATTAAACTATAAGAATCTCGGGACTTGGGTTCCGAGGTTCTTTTTTAAAATTAAGGCAAACAATACCAATTATGCCAACCAACAAATGGACAAGGGAGCAAACTATTGTTGCGTTGAGTGTATATTGCAAAATACCATTCAACAAGGCATCTAATAACAATCCAGAAATTGTTAAAGCTGCAAAATTAATAGGGCGTTCTCCTGTTGCCGTAAAAATGAAAGTTGGCAATTTTGGAAGTTACGACCCAGAATTAAAAGCAAAAGGCATTGTTGGTCTCTCCAATTCCAGTAAATTAGATGAAGAAATATGGAACGAGTATAGCAATAACTGGGAAAAATTAGCATACGACAGCGAACAAATAATCGCGAAATTATCCAACCAAACAATTGAAGAAACAATAGAACTTGACATAAAACATTTTCCAGAAGGCAAAGAACGAGAAACACTTGTTAGGCAAAGAATAAATCAGTCATTTTTCAGAAATGCAGTTCTATCATCATACAATAACAAATGCTGCATATCAAACCTGTCTTGTAGCGATTTATTAGAAGCCTGCCACATAGTTGATTGGTCGGATGATATTGAAAATAGATTGAATCCTTCAAATGGACTTTGTCTTAATGTACTTTTCCATAAGGCATACGATAAAAACTATATAGGGATTTCTCCAGATTATGAAATATTTATATCAGACAAAATATTTGATGAACGCTTAAATCAAGAAGACATCAAACACTTTCTAAAAAAATATCACAAAACAAAAATTCAGATGCCAGATAAATTCCTACCAAATAGAGATTTGTTAGATATTCATTTTCAAAAATTTATAAGATAATATGGATTACACTAATTATTCTAACATATGGGGATTCATTGGAGAATATTTACCCAATTACCACTCAAGGGATGATGTACTAAAAAGCGACATTCTATTTCGTTTTATTGATGGTGATGAAGTTATAGAAGAAGACAGGAAATGGATAAAAGAAGAATTTGGCAATGATATAAATGCTATCAAACAAGAATGTATTAGATTAGATAAAATTTTTGTTTTAGAAGCTCTTGATAATTTTTACGAACACCTTTTACTTGAAAAAAGTCTAAAATTTGGTTCTATTTCTAAATAGCAAAACAACTATACTATCATTATGGCAACCACCTCAAACTTTGTAGATTATGTAAAGATATATTGCCGGTCGGGAGCGGGCGGCGCAGGTTCGATGCACTTCCGCCACGAGAAATTCGTGGAGAAAGGCGGTCCCGACGGTGGAAACGGCGGTCGCGGCGGACATATCATCCTTCATGGAACAACAAATGTGTGGACTTTGCTACACCTTAAATATAACCGTCACGTCTTTGCCGAAAACGGCACAAACGGAAGTGGCGCTCTCTGCTCAGGAGCAAACGGAAAGGACATCTACCTGGATGTTCCGCTTGGAACTATCGCTCGCGACGCAGATACCGGTGAAATGCTCTGCGAAGTAACAGAAAACGAACAGGAAATAATCCTACTGAAAGGAGGTCGCGGCGGACTTGGTAATGCAGAATTCAAGACTGCAACCAACCAAGCGCCAAAATTCGCACAACCTGGCGAACCTTGCATAGAAAGAACTGTAATTCTTGAACTGAAAGTTCTCGCCGACGTCGGTCTCGTAGGTTTTCCTAATGCCGGAAAATCCACGCTGCTATCGGTCGTTTCGGCTGCCAAGCCCGAAATTGCCGACTACCCGTTCACCACGCTGGTTCCAAACCTCGGAATCGTCGCTTACCGCGACTTCAAGTCGTTCGTCATGGCCGACATTCCTGGAATTATCGAAGGCGCAAGCCAAGGCAAAGGACTGGGACTTAGATTCTTACGCCATATCGAAAGAAACTCAATACTTCTTTTCATGGTTCCGGCCGACTCTACAAACATTCGTAACGACTACGAAGTCCTACTAAACGAACTTACGCAATACAACCCCGAACTGCTTGACAAGAAACGAATTCTTGCCGTTACCAAATGCGACCTCATTGACGATGAGCTACAGGAACTTATGGCTAAGGAACTTCCCGAAGGAATCGAGACCGTTTTCATTTCGTCTGTCGCACACAAGAACATCGACAAGCTTAAAGATGTTATCTGGAAAGCATTGAACGAATAAAGGCATGATTGAATCGCTAGAACTTATCGACCGCAAGATTCTGCTCATAATCAACGGATTGCATGCCGACTGGCTCGACCCGATAATGTGGGCAATAAGCAGCAACTGGTTCTGGATTCCAATCGTAGCCATATTTATATTATTGGCAATCAGGAAATTCGGAAAGAAATGCTGGATTCCAATTTTAGCAGCTACGATATGCTTTGCAACTACCGACATTGTCTCGCACAATGTAAAAGAGTCGGTACAGCGCTACCGTCCCACCCACAACATTGAAATCAAAGATGAAATTCACGTCGTAAACGATTATCGTGGCGGACAATACGGTTTTTTTTCTGGCCATGCCGCCAACAGTTTCGGACTAGCGCTTATTACACTCCTTTTTATTCGTAAGAAATGGTACACTATTACTGCCTTTTGCTGGGCAGCAATAGTCTCATATTCAAGAATGTACATTGCAGTCCACTACCCTGCCGACATTTTCGCCGGACTATGCTTCGGAGTATTGGCAGCACTCATTTTCTACATGCTAACAAAAGCCATTTTGAAAAAAACAAAAAAGGCACTTTAATCTTTCATAACAATTTTTTTTTGTTTACCTTTGGCACTTGATAAAAAGTACTTTTATGAAAAGATTATTAATCATGATAGCCATGACAATAATGTCGCTATCATTATATTCGCAGTTACCTGCGCAAATGACTGAGAACAAAGTTCTTACCGATATTGATGGCAATACTCACGATATCTTTGCCTATCTGAATGACGGAAAATATGTTGTGCTTGATTTTTTCTTTACGACATGTCATTTCTGCCAGGAAGCTGTTCCGGAAGTTAACGAGACATACCACGAAATGGGCTGCAACGGAGCCGGCACAATAGTACTTGGCATCGAATCCACAACCTCCGACTCGGAAACAGCTGGATTCCGCGAGCAATACCATACCGAATATCCTCTTATCAGCGGTGACGCAGGCGGTGCTGCATGGTCAGAAGAATGGGGCATTGAAGGATTCCCGACTTTCGTTATCATAAAGCCGGACCGCACAGTAATCGAAGCAGGCTCAGCAAACTACGGCGAGGTTGTAGCTGCCGGCGGACAACAAAGCGCTTGTCCAGACAACTGGCCTACAGCTAACTTTGAAGCAGACAGAACCCTAATACCTGCAGGAGAAAGCATAATTTTCCACGACCTTTCAACCGACGCAGCAGAATGGACATGGACATTCTATAATGGTTCGCCAAGTTCGTCAAACGTACAGATTCCAGAACCTATTGTTTACAATACTCCCGGCGAATACTCCGTAAAACTTTCCGTAAAAAACCGTTTCGGCAACGAAGCATCCGAAATTAAAACCAACTACATAAAGGTTATAGAAGCGGCAACCGAACCGCCTGTAGCATACTTTGCCGCAAACCAAGTTACCGTAATTGCAGGACAGAGCATCAACTTCACCGACCTTTCGCAAGGAAATCCTTGGATTTGGAAATGGTGGTTCGAGGGCGGACGTCCTTCATCATCAACAGACCAGAATCCACAAGGAATTACATACAACACAATCGGCGATTTCAATGTTACACTTATCGTCCAGAACTCGCTCGGTGCCGATACATTAACAATGGAAAACTACATCCATGTAATCCCGAGCATTGGCGATGAAGTTCCTAACGCAAAATTCACTTGCAACAGCCGACTTGTACAGGTTAACACTCCCGTATACTTCGAAGACCAGTCGGAAGGATATCCAATGCATTGGGCATGGGAATTTGAAGGCGGAGACCCAGCAACTTCCGAAATGCAAGTAATTCCACAGGGCGTAACCTACGAAAACTCTGGTCTTTACGATGTTACACTGGCCGTTTCCAACCCTAACGGCGGCGACATACTTTCAAAACACGACTACATCGTTGTATACGAGAACTATGTTGGATCATACTGCGACACCTTGTGCAACCTTAAAGAAGGCGAAACCGCAATAAAGCTTGGCGCTCACGGACTTACAGGATACCTTGGCGGACACAACAGCGACAGAATCACAACATACGCCGACAAATTCGAATACTATACGTTCAACGAAATATCGTCAATAATAGTTCCTATTATGACGCTTTCATACTCGAACCCCAACCAGTACATTACATTCTACACTTGGGACGGCAACGACCCAGTACCAACGACTGTTCTTTCGGAACAGAAAGTTTACTTGCGCGACCTAAGTCAAAACTATTATCAAGTAATAAATTTCGACAAGCCATTAAAAGTTGACGGACCGTTCTACCTTGGTTATTCAATAAACTATTCGTCAGACGACGAAGTTGTCATCGGACTGTCCCACAACAGAGGTTACGGACGCTTCAACTCGCTGTACGTACTTAAGGACGACGAGTGGCAAAAAGTTTCTGACGCATACGATGGAATTACCACATCAACGGGAATTCAGGTTCTGTCGTGCCTTGTCGGAGTTGAAGACATTGAATTCGACAACAATGTAAACTTATACCCCAACCCATGTGTAAACGAACTTACAATCGAAAACAATTTCGGTTTTGAGAAAAACGATTTCATTGAGATATTCGACAACCTCGGACGAATCGTATATTCAAGCTATTCTTTGCGTGGAAACAAAATCGAAATCAACACAAGCGACTTAAGATCAGGAACATACGTTGCTAGAATATTTACACAAGGAAAAGTTGCCGTAGAAAAATTTGAAAAATTATATTAAAACGAACTAATAGAAGAGAAAAAAAGCCCATATATTATGGGCTTTTTTATTTTTGCTCTACTACATTATAGCATTGAAACTCTCATACACAAAAAAAATATTATCTTCGCATCGTTTTTTATGATATAAGAAGTCGGTACTGAGATTGTTTTTTGAATACAAGCTAAATGCTTTCCCAGCTACTAATTTTTGAAAGAAAAAAAACAGGATAAAGAAGTGAAAACTTTTAGTAAATATATACGCAAAGGCGACACGGCTTTAGTAACAGGCGCCAGTTCGGGAATGGGATTAGAATATGCCACACAGCTCGCACAATCTGGCTGCAACCTTGTCATCGTTAGCAACGAAGAAGAAAAGCTTAACGACATTGCCGTTCGCCTGCAAGAGGAATACGGAGTAAAAGTTACCAGCAGATATCAGGATCTGGCAAAAGCCGATGCGGCGCAAGAAGTTTTTGATTTCTGCCAGGACAACGGAATTCAAGTTGACATTCTTATCAACAATGCCGGCATTTTTTTCTTCAAGGAACTAACCGAAGAAATACATCCAAAGGCAAACGCTATGCTCCGCCTTCACATCTACACCCCCACCCAGCTCTGCATTCTTTTCGGCAACGAAATGAAAAAACGTGGCTACGGCTATATTCTGACAATATCGTCGGTAACAGCACAACTCCCAATGCCAGGCATCACTATTTATTCTGCGACAAAAGCATACTTGAAAAGCTTCATGAAATCGCTATACTACGAAATGAAGCCTTACGGAGTAAATACCACAGTAATTTGTCCGGGAGCGGTAAACACACCTCTCTACAAGATAAATCCGAAGTTCGACAAGCTAATGAATTTCGGAACGAAAATTCATGTTGTCTACACACCACAATTGCTCGTTCGCAAGGCATTAAAGGCAATGTTCCACAAACGACGCAGCAAAACGCCAGGAGCAATTAACGTTTTGTGGACTCCTATTATTAATTCCATACCAAAACGAATAGTTGTCAAATTATGGAAAAAGTACCGTTCATAGTTACAGGAGCGAGCGGAAGCATAGGCTCTGAAGCCACAAGGGGAATCCTCACGAAAGGAAAAACGGTGATTATGGCAGTGAGAAACATTGCCAAGGCCGAACCTATCAAGTCATCTCTGGAGGAAGAGATTCCCGGCTGCAACATCTCTATCATGAAATTGGACCTTTCCAGTTTCGAGTCGGTAGTTTCATTTGTCGACACACTGAAGGCACAGAACATTACACCATGCGGTCTTCTTAACAATGCTGCAACACTCAATCGCGACTATTCTGTCACAAAGGACGGACTGGAAACCACTGTGCAGACAAACTACGCCGCCGTATATCTGCTTACGCGTATGCTAATGCCGATTATGACAGAACAGGCGAACATCGTCAACACCGTGTCGGTAACTAGAAAAATCGCAAAAATGGACAAGAACTTTTTCGACAACGGGAAAGACGAATACAGCCAGCTGGGCACCTACAGCACAACGAAATTTGCCTTGCTGATGTTCACAGGAGAACTTATCAAGCGTTATGGCGACAAATTCCACATCAATGCAACCGATCCAGGCGTCGTAAACAGCAATATGATTTCGATGCACCGCTGGTTCGACCCGTTGGCAGACATATTCTTCAGACCGTTCATAAAAAGTCCGCGAAAAGGCGCAATGCCGGCTATAAACGCATCCTTTGCATCTCAAAGCGGAGATCTTTACAGGAAGAACTCACATACAACTCTCTCAAGCCAGTACGAAGAGCACCCTCTTTCATCATGGCTATGGGAAACTACAGAAAAAATATTGAAAGACAGGAACTTTAATTTATAAGACCATGAAGACATTTTTTAATATAGTAATCGCAGCAATAACACTCCTAATTATTGCAGAACCTATCCAAGCTCAGACTTACAAGAAAGTTCAATTCGGCGATTTTGAGAACTGGGTTGTACGCGACATTGAAGAATCGGCAATCATTGGCGGAAAGACCAAACGCATATACGCGGTCGGCCCTAGAGACACAATCAAGGAAAACATAGCCTTGAACATAAAGTCAATCTGGGGCACCTCAAACACCTATGCTAAGGTTGCAGGCATATCCAAGACCAGCAATACCGTTTACCCCGAAAAACGAGGTAACGGATATTGTGCAAAACTTACTACCGAATACGCAGAATGCAAGGTTTTGGGAATTATCAACGTTAAGATTCTTGTATCGGGATGCATGTACTGGGGCAAGGCTCACGAACCGGTCGACGGAGCAAGCAACCCATATTCGCACCAGAAATGGGGAATCAAATTTACGGAAAAGCCAAAGGCATTAATCCTCGACTACAAGTCGGCAATGCCAAACAAAGGCACCATTACCACGTGCAACATAACCTCATCGTCATCAAAACCCGGAAACGACGAACAGGAAATCATGCTTATCCTCCAAAACAGATGGGAAGACGAAAAGGGCAATGTATATGCTAAACGCGTAGGCACTGCAATATATCACATCACAAGTCCGACAAACGGCTGGGTAAATGGATTCCGCATCCCTGTAATATATGGTGACGCCAGAAAATCTCCGAATTATAAGCCATATATGAACTTAGGTCCGAAGATTGACAACTACTACACCATAAACAGCAAGGGCAAAAACGTTCCTATTCGCGAAATCGAATGGGGCGATGAAGACACACCCGTAACACATGCCATCATGGTAATAACCGCATCGGTTCAGCAAGCCTACTCCGGAACTATCGGTAACACGCTTTGGGTTGACAACATTAAGCTCGAATACTAAGCATGAGCCAGATTTTCATTGAAGACATGGAATTCTTTGCTTTCCATGGTCATTACGAAGAAGAAAAATATGCCGGAAACAGATTTGTTGTCAGCCTTCATCTCGACTGCGACACTTCAAAAGCCGAAAAATCCGACAACCTCGATGACGCACTAAACTATCAGGTCGCATACGCCATTGTTTCAGACATAATGAAAAACACAAAGTCGAATCTGGTTGAAAATGTTGCCACAAACATTCTTGACAAACTGTTTGCTGAATTTCCGCAACTTCAAAAGGCAAAAGTACGAATTGCAAAAACAAACCCTCCAATGGGCGGCAAAATCGGAAGCGTTGGCGTAACGATTGAGAAAACCAGATAGACAATTGCAAGCCTCTGCAACTTTGTCGCTTTTTAAGTGTTATTATGACTTTTTGTCATATAATATTTTACCTCACACAAATCTATCATCCTAATATTCAATACCATAAGCATACAAACCAATCTTTTGGCAAAAGGATTGTTATATCTTTTGCGTTGAAAAAAATTGAAGATTATGAATATAGGAGATTTTACATTAAGGACGCAAAAAGTAATTTCAAAGTCTGGAATCATTGCCAGGGAAAACAAAAATCAGGCAATCGAACCGGGTCACATATTACTAGCTGCGTTTAGCGAAGCGCCAGACACCATAAACTATATCTTGAACAAACTTGAAATCGACAACCAAAACTTCGAAAAAGCTGTCAGAAGCATAGTTGACAGCTATCCGAAGGTCGATGGCGGAGACACTTATTTTTCAAAGGAATCGAATGAGGTTTTTATTAATGCAGACAAGCACAAAACCGAACTGAACGACAAATTCATATCTGTAGAACTGATAATATTTGCTCTTGCAAAAGGCAAGGACAGTATTGGGAAAATGATGCGCGACGCAGGATTCACACAGTCGTCGCTAAAGAGTATTATTGGAGACATTCGCAAAGGCGGCTCGGTAAATTCTCAATCCGCAGAAGACACATACGAAGCCCTCGGACGATACGCCATAAACCTTAACGAACGCGCCATAAACGGCAAATTGGACCCCGTAATCGGCCGCGACGACGAAATCAGACGAATACTGCAAATTCTCTCACGAAGGACAAAAAACAACCCGATACTCATCGGAGAGCCGGGTGTTGGAAAAACGGCAATCGCCGAAGGCCTCGCCAGAAGAATTGTAAAAGGCGACGTGCCAGACAACCTAAAGTCAAAAAAGATTTTCTCTCTCGACATGGGGCTTCTGATAGCCGGAGCAAAATACAAGGGTGAATTTGAGGAAAGACTGAAGGCCGTTGTTAAGGAAGTTGTTGAGAGCAACGGCGAAATCATTCTATTCATCGATGAGATACACACGCTCGTAGGAGCAGGAAAATCCGACGGCGCCATGGATGCCGCAAACATACTGAAACCGGCACTTGCTCGCGGTGACCTCCGTGCCATAGGAGCAACAACGCTCGACGAATACCAGAAATATTTTGAAAAAGACAAAGCACTTGAACGCCGCTTCCAGACCGTTGTCATCGACGAACCCGACCTAGCCAGCTCAATTTCAATTCTCCGCGGGCTAAAGGAATGCTACGAAACACACCATAAGGTACGAATACTGGACGAAGCAATTGTTGCCGCCGTTGAACTCTCCAACAGGTACATAACAGAACGCTTCCTACCCGACAAGGCAATTGACCTAATCGATGAAGCCGCATCAAAACTACGTATCGAAATCAACTCGGTGCCAGAGGAAATCGATGTGCTAAACCGCAAGATCCAGCAGCTTGAGATTGAAAAGGCAGCCATAAAGCGCGAAAATGACAATGTGAAGGTTGCCGAAATAGAAAAGCAAATTGCCGAATTACGCGACGAACATTCCTCGCTAATGTACAAGTGGAAGTCGGAGAAAGACATTGTCGACAAGATTCAGTCCAACAAAGAAAACATCGAACGCTACAAGCACGAAGCCGAAACCGCCGAACGAAATGGCGACTACGGCAAAGTTGCCGAACTGCGCTACGGAAAGATAAAGGAATGCGAGCGCGACATAGAATTACAGAAGACCAAACTGCAAGGCATACAAGGCGACAACGGGCTTGTTGACGAAACCGTCGATGCCAACGACATTGCCGAAACCGTGAGCAGATGGACAGGAATTCCTGTCAGCCGCCTTGCCACAAGCGAACGCTACAAGCTTATGCACCTCGAAGAAGAACTGCACAAAAGAGTTGTGGGGCAAGACGAAGCCATCGAGGCTGTTGCCGATGCTGTAAGGCGTTCTCGTGCCGGACTGCAGGATGAAAAAAGACCTATCGGCTCATTCATTTTCCTAGGTTCAACCGGAGTGGGCAAAACAGAACTGGCCAAAGCGCTCGCCGAATTCATGTTCGACGACGAAAACATGATGACCAGAATTGACATGAGCGAATATCAGGAAAAATACAGTGTTTCACGCCTCATTGGAGCGCCTCCAGGATATATCGGATACGAAGAAGGCGGTCAACTTACCGAAGCGGTCAGACGCAAGCCATATTCGGTAGTTCTGCTTGACGAAATTGAAAAAGCTCACCCCGACACATTCAACATATTATTGCAAGTACTTGACGATGGCAGACTTACAGACAACAAAGGACGCACCGTGAACTTCAAGAACACAATAATAATCATGACCTCGAATGTTGGTTCACAATATATACAAGAACAAATAGACTGCGGCAGATACGACAAGGAGAAGGCCAGACAAGAAGTAATGACAGCCTTAAAATCAATTGTCCGTCCGGAATTTCTAAACCGAATAGACGAGACGATAATTTTCAAGCCACTAAGCAAGGAACAGATAACCGACATCGTAAAGATTCAGCTTTCCAACCTGATAAAGAAAATGTCAGAAAGCAACTACAAGCTTAGTGTTAGCGAAGATGCAATAGGACTCATTGGCGAAAATGCCTACGACCCGCTATATGGAGCACGCCCTGTCAAGCGATACATACAGCACGAAGTTGAAAATCGCATTGCAAAGATGATTATTGGCGACGAAGTTCGCGAAGGCGACACTATTGAAATTTTCGCCGACAGGAGCACACTGATTTTCAAGAAAAAGTAAAACAAAAAAAACGGGCATCTTAGTCGAGATGCCCGTTTTTATATTTATCAATCAAAAACCTATTTGTTAAGATATTCGCCACGACCTGTTTCATACGAAACAACCGTACCGCTTAGAATTGCAACGGCAGTGGCATCAGGGAAATCGGTCTTTGCATTCTTCAGATAAGTATCTGTATATTTAGGATTTGTGTGCGGATACAAGAAATACCTGTACATTCCGTCGGAGTGAATCTCTATAATGTCTGAATGCGACTTGAATTCGCGCGATGTCAAATCGACTTTTGTTTCAGACGACTTAATCTGGATAATAAAGTACAAGCCTTTCTTCATATCGGACTTCAATTCTTTCTGCAAGTTTTTCTGTGCCTCCTCAAGGTCTTCCTCCTGCTGTTTCTTCATGCGTTCAAGATCCTTATCCGAAAGGTAACCTTCATCAGAAACATAATACGACTTGCCCGAAATCAGGCTAATATTGATATACTTTTTCGGGTTCAATCGAATATCCGTCAGCAACTTGTCAAGGTCCATCGTAGCGTTTTCAATCTGGAGAGCCAAAGAATTGTCCTTAACCAGTTCGCCAAGAGTACCCTCGCCGTTATTAACCTTTTCAACTATTCCATTTACCTTGGCAACCACATCGTTAATCTCGTTGATTGTCTTAGTTAGATTCAATGCGGTCAACGTATCCGAGAATGTTGAAATATTTTCAATAAAGTTGTTTATCTGCTCCGAATTTGCAGCTACAGAATCGCTCAAAGTCTTGACATTTGACAAAATATCAACGATATCATCTGTTTCCTGAGCCATAATGTTGTCGACCTTAGCTATCGTATGCTCCATATGCACTAGAGAATTTCTTAGCGAAGCAAAGCTTTCCTCCAAATTTTTACGCGTACTTTCATTAAACACGCCGGAAACAATGTCAATAACATCTGTTATCTCCTTCACAAGGTCCTCTACCGCCTTCTTTACGGGAATAACCTCGGCGCTTATCTGGTCCTTAAGGTTTTCCTGGGTCTTGCCAATCAAGAAATCGCCCGGCTTATGATAAGTAGTCTTATCGGAAAAATGCATTTCGATTCCCTTTGTACCCATTATGTCGGTACTTACGATTGCCGCCACCGACGAATCTGGAATTGGATAAGCATTCTGCAGTTCCAATGTTACCAGCAGCTTGCAATCCTGTTCAGGAAGAAGCTTAATCTCAGCCACTTTTCCAATCTTATAGCCGTTAACCAGAACCAAACTTGAAGTATTAAGACCGTCAACCCTATCATAATAAACATAATACCTATCCGTATCCTTGAAAAGCTGGGAGCCCTTCAAAAATCCGACGCCAAAATAAGTAACAACAAGAATGACAATGCCCAGAAGGCCATAAATCAAAAACTTTCTATTCTTCTTAGTCATATACCAATTATTTTTTCGTTGCCTTTATCGCTTCGCTCAAGTCCACCCTGTTTCCATCTTTCAACGCGATTACGAAGCACCCCGGGTAAGATGGTTTTATCTCGTTAAACAACTTTAAGATAGCGTTATAATCTGTCTCGGCACCTACAGTGTACTTATAGCTTCCCTGATGGACGTAATAAGAAACCTTGTCGGTGTGTACCTTGAAATTCGTTTCGTTAATCTCCAGTTCTTTCGGCGAGATTCGCACCTGAACCTTGAAAACATATTGTCCATGAGCATCAGCCTTAGGCGATGATACCGCCGGTTTAGTTTCCGGCTTAACATCCGGTTTTGGTTCAGGCTTCGGTTCTGGTTTTGGTTCAGGCTTTGCCGTTGCGGCCACTGCCGACGACTGTGCGTTTGTCTTATTTTCAGCGGTTACGGTCTGCAATGGAGTTTCGGTCCTTTGAGGTGTAGCGCTCGAAGGAGCCTTCTCCAAATAAATTGAAGAATTATCGTATTGGGACTTGTATTTTGCAAACGCATTATACAATGAAACAGCAAGTTCGTTTTGTCCCGCTTCGGACTTCAGATAGGCCTCTTCGTCTGGATTGCTAATGAAGCCAAGTTCGGCAAGAACACTAGGCATCGCCGTTTTCCACAACACCAGGAATCCAGCCTGCTTAACACCACGGTCGAAACGTTTCAGCGACGAAAATTCGTTTTGGATCGAAGCAGCCAACAATAAGCTCTGGTCGGAATATGCATTTTGGAACAAGCTGAAAATAATATTGCTCTCCGGATCATTCGGGTCGAAGCCATCATATTTCGACGAATAGTTGTCCTCCTGCAAGATTACCGAGTTTTCCCTTTTTGCAACAGCAAGGTTGGCTTCGTTCTTGTGAATACCCATAACAAACGTTTCTGTTCCGTGAGATGACGAACTGCCGTCAACCGAATTCACATGTATTGAAATAAACAAGTTGGCATTGTTGCGATTAGCAATGTTAGCACGTTCGTTAAGTTCTATGAACACGTCCTTGTCCCTAGTGTAAACAACCTTGACATTAGGATAATTTTTCTTTATCAAGTTACCGAGCTTCAATGCAACCGAAAGCACAATATCCTTTTCCTTAGCCGTCTTGCCCAAAGCACCAGGATCCTTGCCCCCATGTCCTGCATCAATCACAACGACATTCAAGCCTTTCACAGCACTGCCTTGTGCCACAAGGGCATTCTGAGAAAGCGCCAAAATGAAAAACATTGACAACGCTATGAGTATTATTTTTTTTTGCATCATAAACTTCTATGTTATTTATTATCTTTGCACCACTTTTCAAATGAAAAATTGGAGTATAACAAATTTTGCGCAAAAGTAAGGATTTCATATTATTAAAAAAACAATTGTCAAAACTATTATTTACTGTTTTAACAATTTTCCTTGCAAGCGCAACCGCTTTTTCGCAAGTATCCATTGAAGCAAAAGACAGTATCAATACCGTCAACGACACCATTGCCAGCGAAATAAACATGCAGGCGGGAAGCGATTCAATCCAAATAGACACGATAAAATTGCCACAAAAGCCGAAGCATACAAACTCAAAGGACTTCGATGTTCCGGTGTATTACAATTCCGACGACTCACTCCTGAACGACATGAAAAACCGCAAAGCTTTCCTTTACGGCAACGCAATCGTCAAGTACGAGGACATGGACATTACAGCAGCATTCATCGAAGTCGACCTCGACAAATCCGAAGTTTACGCATACGGACGCACCGAAGGCGACTCGGTAGTTGGCAAGCCCGAATTCAAGCAGGGAGGCGAAACTTTTGTCGCAGACACAATACGCTACAATTTCAACACTAAGAAAGGCATAATCAAAAACGTAACCACAGAATACGACGGAGCTTATCTTATAGGCGGCAGAACAAAACTGCACGAAAACAAGCACATACACATGACACAAGGCAAGTTTACAACCTGCGAGCTTGCCGACCCGCATTTCTATTTCAACCTGAGCAAAGCAATCGTAATTCCCGACGACAAAATAATTTCCGGTCCGGCAAACCTTGTCATCGAAAACGTGCCAACGCCACTGGGAATACCATTCGGATTCTTCCCGAACAAAAAAGGAGGAACTTCCGGAATTATAATCCCAGAATTCGGAAACGAAGACAACAGAGGCTTCTTCTTGCGAAATGGCGGATACTACTTCTCCATAAACGACTACATGGACCTCACTTTGCTCGGCGACATATACTCGAAAGGCAGCTGGGGCGCAGGACTTGCCATGAACTACAAGGTCAGATACAAGTTCAACGGCTCGCTCAACTTCAAGTACAACCGCAACGTACTGGGATACAAAGGACTGTCGAACTATTCCACATCAAACCAGTACTCGTTCAGGTGGAAATTCACACAAGACTCGAAAGCAAACCCAAACTCGACATTCTCGGCCGACGTTAACATGAGTAGCTCCGACTACGACAAATACAACTCGTACAACATCAACAACTATATGACCTCGACAAAACAGTCGAGCATATCATACAGTTATGTATTCCCGAATTCACCTTTCAGCATGTCGATGGCGCTCAAGCACTCGCAGAACAGCAACACAGGAAGCATTGACCTGACTTTGCCAGAACTGGCATTCAACATGAGCCGAATATACCCGTTCAAACGCAAAAAAGCCACAGGCAAAAGCCGATTCTACGAAAAAATCTCCATCGCATACAACATGAATGCGACAAATAAAATCAGGACCAACGATGCCGATTTCTTCAACATTCCATACGACAGTATTACAAACGGCATAATGCACAAGATTCCAATCAACGCTTCGTTTAAACTGTTCAAGTACACCACCCTAACACCATCGTTCAACTACAACGAAAGATGGTATTTCAAGAGATTCACCAAGGAATGGGACTACGACAACAACCAGGTTGCACAAGACTTTTCCAGCAAATTCTCCAGAGTGTGGGACTACAACGCATCACTGGCATGGTCGACAACTATTTACGGAACATTCAATTTCCGCAAAGGAAGAGTAAAAGCACTCCGTCACGTATTTACGCCAAACGTAAGCTTTAGTTATGTCCCAGACTTCGGAAAGGAAAAATACAAATATTACGGTAGCTACTCGCGAGTAATCTACAACAACACTACAGGACAATACGACTCCATTGCCAGCGTCTATTCTTTCTTCGAGACACTGCCGTACGGAACACCTAGCAAAGGAGGCTCTGGGTCCATCAACATCAATTTAGGCAACAATCTGGAAATGAAGCTCCGAAACGAAAAGGACACATCGAAAAACAATACAAAAATCAAGTTGCTTGAAAGTTTCACGATATCCTCAAACTACAACATTTTTGCCGACAGCCTGCGCTGGGCGCCTATTAGCATTGCTGGACGAACCAGAATAAAAGTCGTTGACATTTCATTCAACACCTCCCTTGACCCTTACGCAATAGCACAAAACGAATATGGATCGTACCAACGAATAAATAAGGCCCTAGTAAAAGACAACGGACATCTAGTCAGAATGACAATCGGATACATCTCGGCAAGTTTCTCGCTCAACTCAAAAGCCCGCGACTCAAAACTCGAGGAAGAACAGCAAAGTCTATACGAAACAATATACGGCTACCCCGACCATTACGTCGACTTCAACGTGCCATGGAACATCCGTGTCGGATACACGTTCAGATACACAAAGCCATACAACGAAGCCAAGATTACACAGACGCTCAATGTTTCAGGCGAACTGAACATTACCAAGAAATGGAAAATAAACGTAACGACCGGCTACGACATTGAAGCCAGAAAGATGAGTGCCACAACCATCGACATATACAGAGACCTGCACTGCTGGGAAATGAGCTTGCACGTTGTTCCTTTCGGACAGCATAAATCGTATGCTTTCCAAATTAACGTAAAAGCAGCTATGCTTCAGGACCTAAAGCTCAACAAACGAAGAAGCTGGTTCGACAATTTCTACAACTAGCCGATCCGCTAAAAATTTGTCGTCTAAACGAATATTTATTCGCAAATTAAATTGATTTTTGATTTCGTTTAATCAAAAAAAATTTATATGTTTGCTAACTTAAATTAAAGTGTCATTTTATATCTAGACGATGAAGAAGACTATTAAAATATTATTTGCAATAATATGCTGTATATCAGTAAATTACGCAAACGCCCAACAACCAACAAGAAGAATATGCACGAGTGAGGAACTTGAGTTTACAGTAACACACTCCACCGTTTTATGCGACGGTTCCGAATCCACAGCAATGGTCAACATTGAACATGGTGGCGGAGGACATACAGATGTTTTCTGGTACGAATGGTCTACCGGTGAAATTTCACAGGTAATTCCAATCTACAGTTCAGGACAATATTCCGTTACCGTTACCGACACTTACAATGCATGCTCACTTTCCCACAACTTTGAAATTCTTCAGGCTCCAGCTGTTAATACAAGCATAAGCAAGACCGATGTTACTTGCTACGGCAGAAACGACGGAACGATGACGGCAAACGTTATCGGTGGTGTTGAACCTTTCTCATACAACTGGTCAACCACTCTTCACTCTGCAACAATTACCAACCTTGTACCTGGCACATACGCCGTTACTGTTACAGACGACAACGGCTGTACAGCAAGAGCTGCCGCTTCTATTGTTGAGCCATCAAGATTTCTTTACACAATATCTCCAAACCAAGGCATATGCCACGGTTCGGAAACAACCATCACAGCCAATGCTACTGGCGGCACACAACCGTACACATACGAATGGAGCGACGGAACAGAAGGTATTTTCAACAGGATTATATCTCCCGAAACCACAACACAATACACAGTTACCGTAACCGACGCCAACGGTTGTACCAACAACCCACAAACGACAACGGTAATCGTAAGCCAGCCAATAGTAATGGAACCGGAAATTCATAACATTCTGTGCCACGGACAATGCAACGGCACAGCCGCACTTAACATATCCGGAGGTATCCCGCCATTCATCTATTCGTGGGACAGCAACACCGACCATATGGAAAATCTTTGTGCAGGCAGCTATCTTGTTAGTGTTACAGACACATACCAATGTACCGGCAGTGCAAACTTCTTCATCACAGAGCCAGACACAATCTATGTTGCCACGCTCTCTGGTCCCGCATCTTGTTTTGGTTACACCGATGGCTGGGTACGCGTAGAAGTAAACGGCGGAACTCATTTCCAAGGCGCCGAACACTACCACTATTTGTGGGACGACGGACAGACAACAGCCGAAGCCAACATGGGCGCAGGAAATCACTATGTAACCATAACAGACGCTAACGGCTGCTCGCATACCGGCTCAGCATTCGTCGACCAGCCAGAAGCTGTTTTTGTTGCAGACCCAACTCCCAATGGAGGTTCAATATGTCTCGGCGAAACTTTCCATTCTGTAGTTAACGCAACCGGCGGCGAAGGACCTTACGAATTCGTATGGTCAGGTCCCAACGGTTTCCACTGGTACGGACACAACTTTACCGTAACGCCTCAAACATCGGCGACATATACTTTGAACGTGACTGATGTTAACGGTTGTACTGCAGCGGCAAAGCAGATGACCGTAAACGTAAATCCTCCTATTGAAATTGTCAGCGTAACACAGGAAAACGACGAAATATGCAAGGGCGACAAGATTAATTTCACCCTTGAAATTACTGGCGGTAATGGCGGTCCGTACAAAATTACATCCGATGATTTCGGTGTAATTACAACTCCGTACAATCTATACGCACCGGCAACCGGCTTCTATCCTTTCACTGTTAGCGACGCTTGCGGCTCACCAACTGCACGCGATTCTGTTTATGCTTTGGTACATCCGCTTCCAGAAGTTGGATTCTATTCGGACAAGGCTTCATCTTGCCCTCCGGGAACTTTCCAATTCTTCGAAGTTTCAAACGATAGCGTTCAGCAGACATACAACTGGGATTTTGGCAATGGCGGATATTCAAGCGTTAAGAACCCACAGCAAACATTCGACGAAACTGGCACATATAATGTTTCTTTGACAATCACTTCTGAATATGGATGTGTAAACACAAAGACAAAGAACAATATGATTATCATACATGATGTGCCAAGAGCAGAATTTGTCGTTGATCCGGACCTAACATCAATTTTGACGACAGAAATAAAATTCATCAACTACTCAGAAGGCGGCATTACATACCTTTGGAACTTTGGCGACGGAAACACAAGCATCTGGTCGGACGAGACTCAGATTCACACATATGAAAAGGCAGGTTCATATACAGCAATGCTTGTAGCTAAAAACCAGTATGAATGCGTAGACACTGCCTACAAGAAATTAAACATCACCGACGTGTTTACCTTCTACGCTCCTACCGCATTCACACCTAATGGTGATGGCGACAATGACTTCTTCTACATTAGCGGAAACGGAATCGACCCCGACAACTTTGAACTGATTGTATACAACCGCTGGGGAGAAAGAATGTTCAGATGCAAGGAATTCAACATGGAATCTCCGCAAAGCATGGGATGGGACGGATCTGATGAAGGCAATGTTTTAAATGGCGACCCGATAGTCACAACAGGTCCGTACAACTGGGTTTGCAAATTCCTTGATTTCACTGGCAAACCACACGAAAAGAAGGGCACCGTATTTTTGATGAAATAAGACGTAATAATTACATGTCAGCTACGTTTTTGATTCAAAAGGAAGACGATGAATAAACATATAACAATATGCATTCTATTGCTGACTATAATATCTGCAATTTTTTCTTCTTGCAATAAAAATATATACACCAAAGACCCCAAAGACAAGCTCATATTCTCAACCGACACGGTTCAATTCGATACAATTTTCACCGGAATCGGCAGCACGACAAAATATCTAATCGTCAAAAATTCAAACGAAAACAAATCGATTAACATAGATCAGATATACCTTGCCAAGGGAAGCGCCTCAAAATACAGGCTAAACATTGATGGATACGAAATCAATGACAAACGCGACTACAAATTCGAAAACTATGCCCTACTGCCAGGAGACTCACTTTTTATCTTTGTTGAAGTGACTATAAATCCGGGAACCGACGACCTTGTTGAACAAGACTCGATAATCTTTGAATCGAATGGCAACAGCCAGGATGTAGACCTCGTTGCCTTTGGGCAGAATGTCACACTTCTGAACGGAAAAATGATTACGCAAGATACCACGTGGAATTCCGACAAGCCAATTCTCATATACAATTCGGCTATGGTCGACACACTGGTAACTCTAACGATAATGCCTGGTACGAAAGTTTATCTTCACAACAAGTCGAGTCTTTTCGTAAAGGGCACAATAAAATCCATGGGAGGCGTTGACAACAGAGTAACAATTACCGGCGACCGCCTTGAAGAATACTACAAGTACACGCAAGGACAATGGGGAGCCTACCTGCAGGACGAAATTGGAAACACTACAGGCATTTATGGCGGTGTACACTTGCTGGCCGGCTCAATGAACAACGAGCTCAACAACACCGACATCACAAACGCACTGATTGGTGTTGAAGTCGATTCATGCGTCACACCAGGAATCCCGACACTCAAGATGCGCAACTCTAACATTGAAAACTCAAAGATTGCTGGACTTTATGCACTTGGAGCGCATGTTGAAGCCGAAAACTGCATTTTCGCAAATAGTTCACAATACACTGTGGCTTGCTGGATTGGCGGCAAATATTCATTCAAGCACTGCACAATGGCCAACTATTCGGTGGGTGTTAGGCAAGCGCCAGAAGTATCGCTAAACAACTACTACAACTATCGTGACAACAACGGAAATATACATGTTTCATATAGAGACCTCACCGAAGCATACTTTGGCAACTGCATAATATATGGATACAATAAGTCGGAAATCGGTTTTGACTTCGTTGATGGAGCAGCAGCAAACTTCGTCTTCGACAATTGCCTGATAAAACACGAAAAGCCAAACGAACTATTATCAAAAGCTCCGAATTGCTTCATTGACAACATATTCAACGAAGAGCCAAAATTCAAGTCAATTGACAAACCATACCTATATAATATATTAAACGAATCGGCAGCTAAAGACAGAGCCAAAATTTCCATATCTTCCACTTGCGAATTTGACCACGACGGCATCAACAGGTTAGAAGACGGAAAACCAGACATTGGCGCATTAGAATACGTCGAAGAAGACACAACAACAAGATTTTTCAGAAAAAGAAGATAATGAAACACAGTGTATTAATATTTTGCATTATTGCTCTTGCAAGCATCTGCGCTATTTCTTGTAAAACAAACAAGGAAACCGTCGAAGACAAATTCAACGAGCAACTCACTCGCGACAGCTACAGGATAATGTTTTACAATACAGAAAACCTGTTTGACACCATCAACGACCCCGACAAAAACGATGATGAGTTCACACCTCAGGGAGCAAAATACTGGACAGGTTACCGTTACCGCAACAAACTTACAAACATATCAAAAGTCATTATCGGTGCAGGAGGCTGGGAACTTCCGCAAATTGTTGGACTTAGTGAAGTGGAACACAGAAAGGTCGTACAGGACCTGATATACAAGACTCCCCTAAACAAGTCGGACTACAAGATTATACATCAGGAATCGCCAGACTCACGAGGAATCGACTGTGCACTAATATACCGCAAAAAGTTCTTCACCCCCATTTCCGAAAATTTCATTCCTGTAATATGGCCAAAGAGAATTGGGAGCGGTTCGACAAGAGACATTTTGTATGTAAAAGGAGTAACGAACCAGAAGGACACGTTGCACATTTTTGTAAACCACTGGCCATCACGTTGGAGCGGCCAAATGGAAACCGAAGCCAAGCGTATTTACGTGGCCGAACTTGTTAAGCAACACACCGATTCGATTCTTAAGATTGAAAAAGATGCAAACATTATAATTATGGGTGACCTAAACGACCACCCGACCGACAAGAGCTTGATTTACGGCTTGAAGGCTCAGACTGAATACGACAAGATAAAGCACAACCAGCTTTACAATCTTTCCTACTACCTTCAGGAAATAAAAAAGCTCGGCACGCACAAATTTCAGGGACAATGGGGAATCCTGGACCAGATTATTGTTTCCGGAGCTCTGCTTGACACCGCAAGTTCGCTTCATACAAGCATAGACGACGCACACGTATACAATCCAGATTTTATGCTTGTGCCGGACGAAGCAAATACAGGAAAACAAGTTTTCAGAACTTACATTGGCTACAAGTATCAAGGCGGATATAGCGACCACTTGCCAACATATATCGACCTATACAAGAAAATGGATAAAACGATTATTCCATAAACGACTCAAGACTTGTGGTCGTTGTCACGACATAACGCGGCAACATGTGAAAATCCTCCGAAATATTTGCGACTCCGTCCATAGAACAGAACGTTACTGGAAACATATTATCAATATACGGAGACAGATATTTACTTGTGATACCATAAGGATAAGCAAAAGAGACTACGGTTGTACCCACATTTTCCTCGATTATCTGAACGCTTTTTCGCAGATCGCCCATCACCCTCTCGTAATAATCGTCATCGCATTCGCCTGTCATCCTTGAAATGCCCCTTGCATATTCTGCGGTTTCGTCAGGATTATGCAAATTATATGTATGGGAGCCGATTTCAACAAGTCCCGACTCCGACATTTCACGACATTGACGCCATGAAAGGAAAGGACGACGTTCGTCTGACACAACCGAAGAAGCAAGCACATTGATCACGGCCTTCATGTTATATTTCTTGAGCAATGGAAATAAGCACTCATAATTATCACGATAACCATCATCAAAAGAAAGAATAACAGTCTTCCCTGACAGAGGAATGCCTCCAATCAGCTCGCGCGGCAATACAGTAGTATATCCATTTTCCGACAACCATTTCAAATCGGCCTCCATCTTGTCTGAAGAAATCATCGTTGATGCCAACACCAAGCTATCGGCGGCAACGACACTATGATACTCAAGTACATACAAGCTCTCATAGTCCTTTGGCTGTGCATAATGCTCGTTCTTTCTACACGAAACAACAAAAAACGACACGAGAGATAATATTATCAAGATTCGGATTTTCATAACCAGCATTTTCTCATGAAGCAAAATTATCCACCATAGAGAACATGGCAATAAAACTTTATGAAATATTATCAACAGCCAAAGCAACGGACTATCTAGTCCCTGCCAGCCAACCTGTAGAAAATGCTATCTGAAGGTTAAATCCACCAGTATTCGCATCGACATCAAGCACTTCGCCTGCAAAAAACAAACCTTCAATCAGCTTCGATTCCATTGTTTTCTGATTTATTTCATTTACAGCGACGCCACCGCTTGTAATAATAGCCTCGTTAAAATCGCGATAACCGATGATGCCGAAATTAAAATTCTTCATCAAGCTTACGATTTTTCGCCTTTCAGCACCAGAAATCTGATTTGCAAGTTTTTCGACGTCAAAATCAAGCATACTTATAAAAATAGGTATAAGCCGAGCAGGAAGCCACTCCTTAAAAAGCGTTTTCAACTTTACCTTACCGTTGCTGTCGAAGTCGCGAAGAATCCTTGCATCCAGTTTTTTCTCGTCGAGTGCCGGCTTCAGGTCGAGGCTAAATCTAACTGTCGATTTTTCATTTAAAGCAATTACAGCCCAGCGACTTAATGTCAAGACAATCGGTCCGGACACACCGAAATCAGTAAATTGCAATTCTCCGAATTCTTCCTTCACCCTTTTCCCATCCACAAGCATTTCAGCCTTCACATTCTTCAAAGTCAAGCCATCAAGAACATGGAAAAAATCGCCATCACCGACTAGCGGAACCAATGCCGGCAAAGTACGGCACACAGTATGGCCACAAGTTTCTGCAAAAATATAACCGTCGCCAGTAGAACCCGTCAAAGGATACGACTTGCCGCCAGTGCAGACAATAACTTTAGGTGCATAAAAAGACTTTTCGCCCTCAGCATTCAAGCATTTTACACCGGCGACCTTAGATTCTTCAACAATAAGACCCGTTACCGCGCATGAGAAAGCAAAACGGACACCAGACTGCTCGGCAGTTTTCACAAGAGCATCAACGACATCAACAGCCCTTCCTGATGCCGGGAAATATCGGCCGCCGCGTTCCAAAACCACCTCTACCCCTGCTTCATCAAGAAGATTAAGGATTTCGGATGTGAAAAAAGTCTTGAATGCCGGATAAAGAAACCGAGGTTCCGGATAAATATTATTCATAAACTCCCTTATGTCAGCTGAATTAGTCACATTACACCTACCCTTTCCAGTAATCATGACCTTACGTGCTGCCCGAGCATTCTTTTCAACTAACAACACACTGTCGCCACATCGGCAAGCCGAAATAGCGGCAAGCAATCCCGACGCACCAGCGCCAACAACTATCACATCATAATCTGACATAAGCCCGAACCTAATGGAAAAAACAATGTTCCGACAAGTCTGAAAATGCAATTCAAACGAGTTGTCAAAACGGTGTAAAAATAATTAAAAAATAACTTTTAAAATAAATCGGTTTGTTCTAATTTTGGTGTTTGTTATTTTAAACAATTAAGGCTATTAAAATGAAAGCATTAGTAAAATTAAGACCAGAACGCGGATTGTGGATGCAAGACGTTCCGGTTCCAACCATCGGACCAAACGATGTTTTGATTAAAATAAAGAAAACCGCTATTTGTGGTACAGACCTTCACATTTTCCGTTGGGATGCATGGTCGCAGGCAACAATAAAAACCCCTATGACCATTGGTCACGAATACGTGGGCGAAATTGCAGAAGTCGGCGAAAACGTAAAGAACGACTTCAAGATTGGCGAAAGAGTAACGGGAGAAGGTCACATTGCATGTGGAAAATGCCGCAACTGCCGCCGTGGCTTGGCACATATTTGCGAAAACAACTATGGTGTTGGTGTTCATCGTGATGGCGCTTTTGCAGAATATCTATCACTTCCTGCATCAAATGTCATCAGAATCGACGAAAGAATCAGCGATGATCTTATTTCGATAATGGATCCATACGGAAATGCAACACACACAGCACTTTCATTCCCGCTTGTTGGCGAAGATGTTATTGTTGGTGGTGCAGGCGGACCTATCGGTTCTATGTGCTGCGCAATAGCAAAGTTTGCAGGCGCAAGAAACGTATTTGGTCTGGAACCAAACGACTATCGTCGCGAACTTGCCCTTAAGATGGGTGCAGACGTAGTTGTTGACCCTCGCAAGGAAAACCTGAAGGAAGTAATGAACGATCACGGAATCCACGGATTCGACGTTTGCCTTGAATGTTCTGGAAACCCATCTGCATTCAACACAATTTTGGGTTGCATGTACAATGGTGGTAACATCGCTCAATTAGGCCTATTGCCTTCCACAACAGAAATCGACTGGGGCAAATTCATCTTCAAGGGCTTGAAGCTGAAAGGCATTTACGGACGCGAAATGTTCGAAACTTGGCACAAGATGGAAGGAATGCTTCTTGCAGGACTTAACATATCTCCTGTTATCACACACCACTTTGGCGTTGACGACTTCATGAAAGGTTTTGAAGCCATGGACAGCGGAAACTGTGGTAAGGTTATCCTTGACTGGACAAAGTAATCAGCTTATATTCGTAAAAAAGAGAAGACTTGCGTCTTCTCTTTTTTTCTATATCATTATTTTTCATGACAAACTTTTTAGACCCCAAAACACCTTTGCCTCAAATAACCGGCTCATTGATAAGTTATTTCAGCAACATGGTTAAGCTTAACGGAGGAACAAACCTAGCACAAGGAATTCCAGGGTTCCGTCCGCCGGAGAAACTACTGCAAATTTTTGCCGAAATTCTTAAGAAGGATATACACCAGTACGCACCCGGATGCGGAAATCAATATCTGCTTCAGCATCTTGACAAAAAGTACTCACAGCGTTCTCCTCAAACAAAGATATTTATCACAAACGGAGCAACCGAAGCTGTTTCGCTAATTTACTGCTACCTACAAAGTAACAAAGGAAAGAATTTCAATGCGATGAGTTTTTCTCCCGCATACGAATCATACATCCACCTGCCGCAAATCTACGGCAACAATTTCTTCACATACCCTACAGATCCAGACATATATTTTGACGACAATGAATTCCGCAAATTCTTTGTTAACAACAAGATAGATGTCATATTTATAGCATCGCCAGGAAACCCATACGGCAAGACCATCAGCAAGGAAAAGTTAAATTTCCTTATTGACCTTTGCGAAGAATTCGGATCTCACATAATTATCGATTCGGTATATTGCGACCTGTATTTCAACAACGAGCAACCATACTATCCTATCGACCGAATCTCGCCAAGCGTATTCTACTGCAATAGCTTTTCGAAAAAGTTTTCAGTTACAGGCTGGCGCGTCGGATATTTTCTTTTCCACGAAAGCCATTTTTCAAAAATTAGCTACATACACGACTATACCGGACTGTCGTCGCCGGCACCACAACAGCAGGCAATTGCCGAGTTCCTTGATACCGAAGAGTCCAAAACATACGTCAACGAGCTACGAAGCAAGATAATAAAGAATCTTAACATTGGAAATGAAATGCTGCGAAAAGCCGGATTTGAATGTCCGCAAAACGACGGTGGATATTTCATCTGGGCTAAACTGCCTGCACCATGGAACAACAGCTTGAGATTTGGATTGGCATTATACGACATGGTTCGTACAGCTGTAATTCCTGGAGTTCATTTCGGAAAGGAATGGGACAACTACATTAGAATTAACATTGCACGCGAAGAAAGCGAGTTCAGAGAAGGAATTGACAAACTTATAGAGTTTTCCTCAAAAACCTTTTAGGATGTTAATAACATTATTAGTTTAATTCATAAACTTAAAAATTATTTGAGTAAATTCGCAAACATAAAACATGAAATATGGAAATAACAGGAAAGCTAATAAAGATTTTACAGCCAATTACTGGCAACAGCGCTAACGGACAATGGAAGAAGCAAAGTTTCGTAATAGAATATGCAAGCGGACAATTCCCGAAAAAAGTATGCTTCCAGGTTTGGGGCGATAAAATTAATTTTGCAAATCTAGTTGAAGGTGAAGAAATTCGCGTATTCTTTGAGCCAGAAAGCAGAGAATACAACAACAACTGGTACACGGACCTGCGTGTTTGGAAAATAGAATCCATACAGAATCAGAATCCGAGTTCTATGCCACAACAGCCAAATGCTACTGCTCCGGCACAAACGGAAGTACCTCCATTTATTGAAGCAAGCAATTCTCAAGATGGCGATGACCTTCCATTCTAATGGAAAGCCAACTGAATATAACAAAAAAGGATGCTTAACAAGCATCCTTTTTTGTTACTTTAAATCATTCATTTTGTTCAGGAATGCAATTCCAACACGCAATTCATCTTTTGTAAATCTTTCCGAAGCAATTTTATACAAATCCATAACTCCAACAGAAGTATCATATTGCTCAAGAAAATCCATAACGCTATTAAACTTTTCCTGTCCTATCAAATCCTGAGGTTCTATTTCGCCAGTCTGAATAAATCTGGAAAGATGAGAAAAGACCGTTCCAATAACAAATCCACGCTCATTTGCAATTGCTTCAATAGACATCCCGCTTCGGAACATTTCAAGAGACTTCTTTGCAGAATCGCCCTTTTTATGAACCTCGGTTTTCTTTTCTTTCACAACAGGTTCCTGCGATGAAGCATCCGACAAATCCAATTCCCGACCACTTACAAATTCGTGGCAATATTCGCTTACGATATTTAGAATATCATTACCGAACTGCCGAACTTTCATTGCACCAACTCCTTTAATCTTGCAAAGCTCCTTTGCATTGCGGGGCTTATTCTTCACTATATCTACAAGCGATTTTTGAGGCAATATATAATATACGGGCATATTAAAGTCGTCGGCAACCGATTTACGCCAAGCATTCAATGCTGCATACAGGCCATCGGAAGACGAAACATTATACACGACCTTCGACTTTCGGCTAAAAGTAGGAACGAACATATTGTCGATATCGGAAATAACCCTCATGTACATCTCGGTTGAAAATCCATCATGCATCTTTTCGAAACACTTTACCTTCTTCTGGTATTCCAATTCCAGTTTTTCCAATGCTGATTTCATTTCAGAATCAACCTCCTTGTTGTCCGACTCCAATAGCATATTTGAAAAATGACTGCCAATTATCTCTGAAATTTTGGGGCAAAAATAATCCGAGGCCTTTGAAATGCGATCTTTCAGATATTCATTATCACAGAATGCCACATCGGGAGATTCGGAAAAAATACGCCACAGCTGTGCAACAAATTTCTTGCTTACATCAAAGACTTGCGTATCAAACGACTGAACGACATCAAGTATTTCCTGCGAATATGCTGGATTAAACCTTGAGAAATTTGACATGTACACCTGCCTGACATCCGACAATAAACGTTGTAGATTAGACATTGAGAACACATTAAGCAAAATTTCTCGTTCGAAAGCGATAACATAAGACTTCAATTTCTGTTCATCCGGCTGTTTTTTCCGCGCATCATCGCAAAAAGTAACGACATCCAGATCCGACTTTATCATTCGGCTGGATATTGGAGTCTTCAACGTTAGTCCCAGCAGAGAACGGCAACGACTCAGCGCAACATAAACCTGACCGAACGCAAATGCGGAATGGACATCAACAATAGCCCTATCAAAGGTCAGCCCCTGACTCTTATGAATTGTTATAGCCCAAGCCAAACGTAGCGGATACTGATGAAACTCACCAATAACATTCTGCTCTATTTCATTGGTTTCGGAATTTACAACATATTGAATATTCTCCCACACTTCCGTCTTTACTTCGATTGGAGAATAATCGCCAGGGCACAAAACCATAATCTTACTGCTGTCGATATCAACGATCTTGCCAATCTTTCCGTTATAGTATAGTTTTTCTGTCGACGAATCATTCCTAATGAACATAACCTGTGCGCCAAGTTTTAACACAAGATCTTCTTCCGTCGGATACATATATGCAGGAAAGTTATCCTTAATTTCGGCCACAAAATGGAAAGGCTCGTCAGCCAAGTCTTCAAGTTTAGATGCATTGATAGAATTTGCATCCGAATTATGTGTTGTTAAGCGAATGCAACCTTCGGAATTATCATCGATATCAGCCACCCTGGAATTCAATACAGCCAAAGACTCTGCGGTAAGCGAATTTGTCCTAATTTCATTAAGAATCGAAATAAAGGTTTCATCCTGCTGTCGGAAAATATGCGTCAATTCCACTGTTACATAATCAATCCTACGTAGAGCATTGCTATCGAAAAAATACGGCGAGCGATAAAAATTTTGTATCAGGCGCCATTCATCATCCTTGATAACCGGCGTCAGCTGGTACAAATCGCCGATCATCAGCAATTGCACACCGCCGAAAGGCAACGAAGAACGGCGATAATGTCGCAAGACATCATCAACGGCATCAAGCAAATCGGAACGCACCATGCTTATTTCATCAATAACGAGCAGATCGAGGGAACGCAAAATTTTAATCTTTGTGGCACTCATCTTGTATTGCTCGCGAATCGGCTTGCCGTCATTGTCCTTGACAACAAAAGAAATATCAGCTCCTTCGGGAATAAATGGAGTAAAAGGCAACTGAAATAGAGAATGGATAGTTACACCGCCAGCATTAAGAGCAGCCACTCCTGTTGGTGCGACAATAGCCATACGCTTGCTTGTAAACGTCGGTAGGGTTTTCAGGAATGTCGTTTTGCCAGTTCCTGCCTTGCCAGTTAAAAACACCGACTTGCTTGTGGATTTTATCAAATCGTATGCTAGCTTTATATTCTTGTCAAGCGTTTCCATTTTCAACTGCGACTCTTTTTTCGTTGTAATTTTTCAAAATTAATAATTTTTCACTTGCAATCCATAATAAAAGTACCTTGGGAAATAAATTCCCAAGGCAAATCATCTCTTCATAATTTTTCGGGTTTATTAAACAATATGGTGTCTGCTATTACCTCGTATGAACGCTGCTCTACACCGTTTTTATCTGTAAAGCGATTCTGTCTTAAACTTCCATCTACTACAATTTCATAGCCCTTCGACATATTTGCCCTTACAATTTCGGCCAGATTACCCCAAACGACTACTGTATGCCATTGTGTTTCTTTTACGACGATATTGCTCTTACGAAAATAATCCGAAGTCGCCACCGAAATCTTGGCCATTTTCATTCCATTTGGAAATTCAACATATTTTGGGTCTGAACCCAAATTGCCAATAAGTTGTACTCTATTTCTTAAATTCATAATGCTTACTTTTAATTAAATGATTGTTCATCTTTTTGTTCGGCAGAAGACTTTGCCCGTTCATGACAGATTATTTCGTTGACAATAACTTCGGTAACATAACGCTTAACCTTATTTTGGTCCTCGTAGCTACGACTCGACAGGCGACCTAGCAGAATAACCTCCGTGCCTTTGGTGCACTTTTGTGCAACCAAATCAGCATTTGCATTCCAAGCGACAACAGTATGCCATTCGGTCTTGCTGTTCATCTTGCCATTCTCGCGATAAAACTCTGTAGTTGCCAACGAAAAACGTGCTACTTTACCAACTTTTGTTTCTCTAACCACCGGATCAGCACCCAAGTTGCCAATCAACTGAACAAAATTCTTAATTTCCATAATTACTTTTTTTATTAATACTATACTCAATAAACTAGGCGATATTCTGTGTTTGCTTCGACTCTGCCCGCTTCAACCTTCTGACCATAATACTGTCGGCTGTTATTTCCGACACATTACGCACGTTACCATTAGCATCGGTGTACCTGCTACTTATAACACTACCGATAACAATGACTTCACTACCTGTAGATATTTCGCGATTCTGCAAAACTTCAACGGTCTTGTTCCATGCGACTACATTATGCCACTGCGTATCACGCACATACTTGCCATCTTTTTTATAAACATCTGTAGTTGCAAGCGAGAAGCGTGCGAGTTTCTTACCATTTTCAAATTCCTTAACCTGTGGCTGCGAGCCTAGGTTGCCAATCAGTTGTACGCGATTTCTTAAATTCATAACATTAAAATTTTTGAGTTAAACATTTTGTTCGGACTTCGTTTTGAAATCCGATGCAAAAGTCGGGAGTTTCGAAAATGTGAGTCGGTTTATAAACGTTTGCTTTCGTTTATTATTCGTTTCTTGTCGCTTATACACGGATACACAACTACAGCACAAGCAGTTAAGCAAAGACAAATCAATTAAACTTTTGCATGGATATTTCTGTCCATGCAAAAAAAATGGAAGCCAAACGGCTTCCATTATGCACATCATTATATAGACGTATTTATTTGATTACTGCCAAAGCCCTACGCACGCCAGCCAAAGTCGGGTCGCCAGAGATTTCAGAACCAACAGCGCCCTTCATCCAAGCCTGCGGGGTAATCGAACCTTGAAGCAACATTCTTGTAAGTTCTTCGGCAAATGGTTTGTCGGCCATATACGATTCAATTTGATAGTCAATCAAATGACCAACAGGATAATTTGCAAGATACAACGGAGAATCAATCATGTGCGAATAAATTGCAAGAATTGGAGTATCCTTTACACCAAAAACTGGTGCATAATACTTATTCCAAACATCCTTAGCAATAGAAACCACCGCATCGCAAAGTTCCTGGGCATTTGCATCTGGATTGTCGTACATCCAACGCCAAGAATACAAATCGACTAACGAGACGCCCATGATTTCGTATGCAGACCAGCAGTTTTCCAAAGCCGCCATTGCCTCCTTTTCCTCCGAATTGCTTCCGCTAGGCATTCCTAACAATCGTAAGTCCCTACCCTGAAACATGAAAGCGACAGCCTCGGTAAATGCCGTATTAGGCACACCCTTTAACATATAATAGTCGATATCGTACAGTGTTATTGTCTGCTCTACACAATGACCAAGTTCGTGAACAGCAATATTGTATCCTTTATAGTCCATACCCGAATTTGCAATTCTAGTCCTCAAGTGTGCAACATCGCCCTTACGTTCGCTTCCCCAAGCATGGCCTGCACCACGCGCAGGATCGACGCTAATTTTCGGAGCAATATAATTTGCCTTCTCGCGGCTCCAACCCAATTCGGCAAGGATACGTGGAATGTCACGTTCCAAAGCCTTTGGATTTGGATAACGCTGACGTGTAATGCTATTTAGTGCAGTTTCGTTCATGTCGTTGCGAGCAGTAAAACCGTTATACCAGATATCATAGGGCTGCAACGGACGTCCAAGCCGCTTAGATATCAACTGACCGACCTGTGCGATTTCGGGAGCCGAAATAAAGTTGATGAACAGAGACTCCACTTCCTCCTGAGTTAATTCCATGGATTCGTCGAACGCGCGCTCGATATAAGTTGGATAAACAGAATTGAACTTGTCCATAGCCGACAACGCCTTGAAATTATAAAGCATATAAGCATATCTTTCAAAAGGTTCGGCCGGACTTGAAATTTCGGATCCATCCTTATACAGCTTATTGGTGCGTGGATTCCACTGATATTTGTCCGAATTGATAACATCCTGCGGTATGTCCTGATTTACAATATGAAGCATAACGTCATAAATCATCTGCTGCTTTTCCAAACCATGGTCCTTGTCGGCATAATCAGATTTCAGTTCATCGCGAAGATTCCAGTGGCTGATTAGCTTCATGTCCTTCGGGAACAAAGTCTGCCAATTGCCATCGACAAGATTTCCCATATAAATATTGTAGTTTGAAATGTAATTGTCCGCATTAGTCATAGCTACATTAGCAGCCTGCTCATATTCGGCCGGCACACGCGATGTGAATCGGTCGCCCAAGCGTGCATACGCCCAGTCCTGACGTGTCCATTTGTCGCAAAGTTCCTTCTTTTCGCTCAACGAATATGAAGGGAAATTAAGCACGATATAAAAAGCCATCTTGTTGGCGAACAAATCCTCGGTAATATGAGCTGTTGTTGAATATGCGCCCATCGCCTCATCGACGAAGTCGACTTCGCCCATATCGAGATGCAAAGGCTCCATTAGTGCAAGCGTCATAGTATTGCCATAGCCGTATATAATCTCGAGGTCGCGCTGTATTTTGTCAAATGCCTCCGCACGTTTTATCGAATCAAGCAGGAAATTATTCATGCAGAAATCGTAAAAGTCGTCAGAAGTTCCATCCTGCTGCTGCCATAATGCAGCCACCTGCGATACTCCCTTCTCGATACGGACATAGTCCATTCCATTACAATATTCCTTCAAGCTGCGAACAGTACGTTCGACATCCGAATCTGGAATTCTGAATTCCGATGGAATTACAACTTCTTCTTCCTTATCACGATTGCATGACACACACAACGCCATAGACAAAATCATTATTGGCAAAATAAAATTTTTCATAATACACTAATAAAAGGGAAAAGTTGAAAGGTTATCGATTTGCCTTTCAACTTTTCCAGCTAATTAATACAAACCGTTTATTAAATCGTCGTCTGCAAAATTCGGAATTGTAACCTTCATTTCAGGATATTCCTCCATAGCGCGCTTGATTGCGAATACAGCGCCATCGTTGCGAGCCCAGCTTCTACGGCTTATGCCATTGTTGACATCCCAGAGCAGCATAAGTTTCAAACGACGTTCAGCATCTGCGCTACCATCGAGAACCATGCCGAAACCGCCATTCATAACTTCGCCCCAGCCAACGCCGCCGCCATTGTGGATAGAAACCCAAGTTGCGCCACGGAAAGAGTCACCAATAACATTCTGTATAGCCATGTCGGCCGTAAACTTGCTACCATCGTAGATATTTGAAGTCTCACGGAACGGAGAATCGGTACCGGAAACATCGTGGTGGTCACGACCAAGAACAACCGGCTGTTTCAAGCGGCCATCGCGAATAGCATCATTGAAGGCCTTAGCAATCTTGATACGACCTTCAGCATCGGCATAAAGGATACGGGCTTGCGAACCAACTACAAGCTTATTTGCCTTTGCTTCGCTGATCCAACGGATATTATCGCGCATCTGCTGTGAAATTTCAGATGGAGCATCCTTAGCGATTTCCTCAAGGACCTGCATTGCAAGATTATCCGTAACTTCCAAATCTTCAGGCAAGCTGGAAGTACAAACCCAACGGAACGGACCGAAACCGTAGTCGAAACACATTGGACCCATAATATCCTGAACGTATGACGGATAACGGAAATCTATTCCATTAGGAGCCATAATGTCGGCGCCTGCACGTGAACTTTCCAGCAAGAAAGCATTTCCGTAGTCGAAGAAATACATTCCGTTTGCAGCCAATTTATTAACTGCAGCTACATGACGTCTCAAAGAAGCCTGTACTGCCTCCTTGAACTTTTCAGGATTGTGAGCCATCATATCGCGTGATTCGTCGTAAGAAAGTCCTACTGGATAGTAACCGCCAGCCCAAGGATTGTGCAACGAGGTCTGGTCGCTTCCCAAGTCAACCTTAACGCCTCTTTCTGCAAGACGTTCCCACAAGTCAACGACATTACCCAAATATGCTATTGAGCGACGCTGTTTCTTGCTCTGCCATTCGATAGCAGTATCAATTGCCTTGTCGACATTGTCAATTATTTCGTCTACCCAGCCCTGTTCAAAGCGCTTATAAGCTGCCTTCGGGTTGATTTCAGCACAAATACTTACAACGCCTGCAATATTTGCAGCCTTTGGCTGAGCACCGCTCATGCCACCAAGACCTGCAGTTACAAACAAACGACCTTCAGGACCTTCGCCGTGCTTAGCAATCTTGCGGCAAGCATTAAGAACGGTGATTGTTGTTCCGTGAACGATACCCTGAGGACCGATATACATGTATGAACCGGCAGTCATCTGACCGTACTGCGATACGCCCATTGCATTGAATTTCTCCCAATGATCTGGCTTCGAGTAGTTTGGAATTACCATACCGTTGGTTACCACAACGCGCGGAGCATCCTTGTGCGACGGATAAAGTCCCATCGGGTGGCCAGAATACATTACCAAAGTCTGCTCATCGGTCATGTTGGCAAGATACTGCATTGTGAGCAGGTACTGAGCCCAGTTCTGGAAAACAGCGCCATTGCCGCCGTATGTGATAAGTTCGTGCGGATGCTGGGCAACAGCATAATCCAAGTTATTGGAAATCATAAGCATAATTGCGGCAGCCTGAGTGCTCTTGTGGGGGAACCAGGTTATGTCGCGTGCGAACATCTTGTATTTTGGGCGGAAGCGGTACATATAGATTCTGCCGTAGGTTTCCAACTCGTTCTTGAATTCGGGAGCAAGAGTCTTGTGGAATTTAGCCGGGAAATAGCGGAGAGCGTTTCTTATTGCGAGTTTCTTTTCATCGTTTGTAAGAATCTGCTTCCTTATAGGTGCGTGGTTTATTTCGGGTTCATACACAGCAGGTTCCGGCAGTTCATCGGGAATACCCTGCAATATTAACTTCTGAAATTCTTCCTTTGTAATCATAGTGTTATACATTTAAAAATATGGCTGTAAAATTAGTAAAAAAAGCATTTCGGAACGAATTGATTTTTTGTGTTTTTATCAACAAAGGGAGAAAGGGGGATGGCACTTGGAATTTCGATAATATGAGACAAACAACCTGGGGGAATGCAGAATGAACGGAATCGAAGCCGCATATGGGATTCCTGAATACAGAACATCTTTCTACAACAAACTCGCCATTTTCGACAGTAAAAATCAACTTTTACCCCCCTATTTTTTTGCATTATTAGCAAAAATCAATTTTGTTAAATTTGGTTTGTTTATAATTTTTGATTATATATACAATAAACTCCTGTTAATGTATTTAAAAAGTTGATTATTAGTAAAATTTTGAAAATTAGCACATTGCATTGGCGTTCAATCTGTTGTGATGTTTTTGCAAAAATATATCAATATATATATGTCATATTCAAAAACTTACTATATTTGTAGCGTAATAATAAACGCCATAGGATTGATGAATATTATGAATACAAATATTATAAATAGTTGGAATCTGCTTCATTTAAATGGCATATTGCACGGAGGCTAATCCTGCCCACTTTAAATTTGTATGAATTAGTGGGCAAAGTTTGAGCATTGTATTTGCTGAATGGAAATACAAAATGGATTGCAATTCATTATGGGAGTTGTTGCAAGACCTAAAAAATCCCAAGTTGAATAACAATGAATAAATTAGCATTGATATTAGCCGTATTAACGGCGTTTGTGTTGACATCCTGCGAAAAGGAAAATGTTGCAGATGTAGTTGAAAATAACGCAGCCATCAATCTGAAACATGCAAACTTTGTGCTGATGCAGAAAGGTTATGTGGATGAATATGGATATATAGGAGATTTGTATGTTGACGAAAACGATCCGACAAACAAGTACTTAGAAATCTACCAACTACCACAAACTAGGCAACATGAAAGACCATATGACGGAACCTTGCATGCGTACTATACCCCAGAAGGCTATCTTGATAGATATGAATGTACAGGAGACCCAACAAATTGTTGGGTTAGCAATGGTTGTCCAACATGGTTAACAGGTACAGAGCCTATAGTACATGAAAATAATGTTGCAATTCTACAACCGTAATCATACAAAATAAAGAAATAATTATTAACATAAGCGAGGCGCATATGTGTCTCGCATATATTACAAATAAAATGTCATGAATAGAAAATTGTTATTGCTAATCATATCGTTGGTTGCGCTTTTTTCGTGTAGGGATAATACTAAACCGAAGGAAAAATTTGTTTACGACTACGAGGTTTATAAGACACAGGAGATTCTACTTGCCGAAGAGGACAGAGGTAAATATGTCCAGACATGTCGGCAATTGATTAATATTGACGGCAAGGATGTGTTGGCATTAAATATGGGGTTTTGTCATCTGTCCTTTTATGAATTGGAAAGCGGAGAAAAGATTCACGATATACTAGTTGATTCTTCGTATATGATGAGATATCATTATTATATAGGAAAGGATAGTATTTTTGTCGGTTGTTCAAACCTTCATGGGGGAATGGAACTAGAAACGCCGCAGGCGTTGAGACTTATTGACTGGGATGGAAATGTCAAGAAAATATATGGGTACGATATTGATCAGGAAGAACTGAACAATTACAAATATGACATAAATAAACTTATTCCACCGCAAAATTACAATTTTATCTTTTGCCGAGGTAACATAATTTCGTGCAGTACTCGTTCTGATTCGTATGGATTGCTTGGAACTAAAGAGTCGGTTGAGAAACCATTGCCATTAGGAATTCGCATGGATACAAAAGAAAATAAATATCATATTTCTAAGCATAGGAAATTTGCATACATTAAGGAAGGTATGTATTATCCTACATACATTTTTCTATGGATAACTAAATCGGCAAACAATCTACCAATATTCAGGTATCCGTATTCATCTTCGGCGTTTGAGTGGGATTTTGAAAATGATAGTGTTATTGAGCATTATTGTAAATCTGCTTTGGTCGATAGTATAATGCCGCTTTCATATCCTGCCGAATACGGCTATGAAGTTCCATTTTCCTATGGACAAGTAGGATATGACGAGTGCAATCAAGTATATGTAAGTCCTATATTTTTCAACGAAAATATATATGGAGAAATAAAACATGGGCTAATATTTGCCGACAAAAACTTCCAATATTTAGGAGAAATGTACGACAATGAGTATTTCCCGTCTTTATCGAATAAGGAAATATTACTTGACATACGCAAAAAGAATGATTCTGTCATTACTGTTAATTATCTTAAACTGGTTAAAACAGACCGCGATTATAACAAGTATATAGATTCATGCAAATTTGTTTTACAGTCGATGAAACAGAGAGTTGAAACCAGAAAAAATGCTTTGATAAACGGTTGTCCTTCAATCAACTTTGTAAAATCGCAGATGGACATAAAGGAATCCACATATAAGATTCTTACTTTATACGGAGAGGGCTGCATAGGATGCGATCAGGCCACATTACAAACTTTGTATTATAATAGGGAAGTGTTAAATAAAGTTCCATTGTACATAATTGTTTCAAGTAACAGTGCAAACGAACTTGAGGCATATATGCGAAACAATGGGCTTACATATTACGATAAGGTAGCCAAGGACACAGCTGCTCTAATGAAAAAAATGGCTAACACAAGTTTCTTGCTCAATCCTCGACTTACAATTGTTAAAGATGGCGTTGTAACACTCGATACGATTTATCAGGCGCAGGACATCGAAGATAAGCTTTTGCCACAGATTACAGGTCCCGATGAACATACAAAATATATGTTGGATGATAATGGAGAGGTGATAGTTATTGCGAAGTAATAAAGTTTTCTTTGTACAAGATGCTGACAATCGACATGCTGTTGTGATTGTGTAAATATTTTTAGAAGAAGTACATTTGTATTAAAAAAATGTCTATATTTGAATGAATTTTTTCATGTGTAATAAAATCAAATTTTCAGAGAGCCATGAATAGAAAATTGTTATTGCTAATCATATTGTCGGTTGCGCTTTTTTCGTGTAGGGATAATACTAAACCGAAGGAAAAGTTTGTTTACGACTACGAGGTTTATAATACACAGGAGATTCTACTTGCCGAAGAGGACAGGGGTAAAGGGATTCTGAGCTACAAGCAGTTGGTTGATGTGGACGGAAAGGATGTCGTTATTTTGAATATTGGTGGCAAATCTTTGTCTTTCTATGACTTAGGAAACGGCGCAAAGATACACGACATATTTGTTGATTCTTTAGGCAAGATGAAATCCTTTTATTTTATAGGAAAGGATAGTATTTTCATCGGCTGTTCAAACTTCCGTCACGAAATGGAACTTGCGACACCGCAAGCACTGCGTCTTATCGACTGGGACGGAAATGTGAAGAAAATATATGGATACGAAGTTGACCAGGATGATTTGAATAAATATGAATATGATGTAGAAAAACTTGTTGCTCCTGAAAATAGTGCTTTTGTTTTTTGCAAAGGCAACATAATTTCGAGTCAGACATATTCTACATCATACGGTTTGTTGGGGACAAAGGAGTCTGTGGATAATCCGCTACCTATCGGAATCCGTATGGCTACAAAGGAAAACAAGTACCATGTTTCTAAGCATAGGAAATATGCATATATAAAGGAAGGAATGTATTATCCTACTAATTGTTCAATGTTGGTAAACAAATCAGCGAATGATTTGCCTATATTCAAGTATAGGTATTCGCCGATGGCGTTTGAGTGGGACTTTGAAAATGATAGTATAATTGGACATTGTTTTAAGTCTGCTCTGGTTGATACCATAATGCCGCTTCCGCAGCCTGCCGAATTTGGTCATGAATTGCCATGTTATTATGGCCCAGTAGTATATGACGAATGCAATCGGATTTATGTAAGTACAATATTTTTCAACGAGAAAATATATGGAAAAATTAAATGGGCGATATTGTTTGCCGACAAGGATTTCCAATATATAGGAGAAAAATTTGAATACGAGTACTATCCATCTGAAACTAAAAAAAATCTTGCACTTAACATACAAAAAACTAGCGATTCGACTATAACTGCATATTATCTTAAATTGGTAAAAACAAGCCGTGATTACAACAGGTACATAGATTCCTGTAGAAATGTCCTACAGGCAATGAAGCAGAATTTAGAGGACAAAAAGAATGCTTTGCTTGACGGCTGTCCGCCAATCAAGTTTGTAAAGTCGCAGATGGAGATAAAGGAGTCCAACTACAAGATTCTTACAATATATTGCAACGATGGTTGTCAGGGTTGTGAAAAAGGGGCATTGGGCACATTGCTTGCAAACAAAGAAGTGCTAAACAAAGTACCATTGTACATAATTCTCTCTGCCTACAACCCAGAACATCTAGATTCGTACATTGAGACAACAGGACTTTCGTATTTCGACAAAGTTGCCAAGGATTCTACTGGTATTATGAAAACCGTTGCAAAAACTGGATTAGTTTTAAATCCAAGAATAACAGTAGTAAATGATGGTATGGTAATACTGGATACAATTTATCAGGCACTTGACATTGAAGATAAACTTTTGCCACAGATTGCTGGTCCCAATGAAAATTCAAGATATGTGTTGAATGACAATGGAGAGGTATCAATTGTTTATAGTTATAAGAAGTAAAATTAAATTTTGGACATATCAGGAAAGTCCGGCGATTGTCGGGCTTTCTTTTTGTGCCCTAGTGCTACATTTATTTCTCGAATAATTTTGCGTGACTATCTATTCTAGTAAGGCTTATTGCGTTGTCGTCCAATATTTAAAACCAAATAATAAGCATGCCAGGTTCTATATGCGCTTCAAAATACCCCGAATAGTTACCAATCAGTTTATGTGTTCTGTATGGAACGAAAGGCAATGTTCCCGTTTCGCTCAAAATGTTGGACACAGATGTCTCATTGTAAGTGGAAAATCTTCTTACTCAATTTAAGAACCACGAACAACTGAAATCGAGCATTTACAACAAACGAATGAAAATCATACCTAAATTTCACGTTTGAATGGACGTTACCGTTTGAAGGGTTCTTAGTATCTATGGCTATTTGTTCAGAGCGGAGTCGATGTATCGAATGGGCGAAGTAAGCAGTGCAGAATATCCGAAAGACAAATACAATTTATTATATTATATGATTTTTATTAAATTATAATTTTTAAATATTAAATGGAAATAATTATATGCTATTAGCCTAACTTTAACATATATTTAACACAAAAGATTTGGCAGTTCGGATTTTTTGAAAGACTTTTGCGGTGTCTAACATTTAAAAATTTGTAACCATGAGTACATTGATTGAAAAATTAAATGAATTTGGTAAAAACGCCAAAGATTTATCAGATGAAGCAAAACTTCAAAAGTTGTTTGAAGACCTTGCACCAGCATTCCTTTATGGTGGGTACATTCAAGTGCATGACGAATATAAAGTGTACATTCGAACTGTGGAGTTTTATTTTCATAGCGAAAAAGACGATGGAATTCATGACCCGATTGTGTACCATCGCAATGGTAGAGGATTAGAAGTTGTTCCATACTTTCCACCAATGTCTCTAAACGCACACAATTCAGGTTATGATATCACTTTCGAAAGCAAAGATAATTATAGAGCATCAGCCCTTATTCGTTCATACGAAGTTATAAGTATAGAGAAAGAGAATAAGAATGAAGATCGTAAGTATTTGGAATGGAATAAGGAGGAAAATATGTTCACACATTCTAAAGAAAGAAAAAACATCACTCAATCTACATATCTATATTATTTGATAAATGGTTTTTCTATATGCGAAGACAATGATGAGAAAAATAGAATAATGTGGAAAGATGAGACTCTAGAATTAAAAAATACTTGCATAAAACCATATAAACGAACTAATGTTCCATTGTATCGTCCAGATGGCAACGACTATGTAAAAATCACAAAGGATTTTTATCTTAACAATAAGGATTATGTGGAAAATTTGCATCCTGAACTAAAAAAATCAGAACCAGTCTTTTTTACAACTGGTAAGGACATTTGCCTAAAAGACCCGAAACTTTGGCAATTTAGAATAGAAGGAATAAAGAACAAATAGAATCATGCCCACCAACAACCCAACCAAAACTTATTCGCACCAATTCCACAAAAAACAATAAAATGAGAATTACATTCGGATTACTAATTGAAATTATCGTCTGTTTTATATCCACAGAAACAGCAACTAGTAACGAATTTTATAATATGAACAACTTAACAAATGAACATATAAAAATTAGCAAAATGAAAGACAAGAAACCGAGCAACGACCAAACCGTCTATTTGTCGGAACTGCTAATGAGCAAATACCCCGAAACCTGCAAGAACTTGATTGCCATTCTCGAAAAGCATCATGTGAAATACTCGTTTATTAAAGGTACAAAGGACATCTGGTGCCGCGATTATATGCCGGTTCAAACAGAGTCGGGAAAGTTTATCCAGTTCAGGTACGAGCCAAGCTATTTGAAAGGCAAAAAGGAATGGGAAGATTCGCGTTCCGATGTGAAAGAAGTTTGCCGGTTGAATAATATTGACGCAACATTTTCCGACATAAACCTTGATGGAGGCAATGTGCTTATCTGTGATGGCAGGGCAATATTGTCGGACAGGATTTTTTCCGAAAATCCAAATTATGAAAAGGATTCACTGATAAACGAACTGTCGAAACTGCTTGAATGCGAGATCATTATCATACCTGCGCAAAAAGGAGATTATACAGGTCACGCCGATGGGATGGTAAGATTTGTGGACAGAAACACTATTCTTGGAAACAAATTGGCAGACGAATACAAATATTGGCAGAAAGGAATGCAAAAAGTTATTGACACATACAACCTTACTTACATTGATGTGCCATTCATAACTGACATCAAAGACCCGAAACATCCTGGCAGTGCGATTGGAATATATGTAAACTATCTGGAAGTTAATGACTTGATTGTGATGCCGATATTTAATCGGGACGAAGATAGACAAGTTCTTGAAATCTTACAAAGGACATTTCCGAACAAGAAAATTGAAACAATCGACTACAACGATGTTGCCAAGGAAGGCGGTTTGCTAAATTGTACGACATGGGTTGTGAGATGAGGGATTTTTGACCAGTCAAGAGATGTCCACTCATTGCATATCGTGGAATATAAAATTTAGAATTATGGAAGAAAAACAACAGAAGGAAGTTCAATATTCAAAATTACCATTTGAAGAACTAAGGGAATTGGCGGAACAAGGAGATGTTAACGCTCAATTCACACTGGCCCGCCGCTACGAAAAAGGCGATGGCGTGGAAAAAGATTTAACTAAAACAGTAGAATGGTACACCAAAGCTGCAGAACAGGGATATGCAGGAGCGCAGAATAATCTTGCAGTATGTTATAAAAAAGGCAAAGGCGTAGAGATAAATCTTGAGAAAACTGTTGAATGGTACACAAAGTCCGCAGAACAAGGGGCAATGGGTGCACAATGCAATCTTGGTTATTGTTATAAATACGGTGATGGCGTAAAGCAGGATTATGCAAAAGCTGTAGAATGGTTCACTAAAGCCGCAGAACAAGGCGATTATGTGGCACAAAATGAGGTAGGCTTTTGTTATGATAATGGATACGGTGTTGAAAAAAAATCGTCGAAAGCTGTAGAATGGTTCACAAAAGCCGCAAAGCAAGGATATTCAGTAGCCCAGAATAATCTTGGTTTATGTTATATGTTTGGTGAAGGTGTCAGAAAAAATCGCAAGAAGGCTTTTGAATGGTTTTCTAAAGCGTCTGAACAAGGAGATTCGGAGGCGCAACACAATCTTGCTTGTTGTTATAAATACGGCGATGGTGTAAGCAAAGATTACCCAAAGGCGTTCGAATTATTTAGCAAAGCGGCAGAGCAAGGAATTGCCAAGTCTCAACAAATACTGGCAATGTGCTATAGAAATGGAGAAGGCATAGAGAAAGACCTTGAGAAAGCGGCAGAATGGTTCACCAAAGCTGCAGAACAAGGCAACATGAAGGCTCAATTTTATCTAGGTGTATGTTATGAGTGTGGTGAAGGCATTGAGCAGAATTATGAAAAAGCTGCCGAATGGTACATCAAAGCTGCGGAACAGGGAATGCACGAAGCACAATTTAATATTGCAATGTTCTACAAGTATGGCGATGGTGTCAACAAAGACCTTGCAGAATGTGTGAAATGGCTAACAAAGGCAGCAGAACAAGGAGACCCAAAAGCAATAGAAATGCTGAAAGAATTAAAGTAACCCACGAAAAAAGCTGGTAGCATCTCACGACACAGCCAGTTTTTATGTAAAAATACTTTGCTTTTCCAGAACAGACAACACCATCTTATAAGCACAAAAAAACACGAATAATCTATATTCTTAACTCAATCCTTCGATTTCGTCTCGGCTCAAACCTGTAATCTTGCAAATTTCGTTTGTTTCGTATCCAAGAGATTTCATTCTAGCTGTGGTCTGGATAAGATTCTTATGGACTGCTGATTCGTAAATAACTTGTTCGTTTGTTTTCTTATTGGTATGGTCGTGACTTATTTGTTTGTGTGTAAGGTAAGTATTTTTCGCATATATCAGTATTTTGTCTTGGTTGATACTTTCGGCTATTTTTGGATACAAGGTTCCTTCTGGAACTATATCAACAGGGCGGTCAAGAATTTCTTCCAGTTCACATATCATTGCGGCGTGCTTAAGCAGACTTATTCCTTCATCATCGTATTGCACAAGTAGGTCAACATCGCTCAATGGGGTTTCTTCGCCACGGGCAAACGAACCGAACAACCAAGCTTTCTGTATTGGCTGTGTTTTGAAATAATCGGCAATCAGTTGTTGCATCATCTTGTTGCTCATAGCTGTATTTATTTGTTGTTTGTGGTACAAAGATATATTTTTTTGTAATCGCGAATGAAATAAATAATAGTGCAAAAAAACAGGCTGCATCTCACGATACAGCCTATTTTTACGATGATTTGTATGCCTTATAAAATTCAGTTTTTATTGAAATGATAGTTTGTTCATCGTTTTTTGAGTTTGTGTAAATAAATGTAAATTAACTTTGGTTTTGCAAAAGTATGCCTATAGCGATAGGTACACAATCCCCACAAATGAAGAAAAGTGCGGCTGGTTTTAACCAAAAGTTGTGATAGGTTGGAATATCCGCAACTAATACGATTATATTATCACGAAATTATCAAACTCATAAACAATTGTGGCTTCCTATCTACAACTGGAAAATAGAAAGCCACAGTATTTTTCAAAATATCCTTAACGCAAATGGGGAAATTTATTTCTGCATCGAAACATCCACCCTAGTAGAATCTTCTTCGTAGCGGAACTTACAGTCCGATTTGCAAAGCGAAAGGATTTTCATGTCGATAGCTTCGATATAAGAACTAGTAGTCTCGTCGTATGCACTTAATTCCAAGTATGTCTTATCATCGTTGAAAGCCCACTTGAACTTTGTCTCCTGCTTTAACAATGATACAAAATCAATATCGTCAGGGTCGAGCGACATATCGTCTTCACTCAAGTCAGTGTTATCAATGTCTACATTATCACCCATTTCTGCAAGGATCTCCTCCCAGTCAATGCCTTCGAGAATGTCGCCGAGGCCATTGTCGCTGAAAGCAATAGTGCCGGTCTCATCTTTCTCAAAAGTAACAAACAAAGTTCCGAACATTGAATAATCGGACATTTTTATCGACATTGTATCAACATCAATCTGAGCCACTTTCCATTTTCCCACAAGACGACCTTTAGGAGACTTCATCTGCAAACCATAATCCTCTTCGTACTTCTGGCAAGATGAAAGCACTGCACCAATCATAAGTGCCACTGCAAAAATAAAAGCAATACGTTTTTTCATATCTTCAAATTTAATCCTGTTTCTTTTCAAATCTTCTCTCTACAAGTCCGGTCTTACCAACATACTCGACACTTTCGCCCACAAGCCACATTTCGGCATTAGACAATCGTGTTATCTGATAACTGCGTTCAGTTGGTCCGTTTACGGTATCTATTTCGGTAAAAATCAACATTGTCTTATCGTCGCCGAACGACCATAGTCCAGAACTGGGACCATGAGATTTTGTCAACGAAATTACACTATATTCGTATGTACCATCATCGTTAAGCACAATTATCGTAGAGCTTTCCTTCTCGAACAAGTCTTCCTCGTGAATATCATTAACAAGCAAATCGGTAATATGCCATTCGCCGACAGCCCTTGACTTTACCGACCTAAACGAACATGACGGGCCGTTCTCATAACGTCCACATGCCGAAAACACCGTTGATATCATAATGATAACCAACAAGAGACCAATAAATTTACGCATAGGCAAATTAATAATTTGAGTGCAAATATATAACATAAATACATACCGAGAAGTTCATTGGAAAGAATTAATGAACAAGGGAAGTATTAAAAGTGTGAATAATCCACAACGGTTCTGTATTTATAGGCCGAATAAAAATAATGTAGACCCAACTTTATACCAAGTTTATACCAAGTTTATAGCTAGTTTATAGCTAGTTTATAATGGACTTGGTACGGAGTGTGATTTGCTGAATATGGCGGACACTTTCGTGTACTACGGCTGATTTAAGTTGACAATTCCTAATAGAGATGACTAATATGCAATAGGTTTACAAGCCATGAAGAGAATGGCTGACAAAATAATAAAAAAGGCAAGCATTTTGAGTAAAATGTTTGCCTTTTTCTGTGCCCGAGACAGGGTTCGAACCTGCAAGCCCTTGCGAACACTGGTCCCTGAAACCAGCGCGTCTACCAATTCCGCCACTCGGGCAAACGCGAATGCAAAAGTAGTGAAAATTTTGGTTGAAGCAAAAAAAAGTTGGAAGAGATTTATTTACTGCCCAATGGTCGAAAACAGACTAGACTAATTATGTCTGGCACAATTAGTAATTCCGGCATACTTCTCACCTGTGAAAATGTCAGTTGCGACTATTGAATTTGGTATAGTTTATCAACCGGTCGTACGATTCGCTTGGATTGCGATGATAGATGAAAAGCAGATAGTCGTTTTCGGTCTGCCTATGGCTGCCTTCGAAAAACTGACGCTCCACACTAGTGCCTTCTTTTTCAGGCAAAACTATATACTGGTAATTGTAATATCCCTGTTTCAGGAACATTAGTGTCTCGTAACAATGAGTTTCGACATTATAGTTCATCCGATACTTTGGCAAAAGTTCATATCCGGTAAGCTGTCCGTACAAATAAACATTTGCATTGCCCAGCTGCGATGGGTTCTGCAGGCGGAACCTTACGATAGCATATTCGGACTGAACTTCGGGAAAATCGTGGTCGTACTTGCGGTTTGTGCGGATAATATAGCCGCCATTGATATCCTCGACGCTACTGTAAGGCTCGAAGAACTTGGCTTTTTCGGGAACTAGATCTACAAAATAATACGGCTTACGGTACTCGATATGCTCGACAAACTCGGAACCGATCTCAAGATTATTAAAACTGAACTGGCGGAATTCGTTTCCAGCATTGAAAATATACTTGTCGTCCCACTCGAACGTATAGGAATTATTATCGACAAACGATGGTTGCATCTCATAGAAAGCGTTGTCCCATTGGTAGTTCTGCAAAAGCATCACCTTAAGTTCGTCTAGCGGATTGTAAACCTTATATTTCTTACAATCCACAACAAAATCGACCTTTTGGAACTCCTTCTTGAACTCGCCAAGTATATTTGACGACACTCGTCCCGTTACATCCACCAAATTCTCGTAAACCATAAACCGACGTGTACATACAATCTTCTCCGTCGGTTCCTTAACAAAAACAACCAGCATATAATTGCCAGAAAGCTTAAGCTGGACATCGTCGTTTGGCAAATCAAGCGTGAAATGGGTATACTGCACATACGTGCTATGCGAATCCTCGTAATCACGGACCTCATTCTCATCGAAACCATCGGCATAATCGACAAACATAAGGTTAGACGGCTTCCAGTCGTAGGTACAATGGAAAATAGTATAGTAATAATCTACTGGCTGTGATTCAATCTGGTCGAATTCAAAAGTAAGCCCGACCTCACCGCCAAGCTCCATTACTGGGTACGAAACCTCCCAGTCGTGCAGATGGAACTGAACGGTCTTTATATTTTTCTCGTAAACACGGTCAACACAGGCGACGGTATCGCGGTCGAAATCGAACGAATAGGCATTTGAAAACAAGCAAATGCACATCATCAGAAGAAATATTTTAACAAGCGACAGCTTCATCCAGTAAAATTTTTCACGAAGTAACACATTATTATTTATATTTGGAAAATTTTTTCCGAAAAATGAAGAAGATTATTATCGTCGCACTCCTGCTTATGGCAAGTTTAGCCAGCGTCGGTCAAGGCATCAACTCAAAAGCCATCGAAATCACCAACACCGACAGCGATGAATATACACAGATAGTAGGCACAAAAATAAAGCTGAAGCTTCCCTCTGGTTTTACGCGAAGGAACTCATACACATACGAGAACTCGCTGTCGGAAAGTTTCATTTCGGTAAAGGACCTCGATGGCGACATAAACCGCAACTTCTATACTTTCGACAAAAACGCAATGTTCCATGCCGGAATAGTAGTTCTCAAGGAGACTTTCTTCAAAATAAACGGATTCGAAGCGATGATGATTGACGGCGAACAATACATCGACAGCAAAGAACTGGCCGTATCGATACTGCTGATAGGCAACTTATCGCAAACCTACCTTATCATGGGCTCGACGCCGAAGCCAATCCGCAACAACATGAACATTGCAATAACCAATTCGCTTCTTAGCGTCATCTTTATCCCCGACATGGAAATAAGCAGCGAAGGCATGTTCTCTTTTTCGCTAAACACCGATGGCACAATACTCAAGGAAGGCAAACCAATTAGCGATTCACGCATCTATACCGACGACGGCAATGTCCCGTCAAAGACTGCCGATATGACAACACTGACAGTAAAGGAAATCGCAAGCGGACGCCAATATACCGACGATCAGCAGAAAGACATCTGCAAGCATAGGATGGAGCAATATCCGATTAGCTGGGACGAAACCAGCAGTCTTACCCCTCAAAAGATAAAAGTAGGCGAATATTATGGCTACGAAATCCGAGCAACAGGCACAAACAAACTTATGAGAAACGAGTTTCTGTACCAGCTCATAATTTTCGGCGACGACAGATATTACGTAATTACCGGAATGTCGCTGGGAGACGAAAAGGAATGCACCGAAATGTTTAGGAAAGTGGCGGGAACACTACGAAACAACTGAAGTCCCCACAAATATCCTGACAACTAATCCTTTACGCAACGAACCGAAACAGCAAGCTGCTTGTTGGCCACTTCACAAGGATTAATAGTCATAGTTTGAGCAAACATTATGTTATAATACGGCATTACGGCAATATAAGCGCTGTCGGAATTAACCTCCTTAGCTGTCCACATATAATTGCGCTTACCAAACGATGTGTACGTTCCATTGAATGCTCCAGCCGATAAGCATTGGAAATTATCAATCAGGTCTCCCTTTTCATCTGCCGAGAAAGCATCGGACAATTTTTCGAATTCAGAAACCGACGGAATATGCCACCCTTCGGGGCAAGCTGTTTCGGCCGCCTTGTAGTTGTACAAACAACCGTAAGTCTCCACATTAGAGGCATCTCCGGCCGGATTGTAACGACTTGCCGACAACGAGTCCAGAGTTGTAGACAACTCCGAACCGCCTTCGTATCTAATATTTTCAGCCGTCCAAACCATGCCATCAATATCAATGGTCTTATAGGACTTGTTATCGCGGCTATCGGTCAAAGTTCCGTAATTGTACTCCCGATTCCCACATGATGTCAGTACTAACATTGACAAGAAAACTATAGTCGACAGAAAATATACATGCAATTTCATATCATTTAATTTTTTGCAAAAGTAATGGTTTAATTCTCATGACAGTTCAACAAGCCGGCAAAAATATCCTTGTAACGATAAAAGCCGTTGGTTCCCGACGCTGGAAGATGCATATACTCATCGGCAATATCACTCTGCTTCAACGAAGAAGCGTCTTCGCCACTTTTAAAAATCATATTGAAGCTCTCTCCGTTTCTGTAATATGAACGGAGTTCAACAAGCAGATCCTTGTCGTCTACATATTCGTGGGAGCTGGAGAAATAGAACATCGGCTTGCCATCGGTGTCGAACAGATATTCCTCGTATTCCTTAAGTTCTGCAATTGTATAAATTATTGTACGGCGAACGAACCGAAGGTTCGACACATACCAACCTTCGTTTTCATCAAAGTCATCGTCGAAAAAGAATTCAAGTGTTTCGGTGCCTTGACCAGTGCCAGCCATATTATGCAAAATGGTAGTCTTGACATAATTTTTTGGCACATAATCGCTCTGGTCCTCAGGCAGGCAAGTAATACGCGCATTTTCTACAGCAGCGGCATAAGCGGTACGGATTTGTACCATCCGTTCCTTGTCGGACTTGTTCTGCTGAGCAAAAGAAAGAGTGCTGACAAAGGAAATTATAACAACCAGTAATATCTTTTTCATATTTTTTTAGTTATCGCGAGTTAACAATTACTCATCGCCAATAATTTTGCGGAATTCGGTTTCATCAACCATGCGGATACCAAGTTTTGTCGCCTTTTCCAATTTTGCCGGACCTATATTCTCGCCCGTAACGAACAAATCTGTATTCTTTGAAATTGACGTAACATTCTTGCCACCATGCAATTCTATCACCTTCTTGATCTCATCGCGCGAATAATTAGTAAAAGTCCCTGAAATAATCACAGACATTCCCTCAAGCGACGACGACAACTTTTCCTGCTCCTTAACCTTAAACTGCAATCCAGCATCAATAAGGCGGGCAACAATCTTCACATTTTCGTCGTCGGCAAAAAAATCGACAACACTTTGCGCAATAACCTCGCCAATATCACCAACAGCAATTAGATCATCGAACTTTGCCGAGGCAAGCGCATTTATATCCTTCAATGCGAAAGCAAGTTTCTTGGCAACGGTTTCGCCCACATATCGGATTCCCAAAGCATATACAACGCGCTCGAAAGGCACATCGCGAGAACTTTCAATGCCTTTTATTATGTTTTCGGCAGATTTGTCGGCCATACGCTCCAACTTAAGCACCTGTTCCTTTGTCAAATCGTAAAGGTCGGCAATATTGCGGATTAATCCGGCATCGTACATCAATGCTACAGTTTCTTCGCCTATGGTCTCAATGTTCATTGCCTTCCGCGATACAAAATGTTCTATCTTTCCTTTTATCTGAGGCGGACAATTTGCCGAATTAGGACAGAAATGCTTTGCTTCGCCATCAACACGCACCAAATCAGCGCCACACTCCGGACATTTTGTAATATACTTGGTCTTTTGCGAGAAAACATCGTGCGATTCAACACCCACAATCTTAGGAATAATCTCGCCGCCCTTCTCAACAAAAACCATATCGCCTACGCGAATATCGAGAAGTTCGATCTGGTCGGCATTGTGAAGTGAAGCGCGCTTGACGACAGTTCCGGCAAGCTGCACCGGCTCAAGATTTGCCACCGGCGTTATTGCTCCCGTTCGCCCAACCTGATAGTCGATGCTTAGCAAACGGGTGCTTACCTGCTCGGCCTTAAACTTATAAGCAATCGCCCAACGCGGATTCTTAGCAGTAAAACCTAGCATCTCCTGCTGTGCATACGAATTGACCTTCAATACGATTCCATCAATGTCGAAAGGCAAATTCCTACGTTCCGTATCCCAATAATGAATAAAATCGAAGATTTCCTGCAAAGAATGGCAAAGCTTAACATGGTCCGAAATCTTGAATCCCGCCTCACGAAGCATCTGCAGACTTTCGTAATGTGTTTTTGTGGGCAAGTTACGTCCCATCATATAATAGAAATAGCAATCGAGGCCACGTCGTGCAACTTCCTTTGGATTTATCAATTTTATTGAACCAGATGTTGCATTACGGCAATTTGCAAATGGAGTCTCCCCTATTTCCAGACGCTCTGCATTCAAAGCATTGAAACTTTTGTGAGGCATAAGAATCTCGCCACGGATTTCGAACCTGTCAGGCAATTCAGCACTATTTATTGACAGCGGAATACTTTTCACCGTTCGAATATTTTCCGTAACATCGTCACCTTTTTCACCATCGCCACGAGTAACGGCACGAACGAACTTGCCATCCTCGTACTTAACAGAAATGGAAGCCCCATCAAACTTAAGTTCGCAGATAATCTCGGGTTCCTGCTCAATTTCCTTAACAATACGATTGTAAAACTCGGTTATTTCGCCTTCAGAATATGTATTGCCCAACGAAAGCATACGATAATCGTGATAAACAGTCTTGAATTCGTTGGAAAGGTCGCTACCGACACGCAATGTGGGCGAATCGGGCTGACGATATTCGGGGAACTGCTTTTCCAAAACGGCAAGCTCCTCAAGCATCTTGTCGAACTCAAAGTCGCTAATTGTTGGATTGCTAAGCACATAATAGTTGTAACTATGCTGATTCAGAACCTTTGTAAGGTTGATTATTCGTTCTTGTTCCGCTGTCATAGAAAACTTATTTACGATTACAAATATACGAGATTTTCAAAATTTCATTTCAGTTCGCAACAACAAAAAACGATTTTTTTATCATAACGCCAATCTATATTTTCCAAGAGCTCATTACAAATAATGGGATTTTTAATTATAAATAGCGAAACTAAGCATCAGCAAAATGCAAGCGAATATTATAATACAAAAAATCTGCAAGAAGCAATGCCTCCAGCAGATTTTTCAGCGACAATATCAATCTTTTATTTCAAAATCTTAGCGACTAATCCCGTCAAGACTGTACCGGGTCCGATTTCAACAAATTCATCGGCGCCATCGTGGTGCATATTCACTACCAAGTCGCTCCAACGCACAGCATTTGTAAGCTGCTTGATAAGGTTTTCGCGGATTTCCTCGGCTTTTGTGTGCGGTTTTGCATCTACATTCTGATAAATTGGCACTTTAGCGTCATTGAACTTGGTAGCCATTATTGCCTCTGCGAGTTCCTCTCGTGCCGACTGCATCAGCGGCGAATGAAAGGCACCACCGACCTGTAGTTTCAAGGCGCGCTTTGCTCCCGCCTCCTTCATCTTAATACAAGCCGCAACAATAGCCTCTTCTGTGCCTGAAATTACAATTTGCTCTGGACTGTTATAATTGGCCGGCACAACAATGCCATCGGTTTCTGCGCAAATTCGCTCAATTATTTCCCTGTCGAGACGAATAACCGCCGCCATTGTTGACTTTTGCATCTCGCAAGCCTTCTGCATGGCCTTTGCTCGTTTTGAAACCAATGCCAAGGCATCCTCGAACGACAAGACACCAGCAGCCACCAATGCCGAGAACTCGCCAAGCGAATGCCCAGCCACCATTCCATATTGCTCGCCGGAAAACTTCTCGCTAAACAAAATAGCCGAATGAAGGAAAACAGCCGGCTGCGTAACCTTTGTCTGCTTCAAATCCTCTTCGCTTCCAGAAAACATCACATCGGAGATACGGAAGCCCAATATTTCGTTTGCCCGCTCGAACATCTGACGTGCGTTTACACTTTCGTCGTACAGGTCCTTGCCCATACCTACAAACTGCGAGCCCTGTCCCGGAAAAACAAATGCCCTCATAGTCTATTCCTGTCGATTAACGATAAAAATTCCTGTCTTGTCTTTTCCTGCTTAAGGAAAACACCGGTAAAATCGGAAGTTGTGGTTATAGAATTCTGCTTCTGTACGCCACGCATCTGCATGCACATATGATGGGCCTCAATTACAACAGCCACGCCAAACGGATTAAGTGTATTCTGAATGCAATCCTTAATTTGAGTCGTAAGACGTTCCTGCACCTGCAAGCGACGCGAAAAGACATCTACAACGCGGGCAATCTTGCTTAAACCCGTAATATAATGATTGGGAATATATGCAACGTGTGCCTTGCCGTAAAATGGCAACATGTGATGCTCACACATGCTATAAAGCTCGATATCCTTAACGATTACCATCTGACGATAATCTTCACGGAACATTGCCGAACGGATGATTTCCTCGGCATCCATTTCGTAGCCCTGAGTAAGGAATTGCATTGCCTTTGCAACACGTTCTGGCGTTTTCAAAAGGCCTTCGCGGTTAACATCCTCGCCAAGAATGCCTATAATTTCCTTGTATAGTTCGGCAAGACGTTCTGTTTTTTCCTTGTTGAACTTCTCAACTTTTGCATAGCCCTGCTCGTCGGGGTCAAGTATAGTATAATTCATTGCTGTTTGAAAAATTTGCGCAAAGATAATTATGATTTACGATTTACGATTGAAGATTTATGATTTTAGAGTAACTATCTGCGATTGTGAACCTGCGGATTTGCAGTTACCTTCATATCGTCGACAAAAGTCGGTTGGTCGCCATTGTTCCAGACATAAACTTTCAATGTGCCTTGAGGATATTTTTCGCGTTCGATACGGCAATCGATTTTCGCACGCCACCAATAAATGTTGCCTGTTTTCCCGAAATTTGCCGTCTTATAAAACTTTTCTTCGTTACCATCAATAGAAACGACAAGGCAAGAAGATCCATTGTTCAGGAAACGGCAGGATGCATGAATATCTGCATTGCACGAATCTGCGAACATTTTCCAGAACGACTCCATATCAACCTCGTAGGTGCATGAGAATCCGTCGGGCTCAACCCTGTTGGAATATACGCCACTGAATGCATATTCGGAAGTAGCATTTTCATTCTGAGTTTCAAAGCCATTGACATATAGTTTCTGGCTATTGTTCGTATACGTCCTTACAAGTTTATCCAATTGTATATTCCATGTTTCAAACTGCAAGATAATATCTTCAGAGACACAGGAATTTTCAGAATTACGGAAACGAATCTTGACAACTTTTCCTGCGAGTTCACCATCTACGAACCTTGTAACGAACGGATTTACCCACAAGCCATCTACCGCCGTTGAAGGCACATAACGATAGGAGAACACCTCGTTGTCGGCCGTCATATAATCCACATAGTACATTTCATCCTTCAAGAATGTCTTCTTGAGGAAACCGGCGAATGTCACGTCCGATACAACCCTTACGCGCTGAATAGCATCGCCACATTCAGGGACATCTATCCACTCGTTGAATTTTGCCGAGAACTTTTCCTCTGCCCTCAGCTCTATTTTTGCATTCTCATCATTGCTCCTGAAAAGCACATACTTATCGCCATAATATACAGGGCGGTAATTCTGCAAAATATTTAAAACAACATTCGGCTCATCGTTAAGCGGATAACGCCCATCGATTGTAAAGCCATCATCGTTGAAATGCCAAAGCACGAAATCTGCTTGCGAACCACCGCTGTAATTCTCTGCCGCCAGATCCGACAGCCATTTCGAAGTCGAAGCTCCTATTTCAATGGTCTTGCGCGGCTGCCAGTTCAAGTCGTTTACCTTGGCATAAGTATGTTCCCACGGATAAAAGTCGATTGTGGAAGTATCTACCATCTTCAGCACTTCGTCCGGAAGCTTTTCACACGACAATGCCTCATAGGTAAACCGATTCATCCTTGCGGAAAAATCCTTATAACCGAAAACAACATCGTTGAAATTGTTTACACCGCAATACTCGACCTTACGACCCTTATATTCTGGAATTTCATTCATGTTGCAATATAGCATCATAACTGAAAGCAAAGCACATACGACAGCATAATTCTTCCGTTCTGTCTTTGTTACAAGCATTACACACCAGAAGACAATGACAAAAGATATGATGCTTTGATAATGTGTGATATCCTCGCGTACAAAAGCATGTTTCCAACAAGCGAAAAGAGGTATTAACGCAAGCAAGAAAATATATTTCGAGTCCTTTTCCCTTGAAAAGAACGGGAATGTCAACATAGTGGCGATAAAAATCGCAAGTGCAAGCCAATTGTTGTCCGGATGAAGCGAGAGTGCTCCGCCATAACCGGTTACAAGATGAAATTCGGCGACAAAATATCCAAATAAGGTTGAAAAGCTATGCAAAACCACCATTCCGACAATAAAAGCGCTAAAAAGTACCGACAGTGCATTTACTAGCACATGCTTCCAACTTCTATTTTCGTAAAAATCTACAATCCAGGCTACGAATAACACCGACAGCGAAGTTACGCCTATTGATGTTTTTATAAACAACCCGACAAACGCCAAAATTGACGCTATACCAAAATGTATCCATTTCGATTCCTTGATTGAATGCAGACACAACATCAAGCATAGGAAGTTTATCAGCAAGTCGACATTAGCGAAATACGAAGCCACCATGATAAGCACAGCCGACAGATAGAAATTTCTGGAATATGACTCGGACAAACGGAAAAGCTCGAATATAAACCAGAATTTCAACAGAGAGTAAACAATAAGGAATATTATGAAATTAGCACCTTCAATGGCTGGCAGCTTGAGCAAAGCCAGAGGTCCAATCGGGTAAACGAGTTGCGACAAAGCAGAATAATCGTTGGCAAACAGCCAGTTAAGCCCCCATACATACGAAGCATCGAGTCCCGGAGCCAAATCGGGCTCGATAGCGGGGAAAGAGAACAAAAAGATGAATACGGCAAAAATAATCTTCAGCAATACCGGATAATGGAAATGCCGTTTTCCATCTGCACGTAGATTTTGATTTTCAGTTTTCAACAGATTGAAATTTATCATAAAAAGGATTCAGTTAAAAAAAGAAGCTACCTGAAAAGATAGCTTCTTTTAATGATTTATGCAAAATTACATTGTTCTGCCTGGATATACTTCCAAAGCGTGCTTTAGAACTTCGATTGCGTTCTTAAGGTCTTCGATCTTGAGGACGTAAGCAACGCGAACTTCGTTCTTGCCCAAGCCTGGAGTATTGTAGAAACCGGTAGCAGGAGCAACCATTACGGTCTGGCCTTCGTACTGGAATTCTTCGAGCATCCATTTTGCGAACTTGTCGGCATCGTCGATAGGAAGCTTAACAACAGTATAGAAAGCACCCTTAGGATTTGGACAATATACGCCAGGGATTTCGTTCAAGCCCTTAACCATGAAGTTACGGCGAGCGATATATTCGTCATAAACTTCCTTGAAGTACTGCTGGTCGGTGTCGAGAGCAGCTTCAGCAGCAACCTGTCCGAATGAAGGCGGGCAAAGACGAGCCTGAGCAAACTTGGTAGCAGCTGCAATAACTTCTTTATTTCTAGTAACCATGCAACCAACGCGAACACCGCACATGCTGTAACGCTTAGAAACAGAGTCCATCATGATAACATTCTGTTCGATACCAGGAATCTGCATTGTTGAGAAATGAGTATGTCCGTCGTAGCAGAATTCACGGTAAACTTCGTCAGCATACAAATAAAGGTCGTGCTTCTTTACGATTTCGGCCAACTGAAGGAGTTCTTCCTTTGAATACAAGTAACCAGTTGGGTTGTTAGGATTGCATATTACAATACCCTTAGTCTTAGGAGTGATAACCTTTTCGAATTCTTCAATTGACGGAAGAGCGAAATCGTTCTTTATGCTAGAAGTGATAGGCTTGATAACAACGCCTGCCTGCATTGCAAAACCATTGTAGTTTGCGTAGAATGGTTCTGGAACGATAACTTCGTCGCCGAGATTCAAGGTAGTCATGAAAGCAAAAACGATTGCTTCAGAACCACCAGTTGTAATCAACATATCATTTTCGGTTACATTGATACCAATCTTCTGGTAGAATGCAGCCAATTTCTTTCTATAAGAAAGATTACCTGCGGTATGGCTGTATGCAATAACCTTATCGGTCATGTTCTTTACTGCCTCAAGAGCAACTTCCGGAGTCTTGATGTCCGGCTGACCGATATTAAGATGATAAACCTTTACACCTCTTGCTTTTGCTGCGTCTGAATACGGAACCAACTTACGAATTGGTGACGACGGCATGTTTTTTCCTTTTTCTGATATTTGTGGCATATCTTTATAAATTATTTTGATTGTTATTAAATGCTATTTCTGTGTTTCTACTGTCTTTTTCTGAGCTGGCTGTGCAACATTCTTCTGTGCGGGAGCCTGCTTTGCAACATTTGCCTTTTCGGGTTCTGAAGCTGACTTTACGGCTTTCTGCTGTTCAATTGGAACTGCGTTTGCATTTGGAGCAACGATAGTACCTCTGATTTCAAGCTGAATTGGATTTTCCCTACCTTCAATGAAAACCCTTATTGTCTTTGTAAACTTTCCAACCCTGTTGCTATCGTACTTAACTTTTATCGAACCCTTCTTTTTCTTTGCAATAGGTTCTCTCGGCCATTCGGCAGCAGTACAACCGCACGATGTCTTAACATTTGTCAATGTTAGCGGCTTTTTCGACAAGTTCTTGAATGTGAACACGCAACTTGCATCGCCGCCCTTCTCCATTGTACCGAAATCGTTTACTAGCTTATCAAAGACAATGTCTGACCGTTTTTCAACTTTTTCAGTCTGATCTTTTGATTTTTTGTCATTTTTCTGTGCCTTCTCCTGCGAGAAAGATACACTTGCAATCATTATGATTGACACAATTAATAATAGCTTTTTCATATCGCATATTTTTTTTACAAAGGTAGATTATTTTTCAATGCAAGAGTAAAAAAAAGCATTTTGCTTTTTGGGGTGACTATCTCAGTTTTACCCTCGAGCCAGCAACAGGTTCCACGCCATATTCCCAATCGTTGAGCCTATAAAGACTCTTTATGCTAACTGCATATTTTTGAGAAATATCACGCATTGTCTCTCCATCTTCGACCAGATGGATAGAATAATTCTTTTCGGCCTTGTTACGTTTTGGTTTTAGGTAGATAACCTCGCCTGCCGCAACCCTTGCGGTCTTTGGCAGATCATTGTACTTTGGCAACTGCCATGGCGCCATACCCAACTTTCGAGACAATGTCTTAAGGTCGGTGGCATACTTAAGCACGATATATTGTGTATTGTTGTTTGACCCCAACGAATATTCTGTCATACTGAGTTCAAATCCGTTTGAAGAGAAATAAGGCTCTGGTTTTTTCCCTGCCGGATTTGGAGTTTGTGGAGCGGGGTCGACAGCGACGACGCTTCCAGAATCATATTTCGTCAGATTGTAATTTTCAATAATCTCAATCAAACGCGAAGCGTAAGTTGGACTTGTTGCATAACCAGCCTTTTTCAATCCGTTTGCCCAGCCCTTGTAGTCGGTTATTTTCAGATCGAACAGCGAAGCATAACGCTGGTTTCCGCGCAAAAAGTCGGAATGGTCGCGGAAAGATTCGGCAGGATTGCTGTAGGAACGGAAACATTCATGCTTGGCGTCGTCGTCCATATATGTCTTTGCGCCTTTCCAGTCGGAATGGCACTTTATGCCAAAATGGTTGTTTGCCTTTATCGAAAGCTGCGACGTACCGCTTCCCGACTCGAGGATACCCTGAGCCAAGGTAACACTTGCAGGAACGCCAGTTCTTTTCATCTCGTCGACAGCAATCTGGCAGTATTTCCTTATATAGACCTCCTGAACCGACTGCGAATAGCTTGCTAGAACAACCAGCAGTACAATTAGGCAAGATACAATACGTTTCATCAGCATACAATTTAACTCGGTAAAGTTACAATGCCACAAATTATCAAATAATGACACGAAAAACAAAATATCAACATTGAAAGGTTAATGACGCTTCGCGGTTTACGAGCTATCGCTCGTGATGTTCAGTCCCCCGAGCGTCTTGTACTGAACGGAGCCGAAGTAAGCCAAAGCAAAGGGTCGGTTGAACTAATGCGATAATCAACAACACGAACGTGGCTTCGACTAACGCTCAGCCAGCGACAGAAAACCCGCACCCTGCGTTCCCTGAGCGGAGTCGAAGAGAGGCAGCCGAAGGGAACGTTAATTAATTTCTGAATTATAAATTATCAATTATAAATTGTTTCCTACCTTTGCGCTGATGAAACACATCCTATTCATATTGCTTTTCTTGACTTTTTTGTCTGCTTCGTGCAACGTACAAAAGGTTGAAAACAACACATCGGCAACTGAAATAGAAATTCCGTGTATGAAATTAGGACAATCCGACGATACTCATTTCCGTGCATACGGCAGTGCAATGTCAAGCAATATTAAGCTTGCAAAGGAAAAGGCGATAAATTCGGCCAAAGCCAATCTTGCGAAGGAAATCGCCGAATCCACAACAAAAAGCCAACTCGAAATCGAAAACCTCATCGAAACTACCTACTCCATTGTCTGTGAGAAATACGAGGAGGAAAACGGAAGATATACGACTCATGTGGCGGTTGAAGTGGAGAGAAATTGAGATATAATGATGAAAAAATTTCATCATTATGGCTTCGACTTACTTCGGCTTACTTCGGCTCCGCTCAGTACAAGCCGCTCAGCCAGCGGGAGAAACTTGTGGCTTCCGGCTGCCGTTCTGCCAGCTAATATCAATTTGTTTGCATATTCACAAACGCACCGCCCTACTGCCTTACAAACGTATAAGTGATTTTTCCGCCTTCGCTCTTGTTTCCTGAGATTTTTGAAAAAGCCGATTTCAATGCGGCACTGCGCGCTGCACTTGTGAGACATTCGGCATCTGAAGACAGATTTGATGAAACTACATCGGCCGCCGTCACCTTGCCACTCGATGCTATTGATACCCGTACAACAACGGTTCCGCTACCCTCACATGTAAACACGGGAACATGAAGGTACGAAGCCTCGCGGGCTGAATTGTCGGGTTCGGCATATACCAAGGCAGGACCTTTCTTCACAACATTGTGCGACTGTGTTGTCTGCAGACGTTGTTCCATGCGCGACTGGTCGATATAATCCTCGTATGTCTTGTTCATTGCATCGTTGTAGCTGTCGCCATATTTTTCCTTCAGGAACGCCTCCTCGTACATGGCTTTCATTTCCGCTTCTGACATTCCCGACGACTGCGACGAAGAAGTCGGCTTGTACGAGCCTGAATAATTGGATCCTACATGTCCAAGATTCTGCATATACTGTGCAATTTCCTCATCGGTCATCATGTTGTCTTCTGCTTCGGCAACCTGCTGCTTGTCCTCCATCTCGAAATCGGACGGATCGATAATTATGTACTCGCCATCGTCCTTCTGCATAATGGTTATCTTAGTGAACAAACATACGAACACGATTACCAGATGCACCAGAACCGTGACCAGAATTGCGTTAATATTTCGGCGAGCGAATGACAACTGCAAAAAGTTTTGTGCAAAGGTATAAAAAAACATTTCCTCGCACTGATGTAATACGAGGAAATGCTAAATATACGAGAAAATTTTTTCTACATTACTTCCGGCACCTCAATACCAAGCATGTTCATACAATTTTTAATTGTAAGAGCTACCTGCTGCGACAGCAACAGACGGAGCTGAATAATGTTGGCATCGGTTTCCTTCAATATTGAATGGTCGTGATAGAACTGATTATATTCCTTGCACAAATTATATACATAGTTTGCAATCTGTCCCGGATCGAGTTTCTTTGCGGCTTCATCAACAATCTTACCGTATGAGCATACAGAAGCAATGAGGCTTATTTCCTTGTCGAGAAGACGAACATCTTCGGAAACGCGCTTTGAAACGCTAATGTTCTGTGCTTTTGCATTTCTCAATACAGAACAGATTCTTGCATGCGTATATTGGATGAAAGGTCCTGTATTTCCGTTGAAGTCAATGGATTCCTTAGGATTGAAGACCATCTGCTTCTTTGGATCCACCTTCAGTATGAAATATTTCAGAGCGCCGACAGCAATCATCTCTATGATTTTATTCTTCTCGGCTTCATCAATGTCGCCAAGCTTGCCATTTTCTTCGGAAATTGAACGAGCGGTCTCAATCATGTCGGCAACAAGATCGTCGGCATCAACAACAGTACCTTCCCTTGACTTCATCTTACCTTCCGGAAGTTCAACCATTCCGTATGACAAATGGAAGATTCTATCATGATAATCTTCGCCAAGTTTCTGAACCACCTTCTTAAGTACAGCGAAATGATAATCCTGTTCGTTACCTACAACATAAATAAGTTTTTCGGGATTATACTCGGCGAAACGCTGTGCAGCGGTACCGATATCCTGAGTCATGTAAACAGTAGTTCCATCGCTACGCAACAAAATCTTACGGTCGAGGCCTTCCTTTGTTAGGTCAATCCAAACAGACGAATCTTCGTCGCGAACAAACACTCCGCGGTCCAAGCCCTTGGTTACAATCGATTTACCCAAAAGGTAGGTTTGTGATTCGTAGTAAATGCGGTCGAAAGAAATTCCGATTTTCTTGTAGGTTTCGTCAAATCCGGCATAAACCCAAGAGTTCATCATTTCCCACACCTTGCGCACGTCCTTGTCACCTGCCTCCCATTTCTGAAGCATAGAACGCGTTTCGGCCATAAGCGGAGATTTCTTTTCAGCTTCCTCGTCGCTTAGTCCTGATTTTTTCAGTTCTTCGAGTTCTTCCTTATATTTATTGTTGAATAGCACATAGAAATCACCGACAAGCTTATCACCCTTAACGCCTGCTTTTTCTGGTGTAATGCCATCGCCCCACTTCAACCACGCAATCATCGACTTGCAAATATGAATGCCGCGGTCGTTGACTAGGTTGACCTTCATAACCCTGTTACCAGCCGCCTTAACAATTCGTGAGACCGAATCGCCGAGGAAATTATTTCTCAAATGACCAAGGTGCAACGGCTTGTTTGTATTTGGAGACGAAAATTCAACCATTATCAATGGCTTGTTGGAATCATCGTCTGCTTTTTTTGCCTGAGCAAGAGAGTTGAGTCTATTTACCCAATACTCGTGCGTCATTGAAATATTCAGGAATCCCTGAATAACATTATAAGAATCTATATCTTCGCAACGAGCCTTCAGCGACACGCCGATTTCCTTGGCAGTATCCATTGGACTCTTCTTGCTATACTTTACAAAAGGGAAAACAACTATTGTATAATCGCCTTCAATACCAGGTTTCGTTCTTTCTAACGAAATCGCAACATTCTTAGGATCAACAACATACAAATCAGAGAGAACCTCTCCGATATACTTAACTATATCTTTCTCCATAACTCAAAATTCTCGACCGCAAAGATAGTTATTAGTCTTCAACTTTTTTATGTTTGTTAGTATCTTTTTCAAAATAGGCACAATAAACTGATATTCCACACGATAAACATTTCGGATTACGTGCAGTGCAAACATATCTACCATGCAAAATAAGCTGATGATGTGCATCGGGGATGTCATCGGCGGGAATATATTTTACGAGTTGCCTTTCTGTCTGCAATACATTCTTTGCATTTACCGTCAAACCGATACGAGCCGAAACCCTGAACACGTGCGTATCGACAGGCATTTCTGGACGATTAAAAAGCACCGCCCGAATTACATGCGCAGTTTTACGTCCTACACCGGGCAGACGCTGCAATAGCTTATCGTCGTCGGGCACCACGCCTCCGTATTCACCAGCGACAATTTTCGCCATTTCAGACAAATGGTTTGCCTTAGCATTCGGATAAGTCACGGACTTTATATAGGCGAGCAGTTCTTCAACCGTCGCCTTGCTCATCGACTCGGCATCGGGATATGCGGCGAACAATGCAGGAGTCACCATATTCACGCGTTTGTCGGTACACTGGGCCGAAAGCATAACAGCAACAAGAAGTTGAAACGGAGAGCCGTAGTTCAGTTCCGTTTCAACCTTTCCCATATTTTGCCCGAACCATGCGAAAACCTTTTCGTAGCGTTCTTTTCGTGTCATCTTAGCATTCCTGCAAGAAACGCTCAGCATCAATAGCAGCCTTGCAACCAGAACCTGCGGCTGTAATTGCCTGACGATAATTTGGATCCTGAACATCGCCACAAGCGAAAACGCCAGGAACATTTGTCTTGGCTGTACCAGGAATAGTCTTTATATAACCTTTTTCGTCAAGATCAATGTATTTGGCAAACACCTTTGTGTTTGGCGTATGTCCAATAGCAACAAAGAAACCGCTGATATCTATAATCTTTTCTTCGTTTGTCTTGTTATTCAACAGGCGAGCACCAGTAACACCATCCATCTCATTACCAAGGACTTCCTTTGTATTGCAATTCCAAAGTACTTCGATCTTTGGATTTTCAGCTACCCTCTGCTGCATTGCCTTAGAAGCACGCAACTCGTTGCGGCGAACAATCATGTAAACCTTGTTGCACAAGCTTGCGAGATATGTAGCCTCTTCTGCTGCAGTATCACCACCACCGACAACAGCGACATCCTTCTTGCGATAGAAGAAACCGTCGCAGGTAGCACATGCGGAAACGCCAGCACCCCTTAACCTTTGTTCAGACTCAAGGCCCAAATAATTAGCTGTAGCACCAGTTGCAATAATAACAACCTCAGCTTCCAATTCATTGCCATCGTCGGTCTTTGCATAGAAAGGACGCTTTGAAAAATCAACCTCGGTAATGATTCCACTGCGGACATCTGTACCGAAACGCTTTGCCTGCTCGCGAAGCTGGTTCATCATTTCAGGACCTGTAACACCATTAGGATAACCTGGGAAATTTTCTATTTCTGTAGTTATTGTCAACTGTCCACCTGGTTGCAACCCTTCGTAAACAACAGGACTAAGGTTTGCTCGTGATGTATAAATAGCTGCAGTGAAACCTGCTGGACCTGAACCGATTATCAGGCATTTAACTTTTTCTACCATAATTTTTGCTCGTTTATTTCAAAAAAACTCAAAACCTTGCAAAGGTAATAATTTTTTTAAACCTACAACAAGGATTTATCTTTCGATAATTCCGCCGGCCACGACATCATCACCTTCGTACAGGACAGCAGACTGGCCTGGTGTTACAGCCGACACCGGCTGAGAAAACGTAACCTTCAGACGGTCGCCAATTTGTATTGCTTCGCACTCGACCCCCGCATTATTGTATCTGATCTTGCAGACCAACGTCCGTGGCTTTTCCAGATTATCGTATTTCATGAAATTAAGGTCGGAAACTATAATTTCCGACTTGAGCAATTCATCGCGTTCGCCAAGTGTGACGACATTTTTTTTAGAATCAATATCCGTAACATAAACCGGATGTCCGACAGCAACTTCAAGCCCCTTTCGCTGTCCTATCGTATAAAATGGAAATCCGTTATGAAGCCCTATTTCCTTTCCTTCGAAAATAATTTTTCCCTTGCCAATCTTCGTATCAATGTCAGGAACCTGAGAACGAAGGAAGGCACGATAGTCATCGTCTGGCACAAAGCAAATTTCCTGACTTTCGCGTTTCTGTGTAAGTGCAACGAAACCATTTTGTGCCGCCAGCGCACGAATATCCTGTTTTGTGTATTCGCCAAGCGGGAAAATTGTGCGGGAAAGATTTTCCTGAGTAAGACGCCACAAAAAATATGTCTGGTCCTTGCTTAAATCGACACCCTTACGAAGGAAGAAACGACCGTTTTCGTTAACAATACGGGCATAATGGCCTGTGGCCAGATAATCACAGCCGAGGTTGTCGGCTTCAATCAGGATCCGTCCCCACTTGATATTGCGGTTGCACACTACACATGGATTCGGTGTGCGACCATCGAGATACTCGGAGACAAAATTTCTGATTACCGTTTCGGAAAATTGCCGGCGCACATCAATAACATAATGCTGGATTCCCAGTTTCTCGGCTAGAGCACGAGCATCTTCCGAAGGACTTTCCTGCCTGTAATTGACATCGCAGCACACGAAAGTCATTCCAACAATTTCGTGAATTTTCTGTAGCAGCATAGCCGACACCGAACTGTCGATTCCGCCACTCATCGCAAGAAGAACCTTCTTCATAAAAGGCACTTATTATTTCTTGTTCTTTTTGGTGCTATTAGAACCGCTTTCACGCGTATTGTTATTTGCCGGCAGGCCGTAATCCACATTGCTGTTGTGCTGGAAAAACTGTATAGGATCATCCAAATAGTCCTCCGGACGCATAAACTGGTCCTGATGTTCCTTTGCCCATTCGGCCTTGCGCTGCCATTCCTTCATTTCTTCCTCTTCCTTGTCGGAATGACCCCTTGTGTAATTAACAAGTTCGCCCGCCTTATCCTTGCGATAGTCCATCCATTCACCCTCGCGATATCCGTTCACATAGTCGCCTTCTTCCTCAAGATTTCCGTCGGGAGTATAAATTTTCCAGTGACCATGCTTAGTATTGTCCTTATAGAAGCCATCCTCGTGGATGTTGCCGTTGTCGAAATAATACTTGTAGTAGCCATTACGCTTTCCGTCGGCATATACGCAATCGAGAGCCAACCTGTCTGTATTTGGATAATAGACCTTAACAACTCCATCGGCCTTGCCGTGAACATAATGGATTGTTTCTATAAGTTTGCCTGCCTCGGTGTACATAAGCCAGTCGCCGTGACGCAATCTTTCTGAATCGTAACCGCCCTCGGCAGCACGTCCGCCATTTTCCCAGAACATCTTTACCGTAGCAGAGTGGTCTTCGGCATATACCAAAATCGACTTCTGCTTACCATTTTCGTAATAGTAGTTGAAAGTTCCCGACGGCAGATCGTTTGTAAAATAACCTTCGTAACGAACCTGTCCGTTGTCATATTTTTTCACCCACTTGCCCTGTTTTTTCTTGTTGATATCCATATAATTGATAACAGAGCCATCAGCTTGCCTCTGACCTACAATCTGAGAAAAAGCCACGGTGGAAGTCATAGCAGCCGCCAATGCCACCACCAATATCTTTAATGTTGTGTTTTTCATAACTTTATAAATTTTGTTGTATTAGACATTTCGTCATTTAAAACTTTTACAAAGTAAATACCAGATTTTAGATTTGAGACATCAAAATTACAATTTTCCGAACAACCTACGTTTGATAGCACGATTCGTCCCGCAATATCAACAATTTGCACGTCCGACATTCCAGAAATCTGCACATGTATTACATCTGAAGCAGGATTAGGAAAAACAGACGACAAGACATTTGAATTTTCTGACACAGCAGATTCAATAGCAAAAGGAGTAACAAAACCGCACCTATCATTTCCACCCTTATAAGTTCCGAACATAAAGTTTGGATTGTAGTCGTAGTTTGTCTCGAAGACGCTTATATGAATCGAGTCTGTACCTTCGCCCATCTGGTCGTAGGACTGGACAACTAGGTCGAGTTTGCCGTTTCCGTCCACATCACCAAGGTTAACAGCGCTCATAAACGACAATCCCGGTACGCGCAGAGGAGAGTCTGCTGTCTCGTGGAAATCGGACAAGTCTGGATTTGCCTCATAAACATGCACGAATCCGAGTCCGCTGTCATCGGTTGAAATTGAAGTCCCGAAAATGTAAACTTTGCTCAAATCGGTCGAATACATCAAAGTAGTCACGCCTTCGCTACCGCCCTCGTCACCGTTGTTACGAGACACAGGGAAACCGTCGATATAAGTGCCATCAGGGCTAATTGCATGAATAGCAGCCTCGTCTTCACGCTGCGTGAAGACGTAGAAGTCGAAATCGGCACCCAGACCCGATACCGTTGGTGCCGTATATGTCCATGCGTTGCCGTAGGTTTGTATTGGCCAGTTTTCCGTGTATTGTCCATTTTGCTCGAGCGAATAGAAGATTGGATTGTCTCCGTGGCTCGCACCAACATATACGGTTTTATCTGCCGTATGGCAAATAAGCGGCGACTGATACGAGAATGTTACGCTATTGTCTTCGACAGGAAACCCTTCAAGTTCGTTCCCGTTGAGGTCGAAAGCATGGAAAGCCTTTGTAGTGTTAAGGATAATGACACTGTCGACCATACGCCCCGACTTATGGTCGTAACCCACAGAAGGAGTTACGCAGAAACGACCAGAAACACTCTTAGGGAAACCGTCGCGCACCGAACCATCCGGCTCATAGACATACAACAAGCTTTGCGAGGTTCCGAATTTTGCCACAATAATTTCCATCTGCCTGTCGCCATCAAAGTCGGCAACGACCGGACACCCCATCATCAGGGCTGTAGAGGAATATGATTTAGGAAAGCCGTCGCGGACATTTCCCATCCTGTCGAAAATATAGAAGTACGAGGTACTTTGTCCAGCCGGAGCACGAGTGTACATAAGTATTTCGGGAAATCCATCGTCGTCAATGTCGGCACAGGAAGGCGGATAATATGCAATACCGTCGAGCGCAACATGCCACAGCATTGAACCATTGCCAGAGAAAGCATATATTGCAGTGTCAGCGCCGAAAATTATTTCATCGTTGCCATCGCCATCAATATCGCTGAGGCATACACCACGAGCATTCGTATAATACAAGTTTCTAGAAAACGCCTTGGGCCAACCGACCAACTGAGCGGTTTCCGACTTTTGCATAATTATGCTTGCATCTTCGTTTTTCTGGATCAAACATCTGCCGAAATCATCTGCCGACGCATTGAAAACTTGAGCGTTAGCAGAAAGGAACGCGAAAAACAAAATTGATATTGCTATTATTCTTTTCATTACTCTTAAATGCATGGAACGTACAGGTCTTTCTTAGGATTTACGCACAAAACTGGAATACCTTTTTCGTTTGCTATGATTTTTGCCTCAGGGAAACCGAAAATCTTATGCCACAGTTTTTCTTCCTTGGTAGTTGTAATAACAACCATCTTGCAAGTGTTGTTTGATGCATAGTCGATAGCCTGAGCATCGATACTCTTACGTTCGTTTAGCACGATACGATTATACACAAGCTCGTACTTGTCGAAAAACTTTGTGCAGAAAACAAGGTTATTGTTAAGCCTAGAGTCGTCGGTTTTCTTATGGACAATATCGATAAGCTGTTCAAGATGCTTTGCAAAATATGTCACCCAACCAGTCTTTTCCTTCATTTCCCTTGCGACATCCATAGGCAAAACAATCTTGCTGCCATAACTTGGATAAGGAGTGTTTTTCTGAATAACAAAATAAGGGATTCGTGCCTTGCGGATAATCTTTACGGCCGAAGTTCCAGAGAGATACTGGATATCGTCCTTTCCGTGAGTACCAAGCACAATCAGGTATGCATCGATACGTTCGGCCGTCGAGTTAATAATAGTGCAAGTGCAACCTTCCTCGACATAATAGTCACAATTTACACCGTTTTCTGTCTTTATTGTTTCACAATAATCGGCAAGAGTATTTTTCACATCCTGCACAGCAGTTGACTTCTGGAAATAAGTATAAGTATTTTCATTTATAACGTGCAGCAAGATAAGTTCCATCTTGAATTTTTCGGCGAAATAAACTGCCCACTGCACACTGCGTTCGCCTACGGAGGTAAAATCGGTATAAACTAGAATTTTTCTAATCGGCTGTTCGTCCATAATTTAAAATGTATTTACGTTGCGAATATAAGACAAATAGTTTAAAGTTGTTGCAAATGGGGAGAAATAGTTTCTATGGCTGCGCCGTTTGATGTTTCTCACGAGCCATTCATATGGTGTTTATATTTTGCGACGTTCAGCGATGCCACTGCAAATCAAAGCAAGCCCATTGTATTCGGTTGCACAAACATTGCTGCTAAATGGTTCTGCATTGTTTAAAAACATACAAACACAAAACAAGTGGACAGCGAAAAATGTTGTATATTTGCAAACTAAAAAAAACGCACAGAAATGTCTGAAAATTCACAGGACAAGGAACTAATAAAGGAAGTTACGCAGTCGGAATACAAGTACGGATTCGTATCAAAAATCGAAGCCGACGAAATACCTGTAGGACTTACAGAAGACACAGTCCGACTGATTTCCAAGAAGAAAGGCGAGCCGGAATGGCTACTAGAATTCCGCCTGAACGCTTTTGCAAAGTGGAAAAACATGGAGCAGCCATCGTGGGGACATCTCGACATTCCGCCAATCGACTACCAGAGCATAATATATTATTCGGCGCCCAAGCCACAGAAGAAACTAAACTCTCTAGACGAAATTGACCCCGAAGTAAAGAGCACTTTCGACAAGCTAGGCATTCCGCTCGATGAGCAGAAACGTCTTTCCGGCGTTGCAGTTGACGCTGTCATGGACAGTGTCTCGGTAAAGACAACATTTCAGGAACGTCTTGCCGAAGACGGAATAATTTTCTGTTCGTTCAGCGAAGCGGTAAAGACACACCCCGATTTAGTAAAGAAGTACTTGGGCAGAGTTGTACCATCAGGCGACAACTATTTTGCAGCCCTCAACTCGGCAGTTTTCAGCGACGGCTCGTTCTGCTACATTCCCAAAGGAGTACGCTGCCCGATAGAACTGTCAACATATTTCCGCATAAACGCAAGCAACACAGGTCAGTTTGAGCGTACGCTGATAGTGGCCGACGAAGGCGCATTTGTAAGTTACATGGAAGGCTGTACGGCACCGCAACGCGATGAAAACCAGCTACATGCCGCCATAGTTGAGATTATCGCCGAAGCCAATGCCGAAGTAAAATATTCGACGGTACAGAACTGGTACCCTGGCAACAAGGAAGGCAAAGGCGGAATTTACAATTTTGTAACAAAGCGCGGACTTTGCAACGGGCACCATTCAAAAATCAGTTGGGCGCAGGTTGAAACCGGCTCGGCAATAACATGGAAATATCCGAGCACAGTCCTCAAGGGCGACTATTCAGTATCGGAATTCTACTCTGTAGCCGTTACCAACAACTACCAGCAGGCCGACACCGGCTCTAAGATGATTCACATTGGAAAGAACACTTCCAGCACCATAGTTTCAAAAGGCATTTCGGCAGGACGCAGCCAGAATTCATACCGAGGCATGGTAATGATTGGCAAGAACGCTTCTAACGCACGAAATTTCTCACAATGCGACTCGTTGCTAATGGGCGACAAGTGCGGGGCACACACCTTCCCCACCCTCGACGTAAACAACGACACAGCAATAGTTGAACACGAAGCAACAACGTCAAAGATCAGCGAAGACCAGATATTCTACTGCAACCAGCGAGGAATTTCCACCGAAGCGGCAATCGGGCTGATAGTAAACGGTTATGCCAAGGAAGTTCTGAACCGTCTGCCTATGGAATTTGCTGTTGAAGCCCAGAAGCTACTACAAATAAGTCTGGAAGGAAGCATTGGATAGTATTACAACAAGAAAAAAATTACGAATATGTTAACTATAAAGAACCTACATGCCGAAGTAGAAGGCAAGAAAATTTTAAATGGAATCAACCTTGAAATAAATCCAGGAGAGATTCACGCCATAATGGGTCCAAACGGAGCCGGCAAATCAACACTTTCGGCAGTGCTTACCGGAAACGAAAGATACAAGGTTACAGAAGGAGAAATCTATTTCAACGGCAAGAATTTGCTAGAAATGAGCGTTGAGGACAGAGCCAAGGAAGGCATTTTCCTGAGTTTCCAGTATCCGGTGGAAATATCAGGTGTAAGCATGATAAACTTCATGAAGACAGCCATCAACGAACAGCGCAAATACAAGGGCTTGCCAGCAATGACAGCATCAGAATTCCTTAAATATACACGCGAGATGAAGGAATTTGTCGAATTGAAGGATGATTTGGCAAACCGTCAGGTGAATGTCGGATTTTCGGGCGGCGAAAAGAAACGCAACGAAATCTTCCAAATGGCAATGTTAAAGCCGACTCTGTCGATTCTTGACGAAACGGATTCCGGACTTGATATCGACGCCCTACGCATTGTTGCAAACGGAGTCAACAAGCTAAAGACTCCCGAAACATCGTGCATAGTCATCACACACTACCAGCGTCTGCTCGACCTTATAGTTCCTGACATTGTTCACATTCTTTACAACGGTCGCATCGTAAAGACCGCCGGCAAGGAACTGGCTCTCGAACTTGAAGAAAAAGGATACGGATGGATAAAACAGGAATTGGGCGAATAAACAAAAGCTCGCATTCTGAGTAATTTCTGCGACGAATTCACCTTCGTCCACAGAGCGAAGCCGAAGGTTAGCGTTGACGAAAAGTCTTGAATAACAATTAATTTTAGCATTATGGACATCAACAAAAAATATATCGACATGTTCGACAGTTGTTCGGAGCAGTTCCGCAAGTCCGACACCGACTTTATGTTTGGAAAGCGTATCGAAGCCCTCGAAGAATTCAGAAAGTCGGGACTTCCAACAGCCAAAACCGAAAACTATCGCAACTTGAATATCAGCGACATATTCCAGACCGAATTCGGAAACATCCTGCAAAGCAAGACAAATGTTGACCTTAACGAATATTTCAAGTGCGAAGTCGAGAATATGGATGCAAATGTAATCCTGCTTTCAAACGGCACCTACTACGAGCAGAACAAAGCGATTCCGGGCAATGTCATCGTATGCAGCATGAAGGAAGCGCAACACAAGCACCGCGAAATATTCGAAAAGTACTACAATGCCTGCGCCGAAAGTTTTTCTGACGGTTTTGTACGTCTAAACACAATGCTTGCCGACGATGGACTTTTCGTCTATGTACCCAAGAATGTACACGTTGAAAAGGCCCTGCAGATTATCAACCTCACACACGGATTCGGCAACAAAAACATTATCAAGCGAAACCTGATTGTCCTTGACGACAATTCATCGCTTTCCGTTGTAGTTTGCGACCACACCCTTAACAGCGCAAGCAATTTTGTAATAGACACAACCGAATCGTTTGTAGGTAACGGATCAAGACTTACGCACTATACGATACAGAACGAGCCAGACAAGTCGAGCTCGGCGAACACACATCTAGCCGACTTGTGCGAAAATGCAAATATAGAATCGTTTGTACTTACTCTTCACGGAGGTATAGTCCGCAACAATCTTCGCGTACGTTTCAAAGGAGAGCACTCAGAAGCCAATTTGCTTGGGCTTCACCTTACCGACCGCAAGCAATACGTTGACAATTACACTCTTATAGAGCATTTGGTTCCAAATTGCAATAGCAACGAATTGTACAAGGCTATCCTCGACGAACAGGCACGAGGTTCGTTTATGGGCAAGATAATCGTTCACGAAGGAGCACAAAAGACGGCAGCATACCAAACAAACCGCAATTTGTGCCTAACAGGCGATGCACACATGACGACCAAGCCGCAGCTTGAAATTTACGCCGACGATGTCCAGTGCAGCCATGGGGCAACAGTTGGACAGCTTGACGAAGAAGCAATGTTCTACCTTCGCCAACGAGGCATTTCAAGCAAAGAGGCAAAATTCATGCTTATGTTTGCTTTTGCAAACGACATTTTGATGAACATTCACATAGAACCATTGAAGGAACGTATTTCCGGAATGATAAATTCACGTCTACGTGGAGAACTTTCCGATTGTAGCAACTGCCTCATGAATTGCAATGGCAAATAATCATTAAAACTCTTATATCCAATGGAAAAAGGCCCGCAATTGCGAGCCTTTTTCGTATTGTCACCAAAAACTCTTACAATACGACAATCTTGCATGAGCCAAAACCATTTTGAGTATATACCTGCATAAAATAAGTTCCAGCAGTCAGACTTGACAAGTCGAACAAATAATTTTGGGCATCATCGGAATTGTCGAAGAAATAAGTGTATAGTGTTTCCCCCGAAATAGCAACAATCGTGCAAGTCAGGTCGTACACGGTTGCACCATCAACGGCGATTCTAAACTTTCCATTTGTTGGATTTGGGAAGACATCGACAGAAATCTCAGTCTGCGGCTCCGAAACATATTCGTCAACCGCCATTGATTCGACACTATAACGGACCAAATAACAACCTACCCTATAATGAGGGCTGTAACTTGCATTACAATCTTCACAAGTCGTTCCAGAAACACAATCAGGATTATTAGGGTGGCAATAATCCACATAATCCTCCTGGAAAACATAAGCAAGATCGAAAGGAGACGAAATGTATTCGGTAACGTCGTAGAAAAACGGCTTGGCGATAACACCCGGACACCATCCGGCACGATCGTATCTCCATGTTCCATTCTGCGGACTGCATCTGTCGGGATTCGGATTACAAATAGTCCAGAGGTCCTGCTCGAAAGTCTGTATTCCATTAACATGCAAATGATGCATAGCGTGATAGAATTCAGCAGCATTACCCGAATTGTTATCGCCCCAACCATGACCGGTTGTCACAAGACGGATTTTTGCAGCGCCAGTATTCTCAATCGGATTGATAGTCTTGACCGGAACCGGCTGCAAATTGGCCAAATTTCCAAAATCGTATGTTCCCTGCCAAATTTCTTCAATTGTAGAATATAGGTATTGTGGAGTTCCTGCATGATAGTCGAAAGACAAATCCAATTGCCAGCCGCCAGTTCCCCAAGTTTCGATGTACATTCTCAATTCAACCCTACCCTGAAGCAACGAAGCATAGTCGGTAACATCAATAGAGTGACTGCAGCCACGTCCATACGGGGTAATATACCGGAACAACTCTATCCAATTTCCATCAGGAGCCTTCATCTGCACCCACCCCATACGGTCCCAATCGTCACAACTTCCTGGCACATTCGGGCATGAAACCATAAAATTGGCAATAATAGTATCGTATGTACCGACAAACTGCGGCAATTCGTAAGTGCCATAAAACCACTGCGAACCTATGGTACCCATGTCAATGATATCGCCATCGAAAGTCTGCACGCTTTGCGATTCAACTTGCGCCGTCACATTTATGCTAAGAGTATCCATTGCGACATTGCCGTTGGATCCGGTAGCATAAACGATTACCGTATGGTTGCCAAAATCCGAAGGAGTCCACCACGCGCGGTAGTCTCCATTAACATTTTCGACCTCAAGCGTATCGCCATCTACGACATATCCTATAGCCTCAACCGACAAGTAATCAGCCTCGTCGATTGTTGCAGTCGCATGAAGCAGATATGTGTACATGGCAGGCATCTGCAAATCGTATGCATCGGTCAGCTTAGACACAATTTCAGGGAAATATTCGTTAAGGTCAATAACAACAAAACTTGTCCTACGGTCGACAGGATAGTAATTTTCGTTACCGTCGTTATATGCGCGCAACTCAACAGTGCCGGAAGTTCCCGACAAGGAAAGGATATTTCCGTTGACGGTTGCCGGACCTGCGACTATTTCGTACGACATTGGAATGGCAGAATTTGAAGATACCGACAATTCTATAGGTCCGTTAGTACTCAACTGCTTTGAAATTGAGGGCAACACTACGATTTGATTGAGACGACCATCAGCGCCACAGGTAGTATCCTCGTAGAAATTCAATTCGGCACACATAGCGTAAACGTCGCCGGCAGCGCTACTTAATCCCCTCAGGCGCACAAAACGGCAATTGACAGCGCCGAAATAATAATCAACCGACTGTTGTTCCGTTGACGATGGATTTGGATATTCAAGACGACCAACGGCCTGTGGGTCGCCCCATTCCAGCGAGTCGTTAGAAAGATATAATTCAAAATCCTTGATTCTACCGTTAGTAGTTCCCTGACGAGTAAGGAAGCTAAAACCATTAATCGGATGTTCGGAACCTAGGTCGATGCAAATTTCATGCGGGTAATCCGGGCGATTTGCCTGCCATTCGGTATGCCAGAAAGTGGTTACGTCGCCGTCGATACAATGAATGGCATGTCCATTGTTAGCGCCTTCACCAGCAGGTTCTTCGCTGCTGAAACTAATAATGCGCCATCCGTCACGAGCGACAAGAGTAGTATCACACGCATAAGAAACAGAAGCACATAAGCATGCGAAAAGCAAAAAAGCGATAGAATATATTTTCATAGGTTAAATATTTTCCACAAAGATATTGATTTTTGAGCACAAAAAAAAGCCCGCCAAATTGGCGGGCCTATATTCGAAAGTTTATTATCTATTAGATAATGCCCTGAGCCATCATAGCCTTAGCAACTCTCATGAAACCAGCGATGTTAGCACCCTTAACGTAGTTAATAGTACCATCAGCCTGCTTACCATATTGAACACACATATCGAAGATGTCGTTCATGATCTTGTGCAACTTAGCGTCAACTTCTTCTGGAGTCCAGTTGATATGACCTGCGTTCTGGCAGATTTCAAGACCTGAAGTAGCAACACCACCTGCGTTTACAGCCTTACCTGGTGCAAATGGAATACCTGCAGCCTGGATAGTAGCGATAGCAGCTGGCTGGCAACCCATGTTAGAGATTTCAGCGACATACTTAACGCCGTTCTTCAACAACATCTTAGCATCGTCTTCGTTCAATTCATTCTGGAAAGCAGATGGGCATGCGATATCGCACTTTACTGACCAAGATTTTGCCTTTGCAGTGAACTTAGCTTCCTTCGGGAACTTAACAGCCATATCTTCAACCTTGTTGCGGTTAGAAGCACGCATATCAAGCATATAGTTGATCATATCCTTAGTGATACCGTTCTTAATTTCGCAAACGCCGTCAGGACCAGAAATAGCAACAACCTTAGCGCCTAATTCAACAGCCTTAGTTGCAGCACCCCAAGCTACGTTACCGAAGCCAGAGAGAGCGATCTTCTTGCCTTCCATCTTGTCACCGTTCAACTTAACCATTCTTTCAACATAGTACATTGCACCGAAACCAGTAGCTTCAGGACGGATCAAAGAACCACCCCAGCCATAGCTCTTACCAGTCAAAGCACCAGTACTGTGCTGGCAAGCCAATTTCTTATATGCGCCATACAAATATCCGATTTCGCGGCCACCAACACCAACGTCACCAGCTGGAGAGTCTAAATCTGGACCGATGTTTCTCCAAAGTTCGTACATGAAGGCCTGGCAGAAACGCATAATTTCAGCATCTGATTTTCCTGTTGGATCGAAATCAGCACCACCCTTTGCACCGCCTAATGGAAGGTTAGTCAAAGAGTTCTTGAAGATCTGTTCGAAACCTAAGAATTTCAACATTGATTCGTTTACTGCTGGGTGGAAACGAAGACCGCCCTTGTAAGCGCCCAATGCAGCGTTGAACTGTACACGGTAACCGATGTTGTTCTGAACTCTCTTCTTGTCATCAACCCATGTAACTCTGAACTTAATGATACGATCTGGTTCAACCAAACGTTCAATAATTCTTGCCTGTTCGAATTCAGGATGCTGGTTGTAAACTTCTTCGATAGTTTCCAATACTTCCTGTACTGCCTGCAAATACTCTTTTTCTCCCGGGTGTTTTTTCTTCAAACCCGACATGATTTGATTAACTTTCATGATATTATTTTTTTAGTTAAAAATTAAGTTCTGAAACCCAAAATTACGCATTTTATTTCATAGTGGACTTTCATTGCACTACTTTTTATCGTGTTTTTTATTAAAAAAAATCTAAATTATCATTGATATTTATCAATGTTTTATAACTTTGTATTGAAATTTTTACTTATTTAAACATATATATATCAATAAGTTGACAAATGAGAAAATTGGTTATCAACGAGGATTTAAATGCAAATATGATGTCCTACATGCGAAAACTTGGGCTTCTTGAAAGCGAAATAAAACTCCTTACGAGCACAGAAATCGAGTTCAAAAAGGGCGAAAATGTGTGCAAACAGGGTTCTTTCGCAACATACATTATGATTCTGAAGGAAGGCCTCATTAAGTCAACTGTTGAGAATGTCCATTTCAAAAGCACAATATTCAAAATCACAAAACCGTTCAGCATAATTGGACTGTCGTGCCTATATGGCGACAACCATTACCGGTTCGGATGCCAGGCCCTTATATTATCTAAGGTATATCTGGTTGAGCGTACTGTCTTCGACTCAATTATTAGACATAACAGCATTTTTGCCAACGAAATAATTGCAATGTACGCAAATTCACTGCAGAACATTTACGAACGACTAAATTCCATTTCCAACAAGCAATCGCTAAGCAAAGTGTGCGACTCGCTGATATACCTTTCTGAAAATGTCTTTGGAAGCGAAACCATAGGCACACTGGTAACACGACGCGACATTGCGGAACTTTCGGGACTTGCAACCGAAAATCTGGTGCGCATTCTCGCTGAACTGAAATCAGCAAACGCTATTTCCATTAACAAAAAGGAAATAACAATTCTGGACATGGACCAGCTGAAAAGGTTCAGTTGCTTCGGATAGCGTAGCACTAACTTTCCAACACTTATATGAACTTTGTCTGCTGCAACAAAAAAGGCCGCATTAAGCGGCCTTTTTTTGATATAGTAACACAGACTGTTTAGTCCGTATGACTGCTATCTTACAACTATCTGTTCAACATAAACGCTGTCCGAGGTTATAATTCTTACGAAGTAAGCACCTGGTCGGAGGTCGTAGTTGAAGGTCACTGTTTCACCCTTCATCACGTTGATGTTGCGTGAGTCGATCATAGCGCCCTTTATGTCAATAAGCTGGAAAGTTGCACAACCTTCGATGTTGCTGAAGTCGATATTGAACATACCGTTGTTCGGATTCGGGTAAGCCGCAATAGAACCAGCTTCGACAGATTCAACAGATTCGCTGATAGCGAATGTAACTTCTATAGAGTGGTCTGCATTTACGTTTGCGAAAGTGTAAACACCGTCAACAACATTTTCAATTGCCTCGACACCGTCGACCAATACGCTTGCAATCTGATAACCCTCGTCAGCTACGATAGTGAAATCAACGTTGTCGCCTTCTTCAACAGTAATTTCACCTTCAGGAGTAATAGTTCCATTCTCACCAGCCGTTGCTGTAATAGTGAAAGGTACATGTTTAACAGAAATATTGTCGACAGCTATAGGAGTCTGTGCTCCTGAAGTACCATCATTTTTCCAACAGAATACGAGCATGACAACACCAGTTTCGTCAAAATGCACTATATTCTCCATTGTGGACCATGTGTTGACATTACAAATAGCTCCATTATCTGCGGCAATACAGCCCTGGGTCAAAGAATTTTCCCCAATACCATTATATCCATTATAAAAATCGAAATTAGCAGAAACAGGAACCGCAAAAACACGAGCATAATCGAAACCTCTTTCGCCCCTAACACGTGCATCGTACTTAATAATATAATCGCCAGCGACTTCTACATTAAACATACGGTAAGCATATACAATAGAACTAAAGTTTGTATTATATGTATTAGTTATGCCGTTGTCGGCAGAAATATAAAGTCCTTTATTACCGCCATTGTTAGCAGCAGAGCCAATAAACCACTTGTTACGCTCTAAAACATTCCACAAAGTCCAGTTGGCATTTTCCGTTTCATCCTCGAAATCGCATTCGTAAGGAAGCGTAGAGAAGTACTGAAGAGTATTTAAACATACCATTTCCCAATCTGTTCCCAAATCAGAACATATAGCCTTTACGTAAACGAAGTAAAGAGTATTTGGAGTAAGTTCAGTCAAAGTGTATTCAGGAGTCTCTGTCTCTACAGGAGTCATAGCATCCAGCTCATCGCCAGTCAATTGTGATTCAGACGCAATTATTTTCCATGCGGTAGCGGCATCAGCAGCATCCCAAACAATAGTGGCCGAGGTAGTTTCGACATTTTCTACCCTGACATTGTCAACCCAGCATTCCGGACGTGTGTAAAATTCAAGACTAGACCATTCGCTGAACATGTCATCACCACAAACAGTACGAACATATACATAATAAGTAGTTGCTGGCTCAAGTCCAGTCAAATCGTAAGGATTAGAAGACACATCCATCACAATACCAGTTTCAGGATTGTCGAGATATGAATCGGAAACCACAACCTGCCAAGCAGAAGCATCCATATAATCTGTCCATGTAATGGTAGCAAAAGTTGCATCGAAATCAACAATATCTAGTTCGTTGACGAACATACAAGAAGGAATAGCAGTTACGTTTATCTTATCAATGAAAGCATAAGCGCAATCAGAATCCTTTATTCTGAAAGCTAATTTCGAGACGTTATCCGGCACTTCATTTAAGAAAACAAAGTATTTATTATAATCCGATTGGAGCTCGAAATTCTTAATAGCAACAAAGCTATTGTGTTCTGTCATATAACCGACCTCGAATGATTCGATATTACCATAATCCAAATAAGCATAAAAAGACATCATCAAGGAATTGAGATTATTAATTGAAGGCAATGATACAAGAACACTATCCCCACCTATAGAAAACAAGGACAAGCAACCTACACCTTCGTAAGAATAAGTATCAAACACACGCACATAGGAGTCTCTTTCATCATAAACTCTCCAACAATCGGGAAAAGCGCCAATAAGAATGTCTTCGAAATCTTGATAATACGGCGCATTTATCTGCGGGCAATCGGTATAGAACGAAAAGCTTCTCCATTCGCTATAGTGACCTTCACCGCATGATGAACGTACATATATATAGTATGATGTTCCCGGATTAAGGTCAGTAATCTGTACTGTATTAGTTGACACTTCGTTAACCGTTGCCACTTCAGGATTTGCCAGATCGGAATTGCTAAGTTCAGATGTAGACACGACGTACTGCCAAGCAGAAAAAGAAGCAGAACTACCATCTACATTACTCCAACCAATTGTTGCAGAAGTATCAGAAATATCTTCCAGTCTGATATCCTCGACATACAAACAATCAGGAACTGCTACAACATTAACATTATCAATAAAAACATAAGCGTAATCAGAATCTTTCACTTTGAAAGCAATTCTCAATGTAGGCTCCTGCACATCGGTGAAAAATACAGTACATTCTCTAAAATTTGCATTTAGATTAAAATTCTCTACGGCCACGAACTGTTCTTCGTCTGTCATATACCCAACCTCAAAAGCATTGACAGAACCTTCAATCAACATTGCATAAAAATTCAGCATCAAGTTATTGGTGTTATAAAGCGTGGGCAATGCAACCAACGCACTATCCATATCAAGAGAATACATACGTAAACTTTTGCTACCCTCGAAAGGGAATTCGGTGTTTACAATAATATTTTTACCATAATAATATTCCCAGCAATTAGGCAAACTACCAAAAATAACATTTTCAAAATCCTGATAGTAAGGTGCATCTATAGGAGCACAATCGGTTGTAAAGATAAAGCTTTTCCATTCGCTATACTGACCTTCGCCGCATGATGCACGAACATAAGCATAATAAGTAGTTTCAGCATTAAGCTCTGTCAATACGCATGGATTTGAAGAAACGTCCTTAACGTCAGCCCCCTCCGGATCTCCATAAGGAGTTTCAGAAACGACAACCTGCCAAGCAGAAGCAGGCACCAGATCTGTCCATGCAATAGTAACAGATGTTGCTCCAACATGCAAAGGATGTACTCCTTCGACATACATACATGCTGGAATTTCTGAGACTTCTATATTATCTATATTAACGTAAACATAATCCAAAGTCTTCAGTCTAAAAGCTATTTTAGACACAGTGCTTGGTATTTCACTGAGAATGACTATATATTCATTGAAACTATAATCCAAATCTATATCATTAATAGCGATGAAGCGATTTGTTTCATCCAAATATCCGACCTCGAATTGGCTAACTAAACCCTCTTCTAATTGGGCATAGAATTTTATATACTTGGAGGCCAGATTGCTAATTGGAGGCATTGACACCATAAGGCTGTCCGGGACATCAACGTGCAATTCCATGCCATAATTTCCTTCGTATGAACTATAGCTTGTCAAAGAGCAAATTCCCCCATAATAATTTCTCCAGCATTCAGGAAGACCGGAAACAGCAACATTCTCAAAGTTTTCCGAATATTCATCATCCGACGAACAATCAGTCGTAAAAGGAACACAATTCCAGTTGCTATACCCACTGTCATCGCATTTGCTACGGACATAAACATAATATCTAGTATTAGCAGTCAAATTTGTAACTGAATACATAGGAGCCACAACATCGGTAGCGACAACAGAAGACAAATCATCAATCATACTATCAGAAACAAACACCTGCCATTGGGTTGCACCATTTTCAGACCACGAAATATTTGCCGAGTTTCCTGTTGTATAAGCGGTAATATCAGTACTATATATACAATCAGGCATAGACACCTCGATTTCGTCGAGTGCAACGCCATATCCATAATTCAAATATACATTAAAAGCAATTTGATAAGTAGAAGACAAGTTCGGCAAAACAATGATTTCAGTAGTCCATTCGCTAAGCGATTGAGTATATATTGCCAGCTGGTGCCATGAATCTGCATCAGAAGTACGGTATAATACTTCGAGATTGTCTATGTCTGACCCCCATCTTAATTGCGTATGCCTAAATGAAAGAATAGCAGTTTCTCGTGTTCCGAAATCAAAAACAGGAGAAACAAGCATGCTTTCATGGTTAGAGCCACTATAAAAGCATAAAGCATTATATGAACCGGAAAAAGGCGTACCGCCTTGATAATTGCCATATGCTCCGAAAGACCAATAGTTGTCGCCTTGGACCTCCCAACATTCCGGTTTAGTACCCAACTCGAAACCTTCTGTGTACGGGAATGTACTAATAAGACACTCCTGTGCTATGGTTCCTATAGCCATAAAAAGCATCAAAAGTAAACTCAAAAAAACTTTTCTCATTATTATTTTCCCCAGTTATATACCATCGGGACATCGGCCTAAAAAGACTAATACACTTATTTTCAAACACTTGCAATCCTACTACAGACCACTTTTAAAGAGCGTAAATTTACAACATTTATTTTTATTAATAAGTCTTTGTCATGGGAATTGAATAAAAAACACGAAAAAAAATGAGAGCTGTGACAGCGGAAAAATTTGTACAGACAGGAAAAGGATGAAGAACAAAAAAAGGTCGCCCCTGTTGGAGCGACCTTAAATCATTATAGTAATGGTATGGACTATAAAGTCCGTACGACTGCTATCTTACAACAATTTGTTCAACATAAACGTTGTCCGAAGTGATGATTCTTACGAAGTAAGTACCTGGGCGGAGATCGTAGTTGAAGTTCATTGTTTCACCGTTCATTACGTTGATGTTGCGAGTGTCAATCATTGCGCCCTTAACGTCAACGATCTGATATGTTGCATCTCCTTCGATGTTGCTGAAGTCGATATTGAACATACCGTTGTTCGGATTCGGGTAAGCTGCAATAGAACCAGCCTCGAGAGATTCAACAGATTCGCTGATAGCGAATGTTACTTCGATAGTGTGGTTTGCAGTTACGTTTGTGAAAGTGTAAACACCATCTACAACATTTTCGATTGCTTCAACGCTATCTACCATTACACTTGCAATCTGGTAACCTTCGTTAGCTATGATTGTGAATGCTACTGTGTCGCCTTCTTCAACTGTAATTTCACCTTCTGGAGTGATAGTACCGTTTTCACCTGCTGTTGCTGTGATTGTGTAGGTAACAACTGGAATTGCTTCGAATGTTGCTGCGATTGTGTGGTTTGCAGTTACGTTTGCGAATGTGTAAACACCGTCAACGAGTTCTGCTTCTGCATCG
>CALDKB010000015.1 GCA_937899245.1 uncultured Bacteroidales bacterium | reverse complement strand
CCTTTGTGAGCAATTGCGCCACAATGAAATCGGTTTTCTTCTCGTAGTCAGTCATCGGTTTATTTTATTATCTTTTATCAATGTTTACTTATACACAATTTTTATCGAATACTCTTGTTGCTATTCCTTACATTTCCACATACATAGTTATAGGAAAGACGTTTGAAGAACAACAGTGAAAGGATGTATGATTTGTAATCTTCCACCTTGTCGCGTAGGATATCGGCCATACCGAAAAGCGTGTTGCCCAGTGCCTGTTTGGTAATCATTATGTGTAAATTATTGCTATATTCTGCAAAGATACGATTTTTTCTCTTTGTAATGTGATCTGAAGTTTTCTTTTTCACAATATTATCCCATTTGTTGGCTCATTCCCCAAGAATGCTTTTATGGAAATGGATTCCAAGAAGTCGATTATTTTCGACTTACAGGTGATTTTGTAATGATGACATTTCTTCCAGTTGGTTTTATCTATATTGAATTCTTTCATTCGTTTTCTATTAATCGTTTTGCAGCATCCAATCTACCACATTCAGTTTTCGTATTCCTTCGTAAACGGGATTGAAATCCACATCGGTTGTCAGGAGGTATTTGGGCGAGGAGTCATTAATGGCCTTCAACGAAGCCAACTCTCTTTCGAGCGTGCCGGCATCTTCGGTAGTCCAAGCAACTTGGTAGTACGATGTGTAATCTTGGTTGTCAATCACAACGAAATCCACCTCAAGATTATTGCGCTTGCCAATGAACACCTCTTTGTTGCGACGGACCAGTTCAAGATATACCATGTTTTCCAGCCAGTGGGAACGGTCTTTCAGCTTTGCTTTTTTCAAACGGACTTTTGCAAAACAAGGATCAACAACATAATATTTGTTCAGTGTCTGCAACAGTCCTTTCCCTTTGATCTCAAAACGAGGCACCTTGTATATCAAATACGTTTCACACAAAGCGTCCAAATATTTGGCAACAGTTTGCTTGTCAACTACGGTCCCATTGGCCCGCAAGGTGTCGGATATGGAACGGGGCGAGACGTATGAACCAACGGAATCGAACACAAAATCAAGTATTTTGTTGAAATCGTGCTTGTTGGAGATGTTCAGCCGTTGAAAAATGTCTTTTTCTACGATAGTCTTCAATATGCTTTCGGCAAACATATCCGCCTGCTTCTCACCAATTTCAAGTTGCTTGTTATACTCTGGAAGACCTCCGAAATGCAGAAAATTCGCCAAAATTTCATATTTTGACAAGTTTGGCGATTTTGACAATATAAAATCATAATATTCAGAAAATTGCAACGGTAAAATATTGATTTCCACATAACGTCCTGTCAGCAGTGTGGCCAATTCGCCCGAAAGCAAATAGGCATTTGAACCCGTTATATAAACATCCACATTGGGTTTGATGTAGAGACTGTCGACCAATCGCTGAAACTCATTGATATTCTGCACTTCGTCCAAAAAGATATAATTGGGATAGTCTGAAACGAGTTTTTCTTTGATATGGGTATGAATCTGATAAATATCCCCAATGGCGAGCGTATCTAAATCTTCAAAGTTATAGAATTGGACCTGCTTCTCTTGAATGCCTGAACGAATCAATTCATCGGCAAACATTTGTAGCAAAGTGGATTTTCCACACCGCCGCACTCCCGTAATGACCTTTATAATGTTCTGATCTTTCAGGTCGCGAAGTTGCTGCATGTACTGTTTTCGTTCTATAAGTTCTTTGGGTTGCATATTGTTTTGTATTTCTTATCTATATCGAGTGTAGGTGTCATAAGTTGCTTTGTGTCGTTTTATTTTTGCAAAAATACTAATTTTTCCGGTATGAATTCGAGCGGTTATTCGGCTTTAGCTTTCACAATTCCCCAATGTCCATTCTTTTTCGGACCTGCGTGACGGACAAGACCCTTTTGTTGCAAAGCCATCAGATCCATACGAATTGTTCTTTCGTTCATCTTAAATTTTTCCACAAGTGTCTGGATGGTTTCGGTGACATTTATCAGGACATTTTCTGTGACTGACGAAAAAGCATGATTTTTTCCCTTTCCAAACAAAACTATCTATGTACCAACAGACCCTTCCACCGCCAATGGCTTTAGCCATGTTTTAATACATCGCCTTTAGCGATACCTTGACCTTCAAACAGCGTAGCGTCAATGTTCGCGCGAGCTGAGAGCAATGAGCTTGCTCAAATTGCCGAAGCGACATCATACGCGATAGCGTATAAACTACTTGGAACCGCGAAGCGTCCATTTTACCACTCATCTACACTCCCAACCTTATCCTAAAGTCGTTCAGAATGTTCATGTAGTTGATAAATGCTTCGTATGGCGAATCATACGGATTGAAATACTTGTGCACATCTCCATCCGAGAACCATTTTGTACACATATAGTAGAAATGGTCGCTGGTCTGCAAGTATAGCCAGTCGCGCCACAAATCCGGCTGGTCAAGCTCCTTTACGCGTTCAAAAAGCTTATATAAATTCTCAAAGGCCTCGTTCTGAAGTTCATTGCCAAGCCATGCCGTAAGGTCGCGCTCCTCGTCTGCCCACGATATCGGATACGGCACATTAAGCATCCCTACCGGATTATGCTTTGCCACAACCTCGCTTGGCGTATTGAACTGAAAATCCGAATACTTGTATATCTTTTCCGGCAATGCCCGCATAAAGTCAAAAATTCCAGTCTCCTTCCACTGATGCTCGCCGAATGTTTCGTAGTCCATAAACAAGTTCACAACTTCTTCATTGGGCTCAATGGAATTCAACCACGAAACATACTTTTCCGCTGTCAACGGATACTCGTCCCATGCCGAATTTGAGAAACGGAAAGCAATATCATCCGACAGCTTGAAATTCTTCAGCAAAAGTTTCAACTTTGGATTTATCGAATTGCAATACAAATAGTTAGGGCTCTTCCACCCCATAATGTGACGTGCGCCCTCGGTAAGCATTCCCTCGTAGCCGAGTTTTGCAACCTTATCGCCTATTTCATCGGAATAAATCAACTCGGTATTACGGAAAATCTTAGGTTCCATGCCGAAAAGTTCCTTAACTTTCTTTCTGTGGCGACGAACCTGATATTCAAACACATCTTCCTTGCGCAACGATGCCAGCGAATGCGAATATGTCTCGTCAAGCAGCTCTACACGTCCAGTTGCAAACAATTTCTGGAAGCTTTCCAGCACATCTGGTGCATACTTCTCAAACTGGTCTATTACTGTTCCCGACAGCGAATACGAAATCTTGAAATTGTCGCCATACTCGTTTACCAAGTCCAAAAACAACTTGTTTGCGGGCAGATAACACTTCTCGGCCACCTTGCGCATTATCGTACGGTTTTCATACTCGTTGAAATATTCATGGTCGTTTCCGATATCGAAAAATCTATACTTTCTCAATCTAAACGGCTGGTGTACTTGAAAATAGAAACAAATTGAACGCATATCTTATTTTTTAATATCCACAAACACTTTTATAAACCTCGTTAACATAATAAGCCGAATTTTCCCATCTGAGATTTTCAACTTCCTGCTTACCATATTTCTTGAACATCTGCGACAATGCATCGTAGTGCAACATTCCATAAATCGAATCAGCCAGCTCGTCAACATCCCAGAAATCGACCTTGATGGCGTGCTTAAGAACCTCAGCCACACCCGATTGCTTTGAAATAATTACCGGCACATCCGACATCATTGCCTCGAGCGGCGAAATTCCGAACGGCTCGCTTACCGACGGCATCACATACACATCGCTCATGCCAAACATTTCATACACCTCGTTACCCTTCAGGAAGCCGGCAAAATGAAATTTTGTGGAAATTCCAAGTTGCGCCACTCTACGCACCATCTTGTTCAGCATATCACCACTTCCTGCCATCACAAAACGTACATTCGGATCGCGGTCAATTACTTTCTTTGCCGCCTCTATGAAATAGTCCGGCCCCTTCTGGAATGTCACACGGCCAAGGAAAGTTACCACTTTCTCCTTGAAACCCTTGTGCAAGGTAATTTCGGGCATGCTCACCGGCTCTACCGAATTATGGACAGTAACGACTTTCGCAGGATCAATTCCATAACGGTTAATCACTATATTTCGGGTAAGATTGCTTACCGCAATAACCTTGTCAGCGGCTTCCATGCCGGCTCTCTCTATATCGTAAACGCGCTGGTTAACATGCTCGCCGCTACGGTCGAATTCCGTTGCATGAATATGAACCACCAACGGTTTTCCTGATACTTTCTTTGCGGCTACTCCAGCAAAATATGTCAGCCAGTCGTGCGCATGAATGACATCAAATTCATTTTGTGCGGCTATATGTCCTGCTATCAATGCATAACGCGAAACCTCGTCATAAAGGTTGGGGCCGTACGAACCGGAAAAATTATACTTGTGATTCATGAAGGTCTCTGAAATTTTCACACCAGGAATCTGGCTTTCATAAACCTTTGCGAAATCCTCCGGATCCATATATGGTACAATGCGGGAACCGACCTCGATATAACGGAAATTTTTCCATACCTTGGTTTCCTTCACATCTCTCTCGGTAATTACCGCATCACTTGCATTGCGTATCGAAACAAAGCTTTGGTCCTCGTCGCCATACGCCTTCGGCACGACAAAAATCACCTCGGTGCCAAAATGCGCAAGTCCTTTCGTTATTCCATAACAAGCCGTTCCCAGTCCGCCTGTAATGTGTGGGGGAAATTCCCATCCGAACATCAAAACTCTCATAGCGACAATTATTTAGTTTCTGAATATTTTTTTATTAGCGCAAATATTCTCAGCACTTCTGCAACGCTCCATGCCTGAGCTATTGCGCCTCGCGGACAATATGGCGGATCGGCATCGTAAATCTCCGAAATACTACCAATTCCTGCAACTGTCATATCCTCCTCAAACGAATATGCGATCTTCTTCACTAGCGACAAAGCCTGTTTGCCATATACCTTCAGCAGTCCTTCGCAGAAATGTCCGAGCAACCATGGCCATACTGTTCCCTGATGGTATGCTGAATCCCTCTGCTCCTGATTTCCAAAGTAAACGCCCTTATAGCTCGGCGAATCGGGCGACAATGTCCTCAAGCCCTTTGGCGTTAACAACATTGTTCGTACTTTTTCCAATATCGAAGCCGACATGTCGGTTGTAACCATCGTATATGGCAACGAACATGCAAAAATCTGGTTCGGACGCATAGAATAGTCTGCGTTCTCGTAAGTTACTACATCCGCAAGATAGCCCAGCAAATCATCCCAGAAATAATCCACAAACGAAGCCTTGGTTCTTGCTGGTATATCTTTCCATCTTTCAACAAATTCAACATCGCCACATGCTTCCGCCAACTCCAACGAGAACATAACAGCATTGTACCACAAGGCATTTATTTCAACAGCAAAGCCAATTCTTGGAGTTACCGGCTTGCCGTTCACTACAGCATCCATCCATGTCAATGCTTTGCCTTGCGTTCCCTGCCATATCAGTCCGTTATCGTGCATCTTTATATTGAAATGCGTTCCTTCTCGATATGCCTCCAGTACCGACTTCATCTTGTTGCCATACTGTTTCCATATCTGCTTCTTGTCCGTAAGCGTAGCTGCATATTCCTGCAATGCCCAGAAATACCACAACGGAGCATCTACCGAATTTAGCGCCGCTTCTGCCCCTGCTCCAATATTTGGGAAAAGTCCATTTTTCATTTCCGACGACATCGTGTCAAGAACTTCTTTGCACGCATCCTCATTACCCGCATACAATGTCAAGCCGGGCAACGAAATGAAGGTATCACGCCCCCAACGTCCAAACCACGGGTAGCCGGCGACAATCTCGGTCTTGTCATTACGCTTGCAGATAAATTGCTGAGCAGCACTGCGTAGGCATTCCTCATAGTCGTTACGTGGCGAACGTTTTGCCAATTCATCGTCAAATTTTGTAGAAATATCTTCCGGACGAATCTCACTTGTTGCCGCCGTAAATATCACCGATTCTCCCACATTTATAGGCAGTTCGAAATAACCTGGCACATACAAGTCCTCACGATAGTCGTAACCTCGTTCCTGCTCCTCGATATACTCAACATTATAGTACCAGTCGGGAACGTGGACATATTCGCATTCCTTCGACATCTGCATATAAAGGTACTTGTAGCCATCGTACATTCTCATGCGGACACCATTTTCAACAGATGCATATTTGGTATTGACAAAAAAGTTAGCCTTGCTAAGCTTATGCACATTTCTAAATGCCAGAAACGGCTGCAAACGCAGCCTTGTCTCAGAATGAGCATCCAGCAAGGTATACTTCAACATTATACGGTCATCGTCGCTAAGAATACGCTCCATCTTCAACAGAACTCCGCCGACCCTAAATATAAAGTATGGGATTGTCTCTATCTGAAAATCGCGCAGGTACTTATGCCCTTTCGGGAAATAAACGCCATCAGGATATTTATGTACACCGAGATTAAACACTTCGTCATGTTGAATTATAGACACATCAAGCGACGACAGCAGAACATGATTGTCACCATCTATATCCTCCATGGGGCAAACCAACAGCCCATGATATTTTCTCGTATTGCAATTTATTATGGTTGAACTGGCGTATGCACCACTCCTACTCGTACGTATAAGCTCCCGCTTTAGCGAGTACTCCAGGTTTACCAGCTGATTTTTATCGAAACTTATATACCCCATAGACTAATAGACAAAATGTTACCTCCCAAATTTACAAAAAATATCAACATAGTTTTACATGTTTTTTCATATTTCTTAAACTTTTTTTTTCAGCAAAAGTTCATGATTATTTTACCTTGTCCTTCTTATAGTTTTTTTTCTTACTTTTGCGACGTTTTTTTAGAGGTCAACATGTTTCGTAATGCATTAGTCATATTCCTTGCTATTTTTTGCACAGCATCAATCGTTTTGCAATGTGTGTCTTGCCAAGGAAACAACACGAAGGAAAATATAAACGAAAACCTAGAGTGCGACACCATGCCTGCCGAAGAAGTTAAAGAGCCCGATTTCCTACCCGACACTTCATATCCGTCAACTGAACATCTGCAGTATGACATTACCATTTTCGACACGGCTACACCGGGAAACCTCTCAAATACAGACGATGCATACAAGGACATTCACGGAATACTTACATTTAGAGGTTCGCCATTTAGAGATGCCACATTCTGCGGACACATCGACAGCACACCTACCGACATCACCATCGACTGGGAATACACAACCGAATTCGACAATACACAAACTAGTTTTGGCACTTGGGGCGGTGGTACCGGCTGGACTGGACAACCAATTTACATAAACTGGTCAGACGAACAGGTTGAGCATTTCAAGCATACCGACTCTATAACCGAGAATTTCGACAACGAAGAAATAATAATTGCTTCGCTTAGCGGATATGTTCACTTTATAAACTACCGGACCGGATTGCCTACAAGAAAAAAAATTGACGCCGGCAACAACATCAAAGGAACTCCATCTCTCGATCCGTCACTGAACGGCAACCTATACGTCGGTCATGGGATTCCTCGTTCGGAACCTATTGGCGCCGAAGTTATAAACCTTAACAATCATGCTGTAACACACCTCTTTCCACGCGACAAGAACGCTTGGCGAGGATGGGGAGCCTACGATGCTTCGCCTCTAATTGTCGGTGGGTTTCTTTTCAGGATTGGCGAAAACGGAACTATCTACAAGTTCACCGTTCACGGAAATTCGCTCAAGCTTCATTCCACTTTAAGGTATCGCGCCAACGGTTGTAATGCTGCTGGAATGGAATCGTCGATGGCCGTTTATAAAAACTATGGATACACAACCGACAACCACGGAAATATCCTATGCATAAACCTCGAAAACTTGCATCCTATATGGTACTACGACAATCACGACGACACCGACGCTTCGCCCGTGCTTGAAATCGAAGATGGAATTCCATATCTTTACTCTGGTTGCGAAATTGACCGTCAAGGCACAAGTGGCTTGTCATATTTTGTCAAACTCAACGGCTTAACCGGTGAAAGGCAATGGCAACAAACAATTGAATGCAAGAAAATGACCATCGGCACAAAACACTTCGACGGCGGCATGTACTCTACTCCATTGCTGGGCAAAGGCAATTGCAAGAATCTTATTTTTACAAACATCTGCCTTAACGACCCTCCTTCTTCTGGAAAATTCTTCGCTTTTGACAAATATACGGGCGAAATAGTTTATTCCACTCCTTTGAAATGCTACGCATGGTCATCTCCAGTTGCCATCATGAACGACAATGATGAAATGTTTGTCTTTACCGGCGACACTCAAGGTCGCGCTTATGTAATCGACGGAAAAACTGGCAAAATTCTAATTAACAAACAAATAGGCATTAACTTTGAGTCCTCGCCTATAATCATTGACAATCACATCGTTATTGGCTCAAGAGGCACTCACATCTATAAATTATCAATACAATGAAAAAGTTTATAATTCTAATAATACTATTCGTACCAGTCCTCACCCACGGACAAAAATTAATTGCATACCGCGACACGGTTAAGGACACATACAACTTTTGGGTTTATGTACCGGAATGTTACGACTCTGTTTCGCACACGACACCAACAGTTCTTTTTCTTCACGGACGTAGCCTTTGCGGTCGCAACCTTGCTCTTGTTCGCAAATACGGACCACTCGATGCTGTAGCCAAGGGACGTAAGATAAACGCCTTGATTGTTGCTCCGCAAAATCCTGGTTCGGCATGGAATCCCGACAAAATAATGAAGATTGTAAATTGGACAACAGAAACATACAAAACCGACACCTGTCGTCTTTATGTCCTTGGCATGAGTCTTGGTGGCTTTGGTACTATCGACTACGTTGGCAGCTATCCCGAGAAGGTTGCTGCCGCCATTGCTCTTTGTGGTGGCGGAACCATAAAGAATTACTGCGGACTTAACAAGGTTCCTCTTTGGATTATGCACGGTACTGCCGACAGAGCTGTTGGTGTTGGTCAGTCACAAGCCGTTGTCGACAACATGATTCAATGTGGTGATACCAGCTTGCTTATTTTCAACAGAATGAGCGGTGTCAACCACGGACAACTTGCCCGCGTATTCTACTTGCCGGAAACTTACGAATGGCTATTCTCGCATTCGCTCAACGATTCCATTCGTTGCGTGAACCGCAATGTAACTATCAACACCACAACTATGGAATATGCCTACAAGAATCTCGACAAAAACAGCTCTCTTACTGTTGTTGACCCGCATCCGGACCCTACATATTCGTATATTCCACCAGACCCTAATGCAAAGTACCATATTATCAAGAAAGGCGAAACACTAAGCCATGTGGCACGAATGTATCACACCTCGGTGTCCAAGTTGTGCCAGCTGAACCGCCTGACGGAAACAAGCATTCTTCAAATAGGACAAAAGATATATGTCAAATAAAAAAAGCCTCGACAAAATCGAGGCTTTTTCTTATTTGTTTTCAAAAATATGCGTGATTATCGCTTTGTCAACTTCTGTGAAATCTACATGCCGACGGGCCATCACCCGTTTCATAACTTCTATTGCCACGTCTAACTTATAGGTCGTAAAGCCAGATGCTCCGCCCCACGAAAATGAAGGCACGTAGTTTCTTGGAAAACCAGCGCCAAAGATATTTGCCGAAACACCAACGACAGTTCCCGTATTAAACATCGTATTTATTCCACATTTCGAGTGGTCGCCAAAGATTAGTCCACAAAACTGTAAACCTGTCGGCTCAAAGCTTTCCGTCTCATAATTCCATAGCTTAACTTCTGCATAATTGTTCTTCAGGTTGGAATTGTTGGAATCTGCGCCAAAATTACACCATTCTCCGACTACTGTATTTCCAAGAAATCCGTCATGCGCCTTATTTGAATAGCCAAAGAAAACGACATTGTTAAGTTCTCCTCCTACCTTGCACCATGGACCAACTGTTGTATCGGGATAAATCTTGGCTCCCATTTTCAGCACCGCATGCTCGCATAAGGCAAAAGGCCCCCTTATATTGACACCTTCCATCACTTCCGAATGTGCCGAAAGGTATACCTGACCATCATTTGTGTTTATCGTTGCACACTCTATCTGGCAATCATCCTCAACAAACAAAGGATATTTGCCAAACACAATATTTGTTGCACTTATTTCCTTTGACTTACGACCCGCCGTCAGCAACTCGAAATCATTTTTTATTTCAGCACCGTTATAGCTGAAAATATCTGTCAACGCATGAAGCACTGCGATGTCGCCATCATATTCTTCACATTTCTGACCCTTTTGCGAAACTGGATATGCAAGCACAAATCCATTTTTACACAAAGTCGTACCCGACAGGCATTTAATCCGTTCTACAAATTTACGATCAGGGATAACACACGAAGATATTACTATAGCTTCTCCTTCGGGCACAACACCATACTTTGGTTGCAAATACGCCTCAGTAGAAACATAAACCTTTGCTCCAAGATACTTTTCCCACTTCTCGCGAACAGTCAAGATACCAACCCTGAAATCGGCAATGCTGCGCGTCAACGACAACGGCTGGAATCTCTTGTGAAATCCGGCATCGGATAAGATATAATTCATTTTACAGACAGTCTATAATTTTTTCCAGGTGGACGCCACGCGACCCTTTTATAAGGAACATTTTACCCTTTTCGGGATTTGTGATAAAATACTTGTTCAAATCCTCTACCGTTGCAAAAAATTGGTAGTTATTGTATTCGCTGGCAAATTCCAAAAAGTTTCTACCTACAAAATAAGCTGTTTCATAACCGCTGTTCTTTATATTTTCAAGCACATTCCTATGCTCCGAAACACTCTCAGCACCCAACTCGAGCATATCGCCAAGAATTACCGACTTATGGTCTTCCTTTATTGCATTGTAGCTTTCAATAGCGGCCTTCATGCTGGTAGGATTTGCGTTATACAAATCAAGAATCAAAGTATTTCGCGATGTCTTTGTCATCTGCGAACGGTTATTCTTAGGAATATAATCAGATATTGCGGCGTCAATTGCCGTTTGATGTATTTCGAAATGATTGCCAACCGTAATAGCAGCAAGGATATTCTCGAAATTATATGTGCCGATCAAATTGGATTTTGCACAGCCATTGGTTGTTGCGGTTTCCCATGTAACCGTTGTCTGATATGCATATTCTGAATATTTGCCACGGCAATAACAATTAGCACCCTTGCCGTATGTGACAATATTTAAGTTATGATGGTTGCTAATCATCTTCTGAAGCAACTCGTTGTCTGCATTCATAAAGACTGTTCCATTGTGAGCATCCAAATAATCATACAATTCCGCCTTTGTCTTCATAACGCCCTCAATCGAACCGAAACCTTCAAGATGCGCCTTGCCTACATTAGTGATAATTCCATAATTTGGCTCAACGATGTCGCACAAAGTCTTAATCTCGCCAGGATGGTTTGCACCCATCTCAACAACTCCCATATCAACCGTTCTATTCATCGACAGGAGCGTCAGTGGCACACCGATATGATTGTTCTTGTTCCCACTAGTATATGAAATGCGAATCTTCTTTGCAAGTACAGTCGAGACTAGCTCCTTAGTTGTTGTCTTTCCATTTGTGCCAGTAATTGCAAGAATTGGAATATTCAGTTTGCGCCTATGATAATTTGCTAGTTGCTGCAAAGTCTTCAAAGTATCTTCTACGACGAAAACATTATCTCTGCCTAAGAATCTTTTGTCTGAAGCGACAGCAGCAACGCAACCAGCTTCCAGCGCGGCATCGACATAATTATTTCCATCGAAATTCTCGCCCGACAGAGCAAAAAATATTGAGTTTGGTGATATGACTCTACTGTCAGTCGATATCAGTCTGCTTTTCTCGAATACCTTATAAATCTCTTCAATCATACGTCATAAAAAATAATAGCCCCTCCATTGGAGAGGCTACTTTATAAAAAACATCTATTATTTGCTTTGAGTAGGTGCACCGACTCTAATCATGGCACATCTGAATCCGATATCGCAACGAGATTTGTTTTCGTCAAGGAATCTTCTTGTACCTGGAACCATCCAATAAGCTCTATCCTTCCAAGAACCGCCCTTGAATACTCTTGACCTATCAGTAATCAGTGAAGTCATCTTTTCACCCTTGTTCAACTTCGGGTTGCCTGGATTGTAATCTGCGTTACCCCATTCTGCTGTACCATCAGAACCCCACTTACCAGATTCGTACATGTTAGTAGTTTGGTTTACGAAAATTTGGTCTGGGTAAACAACACTACCATCAGCAAGCATAATCTTACCGTTTTCAAGAATCATTGAACCGTCTGGCATTACAACATTTCCTTCAGGAGTTCTTTCATGACCTGTAGGCAATGTATATGTACGATCTTCCAAGTTAATTCTAACACCGTTAGGCAACAAGATTTCTGTTCCGCCTATCAATGTAGCGCCTGGGTACAAATCGCCGATATAGTTTGCCAAAGTATCAAGATTTGTTTCGGTAATCATTGTTGAATCAAGGAATTCGTTATACTCCTTAACAGTTGACTGAGTCTTATAACGTTCGTCCTTAATCCAATACTCTGTAACTTCACCCAAAGCTGTCAATGATTCCAAATCACCATCGAGATAATTTCTATTGTCGGATGTAGTATAGTTTTCTCTATTGAAGCAAGACTCATCGCGAACCGGTTTCTTAAGGATTTTGCCTGTATAGTCGAAATAATTTTCAGCCTCAGGAGTCAATTCCATATCGCCAGACCTTGGGTCAACAATAATTTGATAGTCTTCAAAAACATTACCTCTAAATGGTCTGAATTCATCCATATCTTCAAAGGTCATGTCACGATATACATCCATAACCCATTCGTTAACATTACCAGCCATACAATACAAACCATAGTCGTTCGGCCAGTAGCTTCTTACCGGAGCGGTAATATCAGCTTTATCGTTAAGAGCTCCTGCAACACCCATAGCATCGCCACGACCTCTCATAGAGTTAGCCATCATCTTACCACGTTCTTCACCACGAGAATCGTTACGTACATAATGACCATTCCAAGGATACAAACGTCTTTCGTAAATTCTCTCCTTATATTCATTACCTACGATTGCCAAAGCAGCGAATTCCCATTCAGCTTCGGTTGGGAGTCGATAGCGCGGAAGGAAAACACCATCTTCGATATTAACCCAACGTCTATCATCTCCAGTATTTGCATTACCACCTTTCTTTCCTGCCTTCAAAACAGAAGGATCTACATATAAGTTTTCAATCTTTCCGTCAGGACCCTTTCCTGATTCATCAACAGAAAGATCCAAATTATCTGCATAGAACAAATAAGACTCAAGATTAAAGTGCTTAGCCTGGTCTTGTGGAGCAAGATATTTATCGATAATACCTTCTCTTAAAAGAATCAACTCATTGACACGGTCGGTTCTCCATTCGCAATACTTAGAAGCCTGGTTCCAAGAAACATTAACAACTGGATAATCCTCGTATGCCGGGTGACGCAAGTAAAGCTCAACCAACGGTTCGTTATATGCCAGACGACTTCTCCATCCTGCTGTATCAGGCAATGCCTGTGTATACAGGAATCTGTAGTCTGATGCATAAACATGCGACAACCAATACAAATATTCACGGTAGTCAAGATTTGTAACTTCAACTTCATCCATATAGAAAGAAGATACAGTAACACGTCTTGGAATATTGTTCCAGTCGTGCATTACATCCTGCTCAACACGTCCCATTGCAAAGGTACCACCTTCAATGAAAACCAAGCCCGGTCCAGTTTCCTGCTCGTATCCGGGGTGATTCTGGAATCCGCCGAAATTCGGGTCATTATAGTTCCAACCTGTTGTATTGGAAACATCTTTCTTACAAGAAGCAACCAAAATTGCAGCTGCAAGAAGCACCAAAATAATTAAACCATTCCTTTTCATAAAACTTGAACTTTTTATATTAGTACTAGAATGATGGACAACTTATTGTCGAAATCTTCTTTGCCTTTTCGTGGCAACCGAAAGTATAAGCTACAGACAACTCGTGAGCGCCATAAGTAGAGTTGCTCAACTTCGATATTGTCAAGTCGTAGCTATAGGCAAATCTGAACTTGTTATATTTATAACCAACCATCATGACGAATGCGTCATATTGGAATTCGAAAGTCTGTCTGAACCAGAAGCCAGCGAGAATACCTCTTCTCGACACATACATACCCCAGTAGAACTGCTGGAAGAATGCGCCTTGCTGCTGGAAAAGAATCTGAGGTGCGATAAGGAGATCGCCTCTCTTGAACTTACTACTATTAATAGGTATCTCTGTTCCGAAGTGAGCTGTGTACTTACGTGGCAATACTGCATCGCTGCCTCTCAAGAATGACTCCGACGGCTCTGTAAGATGGTGTACAGCCACGCCGAAGAATACCTTTTCAGTAAAACCAATGATACCAGCAGAGAAATCGACATAATTACGCTTTGTATTAATTATATCAGGATTTTCTAACGATGCATAGATAGGTCCATACAACGGATGAATCATATTCGGGAAAACAAAATCCCAGTCGATTCTCTTCATTGCAAACGAAGCCTGAAAACCTGCAGCCAAAGAAAACTTCTTTGACACCTGCAATGTGTACGAATACATAGCGTTGATTGTAGCTAAGTTTATTTTACCATCGCCACAACCTTGTACATCATTTACAATGTTTATTCCGACACCGCCACGCAATGCATGCCAATACTGGTCATATGCCAAATTGTATGTCACAAAGGTCGACCCAAAAGCAGGCCATTGGTTCCTATAGGACATAGAAAGTCGCGGACATCTCTCAGATCCTGCAAAAGCCGGGTTCAAGTACAACGGATTTGCATAGAACTGCGAAAAGTGTGCGTCTTGCGCTATCGACACGCCATAACTCCCTAATATCAGCAGAGTTAGTAAAATTAAAAATCGCTTTACCATAATATTTTTACCATCTATAATTAGTGAATGATAAATATTTTTCACTCCATAATTTAAATTCACAATATTACACTAAATTTGTCGTTTGAGAAAACAAAAGAACTTTTTTTTTTATTTTTTTTTAACAAATGAAGAAAGCACTCTGCATCATATTGATATTCAGTTTATTAAAAACTGCTTATTCTCAAAATATCATATTCAAGGATTCAATATCCATAAAGGGAAATTCTGAAATTATTTTAGAAGACGACTCTAAAATCAAAATCCTCCTTACAGAAAACAGAGACAACAGAGACTATGATTTTTTCCCAATATACAAAAGTCGCCGAAACATTGGCGACGGCTCTCAAATACAAAGTGTCACATTAAAAAGAGCTAGCTACACAACAATAGATGACAATATATTAAAAGGTATATATAAGATATCTGAACTTGGAAACGAACCGGAGATAAAAGCTGAAGTTTGCAAATCAAGGAAACAAAGCTCCTTGGAAATTGAGATTATGCCATTGAGAATCAATGCAATAAATGGCAACTACGAAATTCTTAGCGAATTTGAGTGCGAAATAAAACTGGCTACAACAACCAAGCGGGAAGCGACAAGAAGCTATGTCAGCGAATCAAAGCTGTCGTCGGGCAAATGGTATAAAATTAAGGTTGCCGAATCGGGCATTTACAAAATCACATACACGCAACTGGTAGAAATGGGCTTCAGCAATTTTTCATCTATCGGTGTGTTCGGATATGGCGGCTCAGAGTCAAAGACCATATGCGACAATTCGCCAGCGATATTTGCAAACAAATATGTTGATGACGTCCCGGAAAGAAGCATCATGAAAATTGACGCCAACAGCAACGGAGTCTTCGACAACGGAGACTACATCCTATTCTACGCCGACGGTCCGCATAACATTAAATACAACAGCAACGGAAAGTTCACACACGACTTTCACAACTATTCCGACTTTTCGTACTACTTCGTTTCAGACAAGGGAACTTGGAAAAGAGCCACTTCGACGCCTTCCGAAGCAACCTCAAATGTGTCTGTTACATCATACGACAAGTATTCGTTCCTCGAGAAGGACTCCATTTCCATCGTCAAGACCGGGCGTACTTTTTGGTGGAGATGCTTCGACTACTACCTGACAATGAATGAAACGATTAAAGAAGACAACATTATCGGTGACACAGCCACGGCTTACTTCCATTTTGCTGCCGCCTCGGCAAACGCCAGCCACTTCGACATTACTGTAAATGGGGTATCTATAGGCAGGGCAAATATTGCTGCTACTATTGCCAACGGGAACGAAGCCACATATTCATCCATATTCAGACCTAGCGGCAACACAATGAACTTTGGCATTACATTCGTGAAGGGAACTTCCACTGCAAAAGGATGGATAGACTACATCGGATTAAAAGTCAGGAAAAGTCTTGTCATGGAGAACGGTTGCATAAGTTTCCGCGATTTAAGGTCTGTAGGCCCTGGCAAAATTGCAGAATTTACCATTGGACAGGCGCCAAGCAACATTGTTGTCTGGGATATTAGCGACCGTATCAACGCCAAGCAGATAGCCGGTTCGTATGCGTCAAGCAACTTCAAGTTCAAAGCAGCATCCGACACTCTAAAAGAGTATATAGCATTCAATCCAAGCTATAATTTCCCCTCTCCTATTTATTCCAACGCCAACGATGTTGGAAAAATTAGCAACCAGAATCTTCATGGACTTGGCAACTGCGACCTTATAATTATTACGCACCCAAATTTTTCCGCACAAGCAAACGACTTAAAGCAACTTCACGAGAGCAAGGACAACATGAAAGTGGTAGTTACGACGCCGGAAAAGATCTACAATGAATTTTCGTCTGGTTGTCCCGACATCTGCGCCATGAGAAATTTCATAAAGATGTTTTACGACCGAGCCAGCGCATCGACCATGCCCAAGAATGTACTTCTTATTGGCGATGGCAGTTACGACAACAAAACCGCCGACGGCAGCGTATCCAACTTCATACTTACATACCAGACAGTAAATTCTCTGGCAAACACATTATCAATAACATGCGACGACTTTTTTGTATGCCTAGACGAAGGAGAAGGTGAAGTGGCCTCAACCGACAAAATGGACATGGGCATAGGAAGAATGCCAGTAAAGACTGCTGAGGAAGCCAGCGCCGCTGTCGAAAAGATAAGAAGCTACTACTCGCCCGAAAGTTACGGAAGCTGGAAAAACAAAGCTACAATAATAGCCGACGATGCCGAAAACAATGAAATCGTCCATCAGGAGAATGCCGAAAATATGATTGCTAAAGAATTGGAATTCAGCGCACAATACCTAAACATTGAAAAAATATACCTCGACGACTACGAGCAAATCTACTCCGCATCCGGAAGCACATATCCTGATGTAAACAAAGCAATAATCGACAACATAAACAATGGAACTCTACTAGTCACATGGGTTGGACACGGAAATCCAAAAGCTTGGGCACACGAAAGCGTTTTTACCTTGAATTCGATCAATTCATTGCAAAACAAGAACAAATACCCGCTAATCGTAACAGCAACCTGCGACTATTCACCATTTGACGACCACACCTTCCTTTCTGGTGGCGAACAACTTTTTCTCGCACCAAATTCTGGTGCTATTGCATTATTCTCCACAGTTAGACAAGTATATTCCACTAAAAACGAAAAGCTTGTAAGCAATTTCTATAAATTCATGTTCAGCAGCCACTTGGAAGAAAACCAAGGGCAGAAACCTGCAACAATAGGCGAATGTGTCGCCCTTGGAAAGAATGAAACCGGCGACCTGAACATGAGGTCATTTGTCCTGCTTGGCGACCCTGCAATAACATTAGCACAGCCAAGCTATTCCGTCAAGACGACAAAAGTCAACGACATTCCTATAGCGGAATTCAACGACACCATAGGAGCTACCGGACTGGTAACCATAGAAGGAATGATATACGACGAAAGCGGCAATCCTGCACCAAATTTCAACGGCATAGTTTACCCGTCGGTATACGACAAGCGCAACTCATACACGACAAAGAGCAATGACGGATACGAACCATTGACATACACCGCTCAAAGAAATATGATATTCAATGGACAGTCTACCGTTACAAACGGAAAGTTCAAGTTCAGTTTCATCATACCGGTTGACATTGCATACTATTTCGACTATGGAAAAATCAGCTACTATGCCAACAACTTTTCCGACAAAGAAGCAAGCGGATACGACAGGAGTATCGTTATTGGCGGCACCGACGAAAACGGCATACACGACAGCGAAGGTCCAGTTATCGAGCTATATATGAATGACGAAAGCTTCATCGACGGCGGCATTGTAAACGAAAACCCACTTCTTATCGCAAAAATCAGCGACGAATCTGGCATTAACACAATAGGCAATGGCATTGGACACGACATCACCATGACTCTTGACGAAAATGCATCTGAGAAAAAAATCCTTAATAAGTTCTACGAATCGGGAATGGACGACTACAAGTCGGGAACCGTAAGCTACCCTAATTCGGGACTGGAAATTGGGCAGCACACAATGACAATCAAGGCATGGGACGTAATGAACAACAGCAACGAAAGTTCCATCGACTTTATAGTTGCCAACTCTTCGGAGATGGTAATAGATAAGATTTTCAACTACCCGAACCCGTTTACAACGCACACGTCGTTCTATTTTGGACACAACCAGCCATACGAAAACCTTGATGTTATCATTAGCATTTTCACTGTATCTGGCAAACTTGTCAAAACTCTTGAGGCCAATATGACTTGTGACGGCTATTTAAGCCAACCTATAGAATGGGACGGACTTGACGAATATGGCGACAAAATCGGCAAAGGCGTTTATATTTACAAAGTTAAAGTTAAGAATCCGACCGGCACGACAGTTGAGAAATTCGAGAAACTTGTCATCTTGAGATAAGGGACATCACGAATTCTTTACGTTCAAGCCATCAACAATAGGACTTTCCCCTTCTTCAACAGGCAGATATTCCACAAAAATCTTCTGCATCGACTTGAAAATATTATGACGTGCTTCGGGAAAACGCTTTTCCATTTCCGCCACAATTTCCCCCGCCTGATAACGCTTAGTCTTGCTCTCAAACGGACATTTCGCCTTCTCCAAAGGAAATCCCATTATAGTCGCAAACTGTCGTATTTCATTATTAGTCAACAAAATAAGAGGCCTAATAAGTTCAACACGATTATCAAACATCTTCAATGATGCAGGCATTGAACTTATGCTGTTATGATAGCACATATTAATAATCAAGGTCTCGACAGCGTCATCAAGATGATGACCGAGAGCCAATTTGTTGCAATTATACACTCCGGTAAGCTCGAACAAGCGTTTACGCCTATGCCAAGAGCAAAGGAAGCACTTGGATTTTTTTGCATCCTTTTCAAAATCAACAGTTATTGTATCGTATACAAACTGCACATCGTTTTTCTGGCAGAAATCTGCAATAAATTCACGGTCGACTGAATACGGCACATTTTCGACATCAACGTGCACGGCCACTATATCGTATTTCTCCTTGCCAAAGCGACGGCGGGTAGCTAATGTCGCCAGCAATGTCATAGAATCCTTGCCACCACTGACACCGACCATAATCCTATCGCCATCGGCAATAAGATTATACTTGTTAATCGCCTGCCCGATCTTGGAATATACCAGTTTAACCTTTCGCTTATCAGAGATTTCAGACATAACCAGATGAAATTTAATTAACCCTAAACTCTACATTTAAATATACATAGGACTTAGTGATATCGGTTTCGACGCGAGGCAACCAACCCTGATAGTTTACAGAAAGCCGCACAAAGTCACAAGCCTTCCATTCAACACCACCGAGCAAGGCCATGCCGTCGGGAACGACGGTCCACGACGGGACGAATCCCGCATGAGTCGATGATGTCAAATAGTCGTACCGTGCAAATATGTCCAGTTTATTTTCAAGGATGTCATAAATCATATATGCGCTAGCGCCATGCTGCATAATATTTCCGGGGCTAAACTTCGCATTGTATTCGAGGCCAAGGCGCAAGCACGGAAGAATTTTCCAGCCGGCAAACGCACCTGCGGTAAACAAATCCTCATTCTGAAACGAGTATGTAGAATGTACCTTAAACTGCAATTCATTCACAGGAGAATAGTTGAGCGACAAAGAATAGTAATATTTACCATACGAGACACTATCATCCTTAATAGTACCCGTCATCATTCCAAACTCGAGTGAAAGATTATCGAGAAAATCGTAGCGACCATTGAATCCCAAATCAATAGACGGCAGGAAACGATATTCATCAAGAAATGACTTGAAGATATACCTTTTACCCCAGAATTTCTGCTGTGTCATGTGCTGCATGTTGTCGACCAGACCTGTATTCAACACGAACTTGCCTCTTTTCCACGAAATGTACATCGCACGCAAATATACATTTACGGTATTGTAATTTTGCCCCAACGGAAGATTTGGACTTACATCAAGACGAATAATTGAAGAAAAGCCCTTGGGGACATAAAACTGATAGCCGAAAGTAGCACGCTTGATTTCGAAATTAGGTTCCCGTGTGTCGGCGCCAACACCCTGGTGGAAATTGGAAAACAACATAATCTCAGGAACTGCCTTAAACTTTGAAGTATCACTCAGCGGCAACTCAACAGCCATAGCAACAGCAACACTCGACAGAAATGCCGACAGTACAATCAAATATTTTATAACACGCTTCATCATTCTAAAATTTGAACGCAAATTTAGCATTTTTAGGCTTTAAAATTATGGTCGGTCGCAAAAGTTATATAATTTTGCCAATGAAAATTAATGGCTACAGACATGAGAAAAATAATATTGATATCTATACTTATACTTACCAGTGCAATTACATTTTCGCAGGCTAAATTAAGTCTGATTGACGGCTCACAGTACAACATCAAAGATTATTCATTTTTACCTGACAACAACTCGCCAACAGAGCTTCAAATCAGGATGGAGAAAAAGAACGGCAAGATAAAAACCAAATACTTCGACACCAACGATATATGGTCGATAAACGACAGCATATTATACCTTCCGACCCAAGAAGGCGAATTTTCGGTTTACGACATGAAGGAAGTCGTTCTTGGCAAGCAAATTGCACGAGACGAATTCAATGCGTGGTGGGCATGCGCCAGCGGATTTGTCGTTGGAGCCGGCTCGATGATATATATTTTCAGCTACGAAAGACGTCCGATGCTTGGCTTTGCCGTTCCAATCGTTTACGCCGCCGGCTTTTCATTTATACGTCCAACCAAAAGAGGAATAATCAAACTCCACCCCGAATTTCAGGATGACGAATATTTTGTTTACGGATACCAGAACAAAGGCAGGAAAAAGATTTTCACCAACACTATAATCGGAACATTGAGCGGTCTTGTTGTCGGCGGGGTTGCTTCTTTATTCATCAAGTAATACAATGAAAAAAATAATATTGTTTTTTTTACTCGCATTCATTGCGAGTACTTCGTTATTTGCCCAAAGTATAATTGGTACTTGGAGCGGCGACTTAAACATAAGCAACAGCGTTTCGCTGACAGTTGTCTTCCATATCGAAGGATTTTCGCCAGACAGCATCACAATGGACTCGCCAGACCAAGCCGCATACGGAATCAAAGTTGACAAAGCCGAATTCGTGGATGAAACATTCAGCGTTGAAATAAAAAACATAGACGTGAAATTAACCGGAAACACAAAACCGACAAACGACAGCTTGTTCTGCCAATTCACACAACGTGGTAAAACGATTCCGCTTAATTTAAAACGAGGCTATACACCCAAACCCAAGAAACAAGACCCGAAAGATTTTCCATACATAGTTGAGGAGGTGGAAATCCATAATACAAAGGCAAACGTAACTCTATCAGGCACACTAACAGCGCCATACGACTACAAGTGCGAGAAAGTCGTAATTCTTGTATCCGGCTCTGGAGCACAAGACCGTAACGAAGAAATTTTTGGTCACAAGCCATTCCTAGTACTTTCCGACTACTTGACCCGCAACGGAATAGCCGTTATTCGCTACGACGACCGTGGCTATGGCAAATCGACAGGCAACTTTGCAAGTGCAACGACCAACGACTTTTCGCTTGACGCAGAATCGGTTGTTAAGTTCATCAAGAACGACAGCAGACTAAAAGATATGAAAATAGGCATAATCGGACACAGCGAAGGCGGAATGATAGCGCCAATGGTTGCACTAAGAAACAACGATGTAGATTTCATTGTTATGCTTGCTGGTCCCGCAGTGGAAATATCGCAACTTATGGCTCGCCAAAACTACGACGTGCTGAAGTCGAGCGGCATTTCGGAAGATATTGCAAAACAGTACACAAAACTTGTCACAAAGGAATATAAAATCCTAAAGGACAAGAAATTGAGCATTGACGAGAAAAAGCCGAAAGTCTTCGCCGTTATGAAGGAAATGGAAGAACTTGTTCCTTCTGGCTCCAACGATGAAGCACTAAAGACAAACGTTGAAATAATGTTCTCGCCGTGGATGTACTATTTCATCAACTTCAATCCGCAGTATTACCTTTGCAAAGTCAAGGTTCCCGTACTCGCACTCAACGGCGACAAGGATGTGCAGGTTTACAGCAAGGACAATCTTGCCGGCGTAGAAAAGGCTATGAAAAAAGCGAAGAACTCAAATTATAAAATACTGGAACTCAAAGGTTTGAACCACCTGTTCCAGAAATGTATTTTCGGCAGTCACAACTTCTACGGACGAAACGAAGAAACGTTCAACGAGGATGCAATGAAGACGATTTCGGAATGGATAAAAGGAATTTGATTTACGATTTTCGATTGACGATTGACGATTTACAAGTGACGATTTACGATTGCCGATTTTTTGAAACTTGTCAATGTTGTCTGGATTTGCAACCTTTCGCTTACTGTCATAGCAGTAATCCAGACACAACTGGTTTATTTGTCGTTATAATGCTACCCCACCTGCACAACAACCACAATGACAACTTCTTCTTTTACACGATATATTAGGCGGTCTTTTCGATTGATATGTCTTGACCAATAACCTGTATAATTACCGACTAGGGCTTCTGGTTTCCCCGTTCCCTCGTATGGGTGCAATTTCAATTCCTCAAAAAGACGGTAAACCTTCTTGACACTCGTCTTGTCACAACTTTTGCCTAAAGCAATAAGTTCCTCTTCCGCTTTAGGCGTCAATTCTATACGATACATTATAGATTAAGCATTTGTTTCACATCATCGAGACTTACCTCGCGGGTCAAACCTTGCTTCTCCTGTTCAACACTCTGCTGGAACGACTGCAAGGCCTCCTTATTTCCATAGAAATCGCTGTCGGAATCGGAAGGTGACAAAATCTTTGCGCCTCCTGCCAACATAGCCTCCACGAGATGCATTCATCAATGCACTTCTCCCATCATAATTGAGTGTTATTGTTGCCATAATTCTTATTTTTCAGTTGTACAAAAGTACAAATAATTTTTGAAACAGCAATGTTTTAAGCGGATTATTCACGTTTTACAAACAAAAACGACAGCCGACTTTTTTCCGACTGCCGTAAATCTAAACCTTTAGCTAGACATAGCTAAATCGTAAATTTTATTGGGTGCAAACAGGACGAACGGAAAATCCCGTGCAGCGTCCCCGACTATTCTCCAAACCGTAACCTCCTGCAAATAAGATGTACCATACAGTTACCCAATCGCCTGAATATAACGAACTCGACCAATAGTAGCCGTCGGAACCGACACTGTGGAGACTACTGGCGCTGCGGTAGCCAGCAGCGGGCAGGAAAATAGAGTTGCCGTTAGGACCGATAAACATTCTTCCGTTTATTCCATTAAGTTCTGAACTGACTATAACACAATAATCTAGCAATTCGCGCATGTCATCGTATGTTGGCATACGCCAGCCTATTCCCCAATTTACAGTGGCTGCATCGGCACTCGCTGGCAGAATATCAGGATTATCTGTATAAGTGTAAGTGTCGGAATTGTATCGCAATTTAGGCGCAGTTTCTCCCCAAGCATAATAATCGCCATATCCTTCAGGAGTCTCTGCACCGACATTGCAAGTCGCCCACAACAATCCACTAGGCAAACCTAAATCAACCCATTCGTGACCATTTACAGCACCAGTTGTTGCTACAGGACTTTCCGTTCTAAAAGTCATCATATCACCATATACCGTACCTACGCTATTGGTTGCGTACGCCTTATAGTAATAGACAATACTATACGAGAGGTCTGTGATATTTACAGAAAAACTGCCTGCTCCACTGCCACTCTGTACATTTATCAAAAGACTGTCCGCACTTGTACCATATATAAATCCACGGGCAATTACCGGTGTTCCGCCATCGGAGACTACCTCTCCATTAAGTGATACGCTAGATGTAGTTCTGTCTGATGCCATGCTTGTAATTACAGTAGGGAAACTACAAACGGGACGAACCGACCGTCCATAATATCTTGTAATAACATCCAATGTTGAATACCCCATACGATACGCCAAATAAGGGCCACTTGCAGCGAGTTTACTAGACCAGTAATTGGGACCACCATAAACAAATTCTCTATCTTTACGGTATCCCGCATCGGGCAAAAATATTGAATTGCCATTAGGTCCTGTATATAGAACTCCTATTACGCCATTCTGGTTTACTGCTGACACGGTGCAGTTTGTTCTCAATTCGTCCATTTCGTCATAGGTCGGCATTTTCCAGCACAGTCCCCAGTTGACAGTAGCAGCATCGTCGATTGCCTCGAGTATTGTCAAAGTATCCGTATAGCCATTGTAGCCATAAGAAGAAGCATAACAATACTTCGTCAATTTATGAGCACCCGCACAATGCTGATAGGTATTCCCATTATAGTTTTCCTTGGCAGATGTTTCTCCCCAAGCAAAATAGTCTCCGAAATCCTCAGGTGTTGTCGCTCCTACATTGCATGTAGCCCAAAGTGTACCAGACGGCAAGCCAAGGTCAACATAACCGTACCCATCAAAATATCCTGACGGCAAAGAACTTGGAGGGGTTGGCTCTGTTGTAAATGACATTATTTCACCAAATGCAGTATCAACACTATTTTTGGCGTATGCTCTGTAATAATAGGTTGCTCCAGAAACTAGACCAGTAAGTGCTTTTGTATAACTGCCTACACCAACTCCCACCTGCACAATACGCGAAAAGTTGTCTGCGTTTAACCCATACATAAATCCTCGGGCAGTTACCATTGCTCCACCATCGGAAATTACATTACCTGAGATTACAGCACCAGATGTTGTTATATCTGATGCAGTACCTGTAATTACAGTCGGCACGGAAATGGTAGTGCTATCATTATCATTTGCTCTACTCCAAACAGGACGAACAGACCGTCCATAACTACGGTATCCGCTATAGTGCATAAAACTAGTGTCTGGGTCGAAATATAATTGCCATGCACAACTCGGAATGCCCGTATATAACGAACTTGACCAATAGTGTGCAGGGACTGGATTGAACATGTCATTATCACTGCGTTCGGATGCCCTCGGCAGAAAAATAGAGTTACCATTTGGACCAACAAACAATCTTCCTGGAACTTCGTATTCTGGGTAATCAAGATAAGTTACCGTACAACTGGTTATGAGTTCGACAAATTCATCAAATGTCGGCATACGCCAAGCAGAACCCCAATTGGCTGTAGCAGCATCGTCGCTTGCATCAAGGGTTGTAAGTTCGTCGGTAAAACCACTATTACCATAACTTGAATTATTGCAATACTTGGTTAATGTGTTATAACTTCCATTGCAGTAACGGTAAGTATCCCAACTGTAGGTTTCTTTGGTAGTAGTTTCGCCCCATGCATAGTAATTTCCATAGTCTGTGGGATTAGTTGCCCCAACATTGCAGGTTGCCCAAAGCAATCCACTTGGCAAACCAAGATCAACCCACTCGTGACCATTTAGCATTCCAACTGTTTCCGAACGGAACTCCAGCACAACATCCTGACTTTGTCTGAGTTGCATAGAAACAAATTCACTTTCAACAACATTGCCAGCAATAGTTGCATATCCCACATATTCCATATTGTCGCCAACCTGAAATTCATTTTCTATGGTAAGTTTTGCATTCAAGCCAATATATCCGCCATACTTTATGCCATCGCTACCACAACTTCCAACATTTATCATACGCACGGAATATATTTTTGCTCCTGCAACCGCCTTCAGGATATATGCCTGCGGTTTCGATGCTGTAATATCAAATCTATGAGACCCTGTATTCAGAGCGACATTCAATTCCGCGCATTGCTTTCCGCTTGCATCGTATAACAGTAATCTAACATTTTCATCCTGTGGAATAGCAAGATTCACTGAAGTATAGCAATCAAATGGATTTGGTACATTCTGTTCAAAACCAACAGCATACATTTCCGCATCAGATACATTTACTGTAGCATTTACTACAATCACCGTATCGGGATAAACCAAAGTTTCTGTCCAATTGCGCGTAACATCTGTTATCTTCACACTATCAATCCGTTGATACTGAGAACCATTAAGTCTTCCAGTAAAATTAACGGAAAATTCCTGTGAAAAAACTCCTATTCCCAACAGAATCAACGAAAAAAGCAATAATATTTTCTTCATAAACATACAATACTTCATCTATACATTTTACATAACGCGAAAAAGTTCAAATGGTTGCCTAAAATTAACAAAAAAAAATAATGCCACATTACATTTTTTTCATTGTTGTCATTGTTGTCTGGTTTTCTGCGCATTATAAATGCTGACACTCAAGTCTTTCAAATTGCCCATAGGGCGAGCTAAAGGTTATAAATCCGAAAAGGAAAGAAATATTTTTATAAAAAAAAATGATTGGTGTATGTAAAAAAAGACATATATTTGCATAGTCAAAATTATTTGTATGTTTAACTAAAAAAAATATATATATAAAAGAATTTTTATTTATTACCAATGCTTTTATTGTTTGTAGTATTGTCATCTTGTGACCATAGATACAAAAACTTAAATATTGCTACGAAACACAATGAAATTTGTGAGTCATTTTTAAAAGAATTGTCCAATTACCATTTTAATTATAATGATAGTTTAATCATTAATGATATAGTAGATTCTATCTATTGGGAACTATATAAAGATTCTGGTATTACAAAGGAGTCGTTAGATAGTTCTAGAATGAAATCTAGAAATTTAAGAGAGTCTACTACTTGTGATATCCTAAAATCAAGTGGATGTAACTATTCAGCAGAAGATATGTGCGTATATGCAAAAATTGACGAGGCACTTGCTTCTTATTCAAAAAATGGGGACTTTCGTGTGTTCAAAATAAATCTTGACACAGCCAAAGTCAAAGCTAAAAAACTAAGTTACTTCAATGAATGTTGCGCCAATGCAATAATTAATCTTGCAGAAGAAAGTGTAAAATTATGGGAAGGAAAATTTGACGGAGAATCAACAGAAAAATATATGAATATCGCAGATTGTGCTGCTGCTGATATAAATACATATCAAGAGATAATGAATGGATATAGGTTAGTCAAAGAAGCAGGAGGAAAGGTTAAAATAAATGTGAAAAAGGTAGAAACATTTGTTGCACATGCATCAATTTGCGCATACTTGGATATAGATTTTTATGGAAGATTATATTTTTAATTAGCAATGAAAAAAATTGAACTCATATTGTTCTTGTTGTTGATTGTACAGTTAGTGTTTGGACAATTAACAATGGTTACATACAAGAACTATTTTGGTGGGAAAACATTAGAATACAATCTGATAGCCTTTAATGAGAATCAAGGTATTAATTATAGAACGGCGTTTGTATATGATCCATCAGATGAGAGAAAAGTATTCTTTGATGAGAACAAAATAAAAATTACAGCAATTGATAAAAAAACGAATAAACATAAGGATTTACTTTATGACATCGAAAGTAAAAAACTTGAAATTCTTGAAGATTGGAGTGAAAATGTAAGTGCAGAAACAAAAAAATCGTCAAAAGCCAAAGATGTTGATGGGTATCATTGTAAATTGGTAGAAGAAACAGATTCGATGGGAAGGATATCGTATTGGAATACTTTGGAAAAGAACTACAATTGGTTGTCTGATTATTGGGGCGGTTTTGATGGAACTATTGTGGAGGCTTATAGAAATGACAAACTAATATTGCATTTAGAAAACATTAAAGAGGTTGCATATTCAGAAACTATATTTCCAACTGAAATTTTGCTAGAAATTTTGTGTTCTTGGTAATCCGAAAAACTTACGATTTTAGTCCACCTTATTCTCATCGTACCCCAACCTACCGACATGCATCAAATTTTCGTAGGAATAGTTGACGCCAAGCTGACGCGGAATGTAAAGCGCATTGACAATCGTTTCGGCAGCGACCTCCAAATTCACAAGATTTTCCTGTCGCGACTTCACCATAAACTTGAACACCGACTTTTCGGGCAATTTGTCAACGATACCACCATTCAAAAAGCCCAAATGCAGATAAGTTGTCTTGATTCCATACTTTGCCAATTCACCACTTGCAGATGCAAGATAGCCATGAAAAGCACGTTTTGAGGATGCCCACGCATTGTAGTTCTCGTCAAAATTCAAGTCCTCTGCCCCATTTCCAACAGCAAGAATACCTCGTGAAATTTTCTCCACAATACCATTTATAATCTCAATGGGCGCGTATAAGTTCACATCCATGCAATTTTCGCCAGTGCTTTCGGCAAGGTTCACAAGATAGTCGAACTTGACATCCAACGCCTTAACCTCGTCAATAAAACAGCGCACAGATGACTTGTCGCCCAAATCGCATTTTAAAATTTGCGCATCGGGGATATTTTTCAAGCTTTCTGTATTCGAATTGCCTTGCAACCAGAGATTTGCACCACGCGAAGCAAGCTCCTTGCTAACGGCAGTCCCCAATTTTCCAGAAGCACCGAGCACAAGCACATTCTTATCCGAAAGTTCTCCAGCGTGCAACGAATATGAATTCCGCTTTGGCATAACCCGATGTAAATATGCAAATGCACCATAATTTCCACCAACACCGGCTGTTGCACTCAAAATCTTTGTACCATCTGCCAACGTTCCGTCTTCGGCAAGCATTGCAAGACTAATAGGAACTGTCGCTCCCGAAATATTACCATATAAATTCTGTGCCTTCAAGAAAACTTTATCCATCGGGAAATTCAACTCGGCAGCTGCCTGCTTAACAATTACATTGCCAGTTTGGTGCGGGACAAAAATATCAATATCATCTATCTCCCAACCTATTTGCGACAAACATTTTCGCGATGCTTTTGGAATGTTAACGCATGCACGGTCCTTGATAACAGAATCGTCCATATATAGATTCCAATCATCGTCAACGCCCACATAATCAAGCATTTTCATGTCCTGATAGTTGCAAATGGACAGAATTCCAAATTTTTCATCGGCTTGCACGCGCTCGACAATCACAGCGGCCGCAGCATCGCCAAAAGTCACGAACGGAACAAACTTCGTGCGCTTGTTCAAGAACGACGACATTGTCTCCGTATGAGCCACAACAGCATAGCGGGCCTCCTTGTGCATCTTGAAATACTCGATGCACTTCTGCAAATTCTGATTGAAACCTGCGCAACCAGACATAAGCGAAAATGCCGGCGTATAGTTCTTTGCATCTACAAAAAATGACTTTACAGAACCTGCAATTCCCGGGGCCTGCTGATGCGGAGAAACAGTACTGACGAACCATGCGTCCACATCTTTAGCATGAATATGAGCATCTTCCATTGCCTTGCGCACTGCCTTAACTGCCAAATCCAACGAAGACTCGACAAGCATACGATTTTCGCGTGGCGGAAACGGACGCACATAATGACGCTCGTAGAAACCCATTATATTTCCGGCAAAATAGTCAAAAGGAGTAGCACCTGGATTTGACTCGCAATATTTAAAAAAATTCTCGCTGCCAATAATCTTTTCCTCGGCGAAGCCCTCAAAATAGCCCTTCTTCAAGGCATCGTATATGTCGTTGTTGGTAATTTTAAACTTACCAGCAGAATATCCGAATCCAGAAAATATGTAGTTATCAAACATCTTTAAATCAATAATTTAGATACACGTCCTTGATTACCGTAAGCTTTTCCTCAAACGAAATCCGCACATCGGGCACCTTAAGACGACACATTGACAGAACCATTCTTTCGGCAATTTCGTCTACTTGCGTCAAAACTTTCTGATTTACAGCCATCATTGATGCCTGAATTTGCGATTCATCCAATTTTGAAACCATACCGGCTCCTATTAAACCGGGGAGGTAATAAATGCATTTTACACCTTTATGGTATATTTTATTTGCAAAAGCTCGCGCAAAGCCTCGCAAAGCGCGCTTTGAAACCACGTATGGTGCCGAGCCAGCAAACTGAGCATCCTCGCCAACGGAACCTGTTATAAGAACCGCTTCCCGAACATATCCTTTCATCGACTCGCACAAATAGCAAATCGACTCGTAATTTATATTCGACACTTCCTCAAACTCGGAAATATCGACCTTTGTTGCACGCGACAGACTACCCGTAACAGCATGTGTATTAAGCAGATAATCTACAGCGCCATATTTTTTGTCTATTTTCGACACCAAGTTATCCACCTGCTTTTTGTCAGACAAATCAACTTTTTCTATATCGACATTCACGTTGAAATCAGCCTCTATGCTATTTTTCAAATCGTTTATTATCTGCGAGTTTGAATTATACAGCAGCAACAAATCTGCGCCCTTACGAGCAGCCGAACGTGCTATCTCGCGACCAATACCGCCAGAAGCACCCGTAAGCATTAAAGTTTTGCCTCTTAGTTCAAGCGATGGCATAAAATCGCACTTTTCAGATGGCATTATGTATGCAAAGCCACCAAATTCGCCACCCAAACCAGCAACAGCAGTCAAAATCTTATCGCCAGGCTTGAAAGCTCCCTGCGACATCAGCAAATCGAAACAAGCAGGAACTGACGCACCCGACAAGTTACCATAATTTATTTGTACATCTTGATAAACCTTCGACCTGTCAATTCCAAGATTTTCGGCCACCGAATGTACAATTGCATTTCCTGTCTGATGCGGGATAAACAAAGCTAAATCTTCTATAGTCCAGCCACATTGTGCGAGCAATTGTTGTGCTGTAAAAGTTATATTTGGCACAGCACGGCTTTTTACCACGCGCGGCTCCATGAATAAATTTCCATTATGATCGGCACCAAGAAAATCGAGCATTGCAATGTCCTCGTTGTTACGAATTGCCACGACACCGCATTTTTCAATAGTCTCAACCCTACTTAGCACGATGGCCGCCGCAGAATCGCCAAAGGTTGTAAAAGGAACAAAATCATGTTCTTCAAGTAGCAATTCCGACATAACCTCCGAATGAGCCACAACAATATGTCTGGCTTCAGGATGCGAACTGAAGAACGACAAAGCCGTCTCAAGATTAGAATTGAAACCTACGCAAGCCGAGGTAAGCGAAAAAGAAGGCGCCTGATTGTCAACCGAGCAAAAATAAGACTTCACATACTCGGCAAGTCCCGGAGCTCGCTGGGGAGCCGTCGCCGTCCCAACAAACCAGGCGTCGATGTCGTTACCAGAAAGATTACTTTTTGCAAGTGCCTTTTGCACTGCGCCGACGCACAATGTCAGCGTATTGTCAGCATTCCTATACTGTGATGCCGAAGGAGGAAAAGGCACAACATGAAAACGAGTCTTAAAGCCCATCTTTGCCTCGGCCATATAGTCGAAAGCCGTTGCTTCTGGATTTTTTGCCTTGTATGCGGCAAAATTCTCTGATTTTGCAGCTCGCGACTCGTTAAAGCCGTCAAGATAGCCAATACGGATATATTTTAAAATTTCGTCATTAGAAACTTCATACTTTCCAACTACGAAACCAGTTCCGGAAAAAATAAAACTGTCAACCATTATTTCTTTCCACCCTTCTGCTTTTTCGACTTGGCTGTTTTTTCTGTAGCCGGTTTTTCTGCCGGAATATCCTTTACAACACTCATCTTCAAGATTCTAACATCGTCTACAGGACGGTCGCCTGGACGGGTTTCAACTTCGGCAATGCGATCGACCACACCAAGTCCTTCAACGACTTCGCCGAAAACAGTGTATTGGTTATCGAGATGAGGAGTTCCTCCAATTGTAGCATAAGTATCACGTTCCTTGGTTGTGAAAGTTTTACCCAAAGCCTTTTCAAACTGGTCGAGTTTCATATCGGTATACACCTGCCCCTGAACAATATAGAACTGCGAGCCAGAACTTCTGCGTTCCGGATTCACATTATCGCCGGTACGGGCTGCGGCAAGGGCACCTTTCTTGTGAAAATGAGTCGGATAAACTATTTCTGCCGGAATAGTATAGTCCGGACCGCCATTACCAAGACGCGCTGTCGGCGAAGCATTTTTCGACTGCGGATCACCACCCTGAATCATGAAATTCTTTATCACGCGATGGAAAAGCAAACTGTCGTAATATCCACTCTCGGCTAGTTTTATAAAGTTGTCGCGATGCAATGGTGTATCATCGTACAACACAACTGTCATATTTCCCTTTGTTGTTTCAATCAACACCTTGGTCGATTGAGAAAATGCTGTTGCCGAAATAACAATCAAGGCAACCAATGCCAATATCCTTTTCATATGCATATATATGTTTTGCAAAATGCAAATTTAATGAAAATCCGCAAAACCACACCTATGTTTTGGAGTGACAAATAAAAAAGGCCGTGAAGTAATTTTCACAGCCTTATATCATAACAAATTCAAATGCTATTATCCAAGAAAATCAGCCAGTAATTTTTCTGCTTTTGCAAAGGTTTCATCGAGCTTGTCGTTGACAAGGATAACATCAAACTTATCGGCAAACGAAATCTCATACAACGCCTTGTCGACACGGGTACGAATAGCATCCTCGCTGTCGGTTGAACGTCCGCGCAAACGCTGTTCGAGCACCTCTACTGATGGCGGCTTTACAAAAACGGCCAATGCGTTCTTGCCATAGAATTTCTTGATGTTAAGTCCGCCCTTGACATCCACATCGAAAACAACCACCTTGCCTTCTGCCGAGAGTCTCTCAACCTCAGACTTTAGACTACCGTAAAAATGATCGGCATAAACTTCTTCCCACTCTAGGAATTCATTGTTTTCGATTTTCTTGCGAAACTCGTCTGCCGAAAGGAAATAATAGTCCTTGCCATTAATCTCGCCCTCGCGTTTCTTGCGTGAGCATGCAGAAATAGAAAAGCTCAAATTGAATTCGGGCATTGCAAGCAAATGCTTTACCACCGTTGTCTTGCCAGCACCACTTGGCGCCGAAAATATTACGACCTTGGGTTCCATGCTACAAAATATTTAATGACTGTTCCTTTATCTTTTCAAGTTCATCCTTCATCATAACGACAATTTTCTGCATTTCGGCATGATGAGCCTTCGAGCCGAGAGTGTTAATTTCGCGACCCATCTCCTGCGCTATGAAACCGAGCTTACGTCCTGCATCGTTTTCCGACTTTGCCGTCTCTACAAAATATTCGCAGTGCTTACGAAGACGAACTTTCTCCTCATTGATATCGAGCTTTTCGAGATAATAGATTATTTCCTGTTCGTAGCGGTTTTCGCTATTCGTATCGTTTAGGTTCAGTTCGTTTAAACTCTGGCGAATCTTATCCTTAATAACTGCAATACGTTCGGCCTCGTACTGAGGAACTTTTTCAAGAAGCGATAAAATCGAATCAATCTTTGAAAGCACATCCTTCTCCAAGATTCGGCCCTCCTCCTTACGATATTCGCAGCAATGTTTGATAGTCTTCTGAATTGCACCTTCGACTGCAGACCATTCCTCATCGGTAAGTTCTTCGTTACAGCATAATTGCAACTCTGGCATACGAATCATCGACGACAAAAGGCTATTGTCGTAGAAAGAAATCTGCACATTGTTCTTCTGGCAATCTTCCACAAAAGACTTATAAGCAGCTATTACCGCCGAACTATTGATAGGATTGGTTGTCTGAACGTTTTCAACGCTGATTGAAAAATCAATTTTACCTCGCTGCAGCGACTGCGAAAGCATACGGCGGATATCAATGTCCTTTTCCTTGTAAAGGTTTGGAATACGCGTTGAAATATCTGCCGACTTAGAATTTAACGTTCTAATATCAATAGTAATTTTTTTTCCGTTGAATTCAAGAAGTTCCCTTCCGAATCCGGTCATTGAGTATATCATTTCAATTTCTATTTAATCGAATTGCAAAAATAATTTTTTTCTGCATTCGTTCTATTCAATTTTACGATAAATCCAGCAACCAGCCTCACTTGGATGATCCACTACATAGTCGTCGGATTTTTCCTTGCGTAAAATCCACCAAACCATTATGTCGCCTGCGGCTCCTGCAATAAAAAGCATTCCAAAAAGCAAAAGCAAAGAATTTCCGACAAACAAAGCGATTATAGTTGGCATAACGCCAACCACAAACAAAGGAGCCAGAGCGCCAAACTTGTAGTTACGCACTTTCATAGGTTCGCTGCAATGGCAATATGGAGAAAGCGATTTCCACATTACACCGAATTTTATCGTCTTCCAGCCGCCTTCAACGCACTGCGACCAGCAAATACCGTGGACAAACTCGTGCGCAACTATTCCAACAATCGCAAGCACAAGAAACGAAACACATTCTAAAGGTGTATAATTACTGGCTTCAAAGGTATTTTTGCCATAAATTGCCAGGAATAAGATTCCGAAAGCAGCAAACACGACGATAAAAAGCACCAGCGAAAAAATATTCGCCGCAAGCATGTTGATTGTAAGTTTTTCTTTTTTGTAGGATTCGAGTTTTACGGAGGTCATATATTAAAAGTTGAAAAGTTGAAGGGTTGAAAAGTTGAAGGGTTGAAAAGCAGGATATTACGTCATTCTCACTTCGACTTTTTTCGACTATACTCAGTACAAGTAGCTCAGCGGGCGATAACAAACCATATCAAACGGCGTAGCCACAGAAACGCGTCAATGTTACACAATTCCACCTATCACCAGTGTTCCGATTGCCACTGCACCGATTCCAATAGGTGCGATGTACTTAACAATGAACAAAATAATTTTTGCTACGGTGGCATTACCCTTGCCTCCGGCTGTAAGTTCATCCACAAAGTGTTTTTTACCAAACAGCCATCCCACATATATAACAATCAGCAAGGCGCCGAAAGTTAGCATTATGTTGGCAGTAAGATAATCAAAGCAATCGAAAATCGTCTTTCCGAAAATTGTAAAGTCGCTTAAAACGCCGAACGACAAAGTACAGAACACTCCAAAGAAAATTATAATAGCCGAAGAAATAATGGTTGACTTAGTTCTACTGATTCCAAATTCCTCCTTCAAGAAAGCGACAACGACCTCGAGCAAAGAGATAGTGCTTGTAAGAGCGGCTACCGAGAGCAAAACGAAGAACAGAATTGCAAAAATATATCCGCCCGGCATTGCATCGAAAACGGCAGGCAAAGTGATGAAGACCAACCCAGGACCACCTACCGACTCGGCGCCAAGGAACGCCAAAGTTGGGAAAACCATAACACCGCCCAACAGAGCCACAATTGTATCGCAAGTAGCAATTTCGACGGCCGTTCCGACAAGCGGAGTATCCTTTTTAATATAAGAACCGTATGTTATCATTGCGCCCATGCCAATGCTCAAAGAAAATGCAGCTTGTCCCAATGCCATTAGCACGCCCTTGAAAGTCAAGCTACTCCAATCTGGTTTGAATAAGAATTCAAGACCTTTACCAGCATTTGGCAATGTAACAGCACGCACACATACCGCAACAATCAGCACCAGCAGCAACGGCATCAGGAACTTGCAGACCTTTTCGATGCCTTTCTCCACTCCGCCAAGAATCACAATTGCAGTTAAAGCCACAAAAACGACCTGCCAAACAATAGGCATAATCGGTTGCGCAGTAAAATCAGAAAACATCTGTCCGAGAGCAACTACATCCTGACCGGCAAACTCGTTGCACGCCGCCTTCTTGATGTATTCCAAAGTCCATCCGGCAACAGTTCCGTAGAAAGCAAAAATTAGTACGGCAGCCAAAATTCCCATCAGCCCAAGGAATTTCCATCCACCTTTTGGCGACAATTTCTTGAACGCACCATATGGATTGCTGTTTGTACTTCGTCCAATAGCGAATTCCGACAACATTACTGGAACACCTATCAGAAATACAAAAATCAAATACATTATTATAAAAGCGCCGCCACCGTTTTCGCCTGTGATATATGGGAAGCGCCATATATTTCCGAGCCCAACAGCCGAACCGGCCGCCACAGCCACTATGCCCAGTTTACCAGAAAAATTTCCTCTGCTTTCTTTATTTGCCATACTATAAATTTTGAAATGCTAAAATTACAAATTCTAATTTAAACACAAATGATGCGATAACATTTTTTCAAAATACATTGCGTCGTTGCTGACAATCAAACAACAGCGAGAAATTTGAACAACAAAACAACTTGCCAATCGATTATTTTTTTCTCAGTCCCTATAGTTTTTTCAATAAAAATTCACTACCTTTGCACCCGTTTGAAAAAACGTAGAGATTTTAATTAAAATACAAACTTAAAACATTTAATACAATGCAAAAGAAAGGTAACAAGTACGGAACACACCGCGTTATTGAACCAAAGGGCGTTCTTCCACAGCCAGCTAACAAGCTTGACAACAACATGGACGAAATCTATGACAACGAAATTTTGATCGATGTACAAACTTTAAATGTTGACTCAGCATCATTCACAGACATTCACAACTACGCTAAGCAGCAGGCAGGCGAAGGCGCAAGCGAAGAAAAGGTAATGGAAGAAATCAAGAAGGAAATGTTCCTCAACGTTGAACTTCAGGGTAAGCACCGCAACAGAAGAACAGGTTCTGGTGGTATGCTTCTCGGTAAGGTTGAAAAGATTGGTGACGCTTTGAAGGGCAAGATCGACCTTAAGGAAGGTGATCGTATCGCTACTCTTGTTTCTCTTTCTTTGACTCCACTTCGTATCGACGAAATCCTTGCTATCCGTCCAGACGTTGACCAGGTTGACATCAAGGGTAAGGCAATTCTTTTCGAAAGCGGTATTTACGCAAAGATCCCAACTGACATGCCAGAAAAACTTGCTCTTAGCGCATTAGACGTTGCTGGTGCTCCAGCTCAAACTGCAAAGCTTTGCCAGTATGGCCAGAATGTTGTTATTCTTGGTGCAGGTGGTAAGAGCGGTATGCTTTGCTGCTACGAAGCTAAGAAGCGCGTTGGTGTAACTGGTAAGGTTATCGGTCTTGCTAACAGCCAGAAGTCAACTCAGCGTATTAAGGACCTCGGTTTCTGTGACGTTGTTGAAAGCGTTGCTGGTATGACTCCAGTACAGGTTAACGAACTCGTAGCTAAACTTACCGACGGTAAGATGGCTGACGTAACAATCAACTGCGTTAACGTTCCAGATCAGGAAATGACAGCTGTTCTTTGCACAAAGGACGACGGTGTTGTTTACTTCTTCTCAATGGCAACAAGCTTCACAAAGGCATCTCTTGGTGCTGAAGGTATCGGTGCTGACGTTAACATGATTATGGGTAACGGTTATACCAGAGGCCACGCAGAATTCACACTTCAGGAACTCCGCGAAAGCCCGGAACTGAGAAAGATTTTTGAAGAATTGTACGCATAATCAATAGAGAATCAAATAAAAAGCCCGCAAATGCGGGCTTTTTTGTTAATATAACGTCTTAATTCTACAATCCACCGTCAGCAATCCATATATGTTTATCATTGTCGTTTCTCACAGCAATATGCCTGTCAACGCTCTTGCCATCGGGATATATAAGTGTGTAAAAGACGTATGTTCCTGCATAACCTTTGTCGCGACGCTCCTGAAAATTTGTAGCCCTGCAGCCTTTCATCTGCTTAATTAGGTCTGCCAGATTATTCTTGTAATAAATCAAAGCCTCGTTCGCATTGCTGGTGTTACCACTGATTATAGACTGAATTATGCGTTGTGCAGCTTGTGCAGCAGTCTCGTTTTGCAGCTGGCGAAGTCGTAATTCTGTCATTTCAGCCATCTGTTCGGCACAATCAACCCACTGTACATCTGGAACTTGTACAAGACTAGCGCGACTCATAATAATATTGTACTGGATATTGTCGATATATAGCAAAAGAGTCTTCTTACCTTTTTCGACAAGCCAGAGCTTTACAAAACGTAACAATCCGTCGTTCTTTGAGAATACATTCTCCACTTCCACTTCGCAATCGCCCATCTTGCCGGTTTCTAGCAATTGCTGCAAGTCGTTGTTTTTATCCGTTCCTTTGAATGTTATGGTAATGGTAGAATCGGTTTCTGTGCGTATCACCTCGTTTTTCTCTGAGAAATAGATTGCCGAAATCTGCATTGATAGCAATCGTTCAGGATAAAGCAGGTTGACAAAATTTTCGAGGAAATTGACAGAACGGTAACCTTTTACATATAGGTCGTCTGGAATCCACATGTATTGTGAGTCCCCATCACATACAATGCTGCGTCCGCCCTGCTTTTCCACACGATAAAAAACGCTATCGTTTTGTCGCATCAGTACAATATCTATTCCCAAGAAGTCGGCTTTGGGATCGAAATAAGCAAAGTTCTCGTTTGGCAAAGTGCGAGCGAAGACCGTCATCTTGAAACTGCCAACATTCTGCACGCTGCGGATTCCCTGTTCAAGGTAAACGACACGCGTGTCGGCGGCCACTGTTGGTGTCGAGAAGAAATGGTTCCACCCTATTACAACGCCGAGCAAGAATATTGCAGCGGCAGCAACAGGACGCCAAATGAAATGGCGCTTGACAGTAGTTTTTTGTTTTGAGGCTGTTGGTTGCGGTTGCAGAGCCTTGAAAGTCTCTGACAATTCCTCGTAATAGGTTCTACATTCTGCACATTCAGCCATGTGCTGGTTACATTCAGCCTTTGTTTGCATATCGATGGTGGTATCGAAAAGATCAGCCACCTTGTTTTTAAATTCATCGCAATTCATAATAATTTTTCTTTTGGGGTTAATTAATTAGTTTGTTTCATAGCTCTGCGGATTTTCTCGAGACCATAAAGGAACCGGGATTTCACCGTTGGCAACGGTACCGATAAAATATCGGACACTTCGGCGAAACTATTGTCACCATAAATTCTAAGACGAATGACCTCGGCTTGTTCTTCCGGAATCTCGTCAAGCAGCTTGACGATGCGTTTTAAGTCGTCCTCGTTGCTTTCCGATTGAATGTCGGCCATATCGAAGCGAGGGTCCAAAGGAATAGTTTCGAGTCGTTTCGACTGAGAAAGCCTTGTTGTGCAGACATTCGCCAGAGTGCGGAAAATGTAATTTCTCAAGTTTTTCACCTCATTGTCATCATCTGCTGTGAATTTGTCACAAAGTTTGTGGCAAGTTTCCTGTAGAGCATCCTTCGCATCATCTGTGTCGCCAAGCCGGTAACAAGCGTACCTCATAAAATGAGGCTGTTCACATCGTAGCAGTTCCGCAAATTCATTCATTGTTGTGTTGTTTTCTCTGTTCATCTTTTTTTAGTTTAAAATTTTAGATGCATCTACAATAAAGACTCTGAAATGCAAAAAAAGATTTATTGAAAACAAAAAAATGTAACGCTACCCATACAGCATTACAACTATCAAAAAACTTCTTATTTCCCCAACATCTTCGCTACCCACATATTCTTCTCAAGCATTGGATAAGGCTCGTCCTTTGCTCCGAAACCCTCATAGAAATTCTTTATGCTTTCGATTGCCGAACCTTCGAAATCGATAAGAAGCGACGAATTTGCATTACGCTCAATTATATCGTTCAGCAAAAATGTCATCGACTGGCACTGCTTTCCCTTCTCGCTCGACACTGGCGACAGATAATACAACCGTCCGCCCCACCTTATAAAAAATACTGCAGCAAGAACATTATTCTGCACATCGCGGACAGACACCAACTCGGCACAGCCAGCCAAAATAGCATTGTCGATAAGCCTTGTCAAAACAGGAATCTGCACTTTTCCCATCCACTGTCCTGCATTTTCGCAAAGGAACGACAGATATTCGTCCTTTGAGATTTCGGCAACCCGTTGCACAAATGTCTTTGCCTTTTTCACATTGCGGCGGCACTGCAACGAAAAGCTTGCATTAAGCATTTCGTAGTCGGCGCTCAAGTCCAGAACATAATTCGGGCGAGCAGTTTTTCCAGCGCAGACATCCATATTTCCGCTGTTGAAGCAAAGACGATACAGGAAAGGCAGCTTTCCAACGAGTTCGCGAGCCTGAAGTTTAGAGAACCACGACTTTGAGAAAATTCCCAGCTGCTGGCAGAACTGCGGTTGCAATGCATACACAAGTCCGAACTTCCGTTTCAGTGGCACAGGCATCACAACATCGTAGTCGCCAACCACATAGACCGACCAATTGAGGGAAACCGCATCCAAGTACCACGACATTGCATACACCTTGCCCTGCATGGATTTTTCAATGCATTCGTCGTACTTGACAAAATCAATTTCGCTATGTGAAAGCAACTTTACCATATTAAATAATAATGCGAAAATACAACATTTTCGTGCAATCCCACAACATTATTGCGAACATGCAAAAACATTATTAATTTTGGCAAAAAATTTAATGAGATATCTATCTGCAATATTATTAGCCTTACTAATCTCGACCTCGTTGATAGCTAAGCCAATAACAGAAAACGGCAAGATTGTTGTAGTATCGAGTCTCATTGAATACATCGAAACCATTGTGGGTGGATGGAAACTTACATGAAGAAAGTCCCAAGAAAAATCAAGATTATAAAGAATTTAAATCTCATAATATGAAAAGAATAATTATTGCAATTTCAGCATTAGTAATATCAGTTGTTTTCTGCTCTTGCGGAGAAAAGATACAAGGCAACGGAAACATAGTCACTCAAGAAAAAAGCATCTCAAAGCACTTCAACAGCGTACGTTGCGATGGACCATTTGACGTCGACATAATACCTTCGGATGAATATAGGGTTTACGTTACTGCTGAATCAAATGTCATCAATTACATTGACGTTCACGTCAAGGACGAAAAGCTGATTATCAAGAAAAGAGAATCATTCCGCCTAAGGTCTGAATATGGCATTAAGCTGACAGTTTATATGCCCAGCTGCTATATCATCGAAAACTATAGCTCCGGGTATGTGTATATGTCGGACCTTGTCCGCCAGCATGCACATGTTAGGAATTACGGTTCTGGCACCATCGAGCTATTAAACATAGAAACACAGGAGATTTACATTGAGAATTCCGGTTCCGGACTAATAATTGCCAAGGGCGTTACCGATACCAATGAAATAGAAAACGAAGGTTCGGGCGATGTCGACTGCTATTATCTTACCGCACAATGGGTCAATGTAGAAAATGAAGGCTCCGGCTATGTAGAAGCATACGCAACCGACGGTGCCGAAGTTTGGCTTACTGGCACTGGCGATGTTTCGATTTACGGAACAGACAGGATACTATGGCACTATGTCGACGAAGATTAAACTTTTATTGTTTAGCTTTACATGGCTGGCATTTACATTCATGTCCCTTTCTGCAAGTCAAAGTGCATATACTGCGACTTCTATTCCATAGCGCTAAAATCATTGATTCCGGACTATTGCAAGGCAATAAGCAAGGAAATCTCATTGCGCAAATCGCAACTGACCGACAAGAACATAAATACCATATACTTTGGTGGCGGCACACCATCTAGCCTTAGCATTGAGGAGATTAAAGGCATTTTGTCGTCAATTAGTTCCAATTATGATATTGACAGCAATGCAGAAATAACATTTGAAGCGAATCCAGAAAATCTTGATGCTGAATATCTATCGTCATTGCGCAAAATTGGCATTAATCGGCTTAGTATCGGCATACAAAGCTTCGATGATGAAATGCTGAAATTTCTCAAGCGGCGTCATACAGCACAAAAAGCTATTGACTGCATAAAAATTGCACGCGACTGTGGATTCAATGACATCAGCATCGACCTGATTTATGGCATAAATGGTCGAACTAACGAAATGTGGGAACAAGAACTCGACATTGCTTTTTCGCTACCGATTACACATATTTCGTGCTACTGCCTTGGCATCGAAGAAGGCACCCTACTCCATCGCTATACCCAAGAAGGCAAATACAAGCCAGCCGATGACGAAACATGTCTTCAGCAATTCCTAATATTCGACCAAAAAGTACGTGAGAACGGATTTGAACACTATGAGATTTCCAATGCTGGCAAACCCAAATTCCACTCAAGGCACAATTCATCGTACTGGGACAGGACAGAATATCTTGGATTTGGACCAGCGGCGCACTCCTATTACAATAATACACGTTCGTGGAACATTGCCAATGTAAAAGAATACTGCGAAAAGATTGACGAAAACGACGGATACAGCACCGCTGAGCAACTTAACCCAGACGACATATTTGAAGAAACGCTAATGCTAGGACTTCGTACAGCCAAAGGACTGAACCTAGCTGAAATCGAAGAAAATTTTGGCAGGCAAAAAGCAAATCACCTAAAAGACGCTATAGCAAAGCTACCTGAAGATCTGTACACCTTCAACGGACAACAATTCTCGCTTACCGCAAAAGGAATGTTTGTATCGAACGGAATAATTCTGGAGATGATTTGGTAGAAAATTAGTTTCAGAACCTCACATTCTGGTACACCCAGTTGAACAAAAACATTGCGAGGTTTACTCCTGCAATAATCCACGCCCAGCGACGTGTCATTTTTTTCGACAAAAAAAGAATTAGGCATGCAACTAGCGTTGCCGCCCATGCTACTATAGGCGGAAATTGCTCGATACAGCCCAGCACATCACCTTGCAACAAAAGAATAATTGCCCGCTGGCATCCGCACATCGGGCAACTAAATCCAAATAGTTGTTTGTGGAAGCAGGGCAACGAATGCCCGCTTAACCACTGAATAAGTTTTTCCACTATCCTATAAGAATGGGATAATTGATGACACTGCAGCACCGAAGATAACTACAAAGAATAACCAGTAGAGGATACCCAAAGCGCCAAGAACGATACCAATAATAGAAGTGATCTTTGCAGCCTTAATCATACCTTCGCCAGTCAAGTTTTCTGGATCTGCAGCCAATGCAGCAGCAGCCTTCTTTGCCAATACAAGACCAACAATACCACAAATTAAACCAATACCCCAGCATCCGAAAACGATAGAGCAAATACCCAATACCAATGCAGCTACTGCATACGGTGCATTCTGTTTTTGAACTAAATCAGTCATATTATTATTTTTATTAGTTAAAGTTTTGCAAAAATATTGCGTTTTTTATTATCATGCAAACATTAAATTACATTTTTAAGCTATATCGCGGTGATGTTTTTTTTATTATTTTTCTGCTTTTCGCATTAAAGATTAAGCACTTAAAGCATCACAAAAAATTGATGCTCTTCATATATTTTATATTTTTGCAATTCAAATTACACAGCATGCAGAAATTTGCTTTAATATTTATAATAATAATTCTCGCGATTCCATCATTTGCCCAATACGACTTCACATTGGGACACTTGCAGAACCTGCGCGACTGCGAAATATATTTCAATGGAATCAACACGGTGATTCGACCTGCAACCGGAGTTGAAAACGAACTGTACGACAGTCTTATTTTCCCCAAAAACGACAAGGCTGAAAAAAACTGGTGGGTGCGCAAACTCTTCCACGAGCATCTATTCATAATACGTAATGACGACTACAAGGTCTATGTAGACCCTGTCTTCGATTTCCGTTACAACCGTTTGCGCAACATAGGTACCGACGAGCACATTGGCGGCTACACAAACACTCGTGGAGTCCTTGTCCACGCAAAGTTGAGCAAATATGTATATCTGAATACAAGTTTCTACGAAAACCAAGCTGTTTTGCCTGCATATCTCGAAGATGCCGTTTATCGTTACAAAGGCAATATTCCCGGCTACGCACGCGTGAAAAAACTTTCGGGCTACTCCGAATTCGACTATGCCAATGCCTACGGAAGCATTTCTGTAAAACCAATCGACTGCCTGAACATTACGCTCGGCTACGACCGCCTTTTCATCGGCGACGGATATCACTCGATGATTCTTTCGGACTTTGCCACTCCAATGCCATACGTAAAAACCAGCGTAAAATTCGGCAAGTGGGAATACACGAACCTTGTAACCAGATTAATGCAATACTCCAGTTACAATACAAATGTAGAAACTGCCGACAAGCAAAGCAAAGTTGCAACCTACCACCTAATGACCTACAATCCGCAAAACGGATGGCAGTTCACATTCTTTGAGCAAAGTGTAATTAATCACAAGAACAAGACTTTCTGGGGCGGACTGGCGCAAGGAATTCCAGTTGCAAGAATATTTCTTCCTTTGGGAGTTGATAATACAAACTCGAAATTCGGAGCCAACGTTTCGTACGAAAATAAGAAAATTGGAATTTTCTATGCACAGCTAGCTCTTAATGAGACAAGATTTAGCGACACCATTTGTTGGCATAGACAAGCAAGCTTAGACGTTCAAATCGGCTACAAAAATCACAATTTATTCAACGTTAAGAATTTGACATTCCTTGCCGAGGCTAACGTATCTTCAATTATAGCACAGAAACATAATTCCAATTATACTGGAAGTTTTACAGAAGGCAATTTTGACATTGCACATATATACACCATCAACACTAATTACGGTCAACCATTGACAATTCCACAGAATACGGATGGCTATATAATAACAGCAATGCTTTCATATCAGATAAAACAATTTAAACTATTAGCAAAATACGAATACTCGCCAAGTTTACCTAGCATATCAAACAATACTGTCACAAACTACCCTTCTGATTATTTCATCTATCCAAAAGATTGCTTCGATTTTCAGTTTATCTACGAAATGAATCCTGTTAGCCGTATGCAATGGTTTGCAGGATTTACACTTTACGATCTTGGCGGTGGATTCTCAAACTACTATGCAAGTATAGGATTTAGAACTGCTTTGAGAAACAATTATTAAAACTTAGTACAATGAAAAAACTATTAATATTATCAATAATTATTCTCTCGGCATTAACGATAAATGCTCAAAACTTACAAGTACGCGATTTCCGCGTTGCCCGCAATATAGAAATGTCGGCAAATGGCAAAATGGCAACAACACACTCGTCGATGAAGCCATATAGGACCTCACAGACGACAGAATTGTCGGATTCCATAGCACAATTCAGCGATTTTATCGGTTATAACTTGCAAAAAGAAAACATTTACCTAAACATTTTGCCGTTGTACGAACTTTCGTTAGGCGATAATGGTTTCGACCCAAAGAACGACTTGCGCATAGGAGAAACCCTTGGCTTTCTTGTCGATTTCTCGCTTGACGACAAACTGAATGTCAGCTACAGTCTAGCCGAAACATACGGATACCGCAAAAGCGAAAAGATAACGCCGGCATACAATTTCGATTATCTGTGGGGTCTATACAGCGAGCGCAACCTTGCAAAAGGATTCTTCTTTGAGCAGACTTTCAACATCAACTACACGCCTGTTGAATTTTTCAGCATCGAAGCCGGTAACGGACGTCATTTCTACGGCGACGGATACCATTCTCTGCTCCAATCCGACTACAGCAACAACCATCCATACTTAAAGATTGAAAGCGAATTTTTAAATTTCAAATATTCGTGCGAGTGGTCGATGCTTTACAACTCCACAGTCCAGAACTTAAGAATTGACGACATAAACCGACACAAATACAATGTCACCCACTACCTCGACTGCCGCATTGGCAAACATGTAAATGTTGGCCTGTTCGAGTCGGTAATGTCGAGCCAATTCCTCTCGTTCGAGTTCTTCAATCCTGTTGTTTTCTTTCGTCCTGTCGACTACTCGCTTG
>CALDKB010000014.1 GCA_937899245.1 uncultured Bacteroidales bacterium | reverse complement strand
TTTTTTGTGTACAAATTAATTTAGGTTTTTTGCACAAAATAATTTTGGGAAAATACGAATACTGTCATTGAATACACCAAGCAATATATGGAAATAACCACGAAAATACTAACAGATAGCAATTGCGATAAGATTTCTTGTCAGCGACTATTTATTAAACTATACAGCATTGAATTTCATTCGCAAAAGAATGGAGATTTATCAGATGAAGTATGGAATCTTTGGCTTGAAGGTATGCGTAAAGCAGTCCGAGAGGAATCTCTTCAACGCGCTTGGGAACAAGATTGTAACATTTATGATAGTGAATTTGCCCAGTTTTTTGGCGATTTAATAAAGGAAAACGAGAACATTTGCTTGGCGAAGGCTCATGTCTGCGTTGCTGTAAACACAACTTTGCCTTGCAAAAATTGGCAATATATAAGGAAAAACGCATCGGAAAGGGTGCGTTTTTTTTATTATTGTTTTTGATTAAATGCTTTGCCTTTCTGTCCTTTCGGATTTATAATCCGAAAGTCTTGAGTATCAGCATTTGTAATGCGGAAATTACATCGCTGTAATCACCGCCTTGCACAAATCAGCAATACAAGGAAAGGAATTCGGTGCATTCTACCAATCAACTACTTAAACAAATCATCTAGTGTGACAATCTTTTGGACTATGCCGGAATATTCATTATAGGCAACACCTTTTGTTGTTACCAATGTAAAATGAATGTTTTTCTTCGACTGTGTAATATGAGAAAGGACATCTATCTTGTTTTCAAAATTGGAATAGTCTGACTGTGTGATTGTGAAATCCTTTTTGTAGAATTTCATTTCGCACAAATTAAGCACATTGTCATCGCGGTCAATAATCAAATCGATTTGCGCTCCTTGTGTATTTTCGTCTCCCTTAACCAGCAAAGCTGATTCCCTTGAAACTACTCCCGAAATTCCTAATGCAGACTTTATCTGGCTGATATGGTTGAAGCAAACCTGCTCGAAGGCAAATCCACGCCACGAAACATACGACTGCGAATTTTGACTATTCTGCATAAAATTATGGTCAGCAGAATTGCCTGCCACAAATTTCAAATAGAAAGCGCAAAACGGGTCGCATAACTTATAGTATTCCTTGCTACGGGCGTTGGCAATAGGTGTATATTTGGCAATAAAGTCGCTGTCAATAAGTGATTTAAGCATATCAGATAATCCTCCGCCCATCGAGATCCCACACTTTTCGGAGATTTCATCCCTTGTAAATCCATAATGCCGTGTGGCAAGAAGGCTTACAACTTTCTGATAGTCTTTCCAATGAACAAAAAGCGAATGGAACATCCTGTCGAATTCCTTTGCAAGTACTGCATCCCTTGCAAATAGCAGCTTGTCAACATTCTGTGTCAGACTCATACCTTTAAGGAAGAATCCGAGATAATATGGGATGCCGCCAAAAATCATATAAGCCTGTGTGACATCGTACGGCATCATAATGATTCCATTAGACTTCAGATACTCATCACATTCCTTCAACGAAAATGGCGACAATTTTATTTCGTATGTCAACCTACCGTACAGACCACCATAATTATTTACCAAATTGCTCAGCATCCAAGTCGTTGAAGAACCACAGACAATAAGCATCATATTGTCGCGCATCGAAGCCCATCCGTTCCAAAAACTTTCAAAGGCTGAAAGAAAACCGCTCCGAGGAGTGTCCATCCACGAAAGCTCATCGATGAAAACAACCTGCCGTTCGCCATTGTCAAGTTTTATAAGTAGTTTCTCCAGCATAAAGAATGCCTCAAGCCACGATTTAGGTCTCGCCACAGTTTCGTCCATTCCGCTGCGAATCAGTGAAAAATAGAAAGACTGCAATTGGTCTGCCATAGTAGTCTTTGCATTGTTATCGAATGGAGACAACCCAGTATGATGGAATGTCATCTTATCCTTGAACACCTGATTTATAAGATAAGTTTTCCCGACTCTACGCCTTCCATATACAGCAACAAATTGAGCTTTTTTACTATGATACAAGCGGTTAAGTTCTTCTATTTCAATCTTTCTTCCTATTATTTCCGACATAATCCAATAATTATAATCCGCCACAAAGGTATGTAATTTTACTAAATAGGCGAAATATAAAATTATAATTCGCCTATTTTATTCTTGTGAGTAGAATTTAGGCGGATTATAAAGAGATGGACATGCCCCAGTTTGTCGTAGGCTCGTTGCTGCTATGTCGCAGAAACAACAAGGTTTTGTATTGCACAAATCAGCAAAGCATAATGAAAAACGCATCGGAAAGGGTGCGTTTTTTTGTTTATGGCTTCGCCGTTTGAATGGCTTTGCCGTTTCTGGGTTTATATTTGTTTGAGGTCGTTTGAGATGGTTTCATTTTAATGGATTTATTTTTTTGTTGGAAAATCTTTTCCTTGTAAAAATTTATTTCTACCTTTGCCTTTGAAAAATTGTCGAAATTTCAAAGGTGTAATGTCGGGTGAATATTCAATAAAGAATGGCGACACGCTTAGGCAACGCATAGAGGCATTGCCCGAGGATTCCGTATTGTTCCGTACCGATTTTCCTGAATATCATTCCGAATTTGTTGGCGGAACATTGGCAGAACTGACAAACGATGGCATTTTGGTGAAACTGGCCCAAGGAATATATGCCAAGCCACGGAAAAGCAGGTTTGGAGATGTTTTGCCTTCCGTTGATAAGATTGTACAGGCTATCGCAGTGCGCGACAATGCACAAATTATACCTTCGGGGATAACGGCGTTGAATATCTTGGGGTTGTCAACTCAGGTGCAAATGAACTACACCTATCTGACTACAGGCAGTGAACGCATAATCAAGCTGACCAACCAGCGAGTAATGCTGAAAAGGGGTGTGCCAAAGAATTTCTGCTATGGAACAAGGCTCATTGCGCTGTTGGTACAAGCGTTGAAAGCATTGAAGCAGGAAAATTTAGGACAAGAGGAATTGCAGACAATACGCGGACTGATATCCAAGGAACCAGACAGGAAAACATTGGCAAATGATGTGGATATGATGCCAGTATGGATGAAGAGAATAGTAAAACCTATGCTATAAAAAATGGAGAAATTATGGTTAAATAATGAGTTGCTTGACCGTCTGGCGATGTTGCAGAGGACAGAAACTGAACATCCTGGCATTAATCAGGTTGCAATAGAAAAGGACTGGTGGGTAACGGTCACATTGAATGCATTGTTTAGAACTGAATGTCGTAAGTCGTTGATATTTAAGGGCGGCACGTCACTATCAAAAGGATTTAACATTATTGAGCGTTTTTCCGAGGACATTGACTTGGCTATCAGTCATAATTTTTTCGGCATAGATAAGACAAGCAAGAGCCAGCGCGAGAAATTGCGCAAAATGGCACGAAAATATATACACGAGACTCTCTCGGAACAATTGGATGCCAATTTGAAAGATATGGGTATTACAGGTTACAATATAGAGAATGTAACTCATATACAGAATGGTAACGGGGAAAAACAGCCGATAGATTCAGATACCGACCCAACTGTTATTTTGCTGCATTATACTTCGGTGTTAGAGGAAACAATCAGTTATATTCCGCCTCGTGTGAAGATTGAGATTAGTTGCCTTTCGATGGACGAACCGACCGAAGAACGAGATATCCATTCTCTTATTGGTGAAAGTTTCGATGGCGAGGATTCAGATGCCGATTGCAAAGTAAGGACTGTTGTGCCGACACGCACATTTTTGGAGAAGATATTTTTACTTGCCGAGGAGTTTCAGAAAGATAAGCCAAGAAGTGTTAGGATGTCACGGCATTTGTATGATTTGGAGAAACTGATGGATACCCAGTATGGTATAGAGGCTTTGTCTGACCGTTCTTTATACGATGCAATCGTTGAACATCGTCGTACATATTATGCTATGAAATATGTGAATTATGACCTTCATAATCCTGCTACAATCAATTTTATGGTGCCTAAACAGAATATTGAGGCGTGGAGAGCGGATTAGGCTGATATGAGACGTTTCTTCATTTATGGAGATTCGTTGGATTTTGATGCGCTGATGAGTAGAATAGAGAAATTGCAAGATAGAGTGAAAAAAAAGATAGTAAATTCTGCACGATTATTATGCCAACATACATCACCGCAGAACAATCCGCCTGAAAGGAAACGATTATTCGCGAAACGGATTGTATTATGTGACAATCTGCACCAAGGACAGAAAATGTCTGTTCGGGGAAATAAAGGATGGTAAAATGCAGAAAAACGAATACGGAGAAATCCTTGAATCGGTATGGAACGGTTTTCCGTCGCATTATACAAATGTTGTTTTGCACGAACACGTTGTCATGCCCGACCATTTTCATGCAATTATACAAATTGACAATAACCATAATGTTGGCGGTGCATCCGTAGGGGATGGTTTAAAACCGTCCCCTACGGATACGCAACCCATGAAACACGGCCTTACCGAATTTGTTCGTGCATTAAAAACATTTTCTGCACGGAAAATCAACGAATTGCGCCAAACGCAAGGCTCACCCGTCTGGCAGCGGAATTATTACGAACATATTATTCGTACAGACGATGAATATTATCGAACCGTTAATTACATAAAGGAAAATCCCGCAAAATGGAATGTCGATGAATGATTGGAAAAATCCCAAGGCTCTGCCTTGCACAAATTTCAATCCACACTCAACCTCAGCCCGTCGTAGGCCAGCCCGCTGGCTACTACTACGGCAGTTACAACGATTTCGGCCGCACCGCCTACTTCTGGAGTGCTACCGGTTATAGCAGTAGCAACGCCTACCTCCGCAGCCTCTACTACGGTAACGCCTACGTGCACAGGTACGGCAGCAGTAAGACCGACGGTCGTTCTGTGCGTTGCGTTCGCGATTAAAACAACAAAAACTTACACCCAGCTCGGGAGAGCAGGTGTAAGTTTTTACCTATTTTTTTCGTGCGGTAGCGTCCGCCCTGCGTAGCGGGCGGATTTTTAAATTGATAAGAAACACATTACAAAACAGCCATCGGTTTTTTCCGGTGGCTGTTTTTTTGTGTACTTGCTCGGCGTCTTGCTATTCGCTCGGCGTAGGCTCCAGCCTACGCCGCAGTATGCCCAAGGCTTTGCCTTGAGAAACGTTCTGCACTTTTGCCCTAAAAAAGTTCTCCTTTCCACAGCATACTTAAAAAGTCGAAAATGTAAATGGCTTCCACATTGTCGATTCTTCGGCTGAAAATGTCGCGCGATACTACAACAAGCCTGCACTCCGGATGCTCATCGTGAAAGAATTTTAGTCCCGACAAATGCTTGCGCTGTATCTCATCGGTGGATTTTACCTCGATGGCAATTTCTGCATCTCCAATTACAAAGTCAACTTCCTGTCCCGAATATGTATGCCAGTACGAAAGTTCGGTCCGCTTATGGTTGTAGCCAATGTAGGCAATTAGCTCTGTGGCAACAAATTGCTCGAACGAATGCCCGTATTCTGGCGCGCCTGGTGTGAGTTGCGTGCGTTTTAGAAGATAATTGGATATCCCCATGTCGAAGAAATAGAAACGGGGTGCCTGTGTCAGTTTGCGTTTGATGGTTTTTTGATATGCGGGAATAAAATAACCGACAAGGGTGTCCTGCAAAATGGTGAAATATTCGCGTACTGTGTTTGCTGCTACATTGCAGTCGCTGGCAATATTTGCATAGTTCACCATTTCTCCGTTGGTGAGTGCTGCAACCTCAAGAAAGCGCTGAAACCCATTTAGATTGCGCACAAGTGATTCTTGCTGAATTTCTTCCCTAAGATAAATGTCGATGTAAGATGTTAGTTCGCGTTGCGGATTTTTTGCAAGATATATTTTGGGTAAAAGTCCAACTGTTAGAGCCCTGTCAAGATCCAAGTCGGGAATTTCGGCACTTACAAATGGATAAAAATAACAAGGGTAAGCTCTGCCGCCCAACGTGTTGTATCCTTTTCGGCGTAATTTGCGGGCACTGCTTCCACAAAGTACAAACTGAAGGTTGTTTTGTGAGATAAGCCGGTGGACTTCATTCAAAAGTTCAGGGACTTCCGGAATTTCATCAATAATTATGATAGAGTTTTCCGGCTTGTCCTTCAGCTGGTCGTAAAGTAGTTCTGGTTGGCTTTGAAAACGACGTCTAATTTTACCATCCAACAGGTCAATGTATATGGCATTGTTGAATTGTGCCTTTAATGCGGTGCTTTTCCCTGTTTGTCGTGCCCCAAATAGAAATATGCTTCCGTCTATTTCGTTGATAATGTTATAGTAACGTTCAATCATACTTGCTTTTTTATGTGTTAAAATCGTCAGTGCTACTGCAGATATTCATTTAAAATCGTCAGTGCTACTGCAGATATTCATTTAAAATCGGCAATACAAAAATACAAAAAATATTGGTTTGCCAAATTTTTGCACACAAAAAATCGGCTGTAGCCTTAGGAGGCATATTTGCGAAGTATTGCATTGTTTGACAGATGCTGAATCAAGTTCAGCATGACTGAAAAGAGGAAGGAAGTGAAACGTGGAAGATTGCACAACAAAAAATGCCGACATTGCTGCCGGCATTTCATATGTCTATTAAGTGTATCGTTTAAAATTTCGGTTCTACGCCCATGTTGTAGAATATGAACGAATAGATGTCGACGATTTCGTCTATTGCCTTGTCCAATGGCTTTCCGCTACCGTGACCTGCATTGCTTTCGATACGGATTAGGTGGGGCTTGTCGCCAATGTTGCTGTTCTGCAATGTGGCTGCATACTTGAACGAATGTGCCGGTACAACTCTGTCGTCGTGGTCGGCGGTGGTAACAAGGATTGCCGGATATTTGGCGCCGTCCTTAACCGAATGCAAAGGCGAGTAGTTGCGGATGTATTCGAACATTTCCTTGCTGTCTTCGCTGGTGCCGTAGTCGACAGCCCAGTAGCGACCAATTGTAAATTTGTGGTAGCGAAGCATGTCCATAACGCCAACCTGCGGAATTGCAACAGCAAACAGGTCGGGACGCTGGTTTACGACTGCTCCTACAAGCAGACCTCCATTGGAACCTCCTTGGATAGCAAGCTTTTCGCTGGTAGTATATCCTTCGCTGATAAGGAATTCGGCAGCGGCAATAAAGTCATCGAATACGTTTTGTTTTTTCATCTTTGTGCCGGCGTTGTGCCAGTTTTCGCCATATTCGCCACCGCCACGAATGTTGGCAACAGCATAAACACCACCTTGCTCAAGCCAAGCAAGACGAGTTGGGCTAAAACCTGGCGTAAGCGAAATGTTGAAACCTCCGTATCCATAGAGCAATGTCGGATTTGTTCCGTCGAGGACTATGTCTTTCTTGTGTGTGATGAAGATAGGTATTTTTGTTCCGTCCTTCGAGGTGTAGAATTTCTGCTCTGTTGTATAGTCGTTGGAATTGAAGTCAATTTCCGATTCCTTGTATAATGTCGACTTGTTGTTGGCGATATCGTAGCGGTATATGGCTGCCGGTGTGGTGTAGGAAGTTACAACATAAAAAGTTTCGGTGTCGTCCTTCTCGCCGTCGAAGCCGCTGATAGTGCCAATGATGTTGTTGTCGAGGTTGTTGAGGAAATGACCTTCCTCGTCGAAAATGCGAATCCACGAGTGAGCGTCCTTTGAATAGTTTGCTATCAGCTTGCCGCCGATATGGCTGATTCCGGTAAGCACACCGCTTTCAGACTTTGGAATTACATCTAGCCATTTTGCGGGACTTGGATTGTCGAGGAAGATTTCAATTACCTTATATTCAGGAGCGAGGTAGTCGGTCATAACAATGAATTTTCCGTTTATTTCATCAACTACATAGAAGTTGTTTTCGAAATTGTCGACCAATTTTACAAAGTCGGAATTTTCTTTTGTTAAATCCTTGTAGTATAGACTATTGCCGGAGGTTGAGACACTTCCGCTAATAACGAGGTATCTATTGTTTATTACCTCAGCAGAGAAGCTGATGTCGGGATTTGTTTCGTCGGCATATGCTAGGACATCGTCCTTCTGGTCGGTTCCGACTTTGTGGTAGTAGAGTTTTCCGTTTTCGTTGACGCCCGAAAGTTCGTTTGTGGGTTCTGGGAAACGGCTATAGAAGAAGCCGTCGTCCTTCCATGCAATGCTTGTGAATTTTACCCACATGAGGTGGTCGGCAAGAGTTTCGCCGGTCTGTATGTTCTTCACGTATATTTCCTCCCAGTCGCTACCGTTGCGTGAGATGGCATAGCCAAGCAAGTTTCCGTCGTCGGAGATTGCCGATGTTGCAAGCGCTACTGTGCCGTTGTCGGAAAGCTTGTTGGGGTCGAGAAGTTCTATGGCTTCCTCGTCGAGCGAATTCTTGTAGTAGAGGACATGCTGGTTCTGCAATCCGTTATTGTAGTAGAAGAAGTAGCGTTCGCCAATTTTCTTGGGTGCCGACTCCTTCGGGTAGTTCATGATGTCCATGAGGTGTTTTTTCATCTGCTCGCGATATGGAATTTGCGACAGATAGTTGCTGGTGACTTCGTTCTGTGCCTTTACCCATTCGGCAGTTTCGGTCGAAAAATCGTCTTCGAGCCAGCGGTATGGGTCGGCTACTGATGTGCCAAAATAATTGTCGACGGTGTCACATTTCTTGGTTTCCGGGTATTTGATCTTGTTTTGCCCCGACTTTTCGCACGATGATAACATAATCAATACATTTAAGGCTAAAATGCCAATATAATATTTCCTCATTTGTGTATGAATTTTAATTTTCGGCAAAGTTACTTAATGTTGTAATTGCTAAGATTTCTAAATACTAAAAGAATGGTTAAATTTTGATTCTCTGAAATAATGTCGGCTAGTATTAACCTGAATCTGTAAAAATTTTCTTATCAATTCTTGCATATTAAAAATAAGTTGTGTTTTTGTTGTAGATTGGTGGTAATGTTACCACTAAAAATAGTGGTAAATGTATGCGAACTGAAGATAAAAAATTGCAAGCGGCATTTGAGAAATGGCAGAAGATACAGCCTTTGTCGGAAAGTGACTTGAACAGATTAAGTCGTCGCTTTTCCATTGACTTCAATTACAATAGCAATCATATTGAGGGTAATGCCTTGACATACGGTCAAACTGAATTGCTTTTGCTTTATGGAAAAATATCGGGAGAGGCTAATTTTCGCGACTGTGAAGAAATGAAAGCGAGTAATGTGGGATTAAAGATGATGTTGGTCGAGGCAACGGAAACACAGCAGCCTTTGACTCAGAACTTTATCCGTACTTTGCATCGCACTTTGCTTCGCGAAGACTATACTGTTTACCACAATCTTCCGTGAGGAGGCCAGACGAGTTATACCATACATGCTGGGCAGTATAAGACACGCTCGAATAGTGTCATAACCCGATATGGCGACCGATTTGAGTACGCATCTCCCGAAGAAACACCAGCATTGATGGCGGACCTTGTGGATTGGTACAACAAAGCAGAGTCGGAAGGCAAAATGTCGCCAGTAGAATTGGCGGTTTTGTTTCATTACCGCTACATTCGCATTCACCAGTTCGAAGATGGCAATGGTTCGTGGCGAGTGTTTATTACGCCGTCGGTGTTGTGATTATAGGATAAAAACATTGATGTTGATGTGTTATAATATCTAATAATAAACTAAATTTGCATGATATTTAATTTGTAAGATTTTATGGCTAAATTCTTAACTATTAATGAAGTTTCATGTTATTTGGATCAGCTTGTTGAACAAACCAAAGAGCATATCTTCTGCTTTCAAGTAAAATAAAAGAAGAAATTGAAAATATGAATCTTTTAAAAACTGATACCTATATAGGGAGAATAAACTTTAGTTAGAAGAATTTGTTGCCATTATTCTTGAGAACGTTAAAGCGGTAGGTCATCCATGGCAAATCCTGTTTTAAAAAAAAAATATTTGTCCGAAGCAGAAGATTTGCAAAGGAAACTTAATCGGTAAATCTTTTTTCATTATGAAAAAGGTCAATATAATAACAATGGGTTGCTCGAAGAATCTAGTCGATTCAGAGCAGTTGGCGGCTCAGCTTGTGGCCAATGGCTACGAAGTGGAACTCGATTCGGAGGATGCAGATTTCGAGATTGCCTTTGTGAATACTTGCGGTTTCATTAATGATGCCAAGGAAGAGTCGATAAATGCAATACTTGAGCTGGCCAATTTGAAGGGAAATTCAAAACTGGAGAAAATCGTTGTCTTCGGTTGCTTGTCGGCACGCTATTATGAAGACCTGAAGTCAGAACTTCCGGAGGTTGATTTTCTTTGTGGTAACTATAATCTTGAGGCTTTGCTCGCCTTCCTTGAATGCAAGCCGTCAAGGTCGGCACGTTTCGACAGGGTGCAGAATTCTGCTGGCCATTATGCCTACCTGAAGATTGCCGAAGGGTGTGTTCGAAATTGTGCTTTCTGTGCGATTCCGCTTTTTAAGGGCAAATATGTTTCGCGCAAGATGGACGACATAGTAGCCGAGGCCGAGCATTTGGTTGCCGGTGGCGCAAAGGAACTGATTCTCATTGCGCAGGATTTGTGCTTTTACGGCTACGATATGGAAAAGCGCTTCATGTTGCCCGAACTGGTGGAACGTCTTTCGCTGATAGATGGCTTGGAATGGATTCGCTTGCATTATTTGTATCCGTTCTTGTTCCCGGAACGTCTGCTCGATGTTATACGCGACAATCCGAAAGTTTGCAAATACGTAGATATTCCGTTGCAACATATTTCCGACAAGGTGCTTGCTGGTATGCATCGTGGTGGCACAAAACAGCAGACTCTCGACTTGCTGAAGAAGTTCCGTGCCGCACTTCCTGGTGCGGTTTTCCGTACAACATTGCTGGTCGGTTTCCCGGGTGAAGGCGAGAAGGAATTTCAGGAACTTGTGGAATTTGTCAAGGAACAGAAGTTTGATCGTCTGGGCGTGTTTACTTATTCGGAGGAGGAAGGAACAGCCGCCGCTACCGAGTTTTCCGATGACATACCGCAGGAAGTCAAGGACGAACGTGCTGATACCATTATGGAAATCCAGCAGGAGATTTCGTTGCAGGCAAATCTGGCCAAGGTGGGCAAGACTTTCCGCGTGCTAATCGATTATATCGAGGACGATTCGTTTGTGGGCCGTACTGAGTTCGATTCCGTTGAGGTTGACAATGAGGTATTGTTCCCGATTTCCGATAAATATTCTGTTGGCGACTTTGTTGATGTGAAGATTGAGGAAGCTTCCGAATACGAGCTTTATGGTGTGATTGTGGAATAGATTGTAAAAAAAACACGCCAGTAATTCGTTGATATATAGTTGATTAAATGATATTTTGTAAAATTGCACCAATTTTGGTGCAATTTTGTTTTTAATATGCATTGCTTTTGGTGCGTTTGCGTTTGTTTGCAAAAATATTGCTTGTAATGTATTGTGTTTTAGTTTGTTAAATGATATTTTACAAAAATGCACTAATTTTGGTGCAAAAAATAAGATATTTTGCTTCGTATTTGGTGCAAAATAATTATTTTTGCAGAAACTAATTTGTAATCAAAGAATTATGGAAGCACTTTTTGCACAGTCGAATACAATGATAGACAGAACTGAAACAAATTTGGTTCGTTATCTTCACGATAATGTGGCATGGGATGCTCGTCTGATTTCTATAGAAGGTTCCCGTGGGGTTGGAAAAACGACAATGATTTTGCAGCATATTAAATTGCATGACGATAGGTCGACGTCGTTGTTCGTCTCTGCCGACAATTTGTATTTTACCGACCATACGCTTGTTGGGTTGGCAACCGATTTTTTCCAGAATGGAGGCAAAACCCTTTACATTGACGAAATACATCGATATCCGGATTGGTCGCGCGAGATAAAGAACATTTACGACCAGTTGCCCGATTTGAAAGTCGTGTATTCGGGTTCGTCGATACTTGATTTGGAAAGGGGCGGTGCTGATTTGTCGCGTCGTCGTCTGCGCTACAAAATGTACGGACTTTCGTTTCGCGAATATTTGCAGCTTGCTCATGGCATTAATGTGCGAGTTCATTCTTTCGATGAAATTCTGAATGGCAAAATCGATTTCCCGTTCGACAATTATCGTCCGATACCGCTTTTCAAGCAGTATCTGGAAAGTGGATATTATCCTTTTTTTAAGGATGCAGGGTATTATGAACGTTTGCGTAATGTGATGTCGCAGACTTTGGAAGTCGACATTCCTAGATTTGCTGGCTTGAGTGTTGGCGCTACTGGCAAATTGGCACGTATGCTCTATATTATTGCTCAGTGTGTGCCATTCAAACCTAATTTCAGCAAGCTGGCCCGTGATTTGGAAATGAGTCGCAACGACTTGAAGGACTGGTTTTTCTACTTGCAGAAGTCGGGAATGATTGCCTTGCTTTTTGTGGACAAATTTGGTGATGCCTCGCTTGCAAAGCCCGAAAAAGTTTTCCTCGACAATGCCAACCTTTCTTATTCGCTTAGCGAGAAAATTCCCGAAATCGGCAATCTTCGCGAAACGGTTTTCTATTCGATGACACGGGTTAGGCATACTGTCTTGGCTTCAGAGACAAGCGATTTTACGATTGATGGATATACCTTTGAGGTCGGTGGCAAAAACAAGACTCGCAAGCAGATTGCAGGTGTGCCTAATTCTTTTGTCGTAAAGGATGACATAGAGTACGGTACAAAAGGAGTTGTGCCGTTGTGGGCCTTTGGACTTGAATACTAGAATAATCCTATGTGATAATAAAAAAGCATCTTGCTGCATTGTTGGCAAGATGCTTTCTTGTTATTGTAAAGCTATTTTTTATAATCCAAACAGCTGGTAGAACTTATCGAGCTTGTAGGTCTTTGTTACGTCAATCATTTCGTCCCAAAGTGAGTCGGGGATAGGAACACCGTTCTTGCTACGTTCAACAAAATGTTCGTATTCCTTTTCTCCAGCGGTGAAGATACGGTCGTGGCCAGGCATTTTCTGCGAATTACGAAGGTCGCGAAGCAAGTTGCCCGCATTTTTCTTGAAAACATCCAAATCCTGGAATGTCTCAACATTGATAGCGATAAAGAAATGACCAAGACGATATGGTTTCTTTGTGCCGTCATCGTTTAGTCCCGTAAGGGCTTTCATGTAGCCACCGCACTGCAATGCCGACGAAAGTATTTCAACGACGGTTGCGTAGCCATAACCCTTGTATCCGGCGGTTTCTTCACCAATTCCACCGAGAGGCGCCAAAGCTGCACGACCTTTTACAAGGTCTTCCAGCACTTCCACCGAGTTGGTCTTGCTGTTGCCTTCGCGGTCAATACACCATCCCTTAGGCAAGTCCTTACCGACTTTTGCGTAGTATTCGAATTTCCCGCGCTGCGAAACACTTGTGGCACAGTCGAGGAAGAATGGGAATTCTTCGTCGGTAGGAATTACGAAAGTCAAAGGATTCGTACCAAGCATATTTTCTACACCGAAAGTAGGTGCTATAGATGGACGTGCGTTTGTGCCCGTCAGACCGATCATTCCGGCTTTAGCTGCCATAAGCCCGTAGTAACCTGCAATTCCGTAGTGAGAACTGTTGCGTACGGCCACCATTCCCATTCCAAATTTCTTGGCCTTGTCGATTGCCATCTGCATGGCCTGCTTTGAAACAACATGCCCCATGCCGTTGTTGGCATCAAGTAGGGCGGTGGTTGGACTTTCGCGGAGGATGTCAACTTTTGTAACAGGGTTCACAATTCCTGCTTTTATTCTGTCGAGGTATATCGGTTTCAGACGGTTTATACCATGCGAGTCAATTCCTAATTTGTCGGCTTCGAGAAGAACGTCGGCGATTATTTCTGCATCGTTTTCTGGCACGCCTGCCTTTTTCAGCGACTCAACGCTGAAAAAATGTAAAGTGTCAAAATCTAAATGTCTCATTTTCCTAAATTTTGTTTAGAAACAAAAGTAGTGTTTAATTATTGAAAATGAGTCTATATTGGGATGACTTTTTAACAAGGATTTGTGATTATGCTATTTTAAAACATTCAGCGAGTCGATATCGTGGGCTAATTTTTCGGAAAATAATCTTGCTCCAGTTCTGTTTAGATGCATTGCATTATAGAAATATGTAGTGTCGTAAGAAATGGAATCGTAGGTGTAGTCAAGAAACCTGCAGTCGTGTTTCTCGGCAAGGCCTCTGAACATTTCCTGCATACCGGCGTAATCTTTTACATTTTCCGTTGCACCGATGTAGTAAGGTGCCATTACGAGTACAACTTTAATTTTTTCTTGATTGCATTCGGCCAGAAAATTGTCGAAAATCTGAATCGCATTGGGATTTTTGTTGTACTCTATTGTCTTTCTTTTCCTGAATTCTTCGCCATTCCATTTCTTGTTGTAGTCCTTGTAGCCCTTGTGCAGCATGTACTCGTCTTTGCAGTAGGCCGATTTTCCCTGAAGTATTGACAAGATTTCGGAATTGTAGTCCAAGTATCTCCATAGCGGTATTAGCGCATCGGCTATTGTGAAGTTTTCGTGCTTGTGAGTGTTCAGCCACATGTATGGGTCGTACAGGTATGGCGTAAATTGAATCCTTTCGTATTTGTTGCTGATGTCCATTGTGCCTGCATGAACTTCGTAAATAATAAGTTTTGGCTTGGAGTCTTGCTTCTTGCGGAATGTGTGATATTTCAAAACTTGAGCGTCAACAAGTCGGCCGTTAGTGCCTAAGTTGTAGCTGTCGACATTGAGGATGCTGTCGATGATTTCGGGATTTATTTGTACATAAGCCCTTGATGAACCCATAATTAAAACGTCGCTGTCTATTTTGGCTCCGTAGATGTCGTTCCAGTTGGCAAATGGCGAAGATTTCAATTGATGAAGTTTATGTGTTACATACGCATCTATTCCTCCCGCAATAGCAAATAGAATTGCGGCAAAGGTGGCGATATGTTTCAGAAATTTTTTCATCGTTAGAATTGGAAGTATATAAAGGATTCGGAATTGTGATAGGTGTAAAACATCGACAGTATCAGCAGAATGTAAATTGCAAATTTTATCGTGTGAGTTTTGATATTGCCAATGTCGAGTCCATGCGCCTTGTTGCGGTTTATCCATTCTACGGCTAACATTAAGAAGATGAACAAGAAAAGAATGTTAGTCTCCAAGGTGAACGGCATTTTCCAGCTTGAAAAAATATGGGCTATATAATCGGCGGCAATGAATATGTTGTCGGCGCGGAAAATTATCCAACCGACGACAACAAGAAGAAATGTTACAGTCATCTGTACGAATTCGCCGAAAGATGGAAAGATTCTGTTTTCGGCAATATTTCCTGTGTTTTTCCGGTTTTTGCCCAATATGATGAGCGGTAGGAAAAGAATGGCATGATAAGCGCCCCATGCGATGAATGTCCAGTTTGCGCCATGCCAGAATCCGCTAAGCAGGAAAATGACAAAAGTGTTGCGGATAACTTTGGACTTTGCGACTCTGCTGCCACCCAGTGGAATATATACGTAATCGCGGAACCAAGTTGTTAGCGAAATATGCCATCTTCGCCAGAATTCGGCTATGTCGCGGCTGAAATAAGGATTGTTGAAATTGCGCATAAGCTTTATTCCGAACAATTTTGCAGTGCCGATGGCAATGTCGGAGTACCCCGAAAAATCGCCATATATCTGGAATGCAAAAAGTATTGCCGCCAAAGCCAGCGAAGCTCCATCCTGGCTTTGGTAGTTGTTGAAGATATCGTCGACGAATATGGCGCACCAATCGGCAATGGCTATTTTCTTAAAAAGGCCCCAAAGTATTTGCCTGCAACCATCTACTGCCGTGTCGTACTCGAAGTGCCGAGGTCTTGCAAATTGTGGCAAAAGGTTTGTCGCACGCTCTATTGGTCCGGCAACAAGTTGAGGGAAAAAGCTAACGAATGCGAAAAATTGAATTATATCGCGAGTAGGTTCCAGTTTCTTGCGGTAGACGTCGATGCTGTAGCTCAACGCCTGGAATGTATAGAAACTAATTCCAACAGGTAGAATGATTTCCAGCAAAAGATCGTCGGAATTTCCGTTCATGAATATGTCGGCAAAAGATTGGACGAAAAAGTCGTAGTATTTAAATATGCCGAGTATCAGAAGGTTGATAATTATATTGCAAGCGTTTATCAGTTTGGCTTTTTCCCAGTGCTTTACAATTAAAAGCCCGCTTCCCCAGCTGCATAAGGATGTGAATGCAATTAAAAATAGAAATCGCCAGTCCCACCATCCGTAAAAAATATAGGATACTGCGACAATGAAAAGATTTTGCAGTTTAATCTTTCGGTTAAAAACGAACCAATATAGGAAAAAGACTATTGGGAGAAACAAGGCGAATTCTAATGAGTTGAAAACCATTGTACAACTATTAATCGTTTGCGAATTCCTTTATTTTCTGCCTGTAGTTTGAAAAAATGGTAGCCCTCGACACAAACCCGACATATTTGCCTTTTTCCACTACCACAATGTTGTAGTTTCCAGAACTGTCGAACAGTTCGGCTGCTTCCTGGACTGTCATGCCGAGTTCTATCGTTGTTGACGGGTAGAACATCAGGTCGCAGACTTTTGTGGTGTCGTAAAGCTCGGTTTTGAAAATCATGTGTTTTATCTGGTCAAGCCATACAAGTCCCTTGAAGTTGTTTTCCGAATCAACAACGACGTATAATGTTCGTGTTGAATGCGATATTACTTTTGTCAGGTCGCGTAGGGTTGCGTTCTCGTCGATGGTTAGGAAATTGGTTTCGATGTATTGTTCCAGTTTCATCATTCCTAACATGTTGCGGTCGGCGTTGTGGGTGAGCAGTTCACCTCGTTTTGCCAGAAGTATGGTGTATACCGAATTTGGCATTGCAGCGCGGGCGACGAAATACGATATCGCAGAAACAATCATCAGCGGGACAAAGAGCGAATAGCCACCGGTAAGTTCTGCGATGAGGAATATTGCTGTGAAAGGTGCATGCATGATTCCGCCGATAAGTCCGGCCATTCCGATAAGCGCGTAGTTGCCAATGGAGATGTCGAATCCCAGTCCTTTGCATATGTGAGCGTACAGGAGACCGAGCATTGCTCCGAGAAATAGGGAAGGAGCAAAGATTCCTCCAGCTCCGCCGGCACCAAAAGTGCAACCGGTTGCGAAGGCCTTTAGCAGGAGTGTGGCAACAAGTATTAACGTTATTCCCCAGAAAGAATGCATGAATCCGTTGGATGAATAGAAGGCGTTGCTGAAGATAACCTCGAAATTGCCTTCCAGGGCGGCGTTTATGGTTTCGAAGCCTTCACCGTAGAGTGTCGGGAAAAGGAAAATAAGTCCACCAAGTATTGCTGAGCAGAGTCCAAATTTTACCCAGTCGTTTTTTATTTTCTTGAACCAGTCGTTTTGCGCAAGGTAAAGTTTTGAAAAATAAAGCGACAGCAGTCCGCAAAGGATGCCAAATACAACAAGGAAGCCGACATCGTGCAGTGCAAACGGGTCGGTATGTTCTATAGGGTAAACGACATTTTGTCCGAGGAACAGATATGATGTGAGCGTTGCAGAAATGGAAGCTGCTAGCAGCGGTAGCATTGAGCCAGTAGAAAGGTCTAGCATCATTACTTCCATGGCAAAAATTATTCCGGCGATTGGCGCCTTGAATATCGAGGCTATGGCTCCAGTGGCCGCGCATCCGATTAAAAGTATTACCTGCTTGTATTTCAGGCGGAAAAGCTGTCCGATATTGCTTCCGATGGCGCTTCCGGTTGCGACAATAGGACCTTCTAGTCCTACTGATCCACCAAAGCCAACGGTAAGCGAACTGCCGATAATTCGTGAGAACATGTTGTGCTTTGGAATTTTACCTTCGTTTTGCGACATGTTGTACAATACCATAGGAATGCCGTGCCCGAGTTTCTTCTTGATGCAGAACTTGACAAACAGCAACGTCAGCAATATTCCGACGGCAGGGAAAATAATAATAAGGTAATCGATGCTTGTGGTGTCTATGATCTTTATTACAAGTTCTCTAACTAGAAGAACTGAGTTTTTCATGATGACAGCGGCAAGTCCAACGGCAATGCCCACAATAAGTGCTAGTATTGTCATGAAAGTTCTGTCCGACATGTTGCGTGCACGCCAGAATAGAAATTTCTTGTACCGATCCTTAAATCTTTCCTTCATGATAATTAGAATGCGAATATGATATTTTTTTTTTGAATACAAATGAAAAAAGTTTAATGTTTCAGGTTTGAGTGGCTACGCCGTTCCAAATAGTTTGATGGCTGATGCCGTTTCAAAACACAGAAACATATAAAATATTTCAAACAAATTCCTTATCTTTGCGACAAATTATTGGAATCCTATGAATAATTACATCCGTCCGGAACAGGAAGAGCTGACGTCAGCGGAAAAAGAGTTCGAAAAAGCTCTTCGACCTCTAGAATTCAGCGATTTTAACGGACAAAAAAATATAGTTGAGAATTTGCAGATCTTCGTAAAGGCTGCAAAGCTGCGCGAGGAGCCGCTTGACCATGTGCTATTGCATGGCCCTCCAGGACTTGGAAAGACAACCTTGGCAAATATTATTGCAAACGAACTTGGAGTCGGATTCAAGACTACTTCGGGACCTGTGCTTGACAAGCCAGGCGATTTGGCGGGACTTCTTACTAGCTTGGAGAAAAACGACGTGCTTTTCATCGATGAAATCCACCGTTTGAATCCGCTTGTCGAGGAATATCTATATTCGGCAATGGAAGACTATCGCATCGACATACTTATCGACAAGGGTCCAGCCGCACGTTCGGTGCAGATTCCACTCGAGCCATTTACGCTTATAGGTGCAACAACGCGTTCCGGTTTGCTCACTGCTCCGTTGCGCGCTCGTTTTGGCATAAATTGCCACCTTCAATATTATACTGCCGACATTTTGGGAAAAATCGTTGGTCGTTCGGCCAATATTCTTGGCGTCGGGATTTCCGACGAGGCAACAAACGAGATTTCGCGTCGTAGCCGAGGTACACCACGTATTGCAAACGCCCTTTTGCGCCGCGTGCGCGATTTCGCTCAGGTTATTGGAAACGGAAGCATCGATTTGGCTATTGCTAGGCATGCGCTTTCGGCTCTCAACATCGACCAGTACGGACTCGACGAGCAGGACAACAAGATTCTGCTGACAATAATCGAGAAGTTCAACGGCGGTCCTGTAGGTCTTAAGACTATTGCAACCGCTGTCGGCGAGGACGAAGGCACATTGGAGGAAGTTTACGAACCGTTCCTTATCATGGAAGGCTTTATCAAGCGTACGCCGCGTGGCCGCGAGGCAACCGAAAAGGCATATAAGCATTTGAACAAGATAAATCCAAATACCCAGCAGACGTTGTTTTAATAGTTTTGTGTATTAATGGATATGTGTGTTCAAAGGAGAACAGACTTAATAATAAAGAAAAGATTTTTAAACTAACATATTATTAAACAAGCGTTTGCTTATTATTTTGATTGTCCATGAATTTTGACATACTAGTACATAATATTTCAGTTGTTGAGCAAGTCATACAAAATGAAGTTGTTCATGCTATCAACGTGTCACTAACAGCACGAAATTGGATATTGGGCTACTATATTGTCGAGTTTGAGCAAAACGGAGAAGATAAGGCAATTTATGGCGAAAATCTTTTGAAAAAGTTAGAACAAAGACTTCAGAAAAAGGGATTAACCGAAAGACGTTTCCGTGAGTTCCGTAAATTCTATTTGACTTATCCTCAATTAGAAACAGAAATAAGATTGTACGTCGGAACTAGTCTAAATAGTGAAATTCGGCAGATAGCATCCGCCGAATTGGATGTTATTGAAAATCAAGACAATATAATTCGGCGGACAGCATCCGCCAAATTGGAACAATGGCAAACCGATCCGAACAAAATCTTGTATAAAATTCCTTTTTCGCACTTATTGTTTTTATGCAAGATTGATGATCCTTTGAAAAGAGCTTTTTATGAAAGCGAAATTATAAAAGGATGTTGGTCTTATTCTGAACTTGAAAGACAAGTAACCTCGCTTTATTTTGAGAGAATAGGATTGTCGAAAGACAAAAACAGACTATCAGAAATTGTCAACCAAAAGTCAATCGCACTACAACCTAAAGATATAGTAAAGAACCCTATGACGCTTGAGTTTTTAGGGTTGCAAGAGTCTAATGTGGTTATGGAAAACGACTTGGAGAATGCTATTTTGAATCATTTACAGCATTTCCTTCTAGAATTGGGTGATGGATTTTGTTTTGAAGCGACTCAAAAACGTATTCTTATCGACGATGAATACTTTAAGATAGATTTGGTGTTTTACCATCGTATTTTGCATTGCCACTTTTTGGTAGAGTTGAAGACCGATAAGTTTAGGCATGAATATGCTTCGCAATTGAACTTGTATTTGAACTATTACAAGAACGTAGTTATGCAACCTGCCGACAATCCACCCATAGGATTGTTGTTGTGTACTGATTATGGTGAGACAACTGTGCAATATGCAACAGCAGGATTAGACGAAAACTTGTTTGTTTCTAAATATTTGGTGAAATTGCCAAGTGTTGATAAAATAAAGAAATATATTATTGAAATAAATAAACAGTAAAACAATATACAAAAAACAGAAAAGAATTTTAAAATAACATATTAACTAACAAGCGTTTGCTTATTTATTCGGTAACTGTCCTGAAACCTGAGAAATTTTAGTAAACAGAATCAACTCGAATAAGTCAAGTAAATGTCTGCGCTATACAGCGTGGGCTTGACTTATCTGTTGATTCGGGCAGTCTCAGGGCCTCAGGACGTGGATAATGTTGAGTCCACGTTCTTTTTGCCCTAATGTGAATGTCCGTATTGCTCCGAAACAGATAGGTGAGCGCACAATACGGACGCAGGATGATAACTATAGATAATTTACGCACAGTATTAGAGCATTACGGATTTACAAAAGAAACTGTGGCAAAATACTCCAAAAGTTTTGGAACAACTCTCTCTTGTCAAATCATTGTTGATTTTCAAGACCAAAAAATAACATACCCCGAAGGTCTTGATACTGGTGATAATACTACAACTAATTTCAGTCACAACGAGAATTTTGTTGTCTTAGAGTGTGTTATTAAGTTGTTGTTGCAAGGTTATTCCCCTGATACCATTTATCTGGAGAAGGCTTGGACTTTGGGACACACCGCTAAGAGTGGTCGTGCTGATATTACCGTATATAAGAATTTCAAGAACGGGAACGACGAAAACTCTTCCGACAATTTTCTTCCTTATCTTATTATTGAATGTAAGACTGCGGGTGCTGAATACAAGAATGCCCAAAAGGAATTGTTTGACGATCCTGATGGCAAGCAATTGTTCAGTTATTTCTGTCAGGCCCGTTCCGTTGAATGGTTGCAGTTGTATGCGTCTGACCTTGATAACGACGGCAATGTCGTTATGTATGAGGAGGTTATCAAAACCAAGGACGACGAAAACGTTTTGGATGCCTACAAACTCGATAATACTATCCTTACTTTCGACAAGGCGTCGGAGGCCAAGGATGCTTTTCTCGCCTGGGAGGATACTTACGCCAAGGAGTCCTGGAAAAACCGCGGATTGGTTTTCGGTGATGATGCCAAGGCATACAATATCGGTATCAGGCCCAAGAAACGCAAGGATTTGATAGACCTTAAGGACAAGGACGACACAAAAGGCGTTGTTGACAAATTCCGTGAGATTTTGCGACACAACAGCATCAGCGACAAGGAGAATGCTTTCAATAAGTTGCTTTCGCTCTTTATCTGCAAGTTTGTGGACGAGGACACTCACCAAAACGAGAATGATGTAATGGATTTTCAGTATGTGGAAGGTACTGACAATTACTACTCGTTGTATGAAAAACTATTGAACCTTTTCAACAAGGGTATGGATGAATACTTGAAGGAAAAGGTTTTCTATCTGGGACAGGACTATATTGGAAAAACTCTTCAGCAATATGCCAAGAAGAAAAGAAAGAATTTGCAGGAAGAACTTGAGATAAGTTTCCAGAAAACCAAAATGCTTTCCTGTCAGGTTTTTGCCTTTAAGGAAGTTTACAACGAGAAACTCTTTGCTCAAAATGGAAAGATTTTGGTGGAGATGGTAAAACTCCTTCAGGATTACAGTTTCTCAGGTACTGGCGACAAGCAATTGCTGGGCGATTTGTTTGAGAACCTTCTCAATCAAGGCTTCAAGCAGGAGGCTGGTCAGTTCTTTACTCCAATCCCTATTACAAGATTTATATGGAACTCGTTGCCAATAGAGAAATATATCAAGGAAAACGGCTACAAGGTTCCAAAGACTATCGATTTTGCCTGCGGATCAGGTCACTTCCTTACAGAGGGAATTTCGGCAGTAAAGGATGCTTTTAAATCCCTTGGTTTGGAGAAGACTGATGCTGATGTTTCCAATGAGTTTTACGGAACAGAGAAGGATAACCGACTTGCAAGAGTCAGCAAGGTAGCGCTTCTTTTCAATGGAGCCACCAAGGCTAAGATTTTCGCTGTTGACGGTCTAGAGCACGTGGAAAGTGATTTAGGACGGCTTAATTCGTTTGATATTCTTGTGGCGAATCCGCCTTATTCGGTTGACGAGTTCAAGAAGCACGTAAGCAGAAAGGTCCAGAAATCATACGAAACCATTCAATTGATGTCCACTCAATGTGGCGATATTCAGAATGTTTTCTCCGAGAGAATGCAGTATTTGCTGAACTCCAGAGGTTTGGCCTCTATAATCTTGCCTTCGTCGTATCTGAATACAAAAAACGAGGCTGATATACTTACAAGGGATTTGCTTGTCAAGAATTTCTACATAAAGGCAATTGCCAATTTCAACGACAAGACTTTCGGTGAGACCAACACCACAACCGTAGTCCTGTTTTTGGAGCGTAGAAATCTCGACATTAAGGAGGCCAAGATTTCCAAGGACAGCGTTGATGCAATTTTGAATTTGGAGGACCTTGCGGGCTGGGTTGATGATGTGATTTTCAGCGAGTATCTTTCTGCGATAAAAACCGAAAAGGATAGTTACATTAATTTCTGGACAGAGAAGGCTGATGTATTGGATGCCGATAAATTCAGCGGATATTTCAAGGAATACAGGGATTATTATGTATTGAAAAACGCTAAAGACCTCGACAAGATTGAGACTACAAAACAATTGGAGGCTGAAGGCAAGATGAAGAAAAATCAGAAAACCACAGCGGAACTTATCGCCTCTTTCAACAAGGCTTTTTATGGGTATGTGAAACGCACAGAGGAGGACAAAATCCTCATTCTATCACTTACCTACAATCAGAAAACACTCATTCTAAACGCTCCCAAGGACAACACCGAGCAGGAGAAATTTCTTGGATATACATTCTCAAAACGCCGTGGCGACGAGGGAATTAAAGAGACCGAGGGCTACCTTGCAAACAAGAACAACCGCAACGATGCCGACAAAATAGCCTACATACTCCGTGAGTCTATCACAGGCAATTTCATCAACAGTGAAAAGTACGGAAAATATATCAATGTTGTCAAGACTTCTGATATGTTCACTTTTGCCAATCCAGTTTTCGACAAGGCGATTAAGACTGTGGTGGAGCAAACAATTGTTTTGAACTTCAAGTATAAAATGTTGCCTTTAGGCAGTGTTGTTGAAACATTAGGTGGATTGTGGACTGGAGAAAATCCTCCTTTAAGAACTGTAGCTGTTTTACGCAATACTAATTTTACAATGCGTGGAACTATTGATTTATCAGATGTTGCAATGATTGATGTAGAAGAAAATTCTTTTGCAAAGAGAAAACTGCAAAAAGGTGATATTATTATTGAAAAGTCTGGAGGAAGTGCTACACAAGCCGTTGGTAGAGTTGTAATATTCAATCACGAAGGTGATTTTGCATATTCTAATTTCACCAACCGTATTAGGGTAACAAATGATAATGTAAATCCATTTTATTTGCATAATTACTTGCATTATTTGTATTTACTCGGATATACATTCCAATATCAAAGTGGAACAAGCGGATTGAAAAATTTAAATATACCTGAATATTTAACAATCAAAGTTCCACTTCCACCTCTCGACGTTCAATCCCAAATTGTGTCCGAATGTGAGGCGATTGATGCTGAATACAACACCAACAAGGACAATATCGCGAAATGGAAGAACGAGATTGAGGAGATTGTTAATGGCGTTGAGGGAGAGAGAACTACGGTGAAGAAAGTTCTTCCTTATGCCAAAGACAAGATTGATTTTACCGATATTAATCCAGATACTTACGTAACAACTGATAATTTGCTTCAGAATTGTGAAGGAATGATAGTTTACGATAAAACTCCTAATATTGACAAGGTTGTTAAATATAATGTAGGAGATATATTAGTTTCTAATATCAGACCTTATCTAAAAAAGATTTGGTTTGCTGATAAAGACGGAGGTTGCTCGCCTGATGTTTTGGTTTTCACCAATGCGGATAAGTCCAAATACAATTCTCAGTATCTTTATTATTTGTTGAAGCAGGATAAGTTCTTCAATTTCATAATGGAAGGTGTTAAAGGAATGAAAATGCCACGTGGCGACAAAGACCAAATACAGAACTTCCCTTTGATTGCTCCGTCGCTTCCAGAGCAGGAAAAAATTGTTTCCAAGATTGAAGTTCTTGAAACAAAGATTTCTCAGGCTAGGATTTCGATGGCTCAGGTTAATGATAGAAAGAAGGCTGTGCTGGATAAGTATTTGAAATAGAGTAAAATAAACACACTCGTCATCTCTACAAATTTCTCTACTGAAAACTTTTGCTCGTTTTGGTAAAAGTTTTCAGTAGCATTGAAAACTTTTGTCAAGATGGACTGATGAGTAAGAATAGAAGATACTTGCGAGAAGTTTAAAGCGACATAAAACTTTCCAAAAATTTTTCCGATATTTGCACTTTGATTAAAATAGAGCAACTTATTGATTAAATGAAAAAATAGAAAGGAAGTATTTATGCCAAGAAGAAATAACGATAGCGATAAGAGTCGCGACAAGAAAAGCCTTACTACCGGAATAATGGGCGTGTTCTACGAAAATCCGGCTAAGGAATTCAACTACAAGCAGATTTCGACGAAACTCGGCTATGTGGAGCCGGCGTCGCGTACGCTGATTAACCAGATATTGTGCGAACTTACGAAGGCTGGAACATTAAAGGAAACTTCGCGTGGCAAGTTCAAGCTGAAGGCAAAGACTGGAAAGATTGTCGGCATTGTGGAGGTTACGAAAACCGGTAATGCGTTCGTTTCGTGCGAGGAACTTACCGATGATGTTTTTGTTTCGTTCAAGAACTTGAATTCTGCTTTCGATGGCGATACGGTAAAGATTAGTCTCTATGCAAGTCGCGGAAACGGACGACTGGAGGGTGAGGTTGTACAGATTCTCGAGCGCGCAAGGACTCAGTTTGTCGGCACAATTCGCACTGCTGGCCATTATTCGTTTATGATTCCCGACAGCCAGAAGGTTATGTACGATATCTTGATTCCGTCGGACAGACTTATGGGGGCCAAGGAAGACCAGAAGGTGCTTGTAGAGATTGAGGAATGGCCCGATGGTCGTCAGAATCCTGTCGGACGGGTTGTTGAAGTGCTGGGCGATGCTGGCGAAAACGAAACCGAAATGCACGCTATTCTTGCCGAATTTGGCCTGCCGTCAAAATTTTCGGAGTCTGTTGAGCGCGAAGCAAATAAGCTTAAGTTCGAGATTAACGACTACGATCTTAAGACACGCGAGGATTTTCGTAATGTTACTACATTTACTATTGACCCGGCAGACGCAAAGGATTTCGACGACGCCTTGTCGTTCGAGAAACTTGACAACGGAAATTACAGCATCGGTGTCCATATCGCCGATGTTACGCATTACATGCACGAAAATACCGACCTCGACGAGGAGGCTTTCAACAGGGCGACTTCGGTGTATTTGGTCGATAGGACGGTGCCTATGCTCCCCGAACGTTTGTGCAATTTCTTGTGTTCGCTACGTCCAAACGAGGACAAGTTCTGCTTCTCGGTCGTGTTTGAGATGAACGATGATGCAGAGGTTGTAAATTATAGGATTGTGAAGACGATAATATCTTCTGACCGACGATTTGCGTATGAGGAGGCGCAGGAAATAATCGAAACTGGAACAGGCGATTTTGCAGACGAAATCCTGAAGATGAACGAACTGGCAAAGAAGCTGCGTTCGGAACGTTTTCAGCACGGGGCTTTCAATTTCGAGCATAAGGAAGTGAAATTCATTCTCGACGAAGACGCTCGTCCTACAGGTGTATACTTCAAGGAGTCGAAGGAAGCCAACAATCTTATTGAGGAGTTTATGCTTCTGGCAAACCGCAAGGTTGCAGAATTCATTGGCAAGAAAAAACATCTGCCGTTCGTTTATCGTGTCCATGCCGAACCGAATTACGACAAACTGGCTAATTTCTCGACTTTTATAGGCCGGTTCGGTTATGCTATTGATATGAGCAGCAGCATTTCGCTGTCAAGCTCGCTTAATGGCCTTGTAAACGATGTGAAGGGTAAGCCGGAGCAGAATATTATCGAAAATCTTGCCGTAAGGGCTATGGCAAAGGCCGTTTATTCGACAAAGAACATTGGACACTACGGACTTGCCTTCGACTATTATTCGCATTTCACGTCGCCGATACGCCGTTATCCGGATGTTATGACTCATCGTCTGCTGTATGCTTATCTGCGCAACCAGCAGGTCGAAAATGATAATCTTGAACTGAAATGCAAGCATTGTTCGTACAAGGAGCAGCAGGCGGCTTTGGCCGAAAGAAGTTCTGTTAAGTACAAGCAGGCCGAATTTTTGCAGGACAAGATCGGATATGTGTTTGACGGTGTTATTTCTGGCGTTCAGGAATACGGTTTCTTTGTGGAACTGAAGGATTCGGCTTGCGAGGGACTTGTTCACGTGCGCACTCTTACCGACGATGAGTACGAGTATCTTGCCGAGGAATATTGCCTGCAGGGTGGATTTTCTGGTCGTACATATCGCTTGGGCGATGAGGTGAAGGTCAGGATAACGGATGTCAATCTGGAGAAGAAGCAGATAGATATGGAATTGGCATAATTGTGTTTTTTAGAATAAAATAAAAACTATGAGACGATTTTTTTCATTTTTCATGATGGCAACAATGCTTTTCGCAAGCATTGATGCTTTTGCATGGGGGCAGAAAGGTCATGATGTGGTTGCTTATATTGCTGAACAGCATTTGACAAAAAAGGCAAAGAAAAACTTGAATAAGATACTTGACGGGAAGTCACTGGTATATTATAGCAACTGGCTGGACAATGTCCAGAATTCGCCGTATTGGACTGGCGGGTATGAACGTACCAAGACATGGCATTATTTCAATGTTGACCGTGGCTATACTCTTGAGACAATGGAAAAAAATCCAAAGGGCGATGCTTTGTGTGCAATGAATATGATTATTGATTCGTTGGAAAACCATAATTCTGAGCTTACGGACAGTGTTCGTCTCGATTATGTCCGAATGATGATTCATATTGTGGGTGATATCCATTGCCCGATGCACGTAGGCAGAAAGTCTGACAGGGGCGGAAATGATTTAAAGGTAAAGTGGTTCAGGACAGCAACAAATCTTCATTCGGTTTGGGATTCAAGACTGGTCGAGAGCATGCATTCGTGGACATATACAGAATGGCAGCAGAACCTTGACAGATGTACGAAAAAGGAGATAGAGCAACTTTCTGCCGGTGAGGTTAGGGATTGGCTGGAGGAAACTTGGAATATTTCTAAGAACATATACAAGTATTCGGAAAGGGGCGATGACTATTCGTACCAGTATGTTTTTGACCATCAGAAAGTTGTCGAGCGACAATTGCTTGTTGCTGGATATAGGCTTGCTGCATTGTTGAACCGTATTTTTGGATAATGAGGCGGCTGACGTTGGTATTGGCATGTGCCTTTTGCTTTCTATTTGCATCAGTATGGGCTGACGCCCATAGAAAATTGTTTTTGCCGGATGCGGAAAATCATGAATTGCGGAACCTTAGCAATCGTTTTTTGGTTGTGTCGAAGTTGAACCAGACGTTGTCGGTCTACGATGTTAGTTGTGGCGACACTGTGCTTATAGCAAGGTTTGATTGTTGTTTGGGTAAAAATATAGGGCAGAAGGAGAAGAATGGCGATATGCGTACTCCGGAGTCGACTATTGATAGGCCGTTCATAATAGAAAGCATCCAGATGGCGACGTATTGGACCCACGACTTCAATGATGGCCGCGGTCGGATTAAGGCGTATGGCAATTGGTTTATGAGATTGAAATGCGGACATACTGGAATAGGCATTCACGGAAGTACGAACAATGAAAATACCGTCCCTGGTCGATTTAGCGAAGGTTGCATCAGGCTACGGGACTGCGATTTGGATTCCTTGAAGGTTCATTATGCCTTTGTCGGCATGAAGGTTGTCGTAAAGGGAGAGAATGAAGGGCTGTTGTCGTTTGAGGAATAGAATGCTGCTATTCGATTAAATTCCTGTAGTGCTTGTACCTGTTGATGATGTTGTTTGTGAAAATAACAGTTCTTATTCCTTTATATTGTCCGCATTTTACCGTTTTGTCGCTGTAGTATTTGCGGTCGTGGAGGTGGCTCATGTATTTTGAGAGGTTTTCCCATGTGTTCGGGTTGTCCGAATATTTCTCGGCTAGCTTGTATGCGTCTTCTGCGTGCCCCAGGCCTGCATTATAGCCCATTAGCACAAAACGTATTATTACAGCAGTGTCGGTTATCGTTTCCGGGACTTTCTTCTTCAATGATGAAATGTAGCGTATTCCGGCCTTTATCTGACCGTTAGGTGTAGATATTGCTGTTGAGTCGCTTGCAAATTTCCTGTACGTTCCCGGCATTAGCTGCATAAGTCCGTAGGCGCCGGATGGGTTGCCAATGTACGGATTGAAACGTGATTCTTCGTAAATCAGCGATGCAATGAATCGCCAGTCCCAGCCAATGGCTTTTGCGTTGTGCCTTATCTCTTCGTCGTATACGCTTATGCGGTTTCCATTGCCTGAATAGTACTGGCTTGCAACGTTAATTTTAATATATGAGTTGTATATCTTCTGTCTCAATTTGTATTCGTCGCTTTGTATTTCCCTTGCCAGCCATTCGTTTAAGGTGTCCCTAAGAACTATGGCGTCTTCGTGTGTTTTCCATACGACCTTCTGCTGTATGCAGAACGACGAATCTATTATTAGTTTTGGATATGCTTTTTGGTAGGTGGTTGCAAGTATTGAGTCGCATATTGCAGACCTTATTTCGCCCGAAACTACTTTTCTTGCAATGTCTTCCGACGAAAGACTGTCGAAGTCAATAACTTCCAGTGGCCATATCATTTTGCAAGCTGTCTGCTCTGTTGTCGAAAAAACTGTATCGATTGGAAGTTTGGAGTTGGTTATGACAATAAGACTTGTTGTTTGCAGCGGATTGGTCATGCAGCTAGAGTCGGGTGAGGATGTGTATTTCACAATAATGTCGCATACGCCGTCGTTGAGAAGTTTTTCGGCATCCAGCTCGTTTTGCGCTTTGATGATTTCAAGCTCTAGGTCGTGCGAATAAGCAAAATCCTCGAAGGTCTCAAGTTGAAATCCGCGTGGTTGGGCGTTGAAAATACAATATTCGCTTGCTTTTTCTATTAGAGCTACACGTAATTCTTGCGATTTGGCAATTATGTCGTAGTCGCGATGAAATATTTCTTCCGAAGTATCTTCCTTCGACAGGTCGATGGTAGTTTCTACGGCTACTATTCCGATGAAAATTAGAAATAGCGCAATTGTTGATATCCTAGCTATGTTCGTCTCTTTTGCCATGGTCTAATCGTAGAATTCCCATGATATGCCGTAATTGAAAGCAAGAGGGTTGTCGGGAATGCCATAGAGGGAATAGAATGTAGGAGCCATGAATGCTGAGTTCCAGTTGGAAAGTTTTGCAAAGATTCTAAAACGCTTGATTTTAGCGCCTACATATACGCCAAGGTTAGGATAGCAACCGAATTTCTTGTTGTCCTGAAGGTAGAAAAATCCTGTGGCGGGCATGTAGGCATATCCGTAGCAGTTTGTGTTGAACTTTACATCGATTCCTACTTGCAGTTCCAGTGCGTTTTTGAATAGGTCGGTCTTAAAGAAGACACTGCTATATGCTACAAAATCTGGGAGTCGCACATATTGCTTGTCGGCAATGTACTGGTATGTGACTTCTGTAAACCAATGGAATTTCCAGAAGTTAAATGTCTTGTTTACATATACATCGGCGACAAGGTTTGCATTGTGTATTTGCGTAGGCATTGCTTGCTGGTCGAAAACGATGTAGTTGTGTAGAAGATTGATGTTTGCACCGGCTGAGAAGAAAATGTTGTTTAGAAATACATCGATGTGTCCGGTGGCAACGCCGCATTTTGTAAAATCGTTGTCCCATTTGAAGTTGTTAGACACGTAGAAAGTTTCTAAATCGGTAGCTTCATTAAGCGAGTATCCAATTTTAGCGTTTAAACCGAAATTGTCGCCGAACATTTGTCTTAGATTTCCTGATGCATCTACATCAAAAGCGTTGCTGCCGAACAAACAGTAGTTTGCTTCGGCATATAGGTCGGTCTTGTTATGCTTGAAAAATAGGTTTCCGGTGACGTATGTGGAGTTATTTGGCGTCTTGTAGGTAGAGTCGATTGCCCAGCGAAACATGTTGTTTTTCAGTCCGGCATATATCTTTAGACGATTTTTTGTCGAGTCGTTTTGTATGTTGATGCTAAGCAATAGCTTGTTGATTAGTTGCAGCTGGTTGACAGAGTCGTTTGTCGTGCTGGCGTTTAGAAAATAGTTGGTGTAGAAACTTGATGCCTGGTCGGAATATCGTCGATAGTATCGGTCAAATGTAATGTCGTGGACAATCGAGAACTTGCTATGAAGGGTTTTGTTTACAACAGTATCTTTTTCTTCTTCTCTGGCTATAGTGTCGGACGTGTATTTGCCGAAACGGTATTCGTGGTTGTACTGAACGCCAAGTTGCGAAATGGTGTTCGATGCTTTCTTTAGGTTTACGTTGTTGTCTACAGCACGGATATCTCCGCTTTCAAATGTTGCAAGGTTCGACAGCCCGCCATTCTCGTTGCTGTTTATCTTATTGAAGATGAAATTGATATGGCTTTGGTATTTCTTCTTTGTGAAAGCTCCACCAAGATAAAGGGCGTTGACCTTTGATGCTGTGTTTAGGTAGAAGCCATCGGAGTTTGATATGTCGTAGTCGAACGAGAGGTTGAAGTAAGGGCCGAAGTTCTGTGTGTGTGTGAATTTTACAATTTCAAGTCCTTTGTTGCCGCCTGTAAAGTCGAATCTTGTAAAAGGTTTGTTGGCGTCGAAATACACGACATCGTCGTGTGTCTTAATGAATGCGGAGTAGTTGTTTAGGAAACAGAATTCGTGTTTCTTTGCATTTCTTGAGTATAGGGCGGTGAGGTATGGGCTGCCCGGATTCATAAGTCCGAGTGTATTGTCTGATACCTTCTGCTGTGGCATGAACTTGTAGAAAATGTCGATTGTGGTGTCATTGTACAATTTCTCGCTTGTCACAGTATCGTTGTTCAAAGTGTATGCATGGAAGTACCGGCGAATTCCTTCGTGCTGGGCTTGAATGCATAAGCATAGAAGCAAAAATGCTATTGTCGTTGCATACTTTTTCACGGCGCAAAGTTATGAATTTTATTTGATAATAAAGTCATTTGTTGTGCTTAGTGTGGTTGTTAACAAAATATAAAACAAAAATTGCTTCAAAAGTGTTATATTTGCAAATTGTTGAATAGAATAAATTACAGGCAGATGGGGCTATTTAAAACTTTTACATATAATGTATTCGACTATAAGCCACGCTATTACGATCCAAAGACCGAGGAGCTTCATGAGAAGGTGATGTCTCGCCGCCTAGAGGAAGGGAAGGATAGTGATGAAGTTGAAAATGAACAGTATAAACCGGGCAGTTCCATACGAGGAAGCTTTAGGTCGAAAATGCGTAGGACTTCGTATGGAGAAACCAAGAAGTCAACAATCCGCATATTTTGCATTGTTGTCTTTTTGTGCTTTGTCGCATACTTGATATTTTTTGCCGATCTCACTTCTGTAATTTCGTATATTAGTAGGTTGTAGTCATGTCGGATATTGTAAAACTGTTGCCTGATTCTGTGGCAAATCAGATTGCTGCCGGTGAGGTTGTCCAGAGACCATCGTCGGTGGTTAAGGAGCTTGTCGAGAATTCCCTAGATGCAGGTGCAACGAGCATTGAGGTGATTATCAAGGATGCCGGACGTACGCTCATTCAGGTGGTTGACAATGGCATGGGAATGTCGCCGACGGATGCGCGAATGTCTTTTGAACGACATGCAACATCAAAAATATCAAAGGCCGAGGATTTGTTTGCAATAACAACCATGGGATTCAGAGGCGAGGCTTTGGCGTCAATTGCTGCTGTGGCCGAAGTGGAACTCGTTACCCGCCGCAGTAGCGACGAACTCGGAACTTGCATTAATATCGCAGCATCAAGGGTTAAGTCGCAGGAACCAGTTGGCGCTCCTGTCGGGACTAACTTTAAAATAAGGAACCTGTTCTTCAATATACCGGCCCGCCGTAAGTTCCTGAAATCCGACAAGATAGAATACAAGCATATAGTTGATGAAATCCATCGTATCGTGCTGACAAATCCTTCTGTCGCATTCAAGGTGGTGTTTGACGAAAACATCAAGTATCAGCTGTCTCCGGAAAATACCCACCAGCGTATAGCAAATGTGTTCGGCAAGAAGCTAAACCAGAACCTTGTGCCGATAGGTGTGGAGACGCAGATTGTAAATATCAAGGGGTTTGTCGTTAAGCCGGAACTTTCACAGAAAAATTCGCCCGAACAGTTCTTCTTCGTCAACAACCGTTACATGTATCATCCTTATTTCCGCAAGGCGGTAACAACGGCATACGACAAACTTTTGCCCGAAGGGGAAAATCCTCAGTTTTTCATTTATCTAGATGTCGATCCGGCTACTATTGATATCAATATTCATCCGACTAAGACTGAAATCAAGTTTGAGGGCGAGCAGGCGATATATATGATTCTGAATTCGGCGGTAAAGGAGGCGCTAGGAAAGTTCAATATTGTGCCGACACTGTCGTTTGAGGATGACATAACACGCGATGCCCATTTTACGTCGACTACGGTTGTACGTCCTCCTGTAATTAGCGTAAATCCAAAATTCGATCCTTTCCGTTATACGGATACCAACTATAAGCGCGATGTACCTAAAAATTGGGAACGCCTTTTTGAACCAGCTCAGCACGATCATCACGACGATTTTGATATGGGTGGCGATTCTTCAGAACAGCAGGTTATGCAGTCGAATATCTCTTATGGCGACGACCATGCAGGTGATGCTTCGCAGAAATATCTGCAGCTAAAGAATAAATATATTCTAACGGCTTCGCATTCTGGAATGATTGTAATAAATCAGCGCCGTGCTCACGAACGCATTATGTACGAGCATTTTATGAATAAACTCGAAAGCAGATGCGGAATATCTCAGAAGTTGCTGTTTCCACTGACTCTGGAACCGACACCTGAAGAGCGCGGACTCTTGATAGAAGTCCTTGCCGAACTTAATACCATCGGGTTCGACATCGCAATGGTTGGTAACGACAAGTTTGAGATTCACGGAGTGCCAGCCGAATTTGCCGAGATGGATGCCGGACAGGTTATCCGACAGTTGCTTGAAGTGCTTTCTGACGGCAATGCTGATGTGAAGATGTTGGTAAACGACAAGATTGCAATGTCGCTGGCAAGGTCGGCTGCAATGACGTCAACCGTTCAGCTGCAGGAAAAGGAAATGGAGGACTTGTTCTTCCGCCTTATGTCGTGTGCCAACCATAATTATACAGCCGACGGCAAGAAAATTATGGAAATTGTGGATATTTCTGAAATTGAGAACAAATTCAACTGATAAGCATGAGAAATCCATTCGCCGATTTGCCGGTTGTCGTTAAGTACCTGCTCATTATAAATGTGCTGATGTTTCTTGTTACGATGTTCTTGCCGAATGTCGCCGACGTATGTGCTCTTTATAGTTTCCGGAGCCCAAATTTCAAGCCGGTGCAGCTGGTGACACACATGTTTGTGCATGGCGGTTTCTGGCATCTGTTCTTCAATATGTTTTCGCTTTATATGTTTGGACGTGTGCTTGAGTCGTATTGGGGCGCACGACGTTTTTTCATATATTACTTTATTGCTGGAATTGGTGGCGCTTTGTTTTATTTGGGAGTTAAGGAGATTGAGGTGCAGGCGCTTGTTTCGTCGATGGACCCCGATGCTGTTGAGCATGTTCTGCATAACGGCGCAGATATCCTGATGCAAGGCAAGAATTATATGGATTCGTCGCTTGCAAAGCTCAATGCCGTCATTAACGTCCCTTGTGTAGGCGCGTCAGGTGCAATTTACGGCTTGCTTCTGGCATTCGGGATTATGTTTCCTAATGTTGAAATGTACTTGTATTTTGCTATTCCGGTTAAGGCAAAATGGATGGTAATAGCTTTTGTCGTAATCGAATTGCTGCTTGGCGTTTTCAATGCCAATGGCGATAATGTGGCACATTTCGCACATCTTGGCGGTATGCTTGTCGGTTTCATAATGTTGATGATATGGCGTAGGAAAGGCGAGGTGTAATGAAGTCGAGCATTGGAGAGGAGATAAGGGATATTTTCCGTTTCAAGGATAATTTGAGCATACTGATATTCTTGAATATCTGCATCTTTGTCGTTGTCGCCGCTGTTCGCCTTGGCTTCTATTTCGCTGGAAAAACTTTCGATCCGACCGAATGGCTCGGCGTTTCGTCGAATTTCGATGTGCTTGCTTATCGCCCGTGGACAATCTTGACTTATATGTTTGTTCATGCTAGCTTTTTACACATCCTTGTCAATCTGCTAGTGCTTTTCTGGTTCGGAAAAATATTCCTTGAATACCTTTCGCAACGACAACTGCTTGGCGTCTATGTTCTTGGTGGACTGATGGGGGCGTTGTTCTTTATAATAGCTTATAATATCATTCCTGTATTTGCTCCGGTTAAAGATGTCGCTTTTGCTATAGGTGCGTCGGCGTCGATAATGGCTGTGGTGATAGCGGCTGCCGTGCTTGTCCCTAATATGGTAGTCAGGGTTGCATTTATAGGACATTTCAAATTGAAATATCTTGCAATTGCAATAGTGCTGGTTGACTTGTTAAGTATTCCGATAGGAAATGCAGGCGGTCATTTCGCTCATCTTGGTGGTGCTTTCCTTGGTTTCTTGTTTGCAAGATGCTATGCTCGTGGTGTTGATATCACTGCGTTCTTGTCACGTTTATGGGTGTGTGGTGGAAAGATCTTTGCCCGCAAAAAGACAAAAATCAGATGTTCGGAAGGCGATGCCCGCCTGGAAACCGATGAGGAGTACAACATGCGCAAGGCAAACGAGCAGAAGGGCATAGATGCTATTCTCGACAAGATAAGGGTGTCGGGTTACGCAAGTTTAACGGATGAGGAGAAGGAACTGTTGTTTAAAAATAGTAAAAACTGAAGATATGTGGCGTAAGATTTTATTGACATTGACCATTATGGTATTGTTGGGTTTGACGCTTTCGATTGTCTCGATATATGTTTCCCCTGCCAGTACAAGCTGGATGGCATTGTGTCCGTTTTCGTTAAAGTATTTCCTGATTGCCTTGTTGGTGCTGGTTGTCATTTGGCTATTTGTTAACTTCAAGTTTGCAATTCCATTGGCTGTTATAGCATTTGTGGGCTTCAAGTATTTTTCTCACGAATATTCCATCGTAGAAAAATCTCTTGACGATGAGGCCGACTTTAAGGTGATGTCGTACAATGTGAAGGATTTTGGAATCCTTGAGCCGGGGTCCATGGATTTGCGCCAGAAAGTTGTAGATACAATTTCGTATGAAAATCCCGATATCCTTTGCCTGCAGGAGGCTTATTGGCATAACAAGCCGGCGGACTTTCCTACGTTAGACGCATTAGTCCAGAACTTAAAGGCGAAGTCATATTATAAGGTGACGCTGGCAAATTTCAATTCTGGTAATGGCGGTCTGGCGGTAGTGTCGCGTTATCCGATTGTCGCCACTTATTCGCATCCGTTCGACAGTACGGCTAATGGCTTCATGTATGTTGACATTGTGTTGAATGATGATACGGTTCGCCTGTATAATTGCCATTTGCAGTCGATTATGATAAATGGCGGAGATATAGACATAAGACGTAGCGAAGGCATAAGCGATAGTAATACCGAAAAGGCTAAAAACTTGTATTCCAAATATACGGATTGTGCAGCGCGCAGGGCAGTGCAGGTGGATACATTGGTGTCGACACTCGATACTTGTCCGTATCCTGTTTTGCTTTGCGGTGATTTCAACGATGTGCCGTTAAGTTATACATGCTTTAGCATACTAATGTCCGGAAATCGTCTGCGCGATACGTTTATTGAGCGCGGAAGCGGCAATGGCCGTACTTTTATGTTGATGGACAACGATTTCCGTATCGACTACATAATGCATTCTAACAAATTCAAGTGCTTGCGTCATAAGGTGTTGAATTTCAACATTGCCGATGACCATTATCCGGTTGTTGCGGAATTTTTGAGATGATGTAAATCTGCTGACCAGCTAACCTGCTGACCGGTGAAACGGCTAAACAGTTTGTCTGCTAGCTTGTTCGCCACGACATTATTTGCTCATTGTCAATTGGTTGAAGGCTTCTTCTATCGATTTTTCCTTGATTTGCATTCCAAGGACAATAGTTCCTTTTGCTAGAGCGAGTTTGGAAATGTCTTCGCGGATATCGCATGATGAGTCGAACTCAATTGCATAATGTTTTGGCTCAATCTGTCTTACTGCTTTAACGCCTTTAACTTGCTTGATGTCGTTCATTGTAAGTTCGTCCTTGAACTCGACAAGTAGGGTGGATGTTTTGCTGTCGGCAAGATGACTGAAGTTTTCGGCCTTGTCGTTAGCAAGAAGAACGCCTTTCTTGATGAGAAGTATACGGTCGCAAATGGCTTCTACTTCCTGCATTATGTGCGTTGAAAGTATTACGGTCTTCTGCTTGCCAAGGTTTTTGATAAGGTTGCGGATGTCGATGATTTGGTTTGGGTCAAGTCCCGAAGTCGGCTCGTCGAGGATAAGCACTTCTGGGTCGTGGATTATTGCCTGTGCAAGTCCAACGCGTTGTTTGTAGCCTTTCGAGAGCATACCGATCTTCTTGTTTATTTCTGGTTCAAGTCCGGTAAGATGTACAATTTCCTCAATTCTCGACTTTTTGTTCTTGATGCCATATATTCCTGCAACAAATTCCAGATATTCAACGATATACATGTCGAAATACAGAGGGTTCTGTTCTGGCAGATAGCCAAGTTTACGTCGGATTTTAATTGGGTCCTCGAGGATATTCTTTCCGTCGATGAAAACTTCACCTTCGGTGGCGGGGATATATCCTGTAATTATTTTCATCAGTGTTGATTTCCCAGCACCATTAGGACCAAGAAACCCGACTATTTCCCCGTTTTGTATTTCAAAACTTACATTGTCAAGGGCTTTCTGTTCACCAAATATCTTGGTAACACCCTTTATCTGAATTGACATCTTGCTTGAATATTATAAGTTTTAATTAGCAGTCCAACCACCATCGACAGGAATTGCAGTTCCGGTAATCATCTGAGCCCCGTCGGAGCAGAGGAATCTTGCTACCTTTGCTATGTCTATTGGGTCTATCAGATGCTTGATTGCCGAATTTGTAAGCATTATCTCGCTTACGACATCCTTTTCGTCGATGTTGTGTTCTTTTGCCTGAGATGCTATCTGCTTCTGTACCAAAGGAGTGTCGACGTATGCCGGACAAATGCTGTTGACGGTAATTCCATATTTGCCTAGTTCAAGAGCTGATGCCATTGTCAATCCTTGCAAGCCGTGTTTTGCCGAAACGTAGCATGCTTTATATGGTGAGGCAACAATTCCTTGTATTGAACCGATGTTGATGATACGTCCCCAGCCGTGTTCTTTCATTGATGGTACGCAGTATTTTGTCAGGTAGAATGGTGCGTTAAGCATAAGGTCCATCATGAATTCCCATTTGTCTTCAGGAAAATCTTCTACTTTGCAAACATGTTGAATACCAGCATTGTTGACCAGTATGTCAACGCGTCCGTATTTTTCAATTGTATAGTCGACAAGACGCTTGCATTCTTCGCGCTTGCTTAAATCTACTGCTAGACCGTCGCAGCCAATTTCTTCCTTGGTCTTGTCAACGGCTTCCTGACGTGAAGAAGCTGCAATAACCTTTGCTCCAAATTCTGTAAAAAGTTTTGAAATTGCGTAGCCAATTCCGCTTGTTCCGCCTGTTACAATAGCGATGTTATTTTCTAGATGTAGCATTTATTTTGTTTTTTTGTTTTTGCAAAGTTACTATTTTCTAACAAAACGGCAATAAATGTTTGCTTGTGCATGCTTTATTTTTTTGATACGATATCATTTTAGGGGGATTTTTAAATAAAAATTCTGTTGACAATAAAAGAGCTTTGCTATTTGTGTAAATTTGCATTTCGAAAATAAACGTAAGATGGCACGTAAGGTCTTAATAATCGATGATGTCCACGCAATAATAACCGACGGCTTGCGTAATGCCGGCTATGAGGTTGTAGATGCTACAAAATGGTCGCGCGAAACGATAATTGGTAATCTTGGTGATGTGTTTGGGATTGTTATCCGCAGTCGTATAAACATTGACAAGGTGTTTGTTGATGCTGCCATTTCGAGTTCCAGCGCTTTTCGTTTCGTTGCGCGTGTAGGCGCTGGAATGGAGACTATCGACATTGAATATTGCAATTCAAAGGGCATTGAATGTTTGAATTCGCCTGAAGGCAACCGCGATGCAGTAGGCGAACATACGGTTGGGATGCTGCTATCTCTGCTTAATAATCTAAGTCGAGCCGACAGGCAGGTAAAGGCTGGCGAATGGAAGCGCGAAATGAATCGGGGCAGAGAACTCGGTTACCGTACTGTTGGTATCATCGGCTACGGAAATATGGGTTCGTCGCTGGCAAGAAAACTTTCTGGCTTCGGTTGCCGTGTACTTGCATACGATAAGTACAAGACTAATTTTTCCGACGAATATGCTACGGAAGTTTCACTCGGCGAAATCTTCGAAAATGCTGATGTGTTGAGTCTTCATGTTCCATTGACGGATGAAACCAAGTATATGGTCGACGAGGCATTTATCAGGAATTTCAAAGTTCCTTTTGTATTGCTGAATGCTTCGCGTGGTCCAGTCGTAAAGACTTCGGCTCTTGCCGAAGGCCTGAAGTCGGGTAGGATTGTGGCTGCCGGACTAGATGTTATCGAGTATGAGGAAACGTCTTTCGAAGCAACTGCAAAAATGACAGATAATGCTGATTTTAAATATATTGCATCATGCGATAATGTTATTATGTCGCCGCATATTGCGGGTTGGACTGAAGAGTCGAAGATTAAGTTGGCACAAGTGCTGTTGGATAAAATCTTGAAGGTGAAATAAATAAATTATATGAAAGAAGTTTTTGACTTTATAAAGAAATGCGGTTGCTACTATTTGGCAACTTGTGAAGGCGACCAGCCACGAGTACGTCCCTTTGGTACGGTAAATATTTTTGAAGGAAAGCTTTATATTCAGACCGGACATGTAAAACCTGTGGACAAGCAGATTGCGAAAAACCCAAAGGTCGAAATTTGCGCTTTTGATGGACAGAATTCCTGGATAAGGGTTTCTGCAACTTTGGCCGGCGATGAAAGAATTGAGGCAAAACGTTCAATGTTAGATTCTTACCCTGAATTAAAGAAAATGTATGATGCAGAAGATGGCAATACCGCTGTGTATTACCTGAAGGATGCAACAGCCATAATAAGTTCGTTTGTAAATCCTCCCAGGGAGATCAAATTTTAAGTAAATGCAATACGAACTCAACTTGTCGAAAATGCGAACGGAATTTGCTTTTCCGATTCGTTATTATTTGTCTGACGGAGAGTCTGAAATTGATATGAATTCTCTTATCGGCAAGCATTTGACAATTGAATATAATCATCAGATTCATTGTGTTAGCTGTGGAAAGTTGACTTCAAAAAGTTATATGAACGGTCATTGCTACCAGTGCTATGCAACTTTGCCCGAGTGCGACGAGGGCGTTTTTAATCCGGAAAAGGACTTGTCGCATCTCGGAATATCGCGTGATATGGAATGGTCGAAGAAATATTCACTTATCGATCATTATGTGTATTTGGCATTTACCGGTGACATTAAGGTTGGTGTGACGCGCTTCAACCAGATTCCTACGCGATGGATTGACCAGGGCGCAGTTGCTGCAATAAAGTTTGCGAAGACGCCGAATCGTAATTTGGCGGGACAAATAGAGGTGGAGATGAAAAAGCATGTGGCCGACAAAACAAATTGGCGTCGAATGTTGATGTTTTCGCAACCTAATGTCGATTTGTTGGAACGAAAAAAAGCCTTCCTTTCACTTTTGCCCGACGATTTGCGCCTGTACGAAACTTTCGACGATAGCATTACCGAATTGTATTACCCATATATAAATACGGTTGCCAACATAAAGTCGGTCTCGCTCGACAATTCCGAATGTGTTGGCGGTGTTTTGGCGGGAATTAAAGGCCAGTATTTGATTTTTGACAATGGTGCAGCCTTGAATGTTAGAAGCCATTCGGGGTATTCTGTGAAAATTACGGTTGAATGATTATGGAAAATGAAGATTTTGAAAAATATCTTTTTAAGGCGCAGGCATATTGTTCGCGTGCTGAAAAATGTGAAATGGATGTCCGTACATATTTGGCAAAGCAACACATAGAAGCAGCTGACATTGTAAAAATTATTGAACGCTTGAAAGATGACCGTTTTGTCGATAATGAACGTTATGCACGAGCATTTGTCTCCGATGCTTTTAAGTTCAACAAGTGGGGAAGGATGAAGATTCGTCAGGCCTTGCTTCAAAAAGGAATTTCCGAAAAACTGATGGCAGAACCGCTTGCCGAAATCGATGATGACGAATATTTCGCATTGCTCGAAAATCTTATGAAAAGCAAGTTGAAATCAACGAAAAATGATGACGAATATAAGTTGAAGGCATCTGTTTTTCGCTTCGCTGCAAGCCGAGGTTTCGAGATGGACTTGATTGAAACGGTGTGGGATAGAATTCGATAAATAATCCGCTGGCTGAGCGGCTTGAACTGAGTGTAGTCGAAGTAAGTCGAAGTCGCATGTCTCCTCTGCTGGCTGAGTGTTAGACGAAGCCACTGCAACGAAAAGCCTTTATAAAACCGCCCCTTCGACTAACGTTCAAGGTGCGATGAGTGATTCGTCGACAATTTCCAAGTCAACCATTTCGTATTTGTTGCCTGTATAGTCCAGAATCCTGACAAAATCTTCCGTCTTTATTGAAATCAGCGCATTAAGCTGGTTTGGAAGGAATGTAAGTCTTTCCTTTGTTAGCAATGTTTTGTCGATAAATGCAATTGTGTGGTTTTCGGTGTCGTTCAGTAACGAAAATACCGAAATGGCGCCTATTGTTCCTTTAATCCACTTGTCGATGCGTTCCTGCGATGCAAAAGATAGCTTTCCTTGTTTCAGTTTGTGTTCTATTGCGTGGATGTTGATGTCGCGGTAATAGTCGGAGATAAGCAGATAGTGCTGGTTGCCTTTGTGGTTGCGCATAAATAGGTTCTTGCAGCGGCAAGCGCCAATCCGTTTCCAGAAAGCCCCGTCGTCTTCTGACGAAAAATCGCGTGGAGATTCGTAATATTCAAATTCTATGTTCAAGTCGGCCAAGGCCTTATAAACTATTTCCTGTCCAATCATTTTTCAAAGTATTTTTTCAAAAGTTCGTTGGCAGCGGCGAAACTGCTGATTTTATTTTCAAGGACTTTCGTCTCGTATTCGTGCAGACAGCCGGCAATTTTCTCATCGCGGTAGAAGCTGTTGCGGATTGCTTCGTTAATGGTTTCGTAAAGCCAGTATTTGGATTGTTCGTTGCGGTTGTAGTCGAAAAATCCGTTGTGGTTCGTGTGTGCAATGTAGTCGGTGATAATTTTCCAGATGTCAAGGATTCCCTTGCCTTCGAGCGACGAGCAAGTTGTTGCAACAGGAGTCCATTGCGACTTGCCTTTCGGGAAGAAATGCAGGGCGTTCTGGCATTGAGTTTTGGCAAGCTCTGCGCGTGTTACGTTTTCTCCGTCGGCCTTGGTAATTGCTATTGCGTCGGCCATTTCCATTATTCCTCGTTTTATGCCTTGAAGTTCGTCGCCGGCGCCCGAAACCAATAGTAGAAGGAAGAAGTCGACCATGCTGTGAACTACGGTTTCCGATTGTCCAACGCCAACGGTTTCAACGAAAATGGTGTCGAAACCTGCTGCTTCACAAAGGATTATCGATTCTCGAGTCTTGCGTGCAACGCCGCCAAGTGATCCTGCCGATGGCGAAGGTCGGACAAATGCGTTTGGGTGAGATGTAAGGTGTTCCATACGAGTTTTGTCGCCAAGGATAGAGCCACCGCTACGTTCGCTGCTCGGGTCAACGGCCAAAACGGCAAGTTTGTGCCCCATGTCGGCAATCTTTACTCCTAGTGCTTCGATGAATGTACTTTTGCCTGCGCCCGGTACACCGGTAATTCCTATTCGTATCGACTTGCCAGAATGCGGAAGACATCCTTCGATTATTTTTTGTGCAATCTCTTGATGTTCCGGCAAAACACTTTCAACAAGCGTTATTGCCTGACCAAGAATAGTAATGTCGGATTTTAGTATGCCATTTACATATTCTTCGACAGAAAGCAATGGCTTGCGTCGGCGGAAACGCGAGATATTGGGGTTTACCTGTGGCGGTTGTTCAACGCCATCGTTAACCTGCAATGCGCTGTTGTTGGCTTTGCATTCTTCAACTTCGCCCAGAAAACGTTTGACAGGAACCTTAATGTTGTTAAATTTGTTAAGGTCCTTAACGTTATGGCCGTTTTCTGTGCTGCTGTTAGCGTTCCCGTTCTTTTTTTTGCTTTCTAGTCTCATTCTCTTTATTCTTTCAGAAAATCCGCCGTCTTGTAAAAAATCTTTGCTCAATCTCTCTAATAGCCTAAATAATAGGTAGTCTGTTTGATTGAGTAATATAATTGCCATATTAGCAATTGTTTCTGGTGGACGAGATTTTGCTATTTCCATGAAAAATGGAGCGTCATTATGTTCAAAACCAAGTTTGCGAATTGATTCAAATTCTTCGGAATCTTTTTCCCAGATGTTGTGATTTCGTGTGCGTAAATAATCTTTATAATCTTCAAGCAGTTCTTTTAGACTTGCTTTTGCAACATTTATTAGGAAAATCTCAGTTTTGCTTGATGTACTTGATGCCGAAACTCCTTCTGCAATGTTTTGTTTTCCCGAACTGGCTGCTTGAATCATTTGGTCAATGGTTCTGTCTCCTTTTTCAAGATATTTATGGCAGAAATAATATGTTATTTCATAAATAACTTCGGCTTTTTGGTATGCTACAAGATTTTTGTAGTTCCCTGCTTTAGATAATAACGGTTCGTCCATATCTTATCTATATTTATGTCCCATTAGATAATTCTGTACGTAATCTTTTGTGCCGTCTTCCAAAGAATAAAAATCCTTTGTATAGCCGGCTTGGCGCAAAGAAGTAATGTCTGCTTCGGTGAAATATTGGTATTTGTCGCGAATATCAATAGGCGTGTCAATGTATGTAATGTTCGGTTCGATGCCCATTGCTGCAAATGTAGAGCGGCCAAGGTCGTTGAAAGAGCGAGCTTTCCCTGTGCCGAGATTGTATATGCCACAGCGGCTGCGAGTTTCCATAAAGTATATCAGCACATCAACGACATCCTTTACATAAACGAAATCGCGGCTTTGTTCTCCGTCTTTGTAATCATCACGGTGAGAGCGGAAAAGCTTTAGCCCTCCAGTTGCGTTTATCTGGTTGAAAGCGTGCATAATTACCGATGCCATACGTCCTTTGTGGTATTCGTTAGGTCCATAAACGTTGAAGAACTTGAAACCAGCCCAGAAAAATGGCTTGCAATCTTGGGTTAACATCCATTTGTCGAACTCGTTTTTGGAAATTCCGTACGGATTTAGAGGTTTCAGAATGTTAGGATCGGTAGTGTCGCAGAAGCCGTTTTCGCCCATGCCGTATGTCGCAGCTGATGATGCGTATAGGAACGGAATTCCGTAATCGCAGCATTTGGTCCATAGCAGTTTCGTGTATTCTGTATTCATCTGCAGTAGCAGTTGAAGGTCAAACTCGGTGGTGTCGGTGCGTGCCCCTAGGTGTATTATGGTTTCGACTTGTTTGTGATTCATGTCCAGCCAGTCGGCAAAATCGTTGCGGTCGACTAACTTGACATCTTTGTTCTCAAAGTTTCCTTTTTTGCTCTCTCTCGAAAAATCGTCCGAAAGGACAAGGTCTTTGTATCCGCGTTCCAATAAGCTGGCAGCTACATTGCTACCGATAAATCCTGCTGCACCAGTAACTACTATCATTGCGATTGAATTTTTTTACAAAGATAAGGAAGTTGTTTGAAAAAGTTTGATGTAGTTTGAAATTGTTTGCGAGCTATCTCTCGCTGTGCTTAGCACCGCCTCAGCAATTTGAGCAAGCTTATTGTGCTTGGCTCGCGTCGGCATTGGATCGACATGAAACGTGAAACATTCAAACTACATAATTAACCTTCCATCTTTAATAAGTTCTTTATTTCTGTTGACAATTTTGATTAAAAGGTGGTACTTTCGTGTGGCAAAATAAAAAGGAAATGGAAAGACCGCACGCACACAAGCAGCAGTTGCTGGAAATGCAGAAACTATATGCCGAATACGCATCGGCAGTAGCAAGTAAGTTGCCCGACGAAGATGTCGAGGCGGCGCGAATTGCATTTTACGAAATAAGTGATAACTACGACTGGATGGATTACGTCGTGGAGGAAAATGGTTGCGATAAGCTTGTAAACATAAAGGACGAAGTGCTTGTGCCTGCTATTTACGAGCGTTTGTCGGGATGCAGTGGAAAAATAAATAATGCCAAGTCTCCTGTATTCGCCTGTCGGAATGGACTCTGGGGGCTTGTATTGCCGGATGGTTATGGAACACCTGTTGGAATTTTCGACTACGATAGCATTGAAAAATATGATTGCTATTTTGTTACGGAGAAAGAAGGAAAGTATGGTGTTGTTGATGCCAACGGCAAAGTTTTGGTTCCTTGCATTATGGACGAAATTGTATTGCGACCAATTTATATTACGAACGAAGACGATGGTCATTCGTGGTACGACGACTGCATGCTCGAGCTTCGCAAGGATGGAAAAGTTGGCGTGCTTACAATGGACGGCCAATATGTGGGACCTTCGTATGATGAAATCCTTTTTTCCGAAGTCGTCGAGACAGATGAAGCTCTGGGCGCAGTTGTAGACGGAAAGGATGGTTGCGTGTCTGCTGATGGTCGGCTTGTGCCAGACGAGGATTTTGAAGCTAACGTGAATAAGTTGATTTACACCAAAGGTCGTTATAGCCATCGTGCGTCGTACAATTATGAACTTGATGTCAAGCTGGATTATGCCAAGGGAAAACTTTAAAATTTATTCTTTGGATTGCTAAAAAAAATGTTAGTTTTGCTTAAATTTTAAAGCGGACATTATGAAATTAAAATTGATTTTCCTCACAGTTTTGGTGTTTTGCCTTTCGATTGTTTCATGCGTTGATAAGAAACAGAAGTCTTTGGATGATTTGCGAAAGTTTGAAAATGAACTTGAAATGGATTCGGATTCATATACCGATGAGCAATGGAATGAAGCCAGTACAAAATACGACCAGATGACAGCCGAGCTCGATCGCTATAAGTATACGGATGAAGAATTGCGTGAAATCGGTTACCTTAAGGGTAAGTGCGCAGGTTATTTTACAAAACGAACCGTAAAGGAGATTGGCGAAGGTCTGAATAGTGCTGCGCAGCAGATTGCAGGTGCCGTTCGGGGATTTTTTGATGCTATAAATGATGGCGCCAACGATTCCATGCCTGATGACGATGTCGTTAAATCTGAATCTGAATAAGATTTTACTAATGAAAATATTATAACGGAGGCCATTGGCTTCCGTTTTTTTTATTCGCTGACGAAACTTTCTTCGAGCATTTCGGCCAAATTCTCGATTACTTCCTCGTCGTCAAGCTTCATGCCGGCAAAAATGTCCTTTACATCTTCGGTGTTCAGTTCAAAATATTCTTCGTCGGTAACGTATTTTACACAAATGCTAATGTCGGGATTAAGACAGAAAAGCCGACTGAAAAATCCAGCGAGATTTCCTTTTTCCTGTGATTGCTTGTATTCCGAGTCATCAGTTGATTCGCCACTGGTTATTCGCAATGCGATATAGTCTTCATCCTTGCTGTCGGCAATCTGAATCGATATGTTTTTCGCTTGAGCTTCAATGAGTTTGTCTACTACTTCGCTTATGTATTTTTCTAACGTCTCCATCAATTTTCAAATAGTCAAATTTTCAAATCCTTTTCTTCATTTTCGCAATTATGTCGGCACGGCCAAGTTTCAGCAGTCGCCGTTCTATCTTTTTGCGGGCATCTGGTGTGTACCAGAAAAAGTACATGTTCTGGTTTTCGCGTTCTTCACGAGATTTAGGCACATAAACCTTTTCCATGGTGTATGGATTCAGCTCTGTAAAGTACATGACGGTAGAAAGTGTCATCGGGGTGGGGGTGAATGTCTGCACCTGTTCCGGACAAATGCCCAAATTTTTTATCTGTGCCATAAGTTCGGCCATGTCTTCTTCTGTGCAACCAGGATGGGCTGAAATGAAATATGGTATCAGCTGCTGGTTTTTGCCGCATTTCTGGTTCGTGCGGTCGAAAATCTTTTTCAGTTCGCCAAATTTTTCAAAAGGTGTCTTGCGCATAAGCGCCAACACTTTTGGCGATGTGTGTTCTGGGGCGACTTTCAATCTGCCAGAAACAAATTTTGATATTACTAATTCAAGATATTCTTCATTTATTTTGTCTGTTTCGGCATTTCCGGTTTTGTGAAGTGCAATGTCGTAGCGGATGCCGCTACCGATGCTGATTTTCTTTATGCCTTTCACTTCAAGCGCTTTGCGATATAGTTTGCAAAGTTCTTCGTGCGAAGTGTTCAGATTTTTGCAAATTTGCGGTGTAATGCACGAAGGTCGTTTGCAATTTTTGCAAAGTCCTTCGTCAAAGCCGTGCATCTTGTACATATTTGCCGATGGCGCACCTATGTCGCTGATGTGCCCTTTGAAATCTGGCATTTGAGAGATTTTTTCGAGTTCGGCAATAATTGATTTTTCCGAACGGCTCGAAATATTCTTTCCTTGATGTGCCGCAATTGTGCAGAACGAACAGCCGCCGAAGCATCCGCGATGTATAGTTACCGAATTTTTAATCATTTCGTAGGCTGGAATGTCGGGCTTGCCGTTGTAGCGCGGATGCGGAAGTCGTGTGAATGGCAACGCGTATATCGAATCCATTTCAGTTTCCGATAGCGGTTCGTAGGTGGGGTTTACAATTAGCTTCGAGTGTTCCAGTTTTTGTGTTATTCGGCGGTTTGTGTATGAATTTGCCTCGCGTTCGACAATTACAAAGTTCTCGGCATAGTTTTTCTTGTCGGCAAGTATTTCTTCGTATGAGTGAAGTTCTATATCGTCCTTTTTTATGTCTTTATCGTCGCTTAAATATGCAGTCTGCTTAATATTGAAGCAGTTGTAGTGATGTCCGTCTTGATTTATGCGGTTAGCTATCTCAACAATAGATTTTTCCGACATTCCGTAACAAAGCAAATCGGCATTTGAAAGTTCCAGTATCGACGGCAGAATCTTGTCCTGCCAGTAGTCGTAGTGAACAAAACGGCGCATAGAAGCTTCTATTCCGCCAATGACGATTGGCGTCTCGGGGAATAGATTCTTGAGGATGTGGCAGTAAACCGATGTTGCATAGTCGGGGCGATGACCGGCTTGTCCGCCTGGTGTGTATGCATCGTCGCTACGAAGTCGCTTGTTGGCTGTGTAATGGTTGAGCATGCTGTCGAGGTTTCCTGCTGTAACTCCGAAGAAAAGCCGTGGCTCTCCGAATTTCTTGAAGTCGCGAAGGTCGTCTTTCCAGTTTGGCTGTGGGACAATGGCAACCCTGTAACCTGCATTTTGCAATACGCGTGCAATTACGGCTGGTCCGAATGAAGGATGGTCAACAAACGCATCTCCGCTGACAAGGATAACATCAATGTAGTCCCAGCCAAATTGTTTCAATTCCTTTACAGAGGTAGGAAAGAACTTGTCTACTCCTAAATTTGTGTCAAAGAGACTGTTTGCGTACTGTTTCGGTTTGTCTGCTTGTTTCACTGTTTAATCGGTCTGTAATGGTGTTGAATACATTTTTTGCACCTCGGGCGGCAGTCTAAAGCTCTTAGCACAGATGAAATTTCATCATCGCGGCTTCGATTTGCACTCAGCCAGCGGCTTTGTTTTATTTATCTAATTGCCGAATCATCAAAACCACCAAACGTAGGTCCGTCCATTAGCGGATGCGGGTACATTCCGTAGCCCAATGGCATGAAGTTGCTATTGTTTTTTCTTATGCTTACAGCAATGCTAATTGTGGAGTGCTCGGTTACATGGTAGTCGGCACCAAAAATTCCTGCAAACGAAGGTTTCGCATTGTTGTAGTAATCGTTGAAATTTACAGCTGCTGCACCATAAATGCTGATTTTTGGCGTCAGTTGGTACGAACCTTTTGCAAAAAGAGTGTAGTTGAACATTCTGTTTGCATTTGTGTTTTCTGATATTCCAGGAAACATTGAGTACGAAACAGCCAAACCGCCCGAAAGCGTGAACTTGTCGTTTATTTTATAGCCAATTTCTGGTGCAATAAAAGCTGTTGTTGTAAGGCATTCCTTGCATGCAGAAATGCTGACGCCTGTGCTAAACTTGTAAGTGAATCGTGATTCGTTGTCGAGCTTTGGCGCTACAAGTGTCGAAGAGTCAGGTTCGTATAGATATAACTTTTCGTTTTGTGCGAATGCCGATATGCTGATTATCAATAATATTATTACCCAAAAGTATCTTTTCATCTCATGAAAAATTTCGGTGCTAATTTAAGAAGAAAATTTTGTTTGTGTTTGAAGATTAACATTTTATTTAATATTTTGAAGAATAGGTTTACATGCAGCTTCGGCTTTCTTTCTGCTTGGCACTTGTATGTTATTCTAATTCGTACAAGAGTTCAATGTTTTCGAGATGTCCTATTATCTTGAATTCTGTTCTTCTGTTTTTTTGCCTTCCTTCCGGATTGTCGGAGCCGTCGGGATTGGAGTTGGGCGCAATAGGCATTGTTTTACCATAACCTTTGGCAATTAGTCGTTCGGATTTTATGCCTTTCTGAATTAGGTAGTTGACAACTGATTGCGCTCGGTTCTGCGACAATGTCATATTGCTTTCGTCGGAGCCGATACTATCGGTATGCGAGCTTATTTCAATAATTATGCTGGGGTAGTCGTTCATAAGTTTCAGCAAGGTTGTGTCGATTGTGGTTTTGGAGTCGTCGCGCAAGTTGTAGCTGGCGAAATCGTAATATATGTTTTCGATAATAATCGGTCGTGTCGGTAGCGAGTAGATGATGATGGGGTCGAGGTGGAGCGTGTCAGATTTTGTTATTCCTTTTGTAGTGAAGGCCATTGTCTTGTCTTTACCGTTCATGTCCTTTACGCTAATGTAGTAGTCGAAGTTTGGCTCCAGACTGAAAATGTAAGACCCCGTTGTTGTTTGCGTTGATTTCAGGAAATAGTCGTTGTTGTCTTTGTCTTTCATGTATAGGTCGACGCGGTAGTCGTATAACACCTCAATGTTTTCGTTGTCTTCAATTTTACTGAGGTCAATGTATCTGTTCTTTGTGTATTCCTCTTCGATTTCTTTGTAGTAAGTCGAGTCTGAAACACCTAGTACTTTGCCATCTACGGCAATCACAATATGGCTGAAATCAAGGAATTCGTAAATGTCGTCGCAGCAGTTTTTGTGTCGCAGAGAAAAGCCGCCGTCTCGATTTGATGTTAGAAAACCTTTTTGCCGGCTTTCGTCTATTGTGTAGTATAGGTCGTCGTAATTTGAATTCGCTGGTTTGCCGATGTTTTCTGGTTTGGAGAAATTCTTGCCTTCGCCGAATGACTTGAATATGTCGAATCCTCCATATCCTGGCATACCGTCGGAACTGAAATACAATGTCTTGGCGATGATGTCGTAGAACGGTGTGATTTCATCGCTAATTGTGTTGATATCCTTTCCGCAGTTCTTGGCTTCTTTCCATTCGCCTTTGTTGCTGTTGTAGTATGAGAACCAGATGTCGAAACCGCCAAGTCCACCCTCGCGGTCGGACACAAAATACAGCACGTCGCTGTGAAGTCGTGATATGCCAAGTGCCGGCATTGAAGAACTGCTGCCGTTCTTGTTTATTACCTCCGGTAGACATTCTGGCGACTGCCATTTCTCATTTTCCAGTTTTGAGACATATATCTTACATATTCTTTTCCCGTAGGAGTCTTTCTTGCATTTTGAAAAATAGAAGCGCTTTTTGTCGTATGATAATGCACCGTTGCCAACGTCGGCTTCAGTATCGTTGAAAATCGTGTCAAATTCTCCGACAAAGTTCCAACTCTGGTCTTCTTTTTCTTCAGCAACAAAGAATTTTCGTACTGGTAGCGTGTCGGAATAAATGTCGTAGTAGTTGATTTTGTTTTCCCTGAGCGAGGCATAAATAAGTTTGTCGTCTCCGTATGGCATTGGCGAAAAGTCAATGTGCATGCTGTTGACGGTAGTGTCGAGGTGTACGATTGCTATATCGTTTTGGAAACTATCAGTAGAAAACTCGCTTATGCTGTTTGCTATATTTTTTGCTAGCTTTGTGTAGTTGCGCAATTCTTTTTTTTGTTTGGCTGCTGCCGCAAAGCGATTGTACTCCTTTTGAGCTTCATCGTACTGCCCCATGATATGGCTGCATTTTGCAGAATAATACAATTCCATGATGTTTTTTTGTGGGTCGTCCTTGTACGACAGAACAAAATATTTTTTTGCTTCGGGGTAGTTCCTTTCTTGCCAGTATAGGTGGGCAAGGACATTGTGTATTTTTTTACTGCCTGGATAATTGTTGGCGTACTGCTGGTATTTGTCGATTGCGGTAAAAATGTCGCCGTTGAATTGAGCAACACGAGCTTCCCTGTATAGTTTGGACTTTGTCGTGGCCTTGTTGGAATTACTTTGCGCCAAGACCCCAACGGGTATAAGGAAAATCAATATGACAAACAGAATTTTTTTCATTTTAAAAACGGTCGCATGGAAGTGTGATGTAATTTTTTCGGGCGAATTTTAATTTGTAGATAAGCGATATTTCGAAAGCTCCGCGTGCGTGTGTCGCCTGTATGAGTTTCGAAAGGTTGATGTCGTAGCTGACGGCTGCAATAATGCCGTAAAAGGTAAGTCCTGCCGATAGTATTGTTGCGTCGATGTTGGAGAATGATGTTCTGATGCTGATTCCGGCAAATGCAGAAGTGATAGCTCTTGTCGGTATTTTTCGTTCCGCATTAGCTCCAAAAATCATTTCTTCTGCTTTCTTGTTGAATGTCGTCAGTAGATGAGGTTCTGTCGACCATGATTTATTACAAGGTATTAGTAATTTTCCATTTAACAGCACTCTGGGTGTCAGTTTGCTGTTGTTGTCGTAGAACGATTCCTTTGGCGAGTTTATGTGCAATATTGAAAGACCTATGCACGGTTCTACTTTTTGCAGTATTCCGCGATATGAAATGCCGATGTTCATGTCGAAGTATCCAAGGCTTGTGTTCGGGTTGTCAAGGTTGTTTGGCAAATCGCTGTCGAAAAGTCCGGTGTCGGGGTTGTATTGGCTTGGCAGGCTGATGCCGTCAAGAGAAAAGTGTTTGTCGACGTAGCCGCCTTGAATGCCAGCGGAAATTAGGTGCTTCTTCCTGAAACTGATGATGTATGAGACGGAAAGCATGAATTTGTTGGCTGTCAGTTTGGTGCCTCCCGACTTGTCGTGCAGGAATGTAAGTCCTATGCCTAGTGCCGACCTGCCGAGAAAGCGGATAGGCGCGTCGGCGGAAACTGAGATTGTTTGGTATGGAACTCCGATGGCGCTCCATTGTGTGCGGTAGTTGTTCGAGAGCCTTAAATCTTCTTCAAAAAATCCTGTCGCAGCAGGACAGAAAACTAATGGTACGGCATTGTATTGTGAAAAATGAATATCTTGCGCAGTGCAAAAATTCATATAAAATAGACAAATTATCAATATGTACCATTTGAGACCTTTCATACAAAGGATTTTTTATCTTTCGCAAAGATAAGATTATTTTTAAAATTATAAAAAAAATTGCAAATTATTTTGCAAATTAATAAGAGTTTGTATCTTTGCACAGAAATGGGAGTTTGTGTATGAAACGAATTGTTGTTATATTAGCTTTGTTGCTTTTGGTATTTGTAGCAAAAGGACAGCTTGCTGCTGATATTACTGCAGTTTCGTTTGAGGGCTGTTCTCCGCAAAATATAACTTTTGGGTGTACGGTTTCTGGAAGTTCTGGTGCTGTGTCGTATCATTGGTTGTCGGGAAACGGCGATGAGTCGTCGCTTGCAAGTCCTACCTTTTCGTATTTGCGTGGAGGACATTACACAGTGTCGGTGGTGGTAACTGCCGGTGGGCAGACGGCAGAGGCAAGCCATGAAGTGGTAATTTTTAATTCTCCAGTTGCTGCTTTTGACGAAACACCAATTACAGGATGTATTCCGCTCGATGTAACAATGATTGACAGGTCGGAACAAGGAGATGCTCCGATTACCGACTGGCTTTGGTATTTTGGCGACGGTGCAAATGCAATAGGGCAAAATCCTGTCCATTCTTACGAGCATTCAGGTTTGTTGACTGTGTCGTTGCGTGTTACAGATGCCAATGGTTGCTCCGACGAGCATTTTGCACAGATTATTAATGTGTCGTCGGCTCCAAGTGTGCAGGTCTCTGCGGAAAATGCTCGCTGGTGTACGGCTCCGTTGACAGCAAATCTTTTGGCTGCTGTTACTACGGCTCCCAATGTGTCTTCATCTCACACTGTGCAATGGGATTTCGGCGATGGAAGTTCTGGTACAGGTGACAATGTTATGCATACTTATTTGTCGAATGGACATTATGATGTAGGCGTTACCGTTACAGATAGCTATGGGTGTACAACTGTCTTGCAGAATCCCGATTTGGTGTCGATTGCACCGATAGAGCCACGCTTTGAGGCTCCTAGGACTGTTTGTAAAAAAGTATCGTATGAGTATAAGAATTTGCTTCGCGAAGTTGAGTGCGCCTGGGATTTTGGCGACGGTACTCCTGTTTCGTATGAAAATAATGCTCATCATGTATATATGGAGGCCGGAAGGTATACGGTTACGTTTACTGTCGATCCCAATGGCCCGTGTAGGCAGTCTGTAACTTTCGAGGTGTGGGTGCAGGCTGTGGAGGCCTCGTTTACTGTCGACTCTACATTCTCGTGCAATTTTCCGTTTGTGGTTAACTTTACAAATACATCAATTGGCGATGATAGTGGCTATCGTTATGATTTTGACTATATGGGGTCAATCGGTTCTGCGGAAAATCCTTCGTTTACATATATAAGGAATGGCGTGTATCATCCGACAATGATTGCTTATACAAGCGCGGGATGTACTTCTACTTTCGAGGGTCCAACTATTATTGTAAATCATCCTGAAGCTCATATTACATCTGATGTCTGTGGAGATTGTGCTCCTGCGCTAATTACATTCAATCACGATGTTGCCTATACTTCAAATAGCTCCATTGTCGATTTTTTCTGGGATTATGGCGATGGAACGAGCGGGCATTCTACATCTCCGTCTTCGTCGCATGTGTATTCCGAAGTAGGTGAATATGTCCCGTCTCTGACAATCACCGACACTTCAGGGTGTGTTGTAACCGAAATGCTGAATTCTCATCTCTCTTCTGCTTGCCATTCAATTCAAGTTGGTAGGGAAGTGGAGCCGGAAGATTTTGGCGTCATGGATTTTTACCATAATTTTATAAATGGCGATACCGTTTGTCCGCAAGATTTGTACTACTTCTACAATTCGATGTACACTGCTTCCGATACACTTGTCTTTCAATATGTTTTGCAGTCTGAGAATAGAACTGGAGGTGGAAATGCAAACAACCAGTACAATGAAATGAATTTTGAGCTTGATACAGGTTGGGTTCGTGTTGGAATAAAGATTAAATATTTGAGTTGCGAGTCCGACATATATTGGTGGGATCGGGTATACGTGAAACCTCCGATAATGCATTTCGAGCAGTCGACTCATTGCTCGGCACCGTTCGACTTCAACTACACAATCACGGATAATCGCGGCGCTCAATATTGGGAATGGATTGTGCGAAACGAAGAAGAAGATACGATTTATTATCAGCCGCATTCAATTACAAGGAATTTTCATTATTCATATCCTGGTTACGGGCATTACACATGTACACTTGTCGGACATAACGATAATGCAGGGTGTTTTTATGTGGCGGTAGTAAATTCGCAAATAGATTCTTTACTTTTCAGCTGGCATATCGATCCAGATACTGTGTGCATGAACGAATATGTTTCAGCCGAAATCGACGATTATGATCCTGCTTTTGTCGATATCGCCTACGACTGGGAGAGTGCAGGAATCCCGGTTGATGAGCTGGACTGGGTTGAAATAGGGCAAAATATCTCACGCGACCATATTTATTCTGTCGGGGGCAGTTATACAATAACTGCCTATTTGCGCCAACCGGACGGATGTGTTACTATTTATACAAAACCGGTTTATGTTGTTGATCCTCGTGCCGAAATAACGCCTCCGTCATCGGTTGCATGCTTGCCAGCTTCCTTCGAATTCCAATGCTCGTTGCCTTATACCGATGATCCGATTGGCGGCGTTTCGTGGAATCTTGGCAATAATGAAACTGTTTCTGGGGCTACTGTAACTGGTAGTTATAATGAAGTTGGTGATTATTCGATTTCTTGTCATGTAACGACGCGTCATGGTTGCACCGACAGGCAAGTCTTGGAGAATTATATTCATGTGATTGATATACCAGACCTTTCCGTCGATTTTGACGATAGCGTTTGTATCGGTGGTTTGAGCGTCTTTTCGTCAAGTGTTACTGATGCTGAATTTACATACGATTGGAATTTTGGTGATGGCGGTATTTTTGATAATGGTGGTCCCGAGGTTACGCATCATTATCAGTCGCCAGGGCAATTCCCTTTGTCTCTAAAAGTTACCGGAGGAATTGGTTGTTCCGATTCTGTTTTCTATGCAAATGGAGTGAGGGTGGAAAGTCTGGATGTAGATTTTTCTCTGGCACAGTCTGTTTTCGACTGTTATCCTGCCGAGCCGGATTTTGATGTGTCGGTGGTGGCTCTTCCGTCGGGTACGGAGCCTGCATTTTCGTGGCAAATGGGGAATGGCGATGTCTTGTACGTCGAGAACCCCGATTATCTATACAACAGGCCTGGGACGTATAATGTGCTATTTACTGCTACAACTCCAGCAGGGTGCGTAGTTCATAATGCTTCAAATATTACAGTGCTTGGCCCTTATGCGGAAATATTCATCAGTGATACGGCAATTTGCGTAGGCGATGAGGTGGTTTTCGAAATGCGTAATGCATATAATGTGCAGTCGTTGCAGTGGGTTGTCGGTGGCGGTTACAATTATCTTACTCCTACTGTGCACCATACTTATGAGTACGTCTCTCAATCTGGATATTTCCCTGTGTCGTTGACCGTATATAGCGGCAATTGTACGATAGATATCATCGAACAAATATACGTTTATCAAATAGAATCCGCATTTTCGTTGCAAGTTGATGGCTCTGTGTTTGAAGGCGGTATGTGCGAGCCGCTTGATGGTGTGCTTGTGAATAATTCAACTGGATATTCCGACGCAAGGTGGTATCTCAACGGTTCTGAACTTTCTATTAGTAGCGATGAGGTTCCTGTGGCGTGGCGTAATCCGACACTTAACGATTCAACGGTTGTTGTCTCTCTGTCGGTCGCAAACCATTTGGGATGTCTTGATAGTATTTCTCATGAATATGCTATATACCATAGCCCTCGTATTGAAACAAGCAATGATACGACGATATGCCAGGGCAGAGAAGTAAAGCTTTCCGTGTGGGGTGGTGATTCTTATTACTGGCACATGCCAATTGGAGACTCGCTGCAGGAGCAGACCGTTAGCCCGGAATCAAGTAGTTCGTATGTGGTCGACGCTTATACAGAAAGGATGTGTCGCGCTACAGATTCTGTTTCTGTGCAAGTGATACAGCCGCTTGATGCGATGGTTTCGCCTGAGTTTTCCAACATAAGCATAGGGGATACGGCTGTTGTTGTGATTGAGGCAAATGGAATGCCGGTTGTTTGTCGGTGGTCGCCTGATGAGGGCGTTGAGTCGCATAATTGCGACACCTTGTTGTTTTACCCGCTCGAAAATGCAGATTATGTAGTGTGGCTGACAGATTCGCTAGGCTGCTTTGAGGATAATTTCAATATTCATATAGATGTTGATATGCGTTTGACGCTGGATGTGCCTGGTGCATTTACTCCTCTGTCGGGCGACGACAACAGCATTGTTTATGTGCGCGGTCTGGGCATAAAGCGACTTTTGCAATTCCGTATCTTTAACCGTTGGGGCGAGGAAGTGTTCTTTACCAACGATTTGCATACCGGCTGGGATGGTACGTTGAACGGAAAAATGCAGAATGTCGACACATATTCGTATTATGTGGAAGCCGAAATGTTTGACGGAAGCATAAAAAACAAGAAGGGAACGCTAATGCTGATTAAGTAGGATGTGGCTATGCTGCTGCTCTTTCGTGATGCGGGTACGACAAACCAACAGGCATCTTAACTATTCAGCTTAATTATCGTTTCAACCTTTTCGTCCATGCTCAAGTTTCCGTCTATCCAGTGAATCTCAATTCCGTTACGTTCCATCTTGCGGAACCATGTCATCTGACGTTTTGAAAATTGGTGGATGGCGGAATTTAGTTGCGAGAACAATTCTTCGTATGAAATTTTACCTTGAAGGTACCATGCAAGGTATTTGTATTCCAGTCCGTAATATTCAAGACTTTCGTATGGAATGCCGTTTGCGACGAGTTTTTCGGCTTCTTCTATCATGCCGTTTTCTAGTCGTTGCTTTAACCTTGCCGTAATTCTTTCGCGACGTTGTTCACGACTGAAAAGTATGCCAATGTTTAGCGATCTTAAGTCTCTGTTGCAAGTGCTGTTAAGTGGATTTTGCTTGGTGAATTCCGCAATTTCTATCGCCCTTATTGCCCGTTTCGCCGTGTCGTAGTCGCTGTTGTTGTTTACAGTCTTGTAGGTGCGTAGTATTATTTCAAGTTCTTCGATGCTTTTGCCTTCGAGGGCATCTCTTAGCCGTCGGTCTTCTGGAACATTGGGCAAATTGTAGTTCTTCAGCACCGATTCGATGTAAAGTCCGGTTCCGCCACACATAATCGGAATTATTCCTCGCTGGCGAATGTCGTCGTAAGCTTTGAAGAAGTCCTGCTGGAATTCAAAAACGTTGTATTTTTCTCCGGCATCAAGTATGTCGATAAGATGATGTGGGATTGTCTGCCCATCTATCGTGTATTCGTCGATGTCCTTGCCTGTGCCGATGTCCATGCCACGGTATACCTGTCGGCTGTCGGCACTGATAATTTCGGAACCTAGTTTCCGCGCTAGGTTAACGGCAACTCCGGTTTTGCCACCAGCTGTGGCTCCCATGATGCTGATTAGATTGTACTTGTTTTCCACGTGAATAATTTTGAAAGACGAAAATAATATAAATTTTCCTATTCAACAAGTTGCCGTTAAAATCTTTAATTGCTATGGATGTTTATTTGTTATGGCATTGCATAATTTTGTCGCCGATGAAAACGAGACTGTTAATTTTATTGTCGTGCCTGTTTTTTTGCACGTGTGTTTCGGCTCAGACTGATTCATTGCGTACTGTTGTCGCACAACAGGGCGATGGAATTTATAAGTTGTTGAGGGAGAACGGCTACGAAGCCAAGGATTACTATCATAAGTTTCTCGATTTGAACAAGGATAAAATTCAGCTTGAGGATCAGTTGATATTAGGTGAGACTTATTTCTTGCCAAAATTGGAAACGGACACTACGCCTGAGCGTGTGGTTGTTATAGATACCTTGCCTGTGCAGTCCGTCAGAATTGATACGGCAACTGTTAAACCTTTGGAGGAAAAGCCGGTTTCGCCATCTGTTCCTGCTGCTAAAATTGAACTGAGAATTGCTGATACCATTAAGGGGACAGCCCTTAAAGGAGCTGTTTTTTATCTTATTGCAGGCCATGGCGGTCCCGATCCCGGAGCGACTTCGTTTGTTGATGGAATTATGATTCCGGAGGACGAGTATGCTTATGATATTACTTTGAGACTTGCAAAATGCATTGAGGAGCAGTCGGGCAAGGTATATATGATTATTGACGATCCCGACGATGGAATTCGCGATGATAGGATTCTAAAGATTGATTATGACGAATACTATTACCCTGATTTCGGTATTAGTCGCGACAAGAACCAGCGTTTGCTTGAACGTGCCGATGCTGTTAATAAGCTTTATTATAAAAACAAGACGGCAAAATACCAACGTGTTGTTGAGATTCATCTGGATTCGCGGGCAAGCAACCAAAGTATAGATGCATTTTTCTATTTCTGCCCCGGTAGTGAAAAGGGGAAGCAGCTTGCTGAAAATATGTTGAATGTTTTCCAGAAGAAATATGCAAAATACCAGCCTAACCGAGGTTATTATGGTTCCGCTTCGGTGCGTAATTTGCTCGTAATGCGGAGCGTTATTCCTCCTGCTGCATTTATGGAGGTTGGCAATATGCAAAACGAACGCGATAGAAAGCGCCTGTTGAATGCAAGCAATCGTCAGGCACTCGCCAATTGGCTTTGCGAAGCGTTGATAATTGACTACAATCAAAACAAATAACTGACACCTACTGAAATTATGTCATGTTTTTATGCGTGGCAAAATTTTTGACAAGACGAAAAATGTTTTTTTATAAAGAGATATGGAAACAGAAAACAAACAGGAAAATATTAATGCTGAAAACGTCAGTCAAGAAAATGACGTTGTGAACGAAAATACTGAAAATCAGGAAATAAATACAGCTGAAGAGATGCATGAAGAGCAAGCTGAACAGGATGCTAAAACTTCTGCCGAAGCAGAGCAGCCGAAGCAGAAGAAGTCTAGATTTAAAGTTTTCGATAATAAATTAAAGGACGAATTGGCAGAAGCCAACAAGAAAATCGAAGAACTTCAAGACAAATATGTCCGTCAGGTGGCAGAGTTTAGCAATTACAAAAAGCGCACAGCCAAGGAAAAGGTCGAGTTGCGTGACAATGCAAAGGCTGCTATCTTGTTGGATTTCTTGCCGGTTATCGATGATATGGATAGGGCAATGGAAAATTTGTCGTCTGCTGATGTTGATGCAACTATCGAAGGTGTTAAGCTCATATATCAGAAGTTTAAGGATTTCCTCAGGGCTCAGGAACTTACAGAGATTAAGGCAATGGACGAGGAGTTCAATACGGATTTCCACGAAGCCGTAACTCAATTCCCTGTTGAAGATGAATCTAAAAAGGGTAAGGTTATCGACGTTATCCAGAAGGGCTACAAGATAAACGACAAGGTTGTAAGGTTTTCGAAGGTTGTCGTAGGTCAGTAGGAGGTTGAAAGATGGAAAAGAGAGATTATTACGAAGTGCTAGAGGTCGCCAAGAATGCCTCGGCCGACGAAATAAAAAAGGCATATAGGAAAAAGGCAATTCAGTACCATCCTGATAAAAATCCTGGCGATAAGGAAGCCGAGGAAAAATTCAAGGAGGCCGCTGAGGCATACGAAGTGCTTAGCAATCCCGACAAGCGAGCCCGTTACGACCAGTTTGGACATGCGGGAATGAGTGGTGCCGGAGGTTTCGGCGGTGGCGGATTCTCAATGGACGATATTTTCAGCCGTTTCGGCGATATCTTTGGTGGTGGCTTTGGCGATTTCTTTGGCGGAGGCGGCAGATCCAATGGCGGACAGCGTGTCAACAGGGGATCGAACCTACGTGTAACGGTAAAGTTGACCCTTGAGGAAATTGCTAACGGCACAACAAAAAAAATTAAGGTAAGAAAATATGTTCCTTGCGAACATTGCCATGGTACAGGAGAAAAGGATGGTCATTCGAGCGAAACTTGTCCTACATGTAATGGACGTGGCGTTCATACGAGAGTCGTAAGGACAATTCTTGGCCAGATGCAGACTTCGTCGACTTGCTCTACATGCAACGGAACAGGAAAAGTCATCAAGGATAGGTGTACATACTGCTATGGAGAGGGTGTTGTTTCGGGCGAGGAAACCATAGAACTGAAGATTCCTGCTGGTGTGTATGAAGGAATGCATCTTTCGATGGAAGGTAAGGGCAATGCAGCACGACATGGTGGCATAAATGGCGACTTGCTCATAGCAATACAGGAATTGGAGCATCCTTCGCTAAAACGTGATGGCATAGACCTTATATATAATTTGTATGTTAGCGTACCAGATGCAATTCTTGGTTGCAGTGCTGAAATACCAACCGTTAACAGCAAGGTTAAGATAAAAGTTGACGCAGGTACACAGTCGGGTAAGGTGTTGCGACTAAAAGGCAAAGGCCTTCCAGACATCAACGGTTACGGAAATGGCGATTTGCTCGTAAGAATTAATGTGTTTATCCCGCAGGATGTTACCAAGGAAGACAAGAAATTGCTAGAACAACTGCGCGAATCAGATTGTTTTAATCCTCAAAGCAAACGGAACGAAACGTTTTTCACTAAAATAAAGAATGCTTTTAAGGGGAGAATTTGATATCTAACTCTTTGAGCATTAGAATGCTATTGTGATATGCTTGCTTTTTTGAAGAAACATCACAATAAAAAACATTTTGTTGCGTTAAAAGTAGGTTAAAATTTAATGTATTTTTGCAAAAAAAATTTTTGATATGATAAGAAGACTTTCTTTGTTATTGGTAGCGGTGGTTTTAGGATGCACTTTTGCATTTGCACAAACTACGACAGGCGGTGTGTCTGTTGATGGTAGGGATACAAGGAATTCACCGAATACAATTTCTACAGCAGTTTCATTCTTGACAATAGCACCTGACACAAGGGCAGGCGGTTTGGGCGACGCTGGTGTTGCAACAACTCCTGATGGTAATTCGCAGCATTGGAATCCAGCAAAATATGTGTTCATTGACAACGATTTCGGTGTGTCGGTTTCATATACACCTTGGCTACACCAGTTGGTATCAGATATGAACCTTGCTTATTTGTCGGGTTATTATAAGTTCAACCCTCAGAATGCAATTGCCGCTTCGCTGTTGTATTTCGATTTGGGTAGCATTACTTTCACAGATGTCAATAATGTTAAGATGATGGACTTCAAGCCACGTGAATTTTCTCTCGACTTGTCGTATTCGCGTCTTTTGGCAAAAAGATTCTCCGGATCTGTTGCTATGCGTTTTATCTATAGTAATTTGACCGGCGGTCAGGATGTTGGCAACGGTGTTCAGTCGAAGGCTGGTACCTCTGTTGCTGCCGACGTTGCTTTCTATTACAAGAATGATGACATTATGACTGGTAATTTGAAATCTTCTGTAATGTGGGGTTTGAATATCTCAAATATTGGTTCGAAGATTTCGTATACATCTAATGAAAACCGTGATTTCATCCCGACTAATTTCCGTACAGGTGTAGGATATATGTTGAGCTTTGATGAACATAACGACTTGCTCATTACAGCAGATTTCAACAAACTGTTGGTTCCATCGTCTCCGTCATACTACCAGATTGGCGATACATTGGAAAACGGACATATAGTTCAGGCTGGCGAAGAGCAGGTAATTAAATATGGAAAGGATCCTAATATTTCTGTTCCAGCAGCATTGTTCTCATCATGGTGGGATGCACCTGGTGACTTGACATCTTTGCCAGGCCGTTTCCGCGAAGAACTTGCAGAAATTACCTTCTCAATAGGTTTGGAATATTGCTATTCAAAGCAATTTGCAGTTAGAGTTGGCTATTTCCACGAAAATGCATACAAGGGCAACCGTAAATATGTAACAGTAGGCGCTGGCTTGAGAATGAATGTCTTCGGATTGGATTTCGCTTACTTGATTCCAACAACTCAGGCAAATCCATTGCAGAATACCTTGAGATTCACATTGACATTTGATTTTGGCGGATTGGCTAAGGAACAGCGAGATGCCAAGAAGGCTGATAAAGCAGCAAGAAAAGCATAATGTATAGAATAGGAATCGGTTACGATGTACATAAATTAAAGGATGGTTTGGTTTTCTTCATTGGAGGAATCCAAATCCCTTATAATAGGGGCTGTGTTGCCCATTCAGATGGCGATGTGCTGATTCATGCAATGTGTGATGCATTGCTCGGCGCAGCAAATTTGCGCGACATCGGCTATCATTTCCCCGACAACGACAACCAATATAAGAATATAGACAGTAAAATTCTATTGAAAAGAACTTATCAGTTAGTGCAGGACAGAGGTTTTGTGCTTGGTAATATTGATTCGGTTGTTTCGTTGCAGAAACCGAAACTAAAGGATTTCATTCCCGAAATGCAGAAGACGCTGGCAAATGTGCTTGGCGTTGACGAGTCTCAGGTTTCGATAAAGGCGACAACGACGGAAGGACTTGGCTTTGAAGGAAGGGAAGAGGGGGTAAGTGCTCAGGCTGTGGCGTTGATTTATTCTGCTGCCGATTGACGACATTGCTTGTGTTATAGAGTTTTTTAATGAGGGTAAAAAATCAAAAATATATGCTGTCGCATATATTATTTGTATTATATTTGCAAAATATAGTAAAAAGGTTAAATATGAGAAGTTTGTTTGCTGTTGTGACTAAAGCTTTAGCGGTCATGATTCTTGTGTCCATGGTTTTGGATAAACCGCTTGTGGCACAGACAATTGGAGGGTTAAGTATATATCCGGAAAGTGTTGAAACATTGCAGGACAATCCAGTATCGTTCTTAAACGACCCTATTACCAATGGTAATTCCATTAATATACCAGGAAGTGCAGAAACGGAAAATAATTTTACGCTTCCCGAGGGTAATGTTCAGTTCGGAATGTCGGCAGAGATGGGTTTTAGCCCTTTGAGCAAGTATTTAAGTATTCCTTTGTCGATTGGATACAAAGGATTTACTTTTGGTGTGTCAATTCCTTTCTATATCCAGAAGAAGGCAAAGTATTCTGAGGGATTGATTACAGCGTGGGGCGGATTGGGTGATATTGACGCTTCGCTGTCGTATAGACTCCAGAAACCAAAAATTTTCGAGTCGTTTACTGTAACATCGACTTTCCCTACAGGAAATCAGAACAGAACGGTCAAGGGATATATTGTCCCGATGGGAACCGGAAGCTTCGATTTCATATTCTCAAATACTTTCCAGTATAAGCATACATATTTTAGAATTTACAACAACTTGTCGTATCGTTTGAGCGGAAAGTGCAAGCGCGATATAAACTATTCTATACCATACTACGATTCAAATATGGATTTGAGGTCGGGGACAGAAACAGTAAACTTTATTACATCCAACGGAAATTTGTTCTCATGCAATACTTCGTTTGATTACCCGCTGTTTAATTTCATGTCTCTGCATGCTGGTTTTGCTATCTTGAACAGTTCGTCCGGAACAATCTACCAGAAGCATACATATTCGTGGAATGATGAATCATGTGAAATTCCTAGTCAGAAGTCGAATCAGTCGTACACTTCAATAGATGTTAGGGCTGCTATCGCTTTTTCATATTGGGGTATCGACCTTATGTGCGTTATTGCTCAGCCTGTATATGTAAAGACCGACAATCCGAACATCAAGGACAGTCAAAAGTTTAACTTCTATATTCGTTTGTCAAAGAAAATATTTTAATTGCCATGAAAAGATATTTAGTATATATTTCCACGATAGTTCTGTCATTGATGGTCTTTGTAGGCTGCCATAAGGAACCGATAGAACTTTCTCAGCTTGGATCAATAACATTGGAGCTTACGAAAGGCTACAAGGTGTCCAACAATAACAGCAAGGGCGCATTTGAAAGTTTCTGGGCTGTAGTTTCAGTAATGTATGAAAATGGCGACTCTGTTGCATATAACTGCCTGTTTACCGATACCGACGATAGCGGCGTGTATACAAACGATATCGTTGAAGGCGACAGAATATTCATAAGCAGAGGTTCTGGATTTAGATTGTCGGTAAGCGCTTTTATCGATGGTTATAATGTATATGGCGATTCGGGACCTAATTATATTTATTTCTCTGACAATGACGAGGATAATAATTGGAAAATCGAAATAGAATTGCTTTCGGGAAAGTCGCGACTTGGCATATATCAGCCGAAAGAAGATGAGATCTTTGGAAATTTCGTAATAGCCAACGGAGAACTCGTCGAAGTAGAAAACAACGCTTTGGTTGAAGAATGTGGTTTCATGTGTGTGCCGGAGAGCGTTTATGCAAGCTTACAGTCAAGTGCGGATTTTACTTTTGAGTCGAGAAGTCTCGATTACGATCGCTTGATTTCTGATATTGATACCTCATTCAATCGTGAATCGCCAAAAGGCAAAATTTCGGTTATGCTTAGCGGTTTGTCTCCGAATACAAAATACTATATGCGTGCTTTCGCAATGACTCGTTCTGATTCATCGGCATATATTTATTCACGCGTAATTGATTTTACAACAACAGATCAGGTTTCGTCCGACCTTGTCCTTGTGCCAAATTCAAATCAATTTGATATTTCTTATAATAGGGCAGAAATATTTGCCTACGTAAAGATGCAAAATGATAGTCCTGTTTCCGATGTCGAATATGGCGGTATTTGTGTTATGCTAAATGAAGAATCGGGAACTCCTGATATTAACAATTCAATGGTTTATTATGGCAATATTGAGGGCGATGGTACACAGGGAACAATGCTTGTCGAAGTTAACGACCTTGCCGAAGGAACAACTTATAAGTTCAGGTTGTTTGCTCGTTATGCCGGTATAATGTATTATAGTACAGAAAGTGTGTTCAGGACAACATTCAATCCTGAAAATATGGAAGTATCAACCGTTGACCCTACTGATGAAATAATAGCAACATCTACGGTAACGCTTTACGGAGATTTGTTGAATGATGCAGGATGTACGATAACGGAAGTTGGCTTCATGTATGGATACAGAAGTTTGGATAATTCCAACGAAATGACCCTTAGTGATCTTGTTTACTCGAAAACAGGAACAATGACCGATGGACGTTTTAGTGCACAGGTTTCAATGCCAATAGACCGCATGGAATTCTATTATGTTGCATACGTTATGGAAAGCACAATGGGCTATACTCAGTATGGAGAAATTAAACACTTTACAGTTTCCCCAACCGATATTCCAGAAATTCGCACTTCGGCTCCTTCTAGTATGACTACTTACTCTGCTAAGATTCCTTGTTCTGTTGAAACATATGGAAGAACATGTGAGTGTGGTATAATTTATATGATGGGAGAAGATACTGCAAGTCTTGATTATAACAACACAAGCATTGGTTATCTCAAGGCATCCGCCGGATACGTCTCCGGTACATTTAATGTAAACCTTCGTGGTTTGATGCATGGTGAGAGGTATGCATATAAGGCGTATGTAAATACCGGAAATGGTATTGTGCAGTCGGAACAGAGATATTTCACATTGCTTGATATCGGTGATAATGGACCTGGCGGCGGAGAAATTTTCTATTGCGGTAGTGATTTCGCATTGGAATACGTTGATTTTGAAAGAGAGGAAGATGGTTCAGACCTTGTCGGCGAATATGTAGCTATGCCTTGGGGCGCAGCTGGCGGATTGGCAATTACGACCGAATCTCCAAGCACTGGCATTGTTTCGGGAAAAACAAATACCGAATCAATAGTAACATTCAACAATAGTCATGGAGAATATGGCGAACTTGAATATGCAGCAGGGTATTGTGTAGCTAATAATTTTTATCTGCCTTCAACCTCTGAAGTTTATGCCTTGATTGACTATTTGAATAATCCTCCATTCTTTAAGCATGGTCGCAGTCGTGTAAGAGGTGTTTCCGAAGGCGGAACATTCTGGACTTCTGAAGAGACTGATGAGAATACAGCTGTTTGTATTGAAGTAGTTTCGGATGACACGTTAACAGCAACTCAACGAAGTGATACTAAGACAAACTCTCATGACTTCTTTGGAATAAATAGATTCTAAAGCTTCGTGATAAAAAAGAAACGGGCGGAAAATCTTTCCGCCCGTTTCTTTTTTGCTATAGTGTCGTTATTTCTTGAGCAAGTCGAAGCTACGTTCAACAAATTTGCTCAGCGATTCGCCCTTAAGCAGGTTGTTCGAAAGGAGTGCAAGGTCGAATAGTTGGCTGATAATCTTTTGATTTCGGCCGAATTCCTTGTACATGTTGGCCTTGTTTTCCTCGTTCTCACTAATTTCCTTGTTGAGGTCGTCGAGGCGAACCTTGTCTTCCTGTGGCTTTTCGTCGTCTGTTTTATATTGCTTCAATTTTTCGTCTAAAGCATTCTTTTCTTCATTCAACGAGGAAAGTTTTGCATTATATTCCTTGCGCTTTGCGCCTGTAGCCTTTTCGATGTCGTTGCTGATACCTACAATAATAGGATGGTTTGTGTTGACGATAACCTTGTAGCTGTCTGGAATGTCACGATAGAAGTTGGTGCCGCCGCTGAAAGCTGACATATCCTTCATACGACGCATGAATTCTTCGCGTACGATGATTACTGGCATGTCGTCGGGTGACATACTGTCGGTTTGTACCCAGAAACTGTTGTTGTCGGGGATAATACCCTGGAAAGTCATCTTTACATTGTCCTGTTCTTCGTTTCCAAGAACGGATTCTATTTTTTCCTCCTTCTTGATTAAGTTGTCGATAATGTCGGAGTCGACACGAACAAAGTGGGAGTCGGTAAGTTTTTGCTCCAGGGCGTTGATGAAGTGCATATCTAGCTGACCGTCGAGCAGTAGTACATCGTATTGTTTTGCCTTGGCTGCTTGAATATACGAGTATTGCTCTTCAACGTTAGTTGCGTACAGGTAAACCAACTGCTTTTCCTTGTCGGTCTGGTTGGCTTCGATTTTTTTCTTGTATTCTTCAAGTGTGTAGTATTTGCCATCGGTATTCTTAACGAGAGCAAATTTCTCTGCCTTTTCGTAGAACTTTTCGTCGGAGAGCATGCCGAATTCAATGAAAAGCTTAATGTCGTCCCACTTCTTTTCAAATTCCTCGCGGTTGTTCTTGAAAATTTCTATCAGTCGGTCACCAACTTTTTTTGTAATGTGGCTGGAAATCTTCTTGACATTCGAGTCGCTTTGCAAGTAGCTCCTTGATACGTTTAGTGGAATGTCGGGTGAGTCGAGTACACCGTGAAGCAGCATAAGATATTCAGGAACAATGCCTTCGACCGAATCGGTTACAAAAACTTGATTGCAGTATAATTGTATCCTGTTCTTGTTAACGTCGAGGTTTGATCTTAACTTCGGGAAATAAAGTATACCGGTCAGGTTGAACGGATAGTCGACGTTGAGATGAATGTAGAACAGCGGTTCTTCAAAATTCATAGGATAAAGTTCGCGGTAGAACTTTTTGTAGTCATCGTCGTTGAGTTCTGCTGGTTTCTTTTTCCATGCCGGAGTGGTGTCGTTAATAATGTTGTCTTCTGCGGTTTCTTGTTCTTTCCCGTCTTTCCATTCCTTCTTCTTTCCGAATATGATAGGAACCGGAAGGAACTTGCAGTACTTTTCGAGCAGTTCTTTAATTCTGTTCTCTTCAAGGAATTCCAAAGACTCTTCGTCGATGTGAAGTATAATGTCGGTACCAATTTGGTCCTTTTCGATTTCTTCTAGTGTGTATTCCGGATCGCCGTTGCATTCCCAGCGAACAGCTTTTGCTCCATCCTTGTACGATTTGCTTAAAATCTCAACGCGTTCGGAAACCATGAATGAAGAGTAGAATCCGAGACCAAAATGGCCGATAATGGCATTGGCCTTGTCCTTGTATTTTTCAAGGAAATCACCAGCGCCCGAAAAGGCTATCTGGTTAATGTATTTGTCAACTTCTTCAGCTGTCATGCCGATTCCGTTATCACTGACAGTGATAGTCTTTTTTTCTTTGTCGACGGAGACCTTAACCTTAATGTCGTCGGTTTGTCCATTGTATTCGCCAGAAATTGACAGAGTCTTAAGCTTCTGGCTTGCATCTACAGCATTTGATACTAATTCCCTGAGGAATATTTCGTGATCGGAATATAAGAATTTCTTGATAACAGGGAAGATGTTTTCGGTTGTAACACCTATATTACCTTTGTTTGCCATATCAATTTAATTTAAAATTAAAACGGCATGTTTTTTTCAAATGCTGTGCCATGTGAAATTATACGACATTTTGTCATATAAGTGACATGCCTTAAATCAAAAATGACGCTAGCACGAAGAGTATTATAATGATAATTATTACCGGAATTGCAATGGCAATAGTAGTTTTGCAAATTATATTGCTCTTGTGTAGCTGATATTTGCTGATTATCCTGTTTAGCGTCGGCTCAAGCTTTAGGTAAAGGCCCCAGTCCTTTGTTATGAATGCGCTTGGTCGCATGCCGCTGGATGTTAGTCTAATTTCTAGATTGTCGTTGTCGGTCAGTATGATAACAGATATGTATTTGTCGATGTTCTTTATCATCGGAAGGATTTCGACTACGGATTTGGTATTTAGACCGTGACTTTTTACAAGGTCGTTGATGATTGCGATAGTAAAGCTCTTGTCGTCGTGTTTTTTTAGGTGGTCGATGAATTCCTCTACAGAAAAGAACGTATAAAGAGTGTAGCTGTGCTCGAATGTGAAGTTTTCCTTGAATTCGTCAAGGAACATGACATCGTTGTCGACAACATATATTTTTACAGACTTGGTGCTCTTCATTTTCTAGAAATTTCGAGAAAATCCGCGTTTCTTGATGCGGTTTACCAGAGCATTCTTCTGATAGTTGATGGCGACTTCGGGGTCGATGTCGCTTTCGAGCAACCATCTGCCACCTTTGAATTCCAATGCGTCGTACGACATGTCGGGGCCATAATATTTGAAAATGTCCTTGAACCTGTCCTCGGAAGGCGAGAGATGGTCGATGACGATAATGTCGTGCTTGCTGTTGTATCTTAAGAGCATTGTAGCCCTGTCGGCATATTCGAAAATCATTTTGCTTGAAATGACGCGGTTTGCCTTGAACATCTTCTTTTCAAAGACAGGGATGCCTCTTTTTGTGAATGATAGCACCTCGATAATTTTCCTGTTGATAAGGTTGTCGGCGCCGTCCCATCCTATAAGTGTGTAGTATGTCCTTGAATTCCAGTTTTTTGTAATGCATTCGTAGTATATGCAGCCGTACCATTCGGAAGTGGTGTAGTACTCGAGGTTTTGCCTGGAATTGATGTTGCTGTTTCGGTTGCGTCTGTCGTCAAGGCTATATACGTTTATTTTTCCTTTGTCCTTTTGCTGTACAAAGCCGAAGTACTTGAATGAGCCGTCGGAGTAATTCAGGTTCCAAGTATAAATTCTTAGCGCGTTATCGCTTGTCTTTATACACGACAGATACTTCAGAGTGTCGATTGCATGGTCGAAAGAAAGGCTATTGTGTAGGAAGTCCTTTAATGTCTCAATGATATTTTGATTCATTAAATCCTTTTTTTCATCCGATTTCATAGAGGCGATTTCGGTGAACATATTATTGATGGAGTCGACTAACGGCTTGAATGTCAAATCGTTCTTTGCGCTGGCGCAGAACGGTACGACTAACAGCAATATGTATATTACGACTTTCTTCATCAGTATGAATTTTAATGGGCAAATGTAATGTAAAAAACGAATAGACAAAAAAAATATTGTGGATAAAGGGCAAATGTGGTATTTATGAGAAAGGTGTCTCGGTTTTCCGTTCGGCAAAGAGGCAAATTCTTGTGCGTTTGTAATGGCGGCGTTGATGCAAAAAATAAACATTAAAGATGTAAATATTCTTTTTTTTTCGCTGGTAAAGAGTTGTTAACAGCAATTATTTATTAACAGGACGAATAGATTTTTGATATTCAAAATGATATGTAAAAAAAAAATATGATTAATGGTTTTGCCACAAGCGACAAAAGAAGTAACTTGCGAGGCTTAAATTTATTTAGAGGTATGGCAATATTTTCGTTATTACAGCAAGAGATTGCAATGGATCTCGGCACTGCCAATACGATAATCATTCATAATGATAAAATCGTAGTTGATGAGCCGTCAATAGTTGCTATTGAGGAAAGATCTGGGAAGCTTGTTGCTGTCGGAGAAAAAGCACGTCAGATGCAAGGCAAGACACATGAAGGCCTTCGCACAATTAGACCGTTGCAGAATGGAGTAATCGCCGACTTTAATGCTGCGGAATTAATGATCCGCGGTATGATAAAGATGGTGAACAAAAATAGAAACTGGATAAATCCGTCGTTGAAGATGGTCATTGGTGTTCCGTCTGGAAGCACAGAAGTAGAACTTCGTGCAGTACGTGACTCTTCTGAGCATGCCGGAGGCCGTGAGGTTTATATGATTTATGAGCCTATGGCAGCCGCAATTGGTATCGGCATGGACGTTGAAGCACCACAGGGCAATATGGTTGTCGATATAGGTGGCGGTACAACCGAAATCGCAGTCATCTCTCTTGGCGGTACAGTTGTAAAGAGCTCTGTACGTACAGCAGGTGACGATTTTACCAACGATATCGTTGAATATATGCGTCGTCAGCATAATATCAGGGTTGGAGAAAGAACCGCAGAGGCTATTAAGATAAATGTAGGTGCAGCAATTCCGGAACTTGATAATCCGCCGGCTGAATATATCGTGCGCGGACCTCACCAGATGACGGCATTGCCACTGGAAATTCCGGTAACACATCAGGAAATAGCACATTGCATCGACCGTTCAATTTCGAAGATTGAACAGGCGTTGATGTCGGTACTTGAACAGACTCCACCAGAATTGTATGCCGATATTTTCACAAAGGGAATATTCCTGACAGGCGGCGGTGCTTTGCTAAGAGGTCTTGACAAGCGTTTGTCCGACAAGACAAATATTCCGGTACATGTATCCGATGACCCGCTTCATGCTGTTGCACGAGGTACGGGAATCGCCCTTAAGAACGTCGATAAATTCCAGTTCCTGTTGAGATAACGACTCTGCGATGAAGAATTTACTGGACTTTATCGTTAAATATGCATATTTTATAATTTTTATAGTACTCGAGGCTTTATGCCTCGTGTTACTTTTTTCGACTAATCCGTTTCAGCGCTACGGCTTTGCCTCGTCGGCGAATGTTGTGACGGGAAAAGTCGCTGAAGATTGGTCGGGGGTTGTGAAATATATGAGCCTGTCGGACGAAAACGAGGCATTAAAGAAAGAAAATGCCGACTTGCGAAACCGATTGGAAGCATATCGTCGTAACAGTATTCCTGTGTTGGGCAAGAAGGGTTTCGAGTATATTTCAGGTTCGGTGATATCGGCAACCACAAATAGGGAAAAGAATTCAATAACGATAAATGCCGGGTCTGTAGCAGGGATAGAGAACGAGATGGGCGTCATCGGGCGCGACGGTGTTGTAGGTATAATTTGCTCAACCAGCGACAGGTATTCGGTGGTAATGCCGATAATTCATCCCGATGCAAGAATAAGCGTGAAACTCGCCGAAAATGGTTATTTCGGCTCGTTGTCGTGGGATGGGCGCGACGTAAGGGTTGCCCAGTTTACCGAAGTCCCCGGATATGTTGATGTGAAGATAGGCGACGAGATTGTTACTAGCGGTTTTTCTGCAATATTCCCCGAAGGAATCCTTGTGGGGTACGTGAAAAGCTTCGAGAAAAACCTTGCAACAGACTTTTATTCGATTGAAGTGGAATTGTCGACCGATTTCCACAATATTAAATATGTGTATGCCATAAGGAACAACAACAAGGATGATATAACTAGTTCGGAAAAAGCAAGTGATAATAAGTGATGATAGATAAGCTTAAGTACATATTGTATTTTGTCGTTCTGCTGTTGGTCCAGTCGCTGATATTGGATCAGATATGCGTGAGCGTGTATGTTAATGCTTTCGTGTATATTCTTTTCGTCATGATGCTTCCTATCGAAGCCAACAAATATATCGTGATGTTTTTGGGCCTGCTTATTGGCTTGTGCGTAGATTTGTTTGGCTCGACACTTGGACTTCATGCTTCTGCCGGACTTCTGGTTGGCTTTTTGCGCCCCTTCGTTCTCGACATATTTTCACCGCACGAAGGTTATGAGTCGAACAAGAGGTTGAGTGTCCGCACATATGGCTTTACGTGGTTTTTCAAGTATGCCATGACGCTGATAGTCCTGCATCATATCTGGATATTCTTCTTCGAGAGCATGAGCTTCTCGCATTTCTTCTTTACATTGGGCAAGATATGTGTTAGCTCAATAGTGTCATACGGCGTAATATTGCTTTTCCATTTGTTTCTCATGCCTAGGAAATGATTGAGTATAAGGTCCGTAGATATCCGATAATCGCAATATTCGTCATTGCCTTCCTAGCCATCTGGGTGAAGGCTTTTTTCCTGATGTTTGATGATTCGCTGAAGCAGTCGGCAGAAAACAACTCAAGGCGTAGGGTTGTCCAGTATCCTTCACGAGGTGTCATTTATGATAGGGATGGAAATATCCTAGTATGCAACGAGGCCGCCTATGATTTGATGTTGGCTCCAAACCAGATGCACGCCTTTGATACTGCTATGATATGCAAGGACTTGAACATTACCAAGGAAGACCTTGAGAAGCGTATCCTGAAAGCGAAAAAATATTCGATGTACAGGCCGTCGGTATTAATGAAGCAGATAGATTCGAAGGTGTATGCCCAGATGCAGGAGCATTTGTACAAGTATCCCGGATTTTTCGTACAGAATAGAACTTTGCGTAAATACAACGGCGGCATTGCTGCACATGTCCTTGGCGATATTGGCGAAGTGTCGGAAAAGCAGATAGAGGCAGATCCGTATTACCGTAGTGGCGACTATGTAGGAAAAAGTGGCGTTGAACGAGGTTACGAGGAGATTTTGCGAGGACAAAAGGGAGTGTCGTTCATGCTTGTGGATGTGCGAGGCGTTGTTCAGGGCAGCTACGAAGATGGTATGTACGATACGGTAGCAGTACAAGGTAATGATATAACATTGTCGATATCAAGCGATTTGCAGGCATACGGAGAAAAGCTTCTTGCAAACAAGGTTGGAGCTATTGTTGCGATAGAGCCGTCGTCGGGTGAAGTGCTGGCCATGGTGTCCATGCCGACATACGATCCTCAGCTTATGGTCGGCCGCGTACGTGGGAATAATTACGACAGCTTGCTGAGAGCACCATATAAACCGTTGATAAATAGGGCAGTGTCGTCGACATATCCTCCAGGGTCTACTTTTAAGGTGGCTCAGGCGCTTGTAGCTTTGCAGGACGGAGTCATAACGCCAAACCAGTCGTTCCCGTGCGACAAGTCGAAGGTCGGCTGTCATATCCATCCGACACCAACGTCGGTGTCTATGGGCATACAGATGTCGTGCAACCCGTATTTCTACTTCGTGTTCAGACGCCTTGTGCAACGTGGCATAGAAAAGAATATCTACAAGGATGCCCATGTCGGCCTTGGTCTATGGAAGGAGAAGATAACGACTTTGGGCTTCAATCATGCATTTAATGTAGGCGTGCCAGGTGTTAACAGGGGACAGATCCCGGGACCAGAATACTATGATAAGATTTACGGCGAGAATAGGTGGGCGTTTAGCACTATCTATTCGGTTAGTATCGGACAGGGTGAAGTGCTTGTATCGCCTTTGCAGATGGCAAATTTTGGAGCTATATTGGCAAATAGGGGATATTACAGGACCCCGCACCTGCTGAAGCAGATAAATGGCAAGGACTATGATGGCGAGGAAACGCAAAAGATTGAGACCCCGTTCGACAGAAAGTACTTCGATATTTGTGTCGAAGGCATGGACTGGGTGGTGAATAAACCAGGCGGAACCGGACATAACGGACAAATTCCCGGAATTGTAGTGTGCGGAAAGACAGGAACAGCACAGAATCCGCACGGGAAGGACAATTCGGTGTTCATGGCTTTTGCGCCAAAGGACGATCCAAAGATTGCCATAGCTGTTTATGTCGAAAATGCTGGTTTCGGTGGAACTTGGGCAGCCCCGATTGCACGCTTAATGATGGAAAAGTATATAAAGGGATTTGTTACCGATACTTTGCTTGAACAACGTATTCTAAACACAACAATTTTGCCAAATGCAACAAGGTAGAAGGAACAATATATTGGCCAATATCGACTGGATTACAATTATTTTGTATCTGGCTCTTGTCTTTATGGGCTGGATAAATATCTATTCGGCCGTATACGACGATACGCACCAGAGCATATTTGATGTTTCGTGCCAATATGGTAAGCAGTTGATATGGATAGGAGCGGCAATGGTTGTTATTGTTGTTGTTCTGCTGATTGACAGTAAGTTCTACTCTACGTTTGCGTATGTCCTGTATGGTGTCGGGTGTCTGCTTCTGCTGTCGGTTCTGATATTCGGACGAGAGGTCAACGGAGCAAGATCGTGGTTTGAAATAGGATCATTCCGAATGCAACCCGTTGAGTTTACGAAAATTACCGTCTGTCTTGCCATGGCCCGCCTGATGAGTTCGGAGAATTTCTCGTTTAAGGAGGTCAGAAACTACCTATATGTCGGAATAATACTTCTAATTCCAATGCTGATGATCCTTCTGCAGAATGATACAGGTTCGGCATTGGTATTCTGTACGTTTGTCTTTGTTATGTTCCGCGAAGGAATGAACAAGATCCTTTTTATGTCGGCCTTTGCCTTGATATTTCTCTTTATATTCGCCTTGGTTGTCGATACTTCGTTGCTGCTGCTGATAGTAGGTCTGCTGTGCGTATTTGGCCTGATGGCGGTATGTGGAAGAAACAAATACACGAGAATAGCATTTTATACGACCTTGGCAATTAGTGTGTCGGCGGTTACGTTGTGCAATATGAGCCCGGAATACATGGAAAACAGCATTGCTTTCGCCCTGATAGGATATGCTGTGGTTTCGGTATTGCTGATAGTGCTGTATTTTGTCGGCAAGCAGAAGGCGTTGATAATAACCATGGCGCTTATGCTTGGCATGGGTGCGTTTGTTTTTTCTGTCGATTATATTTTTGACAATGTATTGCAACCTCACCAGCAGTCGCGAATCCTAGACCTTTTGGGAAAGAACGAAGACGTGCTAGGTACGGGATATAATGTTCACCAGTCGAAGATTGCCATTGGCTCGGGCGGCATTATAGGGAAGGGCTTTTTGCATGGAACCCAGACAAAGTACAATTTTGTGCCAGAGCAGAGCACCGACTTTATTTTCTGTACGATAGGTGAGGAGTGGGGCTTTGTTGGAATAACCCTAATCCTTGTTGTTTTTGGTGCTTTGATAATACGCATAGTAAACCGCGCCGAACGGCAGCGTGCAGCATTTTCGCGAATATATGGCTATGGTGTTGCCGCCATATTATTCTTCCATGTTGCGATAAATATCGGCATGACTATAGGCCTAGCGCCAGTTGTGGGAATTCCGCTTCCGTTTTTCAGCTATGGCGGCTCGTCGCTGTGGGCATTTACGATTCTTGTGTTTATTTTTGTCCGGCTTGATGCCGACAGGTTGCAGGGGTTCAGGTAGGAAACAGTTTTTCCTGTTGTTGCAGGTATTGTAACCCGCTATTTGCTCGGACTTGAAGTTCGTTTCGCCAGTTCAGCTTTCTTGCTTTCCGAAATATAGAATGGGCTTGCTATTCCCTTAAGATATATTTCGTCGCCCTGTACCTTTTGCAACTTGTCGAGGTTGATGATTTGATTTTTGTTTATTTGAATGAAATTACTTGAAATCTGGTCGAGTATTGCATCGAAACTGCAATATACCGAATCTGTTTTTGTAGTGTTGTCGTAGTGGATGATTTTGATTCTAGAGTCGCCAGCACCCGATTGCTCGAATGTTTGCGAGGATATGTGGGTGATGGATGCGGCGCTTATCTTTATGTTGCACACATTTAGCATTGTCTTTGCTTGCTGTGTCTTGTCGCTTGTGTTTACACGATATGCATTTCCTTGTTTAACTGCTGTTCTAGCATTTCGACTTTCGTTTCCAAATCGCTAATGCGTTGCTTTATGTTATCGTCATCGCTTTTTGCATTTTTGTTGAACATCTTTTTTATGTCACCTGTTGTAGCGCTTAGCAAGCATATTAGCATTATTGCGAAGACTACAGATAGCATTGATGCCATTATTATATCAAATGTACTCATATTTTGTTTTTTTGCAAAAGTAAGAAAAAAGCCCAAAAATTCTTTGCGTGTTTTGTTTGTTTGCTTGCAATTTATATTGGTTTGCTTGCAAATCGTTGCTGTAAAGGGCTGATTTTTAGAGTCTAGATAGTCTTGCGTGATTTTTGGCCTTGTTGTCACTTGCAAGTTTGCATTATCTGTCTTATTCCTTGCAAAAAAACATCATGTGCTTGCATGGTGTGTTTTTCAATAACCATTGATGTTAATTTTGCATTGTAGTAATGTATTAATCATAAAACCGACGAGTCAGATGGGATATAACCTGGCGAAAAATTGTATGAAAAAAGTATTACTTATTTGTCTTGCCGTAGCAGGTCTTTTGCTTGGATTGTCGTCCTGTGAAAAATATTGTAAGTGTACATATTATGTCGCAGGAGAGGCAATTTTAGAGGATGATGTTGAGGATATAACCGGAGTCTATAAGAATTGTGCGGAATATACAGTTGACCTTCATAATGCTGATCCTGATTATAATGGAAAAAATAAGACCGGATGGTATTGTTATAAATATTAAAAACTTAAATTTATAAAAAATCTTTTAAATATAATAATATGAAGAAATTAATTTTTGCAATTATTGCAATAGCTATTTTAGGGACATCGTGCAATATGCAGCAGAGTTTATCGCAAAACCGCAATGTAGCGCAGACTTCGGTTGTACTGCAAGGTGCAAATTACAAGGTGTTAGGTCCTGTTAAGGGTGAGGCAATTGGTAGCAATGCCAAGAAGCTTGTAGTTGAAAATGCGTACGCTGACATGATGAAGAACGCAGACCTAAAGGATTCGCAGGCAGTTGTTTTCATCAACTACGAAAGAATCACTAAGATTTCTGGTCGTACTCACGTTGTCGTAAACGGAACAAAGATTGAGTTTACGAAGTAGCAGGCCCTTGTTTTCGTATTAAACATTATTTCCCGATGTGTTGTTGTACGCATCGGGATTTTTTTTGCTAAATGAATGGACCTTCTCCGCTCGGCGTAGGCTCTGCCATGCTGAGCCTGTCGAAGTACGGCCTGCGCCGCAGTATAACCAAGGCTTTGCCTTGAAAAACAAACAATTAAACACTATGCTTGTAGGAAATCACCTCGACCAATGCAAGGATCGACATTTCATCGCTCTCGCGGGGCGTTTATATGTGCCGAATAGTAAACGGCGACAACATCATTGCAAGGGATAGGATTGTAAAGGAATAGAGTTTCTTCTCAAGATATCGGAAGCGGCAGGTGCGGAAACGTGTCTGCCGTTTTATTTATATGTGTGTGCCAATTCGATTTTTTGAGTAAATTTGCGCAAAAATTGCCTAATATGCGTTTCGATGAATTGACGTTGAATGATTGCCTTCATGAGGCTGTGGAGTCGTTTGGATTTGAGGAGATGACTCAAATCCAAGCCGCGACATTCCAGCCTATTGTTGATGGCCACGATATTTTGGCATGCTCGCAGACGGGTTCGGGAAAGACGGTGGCTTTCCTTTTGCCAATTATGGAGCGTATGCTTCGTAATCCAAAATCGGGAATTCGCGTGCTTGTTATTGCGCCTACACGGGAACTTTGTCTTCAAATCGAGGAACAAATCGAAGGCCTTGGCTATTTTTCGGGACAGTCGTCGATTGCCATTTATGGCGGAAACGACCAGCAGGGATTTGGCGACCAGAAAAATGCACTTGTAAATGGTGTTGATATTGTTGTTGCAACACCAGGAAGATTGATTTCGCACATGAATCTCGGCTATGCAGATTTCTCAACTCTCGATTTCCTTGTGCTCGACGAGGCCGACGAAATGCTCGACATGGGATTCTACCCCGACATCATGAAGATTGTAAAACAGATGCCAGCAAAACGGCAGTCGCTGATGTTCAGTGCGACTATGCCACCGCAGATTAAGAAAATGGCCGAGCAGATTCTTGTAGAACCTGTCATGGTCGACCTTAATTTCTCGAAACCGGCAGCCGAAATCGACCAGATCGTATATATGGTTTACGAGAAGGACAAAATGCGTCTTTTGCTCCATACCCTAGACGAACATAAGGGCGAAAAAATTATAATTTTCGTTTCGTCTAAACAGTCGGTGGGCGATTTGTCGGCTTTTTTGCGTCGCAATAATGTGCCAAACAGAGCCATAAATTCCAATTATACGCAGGACGAACGCGAAGCAACGATTCTCGACTTCAAGAGTGGAAAGATAAATATTCTAGTTACTACAAATTTGCTTTCGCGAGGAATCGACATCGAAAACATAAATTTGATTCTCAATTACGAAATTCCACATAAGGCCGAAGATTATGTTCATCGTATCGGGCGTACAGCTCGTGCAGGTAAGGACGGAATGGCGATAAGTTTCATTAGTGAAAAGGAAATTGAGCCGTTCAATAGGATTGAGAAGCTATTGGAACGCGTAATTGGCAAAACACCATTGCCGGAAGGTTTTGGTGAAGCTCCCGAATATTCGGTTGTGAAGAAAAAAACGCATCGTAGGGGAGGTCATTTGCGTGGTGGCGGAAGGAAATTTTCGGGACAAAGGAAAAGTGCACCGAAGACTGCCGAAGGCGCTTCAACCGAGGCTAAGCCACACAGGCCACATCGTCGCAGAGTACCCCGTAAAACAGCAGTAGAATGATGTGTACAAAATTGAGGTTTGAAAATATTGGGTTGTATTGAAAGCGTGTTTTCCGCTTGATGTTCTTGCTCTGCGCTTTAATGTATTGAATATAAGTGTTTTGGCTTGCTTTGACACCTTGTTTTGTGATTTATACATCGTTATGATCTGCGGCAAACGCAAATAAATGGCTGTTCGCCGCAAAGTAAAAGCACTATTGCCCCGATTGTCCTTTCGGATTTGCAACCTTTGGTGTGGTTGCTAATCCACGGCGCTAACCCTTCAAAAAAATGAGTTGCCGCCAAGTATTATTAAAAAATAGTCGGCGGTAAGTGTCTAAAAAAATGAGTTACCGCTGATATTAAATTTGTAAGTTATTCGCTAAGTAGTTCTTCTAGAGATATTTCGCTATTTATGTCGCCTGAATATTGATTGGATTTTAATCCGTTGGTTGTAACCATAGTAAGGTGTAAGGCTTTCTTTGTATGCGTGACATCGCGGAATAGTTCGCGGCGTTCGTGAAGCCATTCGCTGTAGTTCTTTTTTATTTCGTATTGCGAGGTCGAATATTTTATCTCACAGAGGTTTATGGTCTGGTCGGCACGATTGACAACCATATCTATTTGTGCGCCACCATCTTCGCTGCGGTATGACCACGAACAGATGTCGCTTTGCATTCCGTTGATTCCCAAAGCTTTCTTTATCTGCGGGAAGTGAATGAAACATACCTGCTCGAATGCATAGCCTTTCCATACCCGTGTGCTCGCGGCTTCCATGATGTTCGACCAGTGGCTGGTATCGTGACCGTTGTAGTCTTCGACAAAGCGCAAGTGAAACAATGTGAAAAGGTCGGATAGCTGGTAAATCATATCGCGCTCTTTTTTCCCGAAGGCAGAATAGCGGCTGACTATATCGCAGTTGCACAGGTTCTTTAGTATCGTCGAGAGGTTGCCGTTGTCGATAAGACCAAGCGAATCAATGATTTCCTTCCTTGTCATTCCTTTCGCCTTCTGGCTTAGGAGTTCAACAATTCTTTTGTACGAAACAGCATCGTCGTAGAGGGAACTGAACATAAAATCGTATTCTGTTCTCAATGGTGCAGAAGCAGAAAACAGCAGTTCGTCAACATTTTGCACCAAGCTGAGCTTTTTCCGAAGCATGCTAATGTAATAAGGTATGCCGCCGAATGTCATATAGCAGTCGAGAATCTGTCTGTTGTTCCATTTTATGCCTTGGTATTCAAGCAGTTTCTTGGTTTCCGCCAATGTGAATGGTGCAAGTCTGATACTGCGTGTGACACGGTTGTGCAGTCCGCCACGACCACCGAGCAACTTGTCTGTCATCCATGTCGTTGCCGAACCGCAGGCTACTAGTTTTATCTTCGGGTTGCTTGATGCCCAGCTGTTCCAAAACAGTTCGAAGGCACGAAGGAACTTTGAGCGAGGAACATCTAGCCACGGCATTTCATCGATGAATACAATGATTTTTTCTTTGCGCAATCTGCCAAGATAGTGCTGCAGTTGGTCGAATGCCTCGTACCAGTTGCGAGGTTTTGGGTACAGGTTTTTGGAGTATTTGTTGAGCTGACCGTTGAAATAAGTCAGTTGTTCGCTTAGTGTGGCTCCGAGTGTTCCTGTGGCATAGAAATCGAACTTTTCCTTGAAGAATTGTTTTACAAGATATGTTTTTCCGACTCGCCTACGACCATATACAACGATAAATTCTGGCTTTTTCGACTGGCAACATTCGTCCAATAGCTGTATCTCGTGTTCTCGACCTATGATTTTCATATAGTTAGAGCCTTAATGTTTCTGCCTGCAAATATAATATTTTTTTTAGTTGCCGCCAAGTATTTTTGTGAAATACTCGGCGGTAAGTGCCTAAAAAAATGAGTTACCGCCATATATTATTAAAAAATATTTGGCGGTAAGTGTTAAAAATAATTAGTTACCGCCAAGTATAAATTAAATTTCAATAGTTGTTAATTCTTGATGTACATTGCTTTATGTGAGATGTTTTATTGTCCTTTCGGATTTGCACCCTTTAGTTCGATGCCATAGTAGCAATCCGCAATAAACATCTCTTCTTATTACAAAATCCACCGACCGCTTTATCCTAAATTTCTTTCACAGCAATATTCACGCTTACAATTTTTGCGAATCTTCAATTTCAAAAAAAATATCTTTGCAAATTCATTTCCAATTTTTATATTTGTATTTTGTATAAGGAGAGGATTGATGTATACAAACGGTACACATATATATACGGATTTTACAAGAAAAAACTTTTCTTGTAACTCTTTGAGTATTGGTATTTTACCCCCCCCCACACATACAATCTTAATTTTCAAAGTTGTCCATTTTATATGGCTTGTTGTGGTGTCTGTGGTGTCGCGGTGTGCCACGACCACCACGACCATAATGCTTATTCCGTACGTGTTGCGGAATCGCCATATTTTCCCCTGTTTGAAATATATTTATGTATAACTATTAATAATGTTTTAAAAGATGAAGAAGTTTTATTTAATGATTTTCGCCATTGTTACCTTGGCAGGAATGTTGGCGATAAGCGGTTGTAAGAAAAAGGAAACTTACACCGTAACATTTAATCCCAATGGCGGTACAGGCACAATGGAAGCCCAGACCTTTACCGAGGGCGAAGCACAGGCACTCTCTCGCAATGCCTTTACCTACGATGGCTATACATTTATCGGCTGGAACACCGTGCAGGGAGGAAGCGGAGCCTCTTACACCGACCAACAGACCATAACAGCAACTGCTGATTTGACATTGTATGCGCAGTGGAAAAGCAACGGCACAAATCCTACACCGTCTCCGACACCTGGACCAACGCCGCCAAACACCCTTAACGGACACGAGTTCGTTGACCTCGGATTGCCGAGCGGCATAAGGTGGGCGACCTGCAATGTCGGTTCAACCACTCCTGAAGGCTACGGCGACTACTTTGCCTGGGGCGAAACAACGACCAAAGAAACCTATAATTGGAGTGTCTATAGGTATTGTAACGGAGATTACAATACACTCACCAAGTATTGCAATAATGCAGACTACGGCAACAACGGCTTTACCGATGCGCTTACCACCTTGGAAGCCTCTGACGATGCCGCCACCGCCAACTGGGGCGCAGGCTGGCGAATGCCAACGCACTCCGAAATGCAGGAACTGTACGACAACTGCACCGTAACTTGGACAACCCAGAACGGCGTAAACGGATGCTTGTTCACAGGACCTAACGGCAACTCTATATTCCTTCCTGCTGCTGGCCGCCGCGACGGTAGTGAGCTCTACGATGCCGGTTCCTGCGGCTACTACTGGTCGAGTTTGCTCTACACGGGCAGTACGGACCACGCGTGGCACTTGTACTTCTATTCGGACGATCACTACATGTACGACGGCCGCCGCACCTATGGGCGATCCGTTCGCGCTGTTTGCCAGTAGAGAATTTACCTTTGCACCCAAACAGGCATAGGCACGCAGAAAAAAGCAGAGCCGAGCGGGTGCTCGTTTCAGCGAGCTACCCAACCCGCTCGGCGCTGCTTTTTTCGCGCTTTTTTTTTGTGCCTTAACTAATCCGCTGACGCAGCCGTTCGACACTTCGAGTACGCACGCAAACGCATGGTGTAGGGGGGGGCATTGAAAATTAACTAATACCTGTTGGATGAATTAGAATAATGCATATTTGACTTGACCGATAGGTTTATG
>CALDKB010000013.1 GCA_937899245.1 uncultured Bacteroidales bacterium | reverse complement strand
GCAAACTGAGTAGCGGTTTTTGCTGGAGTCTCGCCACCATCGCCTTTGCCTATTCCCGTGTTGGCTGAAGTTTCTAAATAGTAGCAGTTGGTGATGGTGCTTTCTCTATTATATCCGCACACGCCACCGACATAATCGTCATTGCCACTAACCACACCAGTATTGTAGCAATTCACGATGTTACTATATTGTCCTAAATCTCCGAGCACGCCACCAACAGAAGAATCACCATTTACTTCACCAGTATTGTAGCAGTTGGTGATGGCACAATAATTACCTACAGATCCGCACACGCCACCGACATTATTTACACCATTTACTTCTCCAGTATTGTAACAGTTGCTGATGGTGCCTACAATATATCCGCACACGCCACCGACAGAAGATTCCCCATTTACTTCACCAGTATTGCAGCAGTTGGTGATGGTGCCACCACCGTTATATCCGCACACGCCACCAACATAATTTTTCCCATAAAAATACGAATCAACAACGCCTACGTTTTTGATGGTTGCACCTGTTGTTAGTCCGAACAAGCCTACAAGTTCTCTACTTGAATCGTTGAAATACAAACCGCTTACTGTATGTCCGTTGCCATCGAATGTACCTGCGTAATAGACATTATAGCCCATGTTAATATAATACCCCATCGGGTTCCACGCTTTGAAACCATCGCCATTGGCAACATTTCCATCTTCATCTTTTTCCAACGACGAGAGAAGATTCTCGTTTACCACGATGTCGTTTACAAGTACGGCATTGGCGTTTGTTTGATATACCCAATTTTTATACTCTGCATTGTCAATATTGTTTACAAAGTCGGCAAACCAATAAAGTTCGCCGGCGTTTGATATTTGATAAACGCCGTTTTCGTCTTGTATAGGTTGCCCATAATTGCCACAAACGCAAAATCCATTTTCGTATGAGTAGTGTATGTGATTGTCCTTTAGTATAGGATATTCCTTACCTTGAACCCAAACGGCAGGAGATTGGTCTGTGTTTAATAAATCGGTTACCGTGCCGTTGGCAAATTCGTCAGAAGTCTTAGCCTCGCCAGCAAGCCCATCGTCGTCGCCATTCGTTTCAACGAAGAAGCTGTTCAAAACGTTCAATGTTCCATCTTCATTAACCCCCACAAGACCGCCAGCATTATCATCAGATGCAGTCACAGTGCCTACGTTGTAACTGTTTGATACTTTCAATGTACCAAATACATTTCCTCCCACAAGGCCACCGGCAATCCCTGCAGGCGCATTCACGGAACCTTCGTTGTAACTGTTCGAAACGTTCAAAAAAGCATCTTCATTACCCCCCACAAGGCCGCCGACAGCACTATTTCCACTCGCGGTGCCTGCATTGTAGCTGTTCTCGATGGTTAAAATAGCATAAGTATAGTTATCTCCCACAAGGCCTCCGACATATTGCGTTCCGCTCACGGCACCCACGTTGTAGCTATTCGTGATGGTCAAACTAGCGTAATTAAAGATTTGCCCCACAAGACCACCAACAATCCCTGAAGATGCGTTCACGGAGCTTTCGTTATAACTGTTCTCAATCTTCAATTCGGCACCATATATATTTACACCGACAATGCCGCCAATATAATGCACTCCTTTCACGGAACCAGCACTATAACAATTTTTTATGTTTAATTTGCCAGTGACTTGTCCGGCAAGGCTACCAACCTCATCATTCCCGTTAACATAAAAATCCACAACACCCAAGTTGCTGATAGTGACATTTCCAATCACTTGTCCAAAAAGCCCCTGCTGTGAGGATGTTTTATTGATGTACAGCCCGCTGATAGTGTGACCATTGCCGTCGAACGCCACCGTCACATTTGCCGGAACGCTCATCGGGGTCCACGGTCGGAAACTTTCAGGCGAAAGTTCGTCATTCGCTTCAAGTTCGGCAACCTGCTCTAACAAAGACTTTTCGCCTTCACCGCAAGCGTTCACGCAGATGTTTGCCATCAATTTTGCGTTGAGTCCAGTAGCGCCATCGTTCACGAGCTGTGCAAACTTGAACAAATCGTCAGCATTGGCAATTTCGCAATAGTCTTTTCCATCGGAACCCTTTTGGACATTGAAAAGCACCAATTCAGGCTGCGAGTTGAATATATTGAGACCAGGGAATTTGTACACCAGCTTGCCATCAACAACATCTTTGGAACCTGCTAACCAAATATCGCCGGAAAAGCCATTGGGCAGCGTGGCACTTGCAAGTTCAACAGTCGTCTTACCCTCGACGTTTGTTCCACTAACATTTCCAACAGCGTCCCCCGAAAAAACTTCCGTGTTGTAATAAGCTTTATCGATGTTATTTTGATATTCATTATACCCAACCAAGCCCCTCACATATTGGCCTTTTGGACCACTTACGGTTCCAGAACTATAAACGTTGTTGATGTGCGCTGTAGTGCCATGATTATACCCGGCAATGCCAGCAATCTTGCTATTTCCACTTACAGCACCCATATTGTAAGCATTTACTATGGTTCCAGCGTCGTTATCACCAGCAATGCCACCGACACAGTCGCCTCCTTCCACCGTACTCGTGCTAAAAACATTGCTGACTGTGCAATTACCATTATGTCCGACAATGCCACCAACATTATTCTTACCCTTGATATAGGAGTCCACCACGCCGACATTCTTGATAGAACCACCTTGCGTACTTCTCCCGAAAAGTCCTGCATTACTTGCATCTTGATTAAAATACAATCCGCTGATGGTATGGCCTGCGCCATCGAAAGTTCCATTGAATTTTTGGTCTTCCGTTCCAATCGGAGTCCACTGTTTAAATATAGAGTCATTAGTGACCTTTCCGTCTTCATCAAATTCTAATGACGAGAGAAGATTTTCGTTTGCTACGATGTCGTTTTTAAGAATAGCTTGGGCTTTGGCATTATCGCCACCTTGGTTTATAAAGTTGGCAAACCAATAGAGATTGCCAGCGTTGGCTATTTGGTAAACGCCATCGGTTACGGTTGGTTCCTGATACTGATTAGGATTCTCGGGATTTGTAGCGAATCCGTTCTCATCATACAGAGATCCGCCTGCAAGCGCATTGGCGCTCAGTAGTGTTGCGCCCACAAGGGCGAAAAACAGTTTGATTATCTTCATAAGATGCATTTTTAATAAAGACTTCATTTAACGCCGCAAACGTACATCGTTTTGAATGAATATTCGAGAAATCGGAGACTTTTTTGGGGATAAGGGGGAAGGCGTTGGATTTAGTCCCGATAGCCATCGGGAGTAGGATGTAGG
>CALDKB010000012.1 GCA_937899245.1 uncultured Bacteroidales bacterium | reverse complement strand
TAGTCTGCACACTTACAGGAGCAACAACAGCAAGCGGACTTACCACGTTGAACGGCCAGCAATTTAATATAGGTACAACGACCGTTACATGGACGGTAACCGACGCAAGCACACCTTCCAATACGTCGACGTGTTCGTTTGACGTAGTCGTAACCGATAACGAGCCACCATGCATCGGCTGTGACGATGACGATCCTACTGATCCTTTCAATCCGAATGACCCTGATGGCATCAGTTGCGCAAGCATTAGTAGTAACACAGGTAGTGTATCTGTTGGAACTACAGAAAATTTGGATTATTATATACATGACAATAACGATTGGAATATAACAGCAAATGATAATGTAGGCATATCTTCAATAGTCTGCACACTTACAGGAGCAACAACAGCAAGCGGACTTACCACGTTGAACGGCCAGCAATTTAATATAGGTACAACGACGGTAACATGGACGGTAACCGACGCAAGCACACCAGCCAATACTTCAACGTGTTCGTTCTTTGTAGTCGTAACCGATAACGAGCCGCCATGCATCGGCTGTGACTCCGACGATCCTATTGATCCTTTCGATCCGAATGACCCAGATGGAATCAGTTGTGCAAGCATTAGCGGTGGTACAGGTTCTGTATCTGTTAATACAACAGAAAATCTTGATTACTATCTGCATGCTAACAACGAATGGAATATAACAGCAAGTGATAATGTAGGAGTTTCTTCAATTGTTTACAGCGTTTCTGGAGCGACAACAATAGTTAATGCTCCAAATACAACCTTGAATGGACAGCATTTCAACATTGGTACAACAATCGTAACATGGACGGTAACCGATAATAGTGGCTTAATCTCAACATGTACTTTTGCAGTTGTGGTAACTGATAACGAGCCACCATGCATCGGTTGTGACCCTGATAGTCCAGTAAATCCATACAACCCAGATGATCCTAATGGTATTAGCTGTGCAAGCATTTCCAATAATACAGGAAGTGTTTCCGTTGGTACAACTGAAAATCTGGATTACTATTTACACGACAATAACGATTGGAATATAACAGCCAACGATAATGTTGGTATTGCTTCTATTGTTTGCAACTTGACTGGAGCTACTACAGCAAATGGCATTATCACCTTGAATGGACAGCGTTTCAATATAGGTACAACAATTGTAACTTGGGTTGTTACCGACGTTAGTGGTTTGGTTTCTAACTGTTCGTTCACAGTAGTTGTTACAGATAACGAACCTCCATGTATCGGTTGTGACGATGATGATCCTACAGACCCGTTCAACCCGAATGACCCGGATGGAATCAGTTGTACAAGCATTAGCAACGGAACAGGTTCTGTCGAATTGACTACAACAATAAACATGAATGTTTATGTACATAACGGTACAACTTGGGATATAACAGCCAACGATAATGTAGGAATTGCTTCTATTGTTTGCAACTTGACTGGAGCTACAACAGCAAATGGTCTCACGACATTGAATGGTCAGCATTTCAATATTGGTCGTACGACAGTAACATGGACTGTTACCGATAATAGCGGTTTGGCTTCTGAGTGTTCGTTTGTTGTAGTAGTTACTGATAACGAACCTCCATGCATCGGTTGTGACCCTGATGATACTGATGATCCATTTACTCCAGTAAATCCGGATGATCCGAATAGCAATGATGGTATTAGTTGTGCAAGCATTACAAGTAATATTGGTGTTGTATATGTAAATACTAATCCGTCTCAGAGTTATTATCAACACACTGGAACGGCATGGAATATTACAGCAAATGATAATGTTGGAATAGCTTCCATTACATATTCATTGTCGGGCGCTACGGAAATAATTAATGGTTCAAACGAATCACTTGAAGGCCAGCGTTTCAACGTTGGTACAACAACAGTAACTTGGACAGTCGTTGATGTTACAGGACTGACAAGCACATGTTCGTTTGACGTTATAGTAGTTGATGACGAATTGCCAGAAATCAGTTGCCCTGGTGATATTACCGGAATTACTTGCAATACAAGCATACCACAAGCATATCAAAATTATTCACAATTTATATTGGCGGGCGGTTCTACAGCAGATAACAGTGGAATTGACCAATCAAGTTTCATGCTTGTAAGCGAATTGACAGATGGTAATACGTGTCCGGAAACAATAACAAGAACTTACCAAATTGCCGATATCTCTGGCAATATTTCTGAATGTGTTCAGACGATAACAATTATGGATAATGTTTCTCCTGTAATAGCAGGATCGCAGCCTATCATGAATGTTGGCATGGGAACAAATTGCGAATTCCCAGTTCCTGATTTTACTCTGGTTGTTCGTGCAATGTCTTCTGATAATTGCACGCCAAGAACTAATCTGGTAATAAATCAGGCTCCAGCCGCAGGAACGATGATAACCGCTGATACAAACGTTCAGATTGTTGTATCGGATGCTTGTGGAAATTCAGCAACTATTACAGGTAGGGCAATTGTTCCGGAAGAACTCGCATACACAGTTTCTAATACCGAAATATTGTGCTTCGGACAGACTTCTACAGTAACGATTGAGGTGTCAGGTGGTATTTCTCCTTATACAGGAGCCGGCCAGTTTATTGAAGTAGCAGGTGAGCATGATTATGTGATAACCGATATTAATGGTTGTACATTGAATGTCAATTTGACAATTCCAGAACCTTCATTACTGGTAACAGATATTCCAAGTTCATCGGTACAGTCTGTTGCTTGCTTTGGCGAGAATACCGGTTCTGCTGCTGTGTCTGTTACCGGAGGTACTCCTGGATATACCTATCTTTGGAATACGAATCCAATTCAGACTGCTCAAGTAGCCACGGATTTGGTAGCAGGAAGATACAGTGTTACGGTAACTGATACTAAGGGATGTACTTCGACATCAACAGTATTAATAGAAGGTCAAAATTCTCCTCTTGCGGCATCGTTTGCCAATAGCAATGTAACTGCAGTTGCTTGTTATGGACAATCAACAGGTTCGGCTACTGTTACTGTAAATGGCGGTACTCCGGAGTATTCATACGAATGGAATACAAATCCAGTTCAAATGTCGGCTACAGCAACAAGTCTTGTCGCAGGCAATTATGAGGTAACCGTTACAGATGCTCATGGTTGTTCGGTAGTTGCTGATGTTTCAATTGATGGACAGTCGACTCCATTGACGACAAGTTTTGCATCGGGAAGTTCTTTAGACGTGGCTTGCTATGGTCAATCTACTGGTTTTGCTTCCGTAACAGTTGATGGTGGTACGCCTGCATATTCTTATAGATGGAATACTTATCCTGTACAAACAGCAGCTACTGCAGTAAACCTTTCTGCTGGCGAATATGTAGTTACTGTTTCTGATAGTCATGGATGTACTTCTACTTCTTCGATTACTATTGACGGTCAAAGTATGCCGCTTTTGGCTTCGTTTGGTTCTGGTAGCATAACCGATGTGGCATGTTTCGGACAGTCGACAGGTTCTGCAGCAGTAACTGCTACCGGAGGTTCGCCTGATTACACTTATTCATGGAACACTCAGCCTCAACAAACAACGCCAACGGCTACTAACTTGCTTGCTGGTCAATATATTGTAACCGTAACAGATAGTCATGGATGTACTGCAACATCCGCAGCAACGGTTAACGGACAAGGATCTCCTTTGAATGTTGGTTTCCCGAATGGCAATGTTACAAATGTTGCTTGTCATGGAAATGCAACAGGTTCTGCAACTGTGTTTGTGGTTGGTGGTACACCTTCTTATCAGTATAATTGGAGTACTAGTCCTGTACAAAATGGTGTTACAGCATACGATTTGCCTGCAGGTGAATACTATGTTACAATCACAGATGCGCATGGATGTACAGCATCTACTTCGGTTAATATTACACAACCTTCATTACTTGAGGTTTCTGCTGTCGCAACTTCTGCAACATGTGGTGTTAATGGCGGTACCGTTACAGCTAATGTAGTGGGTGGTTCAGGACAGTATTCATATTCATGGACAAATACAATTGGACAGCCTTATTCTGGAATGCGCTTGTCGAACGTAATGCCATCTGAATATCGTTTGACAGTAACAGATTATAATGGATGTTCGGCTTCTGCTAGTGCAAATGTCGATATAGTCGGTTCTATTTCGGCTAGAATTGATGTGTTGCATCTTCCTGGATGTGGCAATAACACATATGCCGGAAGTCTGCAGGTAATTACAGGTTCTGGTGTAGCTCCGTTCTCTTATCAATGGGACAATTCTTCTACGACAAACCCATTGTCGGGCTTGGCTGCCGGTAACTATAATGTTACTGTTACCGATAGCTGGGGATGTTCGGCATATGCATCTTATAACCTCGAACAGCTTAACGACATGACAATTGAAACTCATGCTACTAATGCTTCTTGTTATGGAGTTAATGATGGTTCTGCATCTGTAATGGCTATGTTGGGCGAACCGCCTTATATTTATCAGTGGAGCAACGGTGCTTCGTCTAACGTTTTGCAGAATATCGTTTCCGGTCGTTATACTGTTACGGTAACAGATGCAAATATGTGTTCGTTGTCCGAGACAATTGTTGTCGGTCAGCCAGAAAGACTTGTAATAGAATCCGATGTTAAGCAGATTTCTTGCTTCGGTAAGAATGATGCTTCGATTGCTTTGAATGCTATCGGTGGTTCGGAACCTTATACATTTACCGTAACAATGGAGGATCATACATTTAATGGAAATTACATGACTGCTTTACCTGTAGGTACTTATGTTTTGGAAGTTGTGGATGCTATGGGATGTGCTGTTACAAATACGGTTGACATTATTGAGCCGGCTAGCTTCTCTGCAACATACAACGTTGGAATGCCTTCTTGTTGGGGTAATAATGATGGTTATGTCGAAATCCTTGCATCTGGCGGTACAAAGCCGTATATGTATGGTTGGGAAAACTATTATACTGATGTTCCTTTGCTAACCGGTTTGCGTCAGGGCCAGTACGAAATAATGGTTGTTGATGCTAATAAATGTTCGTACGATGTGGCTTCTATTTATCTGACCGACATGGCCGGTGATTGTATTAAGATTCCGAATGTGTTCACTCCTAACGAAGATGGTATAAACGACCAGTGGATTATCGAGAATATTGAAATGTTCCCGGATGCTACTGTTTACGTATTTAATCGTTGGGGACAGATGCTATACAAGGGAAGAGGCAATGATGAACCTTGGGATGGAAAGTATAATGGACATTATGTTCCAGCCGGTACATATTTGTATATAGTTGACTTGTATCAGCGAACTGAGGCTTATAAGGGAACAGTAACGATTATCTTCTAAGCAACTTCAATTACAAAAAAATCCCCGTTTCCATTTATGTCATGTTCACGACTGAGGAAACGGGGAGTTTTTATGTATTATGAACTTATTTTTTTGCCTTTAGTTCTTCTATCAATGCTGGTACAATTTTTTTCCAGTCACCAACAACTTTGTAGTCTGAGCATGCAAAGATAGGTGCATGTTCGTCCTTATTGATGCTAATGATCAGTCCGGAGTCTTTGATTCCGCAGGTATGATGTGCGGCACCCGAAACTCCTATTCCGATGTAAGCCTTTGGTCTAACGGCAACACCACTTGTGCCAATCATTGCCTTTTCGTTATCGATCCAGCCGGCATCGAGAACAGGACGCGTGCAGCCATTGGCTCCCTTAAGCAGAGCAGCTAATTCTTCAAGCTTCGACCATTCTTCTTTTGAGCCAATACCAAATCCTCCAACGACAAGGCAGTCCGCATCGTTGAGCGACTTCTTTGTCTCGGCGTCCTTTTCCACTTTAACGACTTTCATGCGGTCAAAACCATTGAGCTCGCACTTGAAGTCTTCAAGTATTCCTTCTTTTTCGCAGAAATCCAATTTCTTGGTAATACCTGCTTTAATGGATGCAATCTGTGGACGATGGTTAGGAATGTATATGTCTCCAAGAACTTTACCACCAAAGGCGGGAACTACTTGTGTGAATTGTCCGTTGTCAAGAATCTTTAATGCGGTGCAATGTGCTGCTAGTCCAGATTTTAGTTTGGCGGCAACCGTGGGAGCCAATTCGCTACCTAGCATTGTGGCTCCAACCAAAACTATTTCCGGCTGGTATTTCCTTACGATTCCGGCAAGCGCTTCCCCGTAAATGTCCGAACGGTATGTCTTAAGGCGGACATCTTCAAACGCAACCACTTTGTCGGCACCATACCCGAAAAGTGTAGGTGCATATTGCTTGACATTGTCTCCGAGGACAGCTGCGATGACAAAGCTGTCGTTGTTGCGGATTGCTTTTAGTCTGTTTGCTTCTCCGATAAGTTCCAGCGAGTTGTCGCAAACTTTGTTGTCGCTTATTTCTGCGAATACCAGAATGTTTTTATATTCTTTTATTTCCATAATAATGTCTCGTGCTTCTTTTAACTGGATATCTCTGTTTCCAGTATATTCGTTTAATCTTGTTTGAATTTCCATTTTGGGCTATTTTATTCCAGCTTTGTACAATACCTCTGCAATGCGATTTGCAATTTCTTCTGGAGTTCCTTCTATGAGTTCCGACTTTCGACCCATTTCAGGAGATGCAATGCCGCCAGGCTGAGTAGGGGATCCTTTAAGCCCGATGAAATTCGGATTAGGGGTAATATCTTCGGCAGTGAAAACAGTAAATGGTTTTTGTTTAGCCTTCATAATACCCATAATGTTTACTAAACGTGGTTTGTTTACTTTTCTGGTAACGCCAATAACAGCAGGTAGACCTATTTCATATTCGATGCTTCCATTGTCCTGCTTTGCTGTAACATGAAGTTTGCCGTCGAATTCTAATTTTGTTACATTCATTACATGTGGCATTTCAAGCCATTCTCCAAGCTGTGGCGAAACTTGTGCGGTGCTTCCGTCATCACTTTCATTGCCAGTGATCACAAGGTCGAAGTCACCGGCTTTTTTTATGGCCGCAGCAAGAATGTTTGATGTAGCAAGCGTGTCTGATCCAGCAAAAGCTCTGTCGCTGATAAGGTATGCCTCGTCGGCACCCATGCCTAGGGCTTGCAATATTGTTTCCTTCATGGTTGGAGGTGCCATTGTGAAAACAGCTACTTTTCCACCATTCTTTTCCTTGAGTGATATTGCTGCTTCGAGTGCATGCTTGTCAAGGTCACTTATTACTGTAGGGATTCCTGAACGGTCCCATGTCTTGGTTACCGGATCAATCTTTATTTGATCGTAGTACTTTGAGTCGGGAACCGGCTTTACGCAAACTGCTATGTTCATACTCGTTTTTTTTTGCAAAAATACAATATTATTTATGATTGGCGAATTACGTTTGTCGATTAAATTCCAATGGAAGAAAGGATATTTTATTGTCTCTCAAACGCCAAAAGCCACATTCTTTGGCCGAAAGAGCCTGTTTGCCCTTCTAGAACGGATAACCTATACCAAAATTCAATGTGAATTTGTTAACCTTGAACGGCCTGAACGACTCGAACCATTGCGGATTGTCGCTAATTGATGGGTTGTATACCGGAATTCCAATGTCGAAGCGTAGGACTAGGAACTGAAAGTCGAAACGCAACCCGAAACCAGTACCAAGGGCGATTTGCTTGTAGAATTCATTGAAGCGGAAGAGAGCTCCAGCACGGTTGTCGTTTTTGTCGATTGCCCAGATATTACCTCCATCAACAAATAATGCTCCATGAAGGAACGATGCAATTGTAAAGCGGTATTCAATGTTTAGCATTAGCTTCATGTCGGCAATCTGGTCGTAGTTCTGGTATGTGTTCGAATATGAGCCGGGTCCAATTGTTCTTACTTGCCAAGCTCTGATGTCGTTGGCTCCTCCAATAAAGTATCTTTTGACAAATGGAAGCCCTGTCGTTGAGTTGCCGTATGAAAGGCCAATGCCAAAGAAGGCCCTGTAAACCAAGCTATGCTTTTCGTTAATGATGTTATAGAAACGATAGTCGAAATCAGCCTTGACATATTGGGCGAATTCTACGCCAAGGAATTTGTATGAGTCGTCCTCTTTCTCAACCTTTGCAGCGGCATATATGCCGTCAAGGAGGTTTCCGCAGGTTTCAAGGTTCATCCAGAAATATGAGAAGTCTCGTTTCGAGTTTACATTTTGGTCGTTGTAAATCATATCGTAGCTGAAGACCATGAGGAACTGGTTTTCGTACGAGTATTTAATGTATAGGTTTTGGATTCTGTCGCGGAAGTCTTCGCTGAAGTCCAGAATTTTTACCAGGTACAGCTCTATAGGGTTTATGTAGTGGCTGAGGTGTTTGTTCTTGTGCCCAATCCAGCTGTACCCGAAACTTAACTTGGCAATAGTGCGCGTGTAGTCCGGTCGATTCTGATAGTTGTACGAAAGGCTAAGTTCGGTTTTCGGGTCGTGTCGTTTTATGAATTCAGGATTGTTGAAGAATGGAAGTAATAGTTTTGGGAATGTGATTTTTGCCTCGCCACCATATTCAAGTGTATTAAAGAACTTTGATTTCATTTCGTCGTTTGTCGTTGTGTCGAGAAGTGCAGACGTTTGGAATGAAATGTTGGCTTTGGCAGAGAAAATCTGGGCACCGCGGAAAATGTTTCTGTTTTTGTATGACAATACGCCAGCCATACCGATATTGCCGGAAGTGTTGCTTCCCTCCAGCTCTATGTTGAAAGACTGGCGTTTCATTGGCGCCATGTATATGTTGACGTCGAGATAGCGCTTGCTTTTGCTCGATAGAAGTATTTCTCCTATGTCTGGCGGAGTAAGCTTTATGTTGATTAGTCGGAATTGTTTTAGGCTTGAAAGGTGGCTGTATGTGTCTTCAACGTTTCTGATGCTGTATCTGTCGTCGGGCTTGAAGAAAATCGACTGGAGAAAAATGGAGGTGTTGTGAGATAGCTTGCCGTTGTATGTGAACTTGATACCGTTTTTCAGGAACATGTTCGTGGTGCTGTCGGTATTGCTTTTGTTTTGGGTTAGGTCATAGTTGGTGTATATGTTTACGTTTCTTATTTTTTGGCTCAGGAAAGTTTCTTCTGCGTCATTTTGCGATTTTTGTATTGATACGGTAAGTTTGACTTTGCAGTCGTCATTAAGCGTGTCGGCATAAAAATGTACATTGTTTACCGAAAAGTAGTAGTATCCTTTAAGCTTGAAATAGCGGGCAATGCGTTCGCGTTCGGCCTTAAGGGTGTCGGTATTGAAGCTTTTGCCAACTGCTAGCAGCGAATTGATGGTGTCAAGATAGAATATCTCCTTTACAGTGTCGTTTATGTCGTAGTTGATTGACGAGATTTTGTAGGATGGTCCTGATGTTACCGTATATTTTACTTTTGCTTTCTTATGTGTGTTAAAGTGTTCCTCAACGCTTACCGTTGAACGGTAATACGACTGGCTCGACATATATGACTTTATGTTGTCTATGCTTTTGTTGATAGCTTCAGGGTCGTATATTACTGGTTCTTCTCCGATGGAGTAGGCAATTTTGTTCTTCCACTTACGCTCCTTGCCACTCTTCATGAAGTTGTAAACGTATAAGTTGAATGGAACTAGTCCAAGTATTTTTTTGTTGTTTTTCTGGCTTAAAGTCAGAAGAAGGTCTTCTTCCTTTATGTTTTTGTTGTCGCAGTTTACTTTGTTTTTAACCAGAAGGTATTCTCCATCTTCTACAAATTTTGTCGAACGGCATGAAGGGATGAGAATTATTAGTGCTGCTATTGCTAACAGCATGATAATTAAAGATTTTGATATGTTGGCATTTTTACCCATTCGAACATGCAAATATATGTTTTTTGCTTTTAAGTTAGATAGTTAAATGCATATAATCGCGTTATATAACAAAAAAGGGAACCCGCAGGTTCCCTCGATGTGCCAAATGTTATTTTTTACCACTTGAAACCAAGAGTTAACGAAATCTGGTTCCTGTTGAATTTGATTTTGCTTGGATCGCTTGATACAAGACCTTCGTACATATAGTATACGTATGAGTTTGCCATATACGAATATGCAATGTCGAAGAAGAAGTGGTTCGTTCTGAATCCGACTCCAGCGCTGGCCAGCCAAGTGTAGTTGTCGCTGTTAACCGCCGACTTCTTGTATGGGCTGCTGTAGAAAGCACCACCAAGGCGTAGGTTCAGAGCACCGAAACGGTATTCGGCACCAAGTTTTACGCAATGTCCTGTGCGGTAGTTGTCGATAATGTTCTGTGTTTCATTGGAGAAGTCGTATATTTCGCTTCTCATCTTTATTGAATTGTAGTTTGCAAGGTCATAGTCGAGGTTAATAAGCAAACTTTCTGTCGGAATGAAGCAGATGCTTGCATTAGCTCTGAACGGTGAAAGAATGTTGTATTCAAATTCTCCGTCTGGTGAGTAGTATGACATTGTTGAGTCGCCAATATGAGTAACGCAGCTAGTATTGTACGAATCGCGCATTTTCAGTGATGTAGGCGTATGTATTCCGACACCGATTCTCATCTTGTCTATTGGGGCATATATGATTCCTAGCTTGAAGTTTACTCCGCTTCCGGAAGAGTGCGAATATTCCTCGAAAGAGAAAGACTTCGGTCCGGTAGTAACATCAGATCTAGATTCCTCGGTTACAATCGTCTGCCTGTAGTTTACATCCTGGATGCCAAGGTCGGCTCCGATATAAAACTTATGCGAGAAATTAAATGCTATTGCAATGTTGTATTCTCCGATATATCCTTTCTTCGTCAAGCGCTGCGACTGATTTTCACCGTAGCTGCCGTATGCGCTCTTGAAACTGCTTCCGGTTGTGTCGGCCGGGTCGATAAGGTAGGTTTCCCATGCCAGATGACTGTAGAATGGATCTTCGTCGCCAAGGGCTGCGTAGTTGGTGCCGTTGGCACGTGCTGCAAACCAGTCGGTGAGCGAACTGTTGTCGTTGACAGCGTTTATGGCGACATTTTCAGAGAACTTGTTCAGCTGGTTGTATGAGAATCCCCATACAAAATATGTCAGGCCTATATTGTCGTTTTTCCTCTCTATTGCCTGTACGAATGAAGCTTCGTCGATGTCGAAGTAGTTTGCGCTGAAGTCGCGGTTCTTGACGCCAAGATACGACGACTCGGTGTTGTTTATCTTGAAGCTTGGCGAAAACGATATTTGTGTTGTTTTGTATACGCCCATTGATGCTGGATTGAATCCTATTACCGAAGGGTCGGCACCAAGTGCGCCAAACGAACCGGCCATGCCGTTGCTACGTGCTGTGCCGTTTGGAATGTAGAAAGAGTAACGCAATGCGTCTGTTTCACTCTGTGCAATTGCGGTAACGCATAGCATTACCATGGCAATGTTTAATAAAATCTTTTTCATGGCTTATCTCCTCCCTGATGAACTGTGTGATGATGAACTGCTTGAACTTGAGTGTGATGAAGAACTAGATGAATGTGATGAAGTCGAGCTGGATGGTGAATAACTCCTGCTTGACGATGTGTTTATGCTAGAAGAGCTTGATGGTGAATAACTTCTGCTTGATGATGTGTTTATGCTAGAAGAACTTGATGGAGACGAACTTCTGCTTGATGAGCTAGAGGACGAATTTCTGCTTGACGATGAGACTCTGCTAGAAGAGCTTGACGAAGAACTGTTCGTGCGGTTATTGTCCTTGCTGCTGGTTGAACTGTTATTTGTCCTGCTAGAACTTTCCGGTTTTGATACCGTTGATGTGTTTGCGTTGCTGTTGCTAACGCGTGATGAACTGTTAGTGTTGCTGGAATTATTGCTACCCGTGCCACTGTTGTCTTTTTCTGGCTTTGCGTCGGATGAAATTCTTGAAGCATTATTGTTGACGTTAGCATTGCTGCTGTTAATGCGTGATGAGTTGTTGGTGTCGCTGGAGTTGTCGTCGTCATCATCGCTATTGTCTTTTTCCGGCTTTGTGTCTGATGAAATGAGCGTAGCGTTGTTGTTGACACTTGCATTGCTTGTGTTGCTTGTGTTTGTAACAGTCGCATCATTGGAGATGATACGGTTGCCGTTGCCAGTGCCGTTTTCGTTCGAGCTGCTGGCTGCAGGTTCCTTAGTTGCTGTTGAAGCGTTTTCGCTTACGCGGGCGGAACTGTTAACGTTAGGATTCTTTGTTATTACATTATCATTTGAATTTTCGTTGCTGTTGCTGCTGTTGTTTATAACTCTGCCGCCACCGTTGGAATTGTTTCCGTAGCCGCCCATAGAACCGTGTGGTCCGTAGTAATTGTTTCCGAAAACGTTTTCATCTCCGTGTGAACCATGCCCGTCGTCATGTCCATGTCCGTGTCCAAAATCGTGGTCGTGTCCATTATGGTGGTGTCCGCCAAAGCCATAACCGTTATAGTAATATGGGTCATAGTAGTAATTGTAGTGATAATATGGAGTGCCATAATAAGGCGAATAGTACCACGAGTAGAAGTATGGGTCGTAATAGTAGCTATACGAATAGCACGGAGAATACCAAGGATCGTAGAATGGGTCGTAGTAGTAGGTCGGAGTGTAATATGTTCCGAACCTATTGAAATGTGATGTGTAATAGTAGCCGTCGCTTACATAGTAGTAATTGTTCTCTATGTAGTTGCCACTTCCATCGTAATAGCTTTCGCTATAGTCGGCATCGTTGTAGTATCCGTTGTCGCTATCAGTGTCGTAAATGTAATAAACGTCGCCATCGTTGTAGTCGCCATTGCTGTAATAGCTAACAGTTCCATCTTCATTATTTACATAATATCCGTCGGAAGTAGTGTATGTATTGTTGTCGACAGGCTCAGTCTCGTTGTTAGATGTTTTATTTGATGGTATCACTTCTTCCTTGCTTTTGACATAATATGCGTCATCGTAAATCTTTGTGGTGTAAAGACTTGCGTCGCAAGATGCTAGAGTGAGAAGCACTGCGGTCAATATGTAAAACAATCGTTTCATGATAAAAACATTTTTCTTAATTTTGCGGTTCAAAATTAATTTATTTTTAAATAGGTTTACAAATTTTATACCAAGCATATCATGGCAAAATTGACAAAGAGATCGGAGAATTATTCTCAGTGGTACAACGAGCTTGTTGTAATGGCTGATTTGGCTGAACAGTCGGCAGTTAGAGGATGTATGGTTATCAAGCCTTACGGTTATTCAATATGGGAAAAAATGCACGAAATACTTGACAGGATGTTCAAGGAAACAGGACACACAAATGCATATTTCCCATTGTTCATCCCGAAGTCGTTCTTTAGCCGCGAGGCCGACCATGTAGAAGGTTTTGCAAAGGAATGTGCTGTTGTAACCCATTATCGTCTGCGCACCAACGCCGACAAGACTGCTGTAGAAGTTGACCCCGAAGCAAAACTGGAAGAAGAACTTATCGTTCGACCAACATCAGAAACTATCATTTGGAACACATACCGCAATTGGGTTAAGTCGTACCGCGACCTTCCAATACTAGTAAACCAGTGGGCAAACGTAGTTCGTTGGGAAATGCGTACACGTCTTTTCCTTCGTACTGCCGAATTCCTGTGGCAGGAAGGTCATACAGCACACGCAACCAAGGAGGAAGCAATGGAAGAAGCCGACAAGATGGTTCACGTATATGCCGATTTCGTAGAAAATTATCTAGGTGTTCCGGTTGTTATTGGTCGCAAGACCGAAAACGAACGTTTTGCCGGAGCAGACGAAACTTTCTGTATCGAAGCCTTGATGCAGGACGGTAAGGCATTGCAGGCTGGTACATCTCACTTCCTTGCTCAGAACTTTGCAAAGGCATTTGACGTTACTTTCCTCAATAAGGAAAACAAGCCAGAATATGTATGGGCAACTTCGTGGGGCGTTTCTACACGTTTGATGGGTGCCTTGATTATGGCTCACTCTGATGATAACGGTTTGGTATTGCCACCGCATTTAGCACCTATTCAGGTTGTAATAGTTCCTATCTATAAGAATGATGAGCAGTTTGCAATGATTTCAGAACGCGTTAAGGATCTTTGTGCTAAGTTGAAGGCTGCAGGCATTAGCTACAAGTACGACGACCGCGATACTCAGCGTCCAGGATTCAAGTTTGCAGAATGGGAAATGAAGGGTGTTCCAGTACGTCTTGCAATCGGTCCTAACGACTACGAAAACAGCACATGGGAAGTTGCTCGCCGTGATACTCTTACAAAGGAAAGTGTTTCTGATGCAAACATCGTTGAACATATCAAGACTTTGCTCGAGGATATACAGAAGAATATCTACAAGAAAGCATACGATTTCAGAGCAGCACATACATATAAGGTTGACACTTGGGAAGAATTTAAGCGCGTAATCGAGGAAACTCCTGGGTTCATTTCTGCACACTGGGACGGCACAACCGAGACCGAGGAAAAGATTAAGGAACTCACAAAGGCAACTATCCGTTGTATTCCGCTTGATGCCGAGGAAGAAGAAGGCGTTTGCGTATATTCGGGCAAACCATCGAAGAGAAGAGTATTGTTTGCTAAGGCATATTAAAACAATTGACAATTTATAATTGACAATTAACGACAAGATGCAAAAATGGGATTGAAGGCTCTAAGGCTAAAAGTCTTAGAGCCTTCATGCTTTTGAACTTAGTAATCTGTTTACGTCTGTCCTTCGGGGTTTGTAATATTCATCTCGCTGCCATAGCAACAAACATGAAGGCTGGAGTAGAAATATGAAAAAGTGTGTTGTATTTTTTGCATTATTGTTATTTTCGGTATTATCCCTATGCTCGTTGTAGGCTCTCCTCTTGCGAAAAAATCATAATGTTTGTTTAGCCGTAATTTATCTGTTGCGCTTGTAAACGTGCCTGCCGTTTGTTTCTTTCCACACCAACCTCCTGCTCGGCGTAGGCTCTGTCATGCTGAGCCTGTCGAAGTACAGCCTACGACGCAGTACACACAAGGCGTTGCCTTGAGAAACAAACAATCAAATACTATGCTTGCAGGAAATCACCTCTAGTAATGCAAGGATTGACATATCATCGCTCTCGCGGGGCGTTTATATGTGCCGAATAGTAAATGGCTACAACATCATTGCAAGGGATAGTATTGTAAAGGAATAGAGTTTCTTCTCAAGATATCGGAAGCGGCAGGTGCGGAAACGTGTCTGCCGTTTTTTTGGAAAAAAACAAAATGTTGGTTTAAAATTTTGAATTATCTTTGGACCGTTAAATTCTAATTAGAGAAACGGCGTTAGCCATTGAAACGGAGAAGCTATCCTTTGATACTTCGACAAGCACAGCAACCGAAGCTCAGGGGCGTAGAAACTTAGAAACGGCGCAGCCATAAAACTTAGAAACAAAAAACATCGTATGGAAAGAGATACGGAAAAACGCGACGGTATAATAAAGACCATGCTTGAGAAGTCGCAACTGAAACAGATTGTATACGACAATACCAAGGAAGCTTTTGGCGTGCTGAAGAAAGTTTTGCATGACATTGTCATTGAATACAATGAGATACTGAAGGATGCAGACGACAGAATAAAACTCGAATACAGGGACAGAGGTTTGTTTGAGACAGAGATAAAGGTTGCAGGAGACCTGCTGATATTCAACATGCACTCAAATATATTCGAGTTTCCACGAAACCACGAAATATGGAAGGACAGCTATTATATCGATCGCCCGCTGGTAACATATTCGGGAATTATCAACATATACAATTTCTTGGCGGATTCGTTCAAGTACAATAGGGATGAAGATCTTGGTTATTTGATTGGTCGTATGTTCGTCAATACCGAAAGCACTTTCTTTATTGAAGGTCGCCGCGAACTGGGATTTGGCTTTCCTGCTTTTGGAAAGAACAAAGTTGACTACGAAAGTTTGCACCAGCTGGTTGAGTCGGCAATTGCATACGTGCTTAAATTTGATTTGTTGGTTCCACCATACAACGATGTCAAGATTGTCAATGTTGACTACATGAAGGAACGTATCAACAAGTCGAAGATGCAGACAGGCAAGCGTATGGGCTTCGAGTATAATGCGATAAAGCAATGAACAATAACAATTGATAATTGTGGTAACAGGTTATCCGTATTCTGGTCAGTAAGTAGCTCCCTGAGCGTTAGTCGAAGGGGCGGATTAATTACTAGATTTTTGCCAATGTCAGGATATGTGTACATATTGCTTTGTGATGATGGCAGTTACTATACAGGCAGTACAATAGACTTGGAACAACGGCTTGACGATCATTTCAATGGGGAAGGCGCAAAATATACATGTAAGCACAAGCCAATGAAATTATTGTATTCCGAGGAATTTGATAGAATTGATGAGGCTTATTATCGAGACCGACAAATTCATGGTTGGTCACGAAAAAAGAAGGAAGCGTTAATAAACGATATGCCTGAGAAAATTCACAAATATGCCAAATGTATCAATGAAACGTATTACAAAATAAGTATGGCAAAAAAGAATGGAGATATCGTTACCTTGGCTTCGACTGACGCTCAGCCAGCGGGTAAGCAGCACCTTGAGAGTTATTCGAGCATTTGAAAAAGAGTTTTTTAATGATTGATAACTTAATAATATCGTTACCTTGGCTTCGACTAACTCATTTCGACTATTGCTCAATGCAGGATTTTTACAAATAATAAATCTAAAATTATGACTACATTTCCAAAACTTATATTAAAGCGCGATAAGGAAAAGTCGCTGATGCGTAGGCACCCATGGGTTTTCTCGGGAGCTATTGGGAAAATTATTGGCAATCCGCAGGAAGGCGATATCGTGGAGATATGGTCGCACGACAATAATTATCTTGCTACAGCACATTATCAGGAAGATAGCATAGTCGCCAAAATCTTTGATTTCCAAAATAGTGATATTGATATTGCATTTTGGACTAAAAAGTTTGAGTCTGCAATTAATTATCGCTGTAGTTTTGGCTTTTTCGACACACCTGAAACAAATGTCTTTCGTCTTGTGAATGGCGAAGGCGATTTTATGCCGGGGCTTATCGTTGACTATTATAATGGCGTTGTGGTTTTCCAAGCTCATTCGGTCGGAATGTATCGTTTGTTCCCGATATTTGCAGAAATACTCGTTAAATTGTTGGGAGATAAGGTTGCCTCGATTTTTGACAAGAGCAGTGCTACTATACCACACATCCAGACTTGCGACTCGTATATTTGGGGCGAACAGCCAGACGAATGGGAAATTTGCGAAAGCAAAAACCGGATGCTCATTAACTTTTACGAGGGGCAGAAGACTGGATTCTTTGTTGATCAGCGAGAAAATAGGAAGTTTGTCGGTTCTTTGTCGGCTGGAAAACGTGTGCTAAATACTTTCGGATATACAGGTGGATTTTCGCTTGCCGCTTTACGTGGAGGTGCGTCATATGTGGAAACAGTTGACATTTCGAAAAAGGCAATTGCGCTTTGCGAACGCAATGTGGCATTGAACTTTGAAAATGCACCACATCAAGGTGTAGCTAAGGATGTTCTCGATTACCTCGGTACAATAGACAATAAATTTGATATAATAATTCTTGATCCGCCTGCATTTGCAAAGAACCATAGAAATTTGCAGCAAGGTTTGAAGGGTTACAAGAGCATAAACCAGAAGGCAATTGAAAAAATAAAGCCAGGAGGATTGATCTTTACATTTTCATGTTCGCAGGCGGTTAGCAAGGACGACTTCAAGACAATGGTCTTTACTTCGGCGGCAAATGCGCGACGAAATGTCCGCATTGTTAGGCAGTTGCCGCACGCAATCGACCATCCGGTCAGCATATACCATCCAGAAGGCGAATATCTGAAGGGCCTGATGATTGAGGTGGAGTAGGAGTTGCTTTCTTTAATGCTTCTCGGTGCGATATATTAAACTGTCGATTCGCTGGAGTTCAGTCTCGGTCGATTTTCTGATTTCAACCTTTCCGTCGTTCCATACAGAAGGCCAACCGCCAATGATATGTCCAAGATAAACGATTTTTATCGGATGCATCCCTTTTGCCAGAGCAATTGATTTGTCGTGGCGAGAAAATCTTTTTACTTCGCCGGAGTTGTCAATTAGCTTTTGCCCGTCAATCCAGAATTCCTCGTTGTCTGTTGAGAAGTAATATACGCCATCGTCTTCAATGTTGATATATCCTTCGGCAATGGAGGCGTAATTGTTGTAGCCGTTTAGCGGTTCACCAAAATTCCTGACGCTGCGGATATCTATCAGCTTTGAGATAACAGTATCCCTGACATCGTTGCCGCTTGCCTTTTCGAGTTCTGTTACGTTTAGGAACATTCCGGAAACATTGTGCATGAATAATCCGGGAACCAGTTCCGATGTGTCTACGTCGGAAGCCGGAGCATATGTTTGTTTTTCGACAACAATTTCGCGAGCAGTGCTCATTTTTCCAGAAGGCAGAACCGATGCTATTCTTAAAGTGGCGTTTTCCTTTATTGTAATTGGCTTTTCATATTCGGCGGAATTTGCTGTAAGCTGGCTTCCATCGATGCTATATACCATTTTTATTGGACGGTTAGTCGTGAATTCCAATACGGCGGAATCGACAAACGCAACAAAGTTGCAAGAACCGTTCGGTTGTTCCGGCTGTGGAATATAATAATTCATCTTGTGCATGTCGAGACGAACAAAGGCATTGTTTAGACGACGGCAGAAATCGGAGAAATCCTTTTTGTCCAAAGGCGACCAAGCAATTTCCGACAGAGCCATAACACGCGGATAATAGCGGTATTCACGAAGTTCTGGCGTGTACAAATATTCCGCCCACAAATTGCACTGAACGCCCCTGATGTGCTTTTCCAATCCGAGTTTGGCAATTGTGTCTGGAATAGGATTGTAGCCGTATGTCTTGTCGAGACGTGAGTCGCCACCAATAGTTACAGGTTCTATTTTGCTGTCGCCTTGATAGTAGTCGATGTACATTCCGCCGTTGTAAGGCGTCATTATTACGTCGTGACCCATTTGTGCTGCTGCGATTCCGCCTTCTTCGCCTCGCCACGACATTACAGTAGCAGAAGGATTTATGTCGCCGTCAAGAATTTCGTCCCAACCTATAATCTTTCTGCCATGCTTTGCTAACATATCTTCCACGCGTTTTACAACGTAGCTTTGCAAAAGTTCTTCCGGCTGAACGTCGGTTTTGCAGTTTCCTGTTGCTTGGAGTTCCTTTATTTTGGCTTGGCATAAAGGACAGGTTTTCCAAAATACCTTAGGACATTCGTCGCCACCGATATGGAAATATTCGCTAGGAAATATGTCGACGAGTTCGTCGATGACATTCTGAAGAAAATCGAATGTGGAATCTTTGCCTGGGCACATAACAATGTCCTCAACGCCCCATATGATTCGAGGTGTTACGGTGTCGTTGTTGCACGAAAGCCAAGGATATGCCGAAATGGCTGCAAGTTCATGTCCGGGGACTTCCAGTTCAGGAATAACCGTAATGAATCTTTCTGCGGCGTATTCAACAATTTCGCGGGCTTCTTCCTGAGTGTAAAAATATGGACCGTATTGAGTTCCTTCGCCTTCGATGCGTGTGGCTCCGGCCTTTGTCAGCTCCGGATATTTCTTTATTTCTATTCTCCAACCTTGGTCGTCGGTGAGGTGCCAATGCATTGTGTTGACCTTGAACATTGCCCAGACATCAATCTGCTTCTTTATGAATTCAACATCGACAAAGTGACGAGATGGGTCAAGGTGAACACCACGGTATGCAAATCGAGGCTGGTCTGTAATTTCTACGCAAGGTGATTTCCAGTCAACGTCGGTAACTACTTCTGTGCTTTCAATTTCTGCAGGCAGCAATTGCATAAAAGTCTGCATACCATAGAAAACACTGGCAGCAGATGTTCCTGTAATGATAACTTGGTCTTCTTCGACATGCAGCTTGTATCCTTCGCTATTTAATGGCAGCGATGGGTCAATCGAGAGATTTATGCAGTTGTCTTGCGCCTTGTCGGCCAAGTTAATCGGATACCCTGTTGATTTAGAGATTTTTTCTGCAAAAAAGCTAGCTATTTTGCGTGTGGAGTCATCGGCGCTTACAAAAACAGTTTTTGTGTCAAGCACAAAGGACCTGCTGGTGTCTGCCGTCATTTCCATTGGGACGGGAATAATGTTTATTCCCATGTTGTATGGTTTTGTTTCTTTTGGTTTGCTACAGGAAGCAAGTATTGCAAGAGCAATGATTGAAATAAAAAAAATCTTTTTTGTCATTATTTATGTTTTTGGAGATTTGTCTTTGCCAATTAAAAACATACTAGTGAATAGCGAAAAGAAGATAATACCATTGATAATACATAGCATATCTTCGACGCAGAAAAATATGGTGCAAGCGAAAGCCCAGAGTATCATCAGGTGGTCTTTTTGCTTGAATGCATTATAGAACAATACCGCGAAAAGCAGCAACAGAGAAGCAATTCCGGGAATTCCAAAGGAAGCAAAAGTCCTTAGGAACTGGTTGTGGGAAGAGCATGTGCCGTCGTAGTCGTCGCCCACGCGCTGTTTCATTTTCTTTTCAAGTTCTGCATAAACGTCACCTTGTCCGGTGCCAAACAGAATGTTTTCCGATATTACGTCGAACGAAGCTTCTATGCATTTCAATCTTATAGTCGTGGATTCTGTTTTTGTTCGTCTAGTTTCTTCTCCTGATATTTTTGCCTTGATGCTTGTAATCATGCTGTCGAATCTGAATTTTACCATTGGTATGGAATACAAAGCAGGCACAATGGCGACAAAGCATATCAGGGTTGCAATCGAGATGGCCTTATGTATACTTTTCGATAAAAGCATTCTGACAATAATGTAGATGGCGAATGCAATAAGAAGTAAGATTGTAATTTTTGACGAAAGCAGACCGATAAACAGGGCCATAAGAATAGATGATACAATCTCAATGGCAACTATGCATTTGTTGCTTTTCCACTCCAAATCGAAAAGGTTGCAAACAAGTATGAAAAGAGCAAACAATACGTAATAGGAGTGGTGGTGTGGAGATGGCAGCAAGCCGGTATAAAAGAGATGACTGTTGTCGCCTGTATGAGCAAATTGCATAAGACCACGAACAGAACATATTGACATAACTATTATTACACCTAAAACGAAGGACATTCTTAGGAGATGTTCCTTTTGGCGTATTCCGTTTTGCCTGTAGGAAGTGGCTATCAGAGGAAAAGCCAGAAGCGAAAGAGTTGTTTCTGTATTTTTTAGCGCAGTCGCAATATCTTCTGAGTATGTAATGCCGATGAGGTAAAGAAAAAATGGGAAAAGCATCGCCCAGAAGCCAATATTTCTGGCAGATTGCTTTAAAGCAGTGTAGTTCCTAGCCCTAACAAGAAAAAGTAATGACAGGGCAGCAATTAACGGCGGAGTAAACTTAACGTACAAGGGAACAAGCAAGGCGGTTGCGCATAGCAGTATCATTTCGAGCCAGTCGAGATAATATGCTATTTTGTTCTGCATGATATATTGAAGATGCGAGTACTAAACGCTTTTAATATCGGTCGTTGATATATCGGTTCAATTCGGTTATTGAAGAAGAGAACGAGAAAACGTCGCTAACCTTGTAGTAGTTTCTTCTGTCGTAGCAATAGTCGAATGCATATTTAGCAAATGTGAGCCTATCGCTGTCGAAAGTGAATAGGCGGCATATTTCGCGAATTTGCTCTGCGCTCATGCAATTATTAGTGCATGCCTGTTTGGCAATAGACATTTTTGTGCTCGAGAAAGGTGTTTTGTTTATCATCCTTTTCATTTCGCTGAAATCAGCGTCGGACATGAAGTAACGGCAGTTTGCATTGTCGCATTGAATGCCAGGCATCTGTGGATAATATCCTTGAGGTGGAATATTGTTTATCGGATGATTGAAAATGAAATTGTTGAGTTCGTCAACCGATGATGAATAAGAGAATGCCTGACCGACCTTATAGTAGTTTCTGCGGTCAAAGCAGTATTCGTATGCGTATTTAGCGAATTCGAGTTTAGAACTTTCGTATGAGAATAGTTTGCAAAGTCCAGCAATTTGTTCTGCTCTCATGCAGTTGTTCTTGCATGCTTGCTTTGCAAGTGTGAGTCGGGAACTGTCGAAAGATTTAGACTTAACCGATGACCTTAGATAGTTGAAGTCGTTGTCGTTCATTGGAGTGTGGCAATATGCATTGTCGCTCGGTCCATACTGACCTGCAGGGTATCCAACATTTGGATAGCCGCCAGGATGGCCGACATTTCCATGACCATTGTTACCATAGTTTCCGTAACCATTATTTCCATGGCCGTTATTTCCGTAACCATTGTTTCCGTAACCATTGTTTCCGTAACCATGGTTTCCGTTTCCGTGGTTTCCATTTCCGTGGTTGCCATGATTGTTGTTTCCATGTCCGTTGTCTTTGGTTTCAGAAGAACCGTTGCCCTTAGTAACAGAATTGTTGTCGTAGGACGATTTGTCGGAGTCGCGGCTTGTGGTGCTAATAGTCTTGAAGGAATAAACATCTTCGCGTCCCTTTATAAGTTGAATTTTTATTTCCTTGTTGTCGCTGTTTACCGAAAGAGTCTTGTTTAGAGTTGGGACTCCGCTACGTTCGAAAACAATTTTAACACTAACATTCTTGCCCGAAATGTTTTCGGCCTTGACATTATTCACGGCTGTGGTATTCTGCTTTTCATTGTTAATGTAGAGCGTGAATTTGTCGCTGTTGTCGGTAAAAAATACAAAGTCGTTAGTCTGTGCTAATCCTAAAATTGTGATTAGACTCAACAAGATAAAAAGAGCAATCTGTTTCATATTGTGATTAAGTGATTTTATTTTCGCAAAAGTAATTCAAAAAAATGAAACAATGACATCGTAAAAACAAAAAGATGAACGATGTGCAATGTGTAAACTTGTCGTGAGGAGGCGGTATTTTTTTGTTGACCTGTCGTCTGGTTATAAAATGAGTTAAAATGTGCATGCTATCAGTTTTTTTATTAGCTTTGTGATTCACAAGTAATGTAATTATGGGAAAAGTTTTTTGTTTCATGTCATTGTTGCTGCTTCCTTGCATGGTCTTTTCGCAGGAACACCAGTTTTCGTACAATTACCGTACTAGCAACGGGTATTCTGGTAGAAAAATGAATTATGAGATATTCGCAAAAAGCGATAGCGTTTGCGTGCGGACCATAGAATGTTATTTTGCATTGGAGAATAATGAGCGCAAGGATACTTGTGTCGCTTCCTTGAGATGTGATATTCCTCACGAGCTTATTGATAGTGTTGAAAAAATGCTTCTTGATGCCGATGTGTTCAACTGGAATCAATCGTATTATGCAAAAGATGTGTACGATGGCGACAACTGGTCGCTAGGCGTTCTGATTGACGGCAGGCAGAAATGGACTGATGGCTATATGGAATGGCCAGAAAATGCGCCTATGTGGGAAATTAATTCTATAATTAGGAATGCCCTTCTGTCTGACGACAAGAAAAATTAGTTGATTTATGTATAAAATCAGAAAATACTTTGCTGCCTTCTTGTTCGCTTGCCTGATATTGTCTGGTTGTTCTGCTCCAAAAGGACCGCTGGTGTCGTATTATTACAGCGATTCCAATGGCTATGGCGGATGGACAACCGAATACTATATGTATGAGGAGAACGGAAGCGTAGTGGCACGTATGGAGGAGTTTGACTATTCTGACAGAAGGTATTCCTTCGAGAAGCGCGATGTCGACCGAAAGGATTTCGAGTGGGTCGACAGTCTGCTGAAAGATGCCGGAGTGCATAAATGGAAAAGCGACTACCAGCCTGTTTTTGAGATTCTGGATGGTGACAACTGGTCGGTAAGGGTACAATTTGCAGATGACACAATTGATTCTGGTGGCTATATGGCCGGACCAAGAAAAGACCCTACAACTGAAATAAACGAAAGAATAAGAGTGCTGGTAGACTATAAAAAGATATTTGACAATTGATGTAGCATTGTGTTAAAGGACCTGCTTTGCAAAATGCCTTGTTGGAGCGAAAGTAGAATTTTGAAAAAATAGATTAATAAATATGAGAAAGTTATTGTTTTTAATAGTGCCGATGCTGTTGCAGTCGGTTTCTGTAAGGTCGCAGGCATTGAATGCTGATGAACTTTTTTATTCTAAGAATTATAATAAAGTTATTGAATTGATAAAATATGAGCATCCGGAAATGGAACTGTATATGCCTAAATACACGCTGATAGATATTGATCGCGACGGAATAAATGAGCTGTGGGTTCGTGACGAAAGCGGAGAAAATGGCATATTTATCTGTCGTGGAGGTGATAATTTGAAGTCCATTGCTCTCGAATATGGTTTGAGGAGCGTGAAATTTTTTGGCAATGTAGTTTGTGAATTTGGGTCTGCCGGATCTGGAGCTCTGTATTCGTACTATGTAAACCTTGAGAATAGCAGTATCGTCGAAACTTTTTCCGATTTGCAGCTTATCAATTATGAAACAGAAGAGGAAACGCATGAATGCGGACTTAATGGCGAAGACATTTCGTACGAGGAGTTTCAGAAGATAGCAAAGGCATTGCCGAAGGGAGCCAAGCCGAAGGCAAAGAAATGGATGCCGCTGGAAAGGTTGTCGACCGCAAACTGACCGAACTCGTCATCGCATAAAAATGAGAATTATATTTATTTTGATATTGGTTGTGTCGCTGTTGTCGGCATGTTCAAATCAGGCGGCGCTGAATGCTGATGAAAAGTATTATTCCCAGCATTATGATAAGATACTAAAATTACTTGATGACGAACATCCTGAAAGAGAGCTGGTGTTGTCCGAATATGCTCTCGTTGATATTGATGGCGATGGAATTAGCGAGTTGTGGGTTAGGGATTCTACAAACATAAACGGAGCATTTTTTTGTCGTGGCGGAGATGAATTGGAAATCGTCGAAATTTTATATTGCATGACAACTGTTCGTTTTATGGGCAGTACGGTCTGTTTGTCTGGTAATGGAGGTTTTGGAGAATATTTTGTCCAGTATGTGAAATTGGAGAATAGTAGTGTGGCATATATTACCCACGACTTGCAATTTTATGATTATGAAACCGATTCTACTGAACATTATTGCCAGTTCAATTACGATTATTTGCCATACGAGAAATTCCAAGAAATAGAGAATGCCTTGCCAGAAGGTGTCGAGCCCTCGGCAGACAAGTGGTATCCTATTGAAAGGTTGGTAGTCGGTAAAGACTAGTACGAAAGCTTTATCGTCTGCTTGCTATTCTGGGTGTATTCTTCCCCGTCATCCTCGGAGGTTATGCTGGTACAGGAAATATGGATTTCGGTAATTGATTCCTTATCAAAAACATATTCGTACTTGTAAATATATTTTGTTGGAATATATCCGTTTTCCAGACCATCCCAAGTAATTTCATCGGGCAGGAATTCGGATTGAAAACCATCTGCTATAGAACCTATTTCCGGAAGGTTAAGAGCGAAGATTTTAATGATTGCAAGTACGTCTATGCCGAATAGGTTTCTTACATTGCTGTAGGTGTACTTGGTTGTAGATTCGTTCTTGTCGCCATTGTCGTCTCCGGTTGCAATTTTTTCCTTCAGGCAGTTTGAGTCCCATTTGTATGTAATATGTTCGCTGCCAGCATCGGTGAGTTCCATGGTACTTTCCTGTACTTGTCCATTGTTGAGCTTGAAAACCGTTTTTGTGATAATCTCTCCATCAATTTCATAAGTGTCGGTTATAGTGTTACCGGCAAATTCGTATGTTTCGGTTATGTAATCGGCAATGACAGTAATTTTGTCCTTGTCGTAAGAAATTTTAGTCGAGACATCTGCTTTATCCGGAATCATTTCTACCAGACGATTTTCATTGTCGTATTTAAGTGTTACGCTGTTTCCCTCTCCTTCGTTGTCGAGAAGTTCAATTTTTGAAACAAGCGGTGCTGTCTCGGTGTCGATGTTTTCTTCGGTGCTTGCAATTGAGTCGTTTGCCGTGTTTTCATCTGTCTTTGCCTGATTTTCACTGTTGCATGATACTATGAACAAGGCGAAAATTACTATTGTGAAAATAATATGTTTCATAATATGAATTTGATTTCAAGGTCGTTTTTAAAATTGAACTTTTGGCGCTTCCTGTGCTGCTTGCGAAGCTTCGAAATATGGTTTTTCATTAAAGCCGAACATCTTGGCTACCAGATTTTTTGGAAATTTAGTAACAAGAACATTGAAACTTTCGACAGCACTGTTGAAAGCGATACGTTTTTCCGAAATCTCGTTTTCAACTTCCTTAAGGTCGTTCATCAGCTGAGAGAAATGTGCATCGGCCTTGAGTTCCGGATATGCTTCGCGGACAGCCATCAATCTGTTCAATGCGCTAGAAACATTGTCCTGTGCTTCCTGAAATTCTGCAAAATTCTCCGAATTCAGGTCTTCGGCGTTGATGTTGATTGAGGTTGCCTTGCTGCGGGCTTCTATTACCGCTGTAAGAGTTTCCGATTCGTGTTCGGCATAACCTTTGACAGTTGCCACCAAGTTCGGGATGAGGTCGGCACGTTTCTGATATGCTGCCTGTACGTCGGCCCATGGTTTCTTGACTGCCTGGTCGGCTTCGACGATTGTGTTGTACGATGACCATGCATAAATGCCAAAAATTAAAACTACTCCAATGATGAGTATAATTACACAGCCACATCCCAATTTCTTACCCATAATTTATCTCCTATTTTTTTTATTAAAATTCTATAGTTTGTGCGTTCTGAGCCGATTGCGATGCTTCGAAATAAGTTCTTTCCTTGAAGCCGAACATTTTTGCTACAAGGTTTTTAGGGAATTTGATAACAAGTATGTTATAATCCTTGACAGCAGAATTGAATGTTTCTCTTTTCGCTGCAATTTCGTTTTCGATTTCCTTCAAGTCGTTCATCAGCTGAGTGAAATGTGCGTCGGCCTTGAGCTCCGGATATGCTTCGCGGACAGCCATCAATCTGTTCAATGCGCTAGAAACATTGTCTTGTGCGTTCTGGAACTGAGCAAATGACTCATTGTTAAGGTCGTCGGCATTGATATTTATTGCGGTTGCCTTGCTGCGGGCTTCTATTACCGCCGTAAGAGTTTCCGATTCGTGTTCGGCATAACCCTTTACTGTTGCCACAAGGTTTGGAATAAGGTCTGCACGTTTTTGATATGCGGCCTGAACGTCGCTCCATGGCTTCTTGACAGCCTGGTCGGCTTCGACGATATGGTTGTACGATATCCACGTGTATATGCCGAATGCCAGTATCAACGCGAACAATGGAACTCCAATTAATGTTGCTGCGAGGCAGCCTATTCCCTTATTTTTAGCTTTTGATGTTGTAATTGCGTTCATTTCAATTTCATTTATTTTGTTATTGTATCGGTTATTTTTTCAATTCTAGCACTCAATTCCGACAATTTACGTTCGTATTCGTCGATAGAATTCAATTCACATCTAACACCGATGTAGAATTTTATTTTCGGTTCTGTGCCGGATGGGCGTACGGTAATTTTGCTTCCGTCGGCAAGGTCGTATTGAAGTACATTTGATTTAGGCAATGTGATGTCGTAGCTAAGTTCGCTAATCTTGTCGTATGATTTTCGTACAAGAAAATCATGAATCATAACTACTTGAACTCCACATATAGAGTCTGGTGGTGTGCTTCTGAACTTTTCCATCATTGCTTCTATTTCCTGCATTCCGCTTTGTCCCGGTTTTGTCAGCGACTTCAATCCTTCGAGATAGAATCCATATTTCATGTATATGTCGAGGAGCAAGTCCATAAGAGTCTTGCCTTCGGCCTTCATTTTAGCGGCAGCTTCGCAAACAAGCATAGATGCTATAACGGCGTCCTTGTCGCGTACACAGTCGCCAGCCAAGAATCCGTAGCTTTCTTCGCCGCCACCAATGAATTGCATTTTCCCGTAGTTCTTCTCAATTTCTTCGGCAATATACTTGAAGCCAGTCAGGACATCGAAATACTTAACATCGTATCCCTTTGCAATTTGAGCAATCAGTTCGGTTGTTACGATTGTCTTTACGATAAATTCCTTGCCTTTCAATTTGCCTTCGCGCTTGAAGCTATCGAGCAAATAGTAAACAAGAATAGATGCGGTTTGGTTTCCGTTTAGGATTATGTATTTTCCGTTGTGCTTAACAACAACACCAAGTCGGTCGCTGTCTGGATCGGTACCGATGACAATGTCGGCATTGATTTTTTCTGCCTTGCGTATTGCCAGTGTAAGTGCTTCGCGTTCTTCAGGATTCGGTGATTTTACGGTAGGAAAGTTGCCGTCGGGAGTGGCTTGCTCCTCAACAATGTTGACATCTTTAAAGCCGATATGTTCGAGTGCTTGCGGAAGCACGCTTATGCTTGAGCCGTGTATTGGAGTATAAACGATTTTTAGCGGAGTTGTTGAATTGTGCTTGGTGTTGTGGCAAAGAGAAGCAAGAGTTTCTATATAAACCTTGTCGACATTTGCGCCAATTTCTTCAACATTTTTCAGTGAATCATCAAATTTAATGTCTTCAACTGTGACTTTTCTAACTTCTTCGATAATTCCCTTGTCGTGAGGCGGGATAACCTGACCGCCATCGGCCCAGTAAACCTTGTAGCCGTTGTATTCTTTCGGGTTGTGCGATGCCGTTATGACAATTCCCGAGTTGCAGTGCAGGTGGCGTATTGTGAACGAAAGTTCTGGCGTCGGGCGAAGGCTGTCGAAAATGTAAACGTGAATTCCGTTGGCGGAAAGTACCGATGCTGTAATTTTAGCGAATTCACGGCTGTTGTTTCGGCTATCGTGGGCGATGGCGCAGCTAATTTTTCCCTGGCAAGTTTTTGTCAGGTAGTTTGCAAGCCCCTGGGTGGCCATGCCTACGGTATAGCGGTTCATTCTGTTTGTGCCAGCTCCCATAATTCCGCGGAGTCCACCAGTGCCGAATTCCAGATTCCTGTAGAAACATTCGTTAAGTTGCTCGTGGTCATCGCGTATCATTTTGGCTACAGCCATGCGAGTTTGCTCGTCAAATATTTCTGTTGTCCAGTATTGTGCTTTTTGTAATACTATGTCCATAGTAGTGAAAAATTTATTTTGTCAAAGATAGTAAAAAGATTGATACGTCAAAATGAAAAAATATAATGCGCACCTGAACGATTGCTAATGGGGCCTGTTTCGAGCCATTATCGTGACCTTGATACTTGTAAACGAGGCAGGTTCGAATGACATAGATGTTAGTTTTTTTTCTGCGCCATGCCATTTGGTTAAGTTGATTTGCAGTTGTCCTTAATTGTTTTTATATTTGCAGTCTTTTAAAATTTTAGGATTTTATAATCTATATTTATTGCAATTGTTTGAATATTAAGCGTATGGCAAAAATAGAAATACAAAAGGACCAGTCTGCGCAGACTGAAGAAAAATTAAAGTTTGTCCTTGGTAAGAAAAATTATATTGCATTGGCAATCGGATTTTTAATTTTGGTTATCGGATATTTCCTTTTGTCGGGTGGTGCGTCAGAAAATCCGAATGTGTTTAATGAGGAAATTTTCAATTTTCGCCGCATAACATTGGCTCCTATTGTGCTGATGATAGGATTTGCGGTTGAGATTTTTGCAATAATGTGGCGTCCACGTTCAAAAAAGAACTAGCAGATGGAATGGTTTGATGCGTTAATCCTTGGCTTGGTACAAGGTCTTACGGAATATTTGCCTGTTAGTAGCAGTGGACATCTGGCTATTGGTGCAAAGCTTTTCGGCCTGAGCGGAGAAGAGAACCTTGCGTTTACGGTAGCTGTTCACGTGGCTACAGTTTTAAGTACGCTAGTAATACTCTGGAAGGAGATTGTTTGGCTGTTCAAGGGCTTTTTCAAATTCAAGTGGAACGACGAGATGAAATATGTTGTCAACATATTGATTTCGATGATTCCGGTTGCAATCGTTGGTTTTCTGTTCAAAGATACAGTTGAGGAAATTTTTGGTTTGGGACTTCTCGTTGTTGGAATTTGCCTGTTGGTGACGGCAGCGCTTCTTGCGTTTGCGTATTTTGCAAAGCCACGCCAAAAGGAAAAAATATCCATGATTGATGCTTTTGTCATCGGTATAGCTCAGGCGGTTGCTGTTTTGCCAGGCCTTTCGCGTTCGGGAAGTACGATTGCAACTGGACTTTTGCTTGGAAACAAGAAGGAATCGCTGGCGCAGTTTTCATTCTTGATGGTAATACCTCCGATTCTTGGCGAAGCATTGCTCAATGTGAAGGATATGTTTGAGGTAGGTGTCAGTGAGGCGATGGGCGGAGTTTCGGCATTGTCGCTTGTAATAGGATTTGTTGCCGCTTTTGTTGTTGGTTGTCTGGCATGCAAGTGGATGATTAACATTGTGAAAAAGGGAAAACTTATCTGGTTCGCAGTATATTGTGCGGTTGCCGGCCTCGTTTCAATAATTTTCTTGGCATAAATGGAGTTTTTTTCGTTCGACAGGTTGCCCGACTTTGAGGGAGGTGAAATTATAGTTTTCGACAAGCCGTACAAATGGACTTCGTTTGATGTCGTAAACAAGATTCGAAAGAAAATTTCACAATATACAGGTGTGCGCAAGTTTAAAGTCGGTCATGCAGGAACTTTGGATCCTTTGGCCACTGGCTTGCTAATCCTTTGTACAGGCAAGAAGACGAAGATGATAGAGGAGCTTCAGGGCGGAATAAAAGTCTATGAGGCGCAGTTTTGTCTAGGCGCAACAACACCTTCGTTTGACATGGAGACCGAGATAAATCAGACTTATGATATTTCGGAAATTACAGAGGAACGTGTGCGTGGTGCATTGTCTGAACTCTGTGGTACGCGTGAGCAGACACCGCCTGTATATTCTGCAATACAGATAAATGGTAGGCGCGCGTACGAATTTGCTCGCAAGGGCCGAACCGTAGAGATGAAGCACAAGACTATAACAGTGTATGAGATTGCGGTAAATAAGATTGAGTTGCCGTTGGTTGATGTAACGATAACATGCAGCAAGGGAACTTATATTCGCTCGATAGCCGATGAGTTTGGTAAAAAACTAAATAATGGCGCATACCTAAAGTCGTTGAGAAGAACTCAAAGCGGCGATGCTGTAATTGCCAACGCTGTCGGTATCGATGAGTTTGTCGAATATCTCGAGGGGCTTACCCCAGAAAACAATAAATAGTTATTTGCTTGTATTGTGGTGATGTTCAGTATGTTACGCTGGATATCCTTGTCGTTTGTGCCTGTTGTGGCCGGGCTTCGTTATACCTTATAATAAAAAGAAAATATTCTTTGTGTATATTTGGGATAAAAATTGTACATTTGCAACCTTAAAATTATACTGCGTAAATTGCGGTATTTTATATAGTTATAAAAATTGTTTAAAGAATAATTATACGAAATGAAGTTATCACAATTCAAATTCAACTTGCCGGAAGAACTCATAGCACAGTATCCGTCAAATTTTAGGGATGAATGCAGATTGATGGTCCTAAACAGAAAAACAGGAGAAATAGAGCATAAACTTTTCAAGGATTTGAAAGACTATTTCAGCGACAAGGATTTTATGATTTTCAACGATACAAAGGTGTTCCCTGCACGTCTTTATGGCAACAAGGAAAAGACTGGTGCAAGAATTGAAGTCTTTTTGCTTCGTGAATTAAATCATGATTTGCGTTTATGGGATATTCTTGTTGACCCAGCTCGTAAGATAAGAATTGGTAATAAGCTTTATTTTGGTGAAGATGGAAACGAGCTTGTAGCAGAAGTTATTGATAATACAACTTCTCGAGGACGTACATTGCGTTTCTTGATTGATGGCGAGTACGATGATTTCAAGAAGACCTTGTATTCTCTAGGCGAAACACCGCTTCCAATGCATATCATCAAGCGTCCGGCCGAACCGGAGGACGAAGAGCGCTACCAGACAATATATGCCAAACATGAAGGCGCAGTAGCAGCACCAACAGCAGGTTTGCATTTTAGTCGTGAACTTTTCAAGCGTCTGGAACTTATCGGCGTTGAATTCGGATACCTTACATTGCATGTCGGTCTTGGAAACTTTAGAAACGTTGAAGTGGAAGATCTTACAAAGCATAAGATGGATTCGGAGCAGATGTTTATCTCTCAGGAACTAGCCGATACCGTTAATCGTAAGAAGGCGGAAGCTCGTCGTGTGTGCGCTGTAGGAACAACAGTTCTGCGTGCTTTGGAGTCTTCAATTACAACAACTGGCATGTTGAAGCCTTTCGACGGCTGGACAAACAAGTTCATTTTCCCGCCTTACGAAGTAATGGTTCCAAACTGCATGATTTCAAACTTCCATTTGCCAAAGTCAACGTTGATGATGTCGGTTGCAACATTTGCCGGATACGAAAACCTCATGAATGCTTACGAAGTTGCTGTTAAGGAGAAATATCAGTTTGCAACTTATGGCGATGCAATGTTAATAATTTAATGCGGGCCAGCTGCTAAGCTGCCGGTACAATGTTAAAGTAACCTTTTAGCCACGAATTGCACAAATTTACACAAATGTTTTCGCGTTGCTCAAATTTTGCTAATATGTGTTAAGTGCGTAGTATTATTGACACAAATTGCTTTTATGCGGATGCATAAAAGTATAAATAGTGACTTTTAGAAAATGGCAGAGAATGTTTTATACAAGAACGAATGTTATGCAATTGTCGGAACGGCAATGGAGGTTTATAATGAACTTGGATATGGATTTCTTGAGGCTGTGTATCAAGAGGCTTTCGCTATAGAATTGACAAAATGGGGCATTCATTTCGAAAGAGAAAAACGATTACAGATTTCGTATAAGTGAAAGACTTTGGAAAAGATGTACGTTGTTGATTTTTATTGTTATAATAAAATAATTGTAGAATTAAAGTCTGTTTCTACATTTGCAAATGAACATTTCGCCCAATTGCTAAATTATATGAAAGCAACAAGTACTAAGGTTGGATTGCTAATAAATTTTGGAAAAGAAGGTGTTGAATTTAAACGACTAGTTATGTAAAAAAATATTTTTAGTTCTGTAGGATCTAAAATATTCGTGAATATTAGTGTAAATTTGTGGCTAAAATAATAATTTAAGTAAGAGGCTTATGACAAAGATGACATCTAAGTACGTTGGTGGACTTCGTACGGAAAACACCCATTTGCAATCTGGTTGCATGATTAATACTGATGCACCATTGGATAATCACGGAAAAGGCGAGGCTTTCTCTCCAACCGATTTGCTTGCAACTGCATTGTGTGACTGTATTTTTACAATTACTGGCATTACAGCGCAGACATACGACTTTTCAATTGATGGAGCTACCGCTCAAATTGAAAAAATCATGAATGAAAATCCGCGCCGTGTAGCAGAAGTTAAGATTGATTTCGACTATTCGATGTGCAGTTTGACCGAAAAGCAGCAGACTATAATCAGAAGAATTCCAGAGACTTGCCCAGTTTCGCGCTCGTTGAGTCCGGAAGTTAAACAGACAATAACCTTTAAATTCTAGTTATGGATCTAAAGCTTGGAATTTGTGGAGAGGAGAAGGAAGTTGTCCGCCACGAAAATACAGCTGCAGCATACGGAAGCGGTCTTGTTGAAGTTTATGCAACTCCAGCAATGATAGCATTGATGGAAAAAACATGTTATCGTTCGGTTATGCCGTTCCTTGCTGATGGCGAAGGTACTGTCGGTACTCATATTAACGTTGCGCACAAGAAGGCAAGTCCGCTCGGTACTGTTGTTACATGCCAGTCCGAGATTGTTGAGATTGACCGCAGGCGTATTGTGTTCAAGGTTGTAGCTCGCGACGATAAGGGCGATGTTATTGGCGAAGGTACGCATGAGCGTTTCGTCATTAATGTTGAAAAATTCATGACCAAGTAAAATGTGGACATTAGCTGTCGCTGTTGTTCCGGCTATTGTGCTTATTGTGTATATACTTATACGCGATAAGTACGAGCGTGAACCTGTTGGGAAAATTGTTAAGGCATTCTTCCTCGGCATGCTTTCCGTACCGCTTGACCTGATTCTTATATTTATTTTTGACCTGGACACAGTTCCGTATATCTTCGACGGTGCTGTTATGCAGCAAATAGCGACGGCATTCTTTTCTGCTGCAATTCCCGAGGAATTGTCAAAGTTTTTAATTCTGATTCTGATTATTTGGCGAAGCAAGGATTTCAACGAGCGAATGGATGGCATTGTGTATGCCGTGTGCGTTTCGATGGGCTTTGCAACTGTCGAAAATGTAATGTATGTCTTTGAAGATCCGTCGTGTGCGTGGGGAAGGGCTTTGTTCGCTGTTCCAGGGCATTTCCTTGATGCCGTGCTTATGGGCTTCTTCCTGTCGATGGCAAAATTTACCGTAAAGCGTCGTGGCTGGAACTGGATGATGACGCTAGTGGCACCTATTCTGGCACATGGCATTTATGATTCAATACTTATGGTTTCCGATGTTGTGTCGGAAGGATTTGCAACATTGCTGACAATTTTATTCTACGTTTTCATATTTCTTTTATGGCGTTTGTGCCTGAAGAAAATCTCCCAGCATGTAGAGGCTTCACCTTTCCGGTATTGGCGTTCGTTCAAGGACAAATCTCAAAATATTGACGATGTCGTTGACGACCAGCAGATAGACAATATGAAGGATTTCTTTGATAGGTAGGAGACATAACGGCAGAATCTGTTAGACTACCTTGCATGCGTAGTTCTCTTGTCCAATTATTTTCAATTTACATTATGCAAATCACATTATTCAATTTGCATAATTCGTGCAATGTGCTGTGTTTTAAATTTTTGCGTGCAATCTTAAGATGATTTCCTTAAACCAGTATGTGAAATTTTCGGGGTGTTTGGCAATATTCTCGCTAATTTCCTCAATGCTCATCCAGCGGTAATCATCGGCTTCGGTAGGGTCGGGATGCGGAGTTCCGTTCCATTTGCCAGTATAGACGTGGTCGATTTCGTTTTCGGTAAGACCATTCTCGAAGTTTGCGATGTAGTGGAATTTGAACGAAAATTTCAGTTCGCAGTCGAAGCCCATTTCGTGCTTTAGGCGTTCGTGCATGTATTCTTCAAAATCTTTTTCCTCGACGAGATGACTGCAGCAGGCATTTGTCCATAATTCACCCGAATGATATTTCGATGAGGCACGCTTTTGTATCAGCATTTCACCTTCGTCATTGTAAATTACGATTGAGAATGCCCGATGCAACAGCCCTTGCTGGTGAACGTGCATTTTTGGCGCATAACCTGTAATTATGTCTTCTGCTGATACTAGTGCGATGTTTTCCATGTGGCAAAAATCCTTTCCTCCAGATTCTGAATCATGTTCAGAATGACGAGGGAAGGATGATTTTTGATTAAAAATTGACTTTAAATCTTTCCGAGCAAACGGAACATTTCCTTCTTGTAATCTTCGACACCAGGCTGGTTGAATGGATTTACGCCAAGAATATAAGCGCTGATTCCGCAAGCAATTTCGAAGAAATACATCATGAATCCAAGGTTGTATTCGTCAACTGCGTCAATTTCGAAGCGAATGTTCGGCACGTTGCCTGCTACATGGGCATTCATTGTTCCTTCTGCAGCCTTGCTGTTTATGTATTCCATGTTCTTGCTTTCGAGGTAGTTCAGCTTGTCGAGGTTTTCGTCGTCGTGCGGAACGGTTGGCGCATCGCTGTCGTCGTTTACCCAAAGGACTGTCTCAAACAAAATATGGTCGCCTTGTTGAACAAACTGTCCTAGCGAGTGCAGGTCGGTTGTGTATGAAACCGAAGCGGGGAAAAGTCCCTTGTTGCCTTTTCCTTCGCTTTCGCCGTAAAGTTGTTTCCACCATTCGGCAAAGTAGCTGAGGCGTGGGTTGTAGTTGACCATAAGTTCGACCTTCTTGCCGCCGTTGTATAGTAAGTTGCGGATTGCGGCATATTGGATTGCAGGGTTGTTTTCACTGTTTTCGAAGCAGAAGTCCTGAGCCATAGATGCTCCGTGTAGCATTTCCTCGATATCGAAACCGGCGATGGCAATCGGCAGCAGTCCAACAGGCGAAAGAACAGAGAAGCGACCGCCAACATTGTCGGCTATTATGAAGTCGTCGAAACCTTCTTTGTCGCAAAGTGTACGAAGTGCGCCTTTGTTCTCGTCGGTTATTACTACAACTCGGTCGCGGATGGTCTTCTTGTCGAAGCGCTTTTGCATTTCGGCATACAGTAGTCGGAATGCAACTGCCGGTTCGGTTGTTGTACCTGATTTAGAAATGACAACGATTCCGAAATCCTTGTCCTTAAGGTATTCGATAAGTTCGGCATGATAGTTTCCGCTAAGAGTATGTCCGGCGAAAATAATTTCCGTATCTAGTTTGTCGAAATGTGGTTTCAGTGCCTCGATTGTTGCTTTGGCTCCAAGGTACGAGCCACCGATTCCAATCATTACCACGCAGTCGAGCTCGCGCATGCGGTCGGCAATGTTGTATATGTCTTCTATATCTTCGTCGCTATAACTGTTCGGAAGGTCAATCCAACCGAGAAAGTCGTTGCCTTCACCGGTGCCGGAGTTCAGGACGTTCAATTTTTCCTGTGCCTTCTTGCACATTTCGGAGTATTCGGTCTTGTTGACAAATCTTAATGCATTTTCAATGTTCAGTTTCATGATGATATTTTTTTGATATTAAGTGCTATTTAGAATTCAAGTTCCGACATATCTCTGTCGTTGAGCAGGATTGTGTTGAATCCTAACAGTTTTGCAGCGTCAATGTTTGTCGGATTGTCGTCGATGAATAAGCTTTCTTCCGGTTTTAGGTGCGAATGTTCGGCAATATAGTCGAAAATTTCGCGTCCTGGCTTGCGGAATCCAATTTCATGTGAAAAGTATGCGTGCTCGACGAGCTCGTCGTATGTTAATACATTATAGGTGTCGGCGAGTGTTTTGGTGTACGCCTTATAGTGGATGATGTTTGTGTTGCTGAGTATGAAAGTGCGATATTTGCCCTCTGCCTTCAGGCGTTTTAGCATTTCAATGCGAGGTGCAGGAAATCCTATGAGCAGAGCATTCCAGCATTCTTCAAGAATCTTGTCGTTGAGCGTGCAACCCGAAATTTTGCGAAATTCGCTGTAAAAGTCCTTTTCGTTTATCTTGCCAGTTTCCAGAAGGTCGAAAAGCTGATTTTGCGAAGCTAGGGTGTAAAGCTCCGAGAAGTTGTTCATCCCGTATTTTGAGAATGCAATTTCGCTGAGTTTGGTGTCGATGTCAATAATGACGTTGCCGAAATCGAATATCAGATTCTTGATGTTATCCATTTTTTGAATTTTTATGCAAAGTTAAACGGATTTTTGAATTGCTCACTATCTGGTGGCGGTTTTATTTTCCCATTTTGGACCGGTATGTGGATGTTAGATTATTGTAGTGCCTTTGGTTTTGATTACTAACGTTTTATGACAAGTGTCGAAAATAAATAAAACTTTTTGCATCTATTTTCAAAAAAGTGGATGTCGGGAGTGTATGTTTGCATTGGGAAAATGAGAAAAAGACATGCAGGTAAATTTTATTTCAAACAAAATTATTATAGGTGGTCGCAGCAAAGGAATGAATTTGCCGAAATGTCAATATCAAGTCTTGGATAAATAATATAATACTATAAGAAATGGGAAAGAAGAAAGAAGAACAGCCTTTTGATGCGCTACAGGTGTTTTGTAATTTGTCGAGAAAGCTCGAAAACAGTAAGAATGCAATGTTGAGCATTCTTTTGCCAAATTTTTACACAAAGCCAAATTTTGACGAAGGAAAAGAAGAGGATTTTGATAATAATAGTTTCCCTTTAGGCCGTCGCAAACGCAATACGGGATATAACCTTAAGAAGAGTGAACTTCCTGGTCTTCGCCGTCAGTTGTCGCAGTTCGCAGAATTTGCCCAGCTTGATAACGTTGAGGCATTGCTGCTGGTTGCACTGTATACAAAGCAAATAGAATCGGACAATACTGTTGATGTTGGCGACGTTACAAATTATTTGTCGCTAAGCAGCATTGATTTTATTCCATTGCGCAGATATTTTGATTCTCTTTGCGAAAAAGGCGTTCTAGTTCGTTCTGCTGTACGCCGTAGCAACCAGTATAGGGTTGACCAGACATTGGCAAATGCAATTAATTGCAATTCAAAGTACGAACGTATTCCTGTGAAGGAACTTGACAGATATGATTTCTGCGGCAAGGTTTCTGATGCGATTGAGCTGCGATCAAACGATGATATTTGCACTCGTGATTTAGTGGAGATTGTTAAAGATTATGAACGTAGAAACAGTGATATGGAGTTCGTTTCGTCTATGTTAGGAAAGCCGTCGCTGGATATTATGGATAGAATTCTTTTCTATGAATGCTGCGATGATTTTGTCAACAACCCTCGATACCATCGTACAGACATTGAGTGTACATTGAATGATATTTATGATCAAACGCGTGATAAGATGAAGGTTGCTCGACAAATTATGGATGCAAGCCATGCGTTAATTGAATCTGGTCTGGTTGATAAGACGGAAGCTACATTTTTTGCGGAAGCATCCATCTTTCTAACAGACGAAGGCCAAAAATTGTTCCTCGGTACCGATTTTGAATTGTTCTCGAAGCAAAAAAAGGATGACAAAAATTTTATTCTGCCGGATCAAATACCACAGAAAAAAATGTTCTATTCTGCTGATTTGCAAAAGCAGATTGAGTTTATCCGTGCTAATTTGATGGAAGACAAGTTCCATGAACTGCAGACTCGAATGGAAAGTAATGGCTTTTCGAAGGGCGTGGCAATAATGTTATATGGTATGCCGGGTACAGGGAAAACCGAAACGGTCAAGCAGATATCAAAGGCAACTGGCCGAAAAATATATCATGTTGACATTAGTGCTAGCAAGTCGTGTTGGTTTGGCGAAAGCGAAAAGATTGTAAAGAGAATCTTTACCAATTATCGTGAGATGTGCAAGAATGAGGACGTTACACCAATATTGCTTTTCAACGAGGCCGATGCTTTGTTCAGCAAACGCCAGGAAGTTGGTCGCTCAAACCTTGCGCAAACCGAAAATGCAATCCAGAACATTATCCTCGAGGAAATGGAAAACTTGGAAGGAATCCTTATTGCTACCACCAACCTTACCGACAACCTAGATCCTGCATTCGAGCGTAGGTTTATTTTTAAGGTCAAGTTCGACCAGCCGACTGTAGAGGCGAAGAAAGATATATGGAAAAGCAAAGTCGATTGGCTGAGCGATGAAGACTGCCGGAAACTTGCCACAAAGTACGATTTCTCAGGTGGCGAAATCGATAATGTCGTTCGTAAGATGGTGATGGAGGAAGTGCTTCATGGCAATAGGCCGGACTTCAGCTTCATCGACGACCTTTGCAAGAATGAAAAGATTAGTAAGAGCAAGATGACAAGGGTCGGATTTTAGAAGAATCGGTTATTCTTTGATTTGTTTTTCGAGGCTGTCCCGCTATGGGATGGGTCTCTTTTTTAGAATGTGTGAGAATTTTTATAAATTTGCGTTATTAAAAGGAAAGTAATTATGCCTGAAATTAAATGCCCTAAATGCGGAACGGTTTTTCAGATTGAAGAGTCTGATTACCAATCAATAGTAAGTCAAATAAGAAACGAGGAGTTTAATGCGGAGATTGCCGAGCGAGAAAAGCGTTTTATTGCCGACAAGGAGAGTGCCGTAAAGCTCGCCGAAATTAGCAAGGATGCTTTGCTTAAGGAAAAAATGAGTGAAAAAGATGCTGAAATAGTGAGACTTAAAAGTCAAATCAGTGCTTTCGATTCACAGAAAAAAGTAGACTTGGCAGATGCAATGGCGGGAAAGGATAAGGAGATTGGTTCCAGGGAACTTGAAATTCAAAGGCTGAAATCGGAGATTGGTTTGGAAAAGGCAAGAAGAGATAACGAGCTGGCGAAAATTGAGAGTGAGAAAAATGCCGAAATAGAAAATTTGAAACAACAGCTTCTGAATAAGGATATGGAAAGAAAACTGGCGGTAAATCAGGCTGTTGATGCAAAGCAAAAGGAAATAAATGAGTTGACAATTAAGGTTCAGTCTGATGCTGCGAATTTCAAGCTCAAAGAGCAGGAAATGAAGTCAAAATATGAGTCCGACCTAAAGATTGCGAGCGAACAGGTCGAGCTATACAAGGATTTCAAGGCAAGGCAGTCGACAAAGATGATAGGAGAGTCGTTGGAGGTATATTGCCATAACGAATTCGAAAAGATTAGAGCAACAGCCTTTAAGTCTGCATATTTTGAAAAGGACAACGATGCAAGGTCGGGCTCCAAGGGAGATTTCATTTTCAAGGATTTCACTGATGACAATATCGAGTTCGTTTCAATAATGTTCGAAATGAAAAACGAAGCAGACCAGACTTCTACAAAGCATAGGAACGAGGATTTTTTCAAGGAACTCGACAAGGACAGAAACGAGAAAAATTGCGAATATGCAGTGTTGGTTTCTATGCTTGAGTCTGATAGCGACCTATATAACACCGGTATTGTTGACGTTTCTCATAAATATCCCAAGATGTACGTGGTTCGTCCGCAGTTCTTTCTTCCAATTATTACTTTGTTGCGAAATGCCGCTTTGAACAGTGTGCAGTATAAAGCAGAATTGGCAATTGCGCGTAACCAAAACATCGACATCTCTAATTTCGAAAACGAGATTGAGGATTTCAAGTCAAAATTTGGCAATAACTATAGGCTGGCATCCGAGAAATTCGCAAAGGCAATTGAAGAGATTGACAAGACGATTGATCATTTGACAAAAGTCAAGGAGGCTCTTATCGGTTCGGAAAACAATCTGCGTCTGGCCAACAATAAGGCTCAGGATTTGACGATAAAGAAGCTTACAAGGAATAATCCTACCATGAGGGCAAAGTTTGACGAACTAAAAAACAATGAGCAATAGATTTTTTTGTTTTCAGTATTATTTAATATTCCCTGTTGGATGAATTAGAATAATGCATATTTGACTTGACCGATAGGTTTATGATTCCAAAAGTTGAAATATTGTAACATTGTAAAAGCCGCAACTTTAGCGGACATTCTTTTAAAGAGGCCTTTAGATTTTTTAGCATAGTTGCGTATCATCATTAGATGGTCGTTTAGTTGTGAAAATACCGTTTCGATTCTTTTTCTAAATCGCTTATATGCCCATCGTGTACATTTGCTGCCGTCAAGTCATAGGAGTGTATCACACCTGTAATTCCGCACAATGCATGAAGTTTGTAGCCATAATAATGCATGTTCTGTGAGGCGCAATATCCCCATGCGGGGGCATGTCCAATATTGTCCTTGCCCAGCGCACATCTTTTGGCTCGCGCATTCTGGCAAACTTTCACAGGTTTTGAATCTATGCTGAATACATTTTCTC
>CALDKB010000011.1 GCA_937899245.1 uncultured Bacteroidales bacterium | reverse complement strand
AAGTGGGCTACCTGCAATGTGGGAGCAAATAGCCCAGAGGAATACGGCGACTACTATGCTTGGGGCGAAACCAGCACTAAGACAACCTATAGCAGCAGTACTTACACATATTCCGACAATCCGACCACACTTCCATCCAACAGGGACGCAGCCACCGCCAATTGGGGTTCTGCTTGGCGTATGCCTACAAAGGAAGAGTTTGAGGAATTGAACAGCAACTGCACAGTAACTTGGACAACCCAGAACGGCGTAAACGGACGCTTGTTCACCGGACCTAACGGCAACTCAATTTTCCTGCCTACTGCCGGCTTCCGCATCGATAGCGAGCTCCACGATGCCTACGGCAACTACTGGTCGAGTTCGCTCTACTCTAGCAATGCCTACTACGCGTGGTACCTCATCTTCAGTTCGTACAATTGCAACAAGGACTACGACTACCGTTACTACGGGCAATCTGTTCGCGCTGTTTGCCAGTCCCAGAACTAATCTTTTGTTCTCCACCCGAAACGCGCAAAGGAGCGGAAACATTGCCGTGGGGTGCGTGCGCGGTAGCGCACACACCGCACGGCAAGGTTTCCGCGGGCGGGGTGGGGTAGCGTAGAATCCTAGAACGGCGAAGCCCTCAACGAAGTTAAACGGTGTAGGCAAGAAACTTAGAAACGGCGTCAGCCATTCAAACGTGCGAAGCACAAAGAAACTTATTTATGGCACAACTGAAAGAGATTATAGAAAAGGAAAAAGACAGAAACACGATGGAGCAGTGCCTTGTGGCGCACATTTTCAAGGAAGGCACATTCTATCGGGCATACGAGTGGAGTGCGTGGCTATACAAGAGGTGTTTTGTCGAAATGAAGGTGACACATCGTCTGCTGAAAAGCAACGATGATATTGTTTTCGTGGGTTTTCCCGTGACAAGCGCCGACAAGTATCTTCCCGAAGGCGCAACTGCGAAATCGGCAGCGACAAGTATTGCGAGATAACTCTGCCTATGAGTGTTTTTCCACCAGATGCCGATGTGGAAGCATTGCAGACCGACTATGCCAACTGGAAGCAGTGCCAGCCAATGACGGAATCGTCGAAGAGAATCGTGGCGGAAGAGAAACGGCTTGCCGAGAAGAACGCACACCCGCGCCTCACCGATGTTATGGTGGAGATTCTTGCATATCCAGTGGAGCAGCGCACACCAATTGAATGCATGATGTTCCTTTCGGAGATAAAACAAAAGATTTCAGAAATAATATGACAATTGACAATGGACAATTTGTAGCGGCGCAATGTATTGCACCGCTACAATTTTTCAAATCAAATCATCAAATCATCGAATTTTTAAATCAGCGTAGCTAATCATCAAATTTTTAAATCATTTCACCCCACCTTGAATACAAAACAGGAGAACAAAGATAAGTTCATAGGCGGTCGGCCCACATCGCAAAAGTGGGATAGCACCGATGTGGTCGTTGGCTTGAGAGTTCATTCCTTCGGTCTCGAAAATAACAGACTTCCGACGCAAAATAGAGTTGAAATTCCTTCCTGCTGCTGGCAACCGCAACGATAGTGAGCTCAACAATGCCGGTTCCAACGGCAACTACTGGTCGAGTTCGCTCAACACGGACAATACGGACAACGCATGGAACTTGAACTTCAATTCGGACAATCACAACATGAACAACAACAACCGTTACAACGGACAATCCGTTCGCGCTGTTTGCCAGTCCCAGCACTTATCATTCGCCTCTGTTTTTTGTTTGTCAAGGCAGCAGCTTCTTTCCGACCTCTACGAAGCCTACTACGATGCCCGCCGCCACAAGCGCAACAAGCCCTACCAGAAGCGTTTCGAGGCAAACCTTGATGAAAATTTGAACGAACTCTGCGATGAACTTTTTTCACGCACCTACAAGCCGCGACCGTCCACCTGCTTCATTATCACCGACCCCAAGAAGCGCGAGGTTTTTGCCGCCGATTTCCGCGACCGCATTGTTCACCACCTGTACTACAACTATATGCACGAAATGTTTGAGCGCACTTTCATTCACGACACCTACAGTTGCATAAAGGGGCGCGGCACTCATTACGGCATTGGGCGGCTCGAAAGCCATATCCGCAAGGAAAGTCAAGGTTTCACTGTGCCATGCTATGTGATGAAGATGGACATTCGCGGTTATTTTATGCACATCGACCGCCGCCGTTTGCTCGACATTTGTGTGGCAACGATTGACCGTATGGCTTTGCACCGAGTGTCGAAGCACAGGTGCGAAAGGTGGTGCGAAGTGGTTGACATTGATTTTGTCAAGTATCTTACATCCGAGATTGTTATGCTTGACTCGCTTGTCGGCTGTAGTGTAAAGGGAGAACCCTCCGACTGGGACAATCTGCCTCACGACAAGAGCCTTTTCCATACGCCCCAAGGTTGCGGACTGCCGATTGGCAACCTCACATCGCAGTTGTTCAGCAATGTGTATCTCAATGTGCTCGACTAGTTTATGAAGCGCGAACTGAAATGCCGTCATTATGGTCGGTATGTAGATGATTTTTATGTTGTTAGTGCCGACCGCGTTTGGCTATTGTCGATTGTGCCGATGGTGAAGCGTATGCTTTCGCAGCGGCTTGGGCTTGATTTTCACGATGGCAAACTGGAGATTGTTTCTGTTTGGCACGGAGTGGAGTTTGTCGGTGCATATCTGAAACCTTTTCGCAGGTATGCAAGCCGTTCTTGCGTTGCTCGTATGCGGCAGAAATTGAAGGATCTTGCCAATAGTATTCGCAAAAAGTGGGTAAACTCCTTGAATTCCTTCTGCGGAGTGTTGTCGCACGGTAGCAACTACAATTTGCGCGTTAGCATTTTCATTTCCGAAAATCCGACATTTTGCGAGTTCGGTTATTTTGAAGACGGAGTTCGCAGATATGTTATGGCAGGATAGAAAAAAATCGTTAACTTTGTCTCAAATTATTTTTATGTATACAGGCGCATTTGTATATATATGGCGAACGAATATGACATGTTCTTTAGTCGTATTGCTTTGTCTTACGGAATGACGATGAAAGAAAGCATGAATGTAGAAAATTAAGCACAATACAGAAAACAAAGGAGAACAATATATGAGCAAAAAGGTATTAAGGGACTTGCGTGTAATAGCAAACGAAAAGGTCGGCGTCGGCTTTTTCCTGCTTACGTTGCTGAGCGAAGAGCCGCTACCGGTAATTGTGCCGGCTCAGTTTGCCGAAGTACGGATTGAGGGCTCGAAAGAGACTTTCTTGCGTCGTCCGATTAGTATTCACGATGTTGATTACGACAGGCAGACTATACAATTCCTTGTGAAAATTGCCGGAAATGGAACGCAAAAGCTATCAGAAATTAAGGTCGGCGAATCGGTAAATGTAGTTTTCCCGCTTGGGAATACATTTGTGATGCCGGAATCTGGTAGAGTTTTGCTTGTTGGTGGTGGCGTTGGTGTTGCTCCGATGCTTTACACAATAAAGTACCTGAAGAAATTTGGTATTGAAGCAGATGTGCTGTTCGGTTATCGCAGCAAGTCGAACATATTGCGCAAAGATGTTTACGAGCAACTGGGCAAGGTTTTCTATACCACCGACGACGGCAGTTTCGGCGAGCAGGGAACAATAATGAACCATTCAATATTTGCGGGCGACTTCCCGTATTCTAAGATAATGGCATGTGGACCTGAACCAATGATGCGTGCTTTGGCAAAATGGGCTTTGGAACATAATGTCGACTGCGAAGTGTCGCTTGAGAATAAGATGGCATGTGGCATTGGCGCTTGCTTGTGCTGTGTGCAGAATACAAACGAAGGTCACAAGTGCGTGTGCACCGACGGACCGGTATTTAACGTAAAACAATTGCTATGGTAAATTTAAGCGTTGACTTTAATGGACTGAAATTTAAGAATCCAGTTCTTACAGCATCAGGAACATTTGGATTCGGTCTTGAATATTCCGATTTCGTAGATTTGGAAAGACTTGGCGGTTTTATCGTTAAGGGAACAACCTTGCATCATCGCGAGGGCAATCCGTATCCACGTATGGCCGAAGTTACATCTGGAATGATTAATGCCGTTGGGTTGCAGAACAAGGGCGTGGATTATTTCTGCAAGAATACTTATCCACAGTTGAAGGATTTGAATACAAATGTGCTTGTAAACGTGAGTGGTTCTTGCATCGACGATTATGTGGAAACAGCGCGCCGTATAGGCGAATTGCCAAATATTCCGGCAATAGAGCTGAATATTTCCTGTCCGAATGTCAAGGAGGGAGGAATGGCCTTTGGAACAAACCCTAAGTCGGCAGCAGAAGTTGTTTCTGCTGTAAGAAAGGCATACGGAAAACACCTTATGGTAAAGTTGTCGCCGAATGTTACCGACATAGTTTCAATAGCAAAGGCAGTTGAGGATGCAGGAGCCGATTCGGTATCTCTGGTAAATACTTTCCTCGGAATGGCAATCGATGTTCGTACGCGCAAGCCCAAAATATCAACCATAACCGGAGGAATGTCGGGCCCTGCAATAAAGCCAATCGCAGTGCGTATGGTTTGGCAGGTTGCACATAATGTAAAGATTCCTGTCTGCGGACTTGGCGGAATAGTTACTGCTGACGATGCTATCGAATTTTTGCTTGCCGGCGCTTCGTGCATTCAGATAGGCACAGCAAATTTCCTTTATCCGGATGCAACAATCCGCGTGCTGAACGGAATAGAGGAATATTGCGAGAAGTATGGTGTTAAGGATATATCGGAACTTATTGGCGGAATGAGACAATGAAAAAAATAATAGTAGTTATATTGCTGGTTTTCTGTTCGTTATGTGGCAATTGCGCCTACATGCTGATTCCAATGGATGATTCCCAGACCGACCATCTAAAGGCGTATGGACTTACATACTGGTCGTTGGAACGTGGTGTTGAGGCGTGGTGGCTGCTGAACTATCGTGGCGGAAGTTTTGTGCTTGGCTATTCTTCAGATGTTGAGAGGGAATGCATTCTGAGAAATGTGTCATACGAGATTATTGCAGAAGCACAAAAGAATGCTATTTTCAATGATATTTCGGCACCGTCTGTTAATCAGGATGCAGTAAAACTAGAGAAAGCGCCTAAAATTGCCGTTTATACGCCACCAATATCCCAGCCGTGGGATGATGCCGTAACATTGGCACTTACGTATGCCGAAATACCGTACGACAAAATTTATGATACGGAAATCATAGAGGGCAAGTTGTCGGAATACGATTGGCTTCATCTTCATCATGAGGATTTTACAGGACAATACGGAAAGTTCTATTCTTCGTATGCTCGCATGCAGTGGTATCAGGAACGGCAGAAACTTAGTGAGGAGGAAGCAAGGTCTTTGGGATTTAGCAAGGTTTCAAAGTTAAAGCTTGCCGTTGTGCTTGCAATAAAGCAGTATATTTTCAATGGCGGTTTTATGTTTGCCATGTGCGCTGCTACCGACACGTTTGACATTGCGCTTGCTGCTTCCGAAACCGATATATGTGAATATATGTTTGATGGCGATGGCATGGATTCCGATGCTCAGAAAAGGTTGAACTACGATAATTGCCTTGCTTTTGAGAATTTTACGGTTAAGACAAATCCATACGAGTACGAGTTCTCAGACATTGATGTTACCCAAACAAAAAGGTCGGGGACAAACGAGGATTTCTTTTCACTTTTCGAGTTTTCGGCCAAATGGGATCCAATTCCAACTATGCTTTGCCAGAATCATGCTAGTTTGATTCACGGCTTTATGGGACAGACTACCGCTTTCAAGCGCGACTTGATAAAACCCAATGTGCTTATTATGGGCGAAAACAAGTCGATGAATGAAGCTCGTTACATTCATGGCGAGTATGGGAATGGAATGTGGACTTTTTATGGCGGCCACGATCCAGAGGATTACAGGCATTATATCGGCGACGAAAAGACCGATTTGTCGTTGTATCCGAATTCGCCAGGTTATCGGCTGATACTCAATAATGTACTATTCCCTGCAGCTAAAAAGAAGAAGCAAAAGACATAGGCCTTTGAAAGCGGACTGAAATGCGTAGGGTTCTTGATTCATCTTTTTTCGCACTGGTGTGCAACTTGTTGCTGGTATATGCTTTGCAACTTGTTGCCCATATTGAGTTCCTGCTGGAAAACTATTCGTATTTTGAAGGAAATCTAGGAGCTTCGCACCTGTGGGAGATGTATTGCGGCTCGGTTCATTTCGACATTGCCGGAATGCTTTATGTAAACGTCGTTTACATTGTGCTGATGCTTTTCCCGTTGCATTTTAAGGAAAATCGAATATATCACGCCGTTTGCAAGTGGATTTTTGTTGTAATTAACGGTCTGGCACTTATTGCCAACCTTGCAGATTCCGTATATTTCAAGTATACAATGCGTCGTACAACTTCAACAGTATTCGGCGAGTTTGGCAACGAGGACAATCTTCTGTCTATTTTTGGTAAGGAGATTGTGTCGGGCTGGTATCTGCTAATCTTGCTTGTACTGATGCTTTTTGTCCTCATAAAGTTCTATAGGAAGCCAAAGTCAGAAAGCAAGCAGTTCGTATGGTGGAAATATGATATTGTGTATCTAGTGTTGCTGTCATGTTCAATTCTTTTGAGCGTAGCGGGAATTAGGGGCGGCTTTACGCGTGCGACAAGGCCAATTACAATAAGCAATGCAAATCAGTATGTTGATAGTCCGATAGAGACAGCGCTTGTGCTGAATACGCCGTTTTCGGTAATTAGGACTATAGGTGTTCCTGTGTTTGAGAATGTTGAATATTTTGATTCGGAGGAGCAGCTAGAGGAGGTGTACACTCCAGTTCGTCATGGAGGAAGCGGAAAGCCGTTCGTGTCGAAAAATGTCGTAGTGATAATTGTAGAAAGTCTCGGTCGCGAATATGTAGGTTCAATGAATGGCCTGGAGGAAGGGTATACGCCGTTTTTGGATTCCTTGTTTGCGCATTGTGCAACCTTCTCACATTCGTATAGCAACGGACGTAAGAGTATAGATGCGATGCCGTCGGTTCTTTCGTCAATTCCCATGTTTGTCGAGCCGTTTGTGCTGACACCGGCGTCAGTCAACAGGATAAGCGGGTTGGCAGGTGAATTAGGAAAAAAAGGTTATCATTCAGCATTTTTCCATGGCGCACAGAATGGTAGCATGGGCTTTCAGGCATATGCCCGAAGCTCCGGTTTCGACGAGTATTATGGACGTGACGAGTACAATGCAGATTCGCGTTTCGGCGGCGACAAGGACTTTGATGGGACTTGGGCAATTTGGGATGAACCTTTTATGCAGTTTTATTGCGCGAAAATGGCGGAATTGCAGCAGCCGTTTATGACGGCCTTGTTTACGGCATCGAGCCATCATCCGTACGAAATTCCCGACGAATATGACGGTGCTTTCCCCGAGGGCAACCTGCGTATTCACAAGTGCATCGGATATACAGATAATGCCTTGCGCAAGTTCTTCGATTCGGCAAGGCGGCAACCATGGTTTTCGAATACTTTGTTTGTCATTACTGCCGACCATACCAATGAGACAAATCATGCGGAATATCAGACGGACTTAGGCGGCTTTTGCATTCCTATAGCCATATACGATCCGTCGAGCGATTCCATTGCAGGTTGTCATGATGTTGTAGCTCAGCAGATTGACATAATGCCCACGATTCTGGAAATGCTTAACTACGACGGCGATTATGTCGCTTTCGGGAAGAACCTGTTCGCAGAAAACAATGATAAGGCATTTGCGGTCAACTATATAAATGGCATTTACCAATATGTGAAATCCGGTTGTGTGCTTCAGTTCGACGGAAAGGAGACCAAATCCGTTTATTTGCTCGAAGACAAATTGATGGAGAACAATATTATGGGGAAAGTAGCGTTGCAGAAAGCAATGGAATCAGAGCTGAAGGCGATAATTCAGCAGTATATGTCAAGGATGAATGGTGACCGTCTGGTTGTCGATTAGTCGATAACGTTAAGTCCACATTTGATCATTGAAAGTTCGTATGGTCCGTCGCCAATTATTTCTCCGTCAATTTCAGCGATTGTAGGTGTTGTAACCTCAACTTTTATTGGATTTGCCGATCGGGCGAAAATAACGTTTTTTCCACTTACTTTCTTTACAGTTCCATTGAACAGTTTGCTGACGTTGCGAATAACGAAAAACTTAGTAATGTCGCCAAATATTGAGATGTCGAAGTTTCCGTCGTTGATAATAGCGTCGGGAGTTTGCTGCATTCCACCGCCAGAAAATCTGCCGTTAGCAATGTTTATTGACAGGGCCTTGCCTTCATAAATGAAATCCAGGGTGCTGATTTTTACTCTGATTTTCTTGCATTTTAGAAGGCATTTAAGTAAGCTCATCAGATATGCGGATTGTTTTCCGCGCTGTTCGTGAGTTAGAGAGTTTGTCATCTTAACAATTTCTGCATCGAAGCCAAACCCAATGCTGTTTACGAAGTATTTAGTTTTTCTGATGCCGTTTTCTGTGAATTTAACGACACCGATATCTTGTTTTGTAATGTTTCGCTTTATGATTCTGTCCAGAGAAACCTGCAAGTCGGAATCCCATCCGTAGTATTTGTTCCAGTCGTTTGCAGTGCCAAGAGAAATTGACCCCATGCAAATTTCTGAATAGGGGACAGCAGTCTGAGAGAAGATGCCGTTTGCAACCTCGTTGGTTGTACCGTCGCCACCGACAACGACAAAGTTTCTGTAGCCTTCCTCGATAAATTTGGGCACTTTGACTATTGCATCGTTTTGCGATTTTGTCAGGTAGTAGTTGTAAGCTACTTTCTTGCTGTCAAGATATGTGAGGATATCCTTCCACTTCTGATTCTTGTTATTGCCAGCATTAGGGTTGATTATGAAAAAAAGTTCTTCTTTCATTTGCTAAAACATTAGTTTTATTCGTTTGAGACCATTTATGAAAGTGTCGATTTCCTCGATAGTGTTATAGAAGGCGAAAGATGCCCGAGCAGTGCCAGTAATTCCGAAATGCTGCATTACCGGTTCGGCGCAATGAGTTCCGGTACGTATTGCAATTCCTAGTTGGTCGAGCAGAATGCCGGCGTCGGAAAAGTGAATACCGTCCATTATAAACGAGATAAGGCTTGCCTTGTGTGGTGCTGTTCCAATGATTTTCACCCAGTTGAACTGCGAAATTTGTTCCGTGGCATAATCGAGCAGCTGTTTTTCGTATTCTTCGATGTTCTTGAGCCCAATGTCCTGGATGTATAAAATAGCCTTTTCAAGAGCAATGGCATCGATGTAATTAGGCGTTCCGGCTTCAAATTTGAATGGCAGAACGTTATATGTCGTCTTTTCGAAGCTGACGCTTTCAATCATTTCGCCGCCGCCCTGATAAGGAACCATCTTTTCGAGCAGATATTTTTTGCCATACAGAACACCCACGCCAGTAGGACCGTAGGTTTTATGTCCGGAGAATACGTAGAAATCGCAGTCGATGTCTTTTACATCAACAGTAGTGTGCTGAACACCTTGGGCACCATCAATAAGAACCGGAATGTTATGCTTGTGCGCAATTTCCACTACTTTTTTTATTGGGTTTACCGTGCCTAAAACATTTGAAATCTGGGCAACGGCAATAATTTTAGTCCTATTTGAGATTAACGACTCCAGTTTTTCAATTTCAAGAACACCGTTGTCGTCGAATGGAAGCACCTTGATTGAAGATTTTTTGCGGTCGCATAGCAGTTGCCACGGCACGATGTCGGAGTGGTGTTCCATTTCGGAGACGATAATTTCATCGTCTTCGCCGATAAAAGTTTCGCCGAACGAGTATGCAACAAGGTTTATTGCTTCGGTTGTACCTCGAGTGAAGATAATTTCTTCTGTCGAATCGGCGTTTATAAACTTTCGAACTGTCTCGCGGGCGCGCTCGTTGGCTTCGGTAGCGAAGTTGCTGAGGTAGTGCACGCCGCGATGAATGTTCGAGTTATAACGCGAATAGTATTCGGCTATAGTGTCGATTACTATTCGCGGTTTTTGTGAAGTCGCTGCATTGTCGAAATAAACCAGCGGCTTATTATGAACTTTTTCGGAAAGTATTGGGAAATCCTTGCGGATTTCTTTTACGTCAAAATTCACGTTCTAAAATTTAAATTATTCAACTATAAGTTTGCTAACCTTTACATTGTTGCCAGCAAGAGTTTTCATTGTGTATATGCCCTTGGCGTAGTTGCTTAGGTCGATTGTAGTGTTGTTGGTGTTAGCGTTTTCCTGCATTACAAGCTTTCCTGCTACATCGTAGATTTCGTAGCTTTCGATATTGCCTTCAACAGTGAAAATACCATTTGATGGGTTCGGGAATACGTTGATAGCGCAGTTTTCTTCTTCGATACCTGTTACGTAGTAATCGCTAACATTGAAGCGAATCGACTGCATTACGCGGCCTTCAGTGTGGTTTTCAACCCAAACAACAACCTTGCACTTTGAAATGTCGTAGTTGTCTGACACGGTAATTGTGAAATTGGTTGAGAAGCGGTTTTCACTGTCGAATGTAGCAACAGTTCCGTTGTAGTCGGGGTATAAAACACGTACAAGGTTGTTGATCTTGCCTGCAACACCCCAGTTGTAGTTAATGTCCTCGCATAATGCTGCAATGATTGTAATTTGGTCGTCACCGAAGTATTCGGAAAGTTTTTCAGCTGTTACGTTAAGATTGAAAGTTCTGCTGCCTGCTTCAGTCTGTGCAAAATCAGCAGTCAAATTGTAGATGGAATTGATGTTCTTAACGTAGTTGTAGAAAGTAGTGATGTATTCTTTTTCTTCAGTATTGTTCTGAGAGTAAAGACCGCCCATTCCCAAATATCCGTCATAAACCATTGATGGAGTGCCGGAGAAATCGTATAGCTGATCGAAAATGTTGTTCTTTCCAGCCCAGTATTGGAATCTGTTTGCTGATTGTGTATATCCGTATGTGTCTGAGATATGGTGGTCGAGAACGATAATGTCGAGGTTGCCTTCAGCTTCGAGCTGGTCGAGAGCTTTGGCTGCGTAAGGACAATATCCGCAAGACTTATATGAGAAAGCTTCGATAAGTACATGTTCTCTTTCAACACCGCCTTCGATAATGGCCTGTGCATTGTTAGAAGCTGCCGAGTATCCTATAGCAGTTCCGCAGTATGCACGAACCTGGTAGTTGTAAGTCATAGGGTAGAGGTGAGCGTCGGTAAATGATGTTTCGGTTGTTGTTGCTATTTCTTCGCCTTCACGAGAAATAGAGTAGTAAACCAAGTTTTCGTTTTCAACGCCTGTCCAGCTCAACTCAACGTCGTTTTCGTTCTGAACTGTTGCTGTAAGGTTTGTTGGAGCTTCTGGTGCTGGAGCTTCTTCAACTACAAGGTCGTCGATGTAGTAAAGACCTGCTTGGTTGTTGTTGGTGTGTGAGTAGAAGTCAATAGCGTCGAGTTTGCACATTGTTCCGTCACCATTTGTTCCCTTGCTCCACTGATATGAGATGACGATTTCGTCGTCGAGGTAGAAATCAATCCAGTCGTTGTCGAGGTCGATGAAGTGCTGGATTTTTGTCCAACCGTTTTCGGTGTACGGGTGAGAATACGTTGAGCCGTTAGCGTCGATAGAAACTGTTCCGTTGTTGAAAGTCAACTGGATGCCCCATAGCGAGTTGCTTCCGTTGAAATCCTGAAGCATGTTGTAGTATCCGGTTTTGCCACTTGGAACATACATGTAAAATTCAACTCTGTAACGTCCTGTTGTAAGGTCGTTCATTTTCAATACAACGTCGGTTTCTGTGCTGCCGTTGATGTATACCTTCATGGAATTGTTGCCATTGTGTGCTTGTTCTGTGCTAACAAGTCCACCTAAAACACCAGATCCCCAAGCTTCCCATTGGGTAGGGTTTGCTGTTGCCATGTATGCGCCAGCATCGTAAGATTCGAAATTTTCGTTAACAACTTGTTGCGAAGTTGCTGATAATGACATTAAAAGCATTGCTGCTATTGTCATGATAATTGTATAAATTCTATTCATAAAGCAATTGTTATTGACAATGTTATATAGCTACAAAGGTACTGATTTTTTTGTTAGTCTGCAAATTTATGGTCTAATATTACTAACAGGTTGGTTTTTTGGCTGTTAGCAAATCCGTTGTTTAGTCTTGCAGGTAAATTTTACCGTTGTTGTCGTTGCGGTGAGTCTTGAGGTATTGTTCGGCCTTGTGTTTGACAACCAGTATGAAGTAGTATGCGTTCATGCTTTTGATAAACTCGGCGGAGAAGTTGCACCAGTCTATGAACTTGTATGTCTCGGCCTCCGACATGCCAGTCAGGTCCATGATTTGTCTGGTTGTTATTCGCTCTTCTATCAAGGAGTTTATGTAATCTTTTTCCTGCAGTTCGGCGAGCTTGCGTTTTTCCTTTCCTTCCTTGCTGAAAGCTTCATAAAGAGCTGTAATCGGGCTAAATGTGAATCCGGCTCCGGTGCTTGGCGTATTGTTGTAGAAGCTAATTGCCTTCTGCTTGACGGGAAAGTTTTGCAGAGCGTATGTATAGTCGTCGTCGGGCAGATTCATTGTCTTTACTTCGTATTTCAGCTGGTTGTATCGCCATTCGAATATGTCGACTGTCGGCAATAGGTAGGTTTCGGGCTTCAGGTATACCATCAGCGGTTCGTCGTTGTCGACGGCCTTGTCGTCAACAACGACAAATTTACGTTCGTAGCCTAGCATGGAAAAGCGAATTGTGTCGTACATCATTGCCGATATTGCAAAATAGCCGGCAGTGTCGCTAATTGTTCCTTCGCGCCTGTGCCTTATCGATATGTTGGTGTAAACCAATGGTTTCTTGTCGGAATCATCGATGACATATCCCGCAATAATTACACGATCGTCCATTTTTACGAACTGTCCGGCGGCCTTTATGCTGAACAGCACCAAACTGGCGAAAATCAATATTGCGGTTGCACATCTCATACATTTACAAATTCGAGGACTGCGTCGGTAATAGTCTTAAGGGTTTTCTCGTCGAGTTCGGTGTTCATTGGCAGTGCAATAACAGATTCGCAAAGTTTGTCGGTGACAGGGAAGGCATTTTGGTCGTATTTAAAACCTTGAAACGCCTTTTGCCTATGCAGCGGGACGGGGTAGTATATTGCAGATGCAATTCCCTTGCTTTTAAGATGTTCCATTAGGGCGGTCCTGTCTACATTGTTTAGTCTGATGACGTATTGGTGGAACGTGTGTGTTGTCTTTTCTGCGCGTTTCGGTGTAGATATTTTTGAGCAGCAAGCAAAAGCATTGTCGTAGAAGTCGGCAGCTTTTCTGCGTGCGTTGTTGTATTCGTCGAGATGAGGAAGTTTTGCGCGAAGCACTACAGCCTGTATTGTGTCTAGACGAGAGTTTACGCCGATGATGTCGTGGTGGTAACGGATTTTCATTCCGTGATTGACGATGGAGTTGATTTTCTCGGCAATGAGGTCGTCGTTTGTGAAAATAGCTCCGCCGTCGCCATAGCATCCGAGGTTTTTCGACGGGAAGAACGATGTGCATCCAATGTGGCCTATTGTTCCGGCTTTCCTTATGCTTCCGTCGGAAAAATGAAAGTCGCTGCCTATTGCTTGAGCGGAGTCCTCGATGACATATAGGTTGTGGCGGTTTGCAATGTCCATTATCCTTTCCATGTCGGCGCATTGACCGAAAAGATGAACAGGAATGATAGCTTTTGTGCGAGGCGTGATTGCCTTTTCGATTTCGTCTGGATTGATAAGGTAGGTTTCAGGGTCGACGTCGACCATTACAGGGGTAAGTCGAAGCAGTGCGATGGTCTCAACAGTGGCAATGAAAGTGAAATCGGTGGAAATGACTTCGTCTCCTGGCTGAAGCCCAAGCGCCATAAGTGCAATCTGTAATGCGTCGGTGCCGTTGCCGCAGGTAATGACATTTCTGACATTGAGATATTCGGCGAGCTCCTTGCGTAATTCTTTTACATCAGAGCCGTTTATGAATTCGGTATTGTCAATGACTCTTGCTATTCCGCTGTCAATTTCGTCCTTTATTTTCAAGTACTGAGACTTGAGGTCGACCATCTGTATCATGATGTTTGTTTTTTGCAAAAATAGTTTATTTGTTTTTAAGATTCAAGAGTTCTGTATTAATCAAAAAAGAAAATGGCGATATTTTCGCCACCTTCCTTATTGGAACTTTTTCCATCATTCGCGCTTACGCAAGCTCCAATATTCTCTTTACAACCATATCGCTTGGACTGATTTCGGGCAGAAGGGCCAATGTCCTTTCAAAATCTGCCATTGCGTTGAAATCTATGAGTGTTTCTTCTGTTGTGTCCTTTGCGTTTGTGTTGATTGAATAAAAGTACATGTAGACATCTGTCATAGGCAATTTGTTTTTGTTTGATGTAATAACGAGTTGCGGTTTCGTTTATTGTTGAGTGTCGCTCTTTTTTTTTGATTTTTCCAGTAGTAAAATTTTAGGCGGATCAGTTTCCGCTTATTTTTTTGTTGTGAGAAGTTGCTGGGTTGTGGAAATTTAATGCCAATAATATTTGCTTGGTGCCGGCTGTTTGCCAGCCAAATATGTGGAGCCGTAGGCTTAGTCGAGGCTAGGGATGTAGTCGTTTGAGAGGACTCGCATTTCAATGCGTCGGTTCTGCTGGTTTGCGGCTTCCTGCTCTTCTTTCGACAGCGATTTTATGAAGTTTTCGTTAAGTACCGAACCTTTGGGCAGGAAAGGATATTTGGCGTCATATTTAGTGATTTCTTTCGGCTTGCTTTCGCCGTAGCCCTTTGCAACCATTCTGGCGGCTGGAATTCCTTTCGACTCGAAATATGTGGTAACCGAATTTGCACGCTTCTGGCTGAGTTCCATGTTGCTCTGGTCGGATCCGACCATATCGGTGTGTGCCGAAAGTTCAATTACGATATGAGGGTTTTCAATCATTATCCTAACGGTGCTGTCGAGAATGACTTTTGATGGTTCGGTAAGTTCCCAGCGTCCGAATGCGAATTCAATGTTTGGGATTTCGATGGTCTTGTTGAGCGATTCGAGCATTATGTCGTACTCGAATGTTTTGTTGAATTCGAGCGAATCGGTTGTAAATCTTGACTTTCCGTTGAAATAACCATCTTTGGTTACAACAAATACGTAGTCGGTTTTTGTTTTCAGTTTGAAGTTGAAAGTTTCCTTTTTGTTTGCAAGGATGATTGTGTCGCGGAACATTGAACCGTCGCTGCCGTAAAGGGTTATGAGGCTGGAGTCGATTATAGCCTTGGTGTCGAGGTCGTGTACCATTCCTTTAAGCTTGAATTCTAAAGGTGGTTTTTCGAAGAAGTAAATGTCTTCGCCCTTTGAACCTTTGCGGTCGGAGGTGAGGTATCCCTTGTCCTCGTTATGGTAGTAATATATTCCGAAATCGTTACCGTTGCTATTAAACGGATATCCCATATTCTTGGAAGTCCAGTGTCCTTTGTCGTCCTTGTATGCGACGAATATGTCGAGTCCTCCCATAGTAGGGTGCTTTGAGCTTGAGTAGAAGAAAGTAGTGTCGTTGCGCATAAATGGGAAAAGTTCGTCGCCGTCGGAATTGATTTCAGCGCCCATGTTCTTTGGGACTGACCATGAGGAACCGTTTTTTTCGGAATACCAAATGTCGGCGCCGCCAAAACCGCCTTGAAGGCGTGCGGAGAAGTAGATCTTATTTCCGTCGGGAGAAACTGTTGGGTGGCCGATCGACAGGGAGTCGGATACTATGCCCAGGTTGTTGGGGTTCATCCATTCTCCATCAACTTTTTGTGCCTCGTAAATCTGGCATCCGGTATTCTTGCCCTTTTCAGCAATGCAAGATGTGTAGTAGAACTTGCGTCCCTGGTCGAAAATACAAGGAGAGCCTTCGTCGTATTGCGTGTTGATGGAGTCGAGAGCGGTAACGTCGCCCCATTTTCCGTGCCTGTCGAGTTTTGTAACAAAAAGGTCGGAGAACTTGGTGCCGGTGATTCCGCTTAGTTTCTTACCTTTAGCTTCCTCTCTAGTGGAGCTGAAATAAACGTGGTCGAATCCGTCCTTTTCGTCGATGCTGGGGCAGAAGTCGTTGGCCTTTGAGCTAAGTTGCTTGGCGCGTTCAACATTCCAGCGGGTGGGCAGGTTGTATTGTTCGAGCGCCCAGTTAGCCGATTTCAGTCCTTCGTTGGCAATAGTGTCGTCCTTTTTTATTTCCAGAACTTCGTTGAAGAGATCGATTGCAGCCTCGTAGTTTCCTTCTTGGATTTCGATTTCGGCAAGACGGTTCTTTGCCTTGGTCATAAGGCCCTTGGATTTGGCGGCACGTTTGAACGGACTTCGTGCTTTCTTATAGTATCCGGCCATGAAATAGCATTCTCCAATCTTGTACTGGATTTCGATTTTTTCGTTTTTGTCCTTTATTTTCTTGAGTATTGCAGTGTATTCCTCCATCGCCTTGTAGTATTCTTCGGCTTCAAACGACTCGTCGGCTTTGCGTAGCTTCTTGTCCTGCGCGCAAATTGCACCGGACATTAAAAGCACGGAGAGGAAAATTATGGTATGTTTCAGTACGTTCATTGCAATTATTTACCGATAATTAAACTCAAAAAAAATCATTTTATTATTTGGTCGGCAAAGTTAATTATTTCATTCGAGTGGAGGGCAAGCACGCACAAAAAAAATATCCACAAAATTAGAATGAGAAAGCTGAAGATGTTGTACGAAATTTTTTTGTTCTTATGCCTGATAATGAATATCATTGGGATGATGGTAAAGATTCCGCCTAGCAGTTCGAGCAGATGCAGAAATGCTTCTGGCACACGGAACTTGTTCTTTTTTGCCTTGTGCTTGTCGGAATAGAAGACGATTCCTGCTGTGCAGTTTATGAAAAGCATGTATGCTATGAATATTTGTAAAGCGCTCATTGCCAAATGTGTAAATAAAAAAAGGTTGCCGAAGCAACCTCTTTTGTGGTACCTCCTGGAATTGAACCAGGGACACCAGGATTTTCAGTCCTGTGCTCTACCAACTGAGCTAAGGTACCAGCTCAATTTGCGGTTGCAAAAGTACGGTGTTTTTTTGAACTGACAAAATTTTTTTGAAAAAAGTATGGAATTTTTTGTGACATATTTTTTTATGCTTTGCATATAAGGGTGTTACATAATCGTTGTAGTATAAAAAAACTCTTCCGGAAATTTATTTTTAGGTTCCGATAAGCGATTATTGATTACTTTTGCACAAAAGATTTTTTGAAGTGTACGAAACATTTACTTTAAATAATGGAATTCGCGTAATTCATAAACGTGTGAAGTCGGAAGTTGCACATTGCTGTGTTCTTCTAAATACAGGTACGCGAGATGAGAGCGAACGTCAGACAGGAATAGCCCATTTTACGGAGCACATGCTTTTCAAGGGGACAGAAAAGCGTAAGGCCTATCACCTGCTAAACCGGATGGAGTCGGTAGGTGGCGAGGTTGACGCTTATACAACCAAGGAGGAGACTTGCGTTTCGGCAAGTTTTCTGGTCGAATTTTACGAAAGGGCGGTTGAACTTATAAATGATGTGATTTTCAATTCCGTGTTCCCGCAGAAGGAAATAGAGAAGGAGTGTGATGTAATTGTTGACGAGATAAATACCTACAAGGACAATCCTTCTGAAAATATCTTTGATGAGTTTGAGATTGCCATGTTTCCAAATCATCCGTTAGGACATAACATTTTGGGGACAAAAAAGTCGATAGAGAAATTCCGCACAGAAGATTTTCTTGCGTTTACAAAGGAAAAATACAATACCAACGAATTGGTTTTCTGCTCGATAGGCGATATAGAGTTTTCGAAGCTGATTCGAATATGCGAGAAATATTTTGGGCGAAATGCAGCAAGAATCCGAAATTTTGAACGGCAGGCGTTTTCGCAAAGGGTTCAGTTCGACAAGGTTGTCAAGAAAAAGTGTTCGCAGGCAAATACTATTTTAGGCAACTACTGCTATTCGTACAGCGACCCTAAACGTGTGCCGATGTTCCTTGTGTCGAACATTCTTGCGGGCCCTGGAATGAATTCTCGTTTGAATATGGAACTTCGTGAGCATCATGGACTTTCGTATAATATAGAGTCGAATTACACTACCTATCAGGATGTTGGCTTGTTTAGCATATTCTTCAGCTCGGAACACGAGAAGGTTGATTTTGCACTAGACATGATCTTCAAGGAGCTGGATCTCCTGAGAAATAAGTCAATGGGAGTTTTGCAGCTGTCGAGTGCAAAAAAGCAGCTGATAGGGCAGGTGGCTATTGAGAGTGACTCGAATTCAAACTTGCTCTTCCCGATGGCGAAGTCGTACATGAATTATGGCAAGGCCGAGACATTCAAGGAGACTGTTGCCCAGATAGAGTCGATAACGGCAGCGGATGTCATGGAGGTTGCCAATGAGATTTTTGTCAGAGATAAATTTTCAACAATAAAATACCTATAAGATGACAGACGAGGAACGCCGCTATGAGTATATTGAGCAGTATGGCTGTGATGAGGATTCTGTTTTGAAGTCTCTTGTTCGCGAGGCATCGTTGACGCAGATACATCCGCGGATGATGTCTGGGCGTTTTCAGGGTAACCTGCTTGCCATGCTGATAGGAATGAGCCATGCACGTAACGTGCTAGAGATTGGTACTTATGTTGGCTATTCGGCCATTTGTATGGCTCGCGCCCTGCCGGAGGGCGGACATTTGACAACCCTAGAGGTGAATGATGAAATAGAGTGGCTGTCGGCAAAATATTTCAAGATGGCCGGACTGGAGACGAAAATAACGCAGATTGTAGGCGATGCGCTCGAGGTTGTGCCATCGCTCGACGAATGTTTCGACCTGGCTTTTATCGATGGCGACAAGCGAGAGTACATACAGTATTTCGATGCTGTGTATCCAAAGGTGTCGAAGGGCGGACTTATAGTTGCCGACAATGTAATCTGGTACGACAAGATTTTTACCACGCCGGCGTCCAACGATTATATGACTCAGGGTATAATTGCCTTCAACAAATATATTGAGGGTCGCACAGACTTGCAGAAACTTATACTTCCCGTGCGTGATGGCCTTATGCTTATAAGGAAGCTGTAGTGGCGTTTTATATGGTTGCGCCGTTTTGGTAATTCCGGTATTTCCTATTCGAATATGTCGAGAATTTTCTGCAGCGCTTCGGGGTCGAAGTCTATGCAGGTGGCATTGCCGGAGTTGAAACGGAATGCATATGAAAAGGTGTCATTTGCCTTTGTGGCCTGTACAGTGTAGGTGGAGCTGCAGTCGTCCTTGATTTTCTTGCTTAGTCCGATTTTGTTCGATTCCGTGCAGTTGGCTTGTGCCTGCTCGATGGCCTTGCCGATCTTGAGCAAATTCACCGAGACCGTCTTCTTAGTGTTTCCGAGGCAGATGCCTGTAATCTTGTCGGAACTTTCGCTCTCGTAGTCAACGCAGGCTAGCATGTATTTGCTATGTCTTGATTCGTCAATCGAAAGGTAGATGGATTCGGATATCATTATTGCATCGAGCTGCTGGGCAAAAGTAATGATGCTGAAAAGGCAGATGGTTAATGTAAAAGCAAGTTTCTTCATTGTCGTAGTAATAATGACGCAAAGATAGAATAATGTTTTAATGCTCGGCGTTTTTTGCTGCTGATGTTTCTTGTCTTCTTGACTGGCACCATGTAGGTTCGTGTGAATATCTGGCGTGCTACAAACTTGGTTTAACGATATAAAAACAGTATATGTCGAAGCTGGTTGTAATTGAATGTCAAGGTGTTGAGGTGTTGTCTGGAGAAAAAAAAGGCGGCCAGTTGGTCGCCTTGTTTGACTTGAGTTCGTCTAAAAGTTATTTCTTAACTGCGAAACCTTCAAGGATAGCCATTAAGTCGGCACTCTTAGGATCATCGATACCTTCGGCACCAACGCGTACAACCATTTTGTTTGTTGGGTCGTAAGTATAGCAAGCAACACCATAATTGCCGGCCTTAGTGTAAACTGTCCAAGTGTATTCGCCGGTTACGATGTCTTCCTGACGGTTTTCTTCGAGGCAGTCGCCGTTAGGTGCGCATTTCTCGATGCTGGTGTCCTTCCAGTCCTTAATGTTGAAATGGATGCTTTCGCCAATCTTGTTGATGCCCATGTCGGAATAAGCAACGTTAACCTCCCAAACGTCTGTTGGCAGGGTCATTGTCCATTCGTAGTGGTCGAAAGTTTCAGGAGCGGCAGGTTCTTCAACTACAGTTTCTTCAACAGCAGGTTCGTTTTGTGCTTCGGCTTCCTGTTCGTTTGTAGTGTTGTTGCTGTTGCAAGCTGTTGTTGCAAAAGCAAATGCGGCAGCAATGCCCAAATAAAAAAGCTTTTTCATGTTACTATAAATTAAATTGTTAATAATCAAAACTATAACAATGCGCTAAGGGGTGGAAACAAATGTTATTTGTCGATTAGCGATTGCGGCGCAAAAGTATTACAAAATACTTGAATAGGCAAGAGGTGTTTTTTCAGAGGCTATTTTCTGCATCAAGGATTACAATATGCGTAGTTTGTTGGCCAATGTCTGAAGTGGCTTGAAATATAAGACAGACAAAATGTTAATGTGTTGGATATGGGTGTTGGTAGGGAGTTTTTTTTGCCTATCGGCTGATGAATTCACCGAGATACTGCGAGTTTGAAATGCGTTTGTTGTCGGCAGAGGAGAGAACAAGGTAGGCCACAAATGTATTGCCGGACCATTCGGCCGGAATGTCGGCACAGAGGGTCATGCCGGAACGGGTGAATGGGACGGTAGTGTAGATGGATTCCATTTTCGTCGTATTTAATATCAATGCCATGGCGATATCGTCGGGTGCGGCATTCGGACAACTGGAATTGTCGTCCCATGTTATGTTCAGCTGGGCGCCGGCAATGGTGGCAATAGGATTTATGGCTTGCTTAAGCTCGCCAACGGAAACCTGACAAAGTGAATAGTCGATGGCAAAGTCGGGGTATTCGCCAATGATGGCTGTGTTGAAAATGTGCGAGTAGGCAACGTTGTATGCCGATTTGCCAATGGCAAGCTGGCAAAAGAGGAAGGCGTAAAAAAGATGACATTTTTATTGGTGTTGTCGATGCAATATATGCGTGTGGATACGCTTTGGTCGTAAAGTTCGCTGACGACACGACAAAATTTATTGATTTTGGCGACTATATTCGCCAGAATACCAATCCGTTGATAAGCCAGTTTGCTGATGTCGATAAGTTCAAGACCTTTAGCATTGACGATGGCGTGCTAACATGGGGCAATGATATGGATTTTAATCCGGAAGCGTTACGGCTTGGCAAAATAGATGGTTTGGCTTATTTGCAATTGGATTTGATGAGTCCGGCAGAAAGAGAGTTTAATGTTCCCAGTGAAGAGTCTTTCGGAAGATTGCATGCTGAAATTGATCGTCGTTACAGGGAGAAAGAAAAATAAAATGGAATAAAAATTATTTGGCAAAAAAACAACCTGTGATACGTTTGGGCACAGGTTGTTTTTTTATTTGTGAGTGAAAATTTGTTTATAAGTTTATTTCGCCGTGTAAAAAATTAGGAGTAAATTTGGAGATTTAAATATTTAAAAGGGAAAAGTATGCAATTCGCTTATGCTTGAATAGTTATAAGCAAGGCGATTGAACTAGGATTTAAGAAGTAAAATGGCAAAAAAGAAATATACATTCATAGATTTGTTTGCGCAATACAAGAAAGGGAAATTTAGAATAAAATAGACCACGAAGAAAACAACAAGCAATGACGAAACAGAATCTGAAGAATATCACCATAACGGACACGGATTACAAGGAATGGATCCGCAGTCTGTCTGTACGATACAGAAACAGCCAGATTAAGGCGGCGGTGAAGGTGAATTCCGTGATGCTTCAGTTCTATTGGAGTTTGGGGCGTGACATTGTCAAATATGGTCTTGACAACAAATACGGAAGCCATTTCTACAGTATTTTGAGTAAGGATTTGCAAGCAGAGTTACCTAATGTGAGCGGATTGTCAGAAAGAAACATTCGCTATATGAAGGATTTTTATCTGCTTTATTCTCAAAACAATACAATTTTGCCACAAGTTGTGGCAGAATTGGACAATGAAATTTTGCCACAGGTTGCGGCAGAAATTTTCCAGATACCTTGGGGGCAACATCGGATCATTCTTGACAAAGTAAATGGCGATAAGGATAAAGCTGTTTTTTTTGTACGTAAAATACTAAAGGAAGGATGGAGTCGCAGTACGCTTGAAATGTGGATTGGCAGCGGACTTTATGAACGTGAAGGAAATGCGGTGACGAATTTTGTCGATACGTTGCCAGAACCTATGGGCGACCTTGCCAATGAGATAACAAAGGATCCTTATAATTTCGCATTTACTTGCGTGCGAGGAAAGTACAATGAAACATTGTTGAAAGACGCTCTCTTGAAAAACATCACCGAATTTCTGGTGGAATTGGGAACCGGATTTGCGTATGTAGGCAAGGAATATCGTTTGCAGATTGGTACGAAGGAAAAATTCATAGATTTGCTCTTTTTTCATATATCACTGAATTGCTATGTGGTGATAGAAGTTAAGATTGGTGAATTTGATGCTCCTGATGTCGGACAATTGGGAACGTATGTTGTGGCTTGCAACCATATTTTAAAGCAGGAATGCCATAATCCGACTATCGGATTGCTTATTTGCAAGACCAAAGACAATCTCTTGGCACAATACGCACTTGAATCAAGTAATCAACCGATTGGCATCTCGGAGTTTGAGTTGGGAAAACTTTATCCAACCGAAGTGGAAGGTATGATACCCACCATTGAGGAGATTGAAGACAAACTTGCCGATAGGATGGAAAAAGAAAACATAAAGGAAGGAAAATAATTATGCCAAAGAAAAAATATACATTCATCGGTTTGTCCGCGGGGTGCGAAATGAAAAAACATGGCGGAGGATACATTCTAAAGAAACATGGATAGCAAATCACAAAATATAGAATATAAGGAAACGTGGCGAGATGAATACCTGAAGTGGATTTGCGGCTTTGCCAATGCGCAGGGCGGCAAGATTTACATTGGAGTCAACGATAACCGAGAAGTAGTGGGCGTAGATGATTCTAAGAAACTGATGGAGGACATCCCCAACAAGATTGTAACGCATCTTGGCATTGTAGCTGATGTCAATCTGCTTTATGAGTCCGGAAAGTCTTATATTGAGATTGCCATACAACCCTGCCCAATGCCTGTTAGCTATCACGGCAAATATCATTACCGCTCGGGATCCACCAAGCAAGAACTGAATGGTGCTGCTCTTCAGCAGTTTATACTTCGAAAATTGGGGCGGTCGTGGGATGAATATCCTCACACAACAACATCTGTTGATTGCATTGACCGCAACGCTATCGACTATTTTATAACGAAAGGAATTGCTTCTGGACGTATTGATTCTGACGAACGCAATGTCTCAACCACGCAGGTGTTGGAAAATCTCAACCTCATTGACGAGAATGGCTATCTGAAGAATGCAGCATTGCTGCTTTTTGCAAAAAAAACGCAGAAATATTTTTCCGGGGTTGCATTCAAAATAGGAAAGTTCGGTCAAAACGAATCCGAGTTGATAGTCCAGGATGTAGTAGAAGGCAACCTGATTGAGATGCCCGACAAGGTTATAAAACTGCTTAAGTCATACTATCTTAAAGCATATATCCATTACGAAAATATGCAACGCAAGGAAATTCTGGAGATTCCCGAAGATGCCTTGCGGGAGATTATCTATAACGCTATCGTTCACAAGGATTATTCGGGAGCTGACATACAGATGCGTATTTATGATGACCATATAGAGTTGTGGAATGATGGTGAACTGCCCGAAGGATATACGCAGGAGACGCTGTTCCAAAAACACTCGTCCAAACCCCGCAACAAGAATATAGCTACAGCATTTTTCAAGGCAGGTTATGTTGAAGCCTGGGGACGCGGTTACAAAAAAATCAAGGAGGCCATAGAAGCTGTCGGTTTGCCATTGCCTAAGGTGGAAAACTTTTGTGGCGGCACGTTAGTTACTATTCAACGCCCAGCTGGCAATCCTTACAAAAACGAGCAAACACCCGAAAACAGCGACCAAAATGTCGTAAAAGATGTCGTAAAAGAATTTGATATGGAATTATCTGAGCGACAGATAAATATCATTGGTTTTCTTTCGCTATATCCTACCATGACTGTTGCTGAACTGACCGAAAAAATGTCGGGAAAGAATTCTTTTACGACACGCACCATCCAGCGCGACATCGCCTACCTGCAGAATCACGACATCATCAAACGTGAAGGCGGACGAAAAGAAGGTCGTTGGGTGGTACTGAAATATAATAAATCCAACAATTGAACAATGAGAAAATGATGACGCAAGGGTAAGAATTGAATAATAAAAATCTCCCTGCCCGAAGATCACCTGCCGAACAAGCAGTTTTTGGAGTGGCACAGGGAGAGAGTGTTTGAAAAGTAAAAAGAGGATAATATATGGCGAAAAAGAAAAAATATACATTTATCGATTTGTTCGCAGGGTGCGGTGATGATGTGAATTTGATAAGAGGAATTTAGAATAAATATGTCCTCAAAGAAAACAACAAAATACGGAAACAATGAACGAACCGATGTTTGTAAATAGAGACAGGATGGTTGCCGACAAGGATTATGTAGCGTGGTTGTCGGATGTGAAGACACGCTTCCGCACAGCGCAGGCCAAAGCGATGGTGCGGGTCAATACCGCTATGCTTGAGTTCTATTGGAGCATAGGAAGAGACCTCACCGAGATGCATCCTGAGGAAAATTGGGGCAAAGGCATAGTCAAGCAATTCGCTTTGGATATGAGAAATGAATTTCCCGAAGAGTCGGGGTTCTCGTGGTCTAACGTCAAAGATATGAAGCGTTGGTATTTGTTTTATTTCGAACACATTGGAAAAAGCCAACAACCTGCTGGCTTTTCTGAAAATGATGGTGTGGACAAAAAAAGCCAACAACCTGTCGGCTTTTTAGAGATGCCTGAATCTTTCGGATTGGTGCCGTGGGGACATCATATCCACATCGTATCAAAATCCAATTCTCTTGACGAAGCGTTGTTTTATATCAACAAAACCATTGAAGGCAATTGGAGCCGCAATATGCTCGATGATAACATCCGGCACGACCTCTATTCGCACACTGCCAAAGCCATCACCAATTTTACCGACAAACTTCCTGTTGTGCAAGGGCAGTTGGCACAGGAGATGCTGAAGGACCCCTATTCGTTTGACTTTCTGACAATGAAGAGCGGGTATGACGAAAAAGAGCTGGAAGATGCTTTGATTGCCAACATAACAAGGTTTCTTTTGGAGTTGGGGGAAGGATTTGCGTTTGTCGGTCGCCAGAAGGAGCTGCGTATGCCCGACGGAACTTCGTTTTTCCCAGATTTGATATTCTACCATATTCCGCAGAAACGCTATGTGGTCATCGATTTGAAAGCAGTCAGGTTTGTGCCTGAGTTTGCGGGAAAGATAAATTTCTACGTTACGGCAGCCGACAAATTGCTCAAACGAGACGACGACAATCCTTCGGTTGGGCTTATTATCTGCAAGGCATACGACAAAACCATAGTGGAATGGTCGCTTAAGGACATTGACAAACCTCTCGGAGTGGCCGCGTATCAGTTGCGAGAAGTGGTGGAACGGACAGTCAATGAACTTGAACTGCAAAAGAAAAACGAATTACGGAGCAAGGAATGGAAATAAGTATGGGTAGAAAAAGCTTCAGGTGAAGAACGGATTGCTTGTGTATATTCCATAAAAAATTTGTATATTTGCAGTTTATAGTTTCGAGGTTAAATCATAGTTGGAGAAATTATAAGATGCTGATAATTAAATGATAAAGATTATATGCGACAAAAAACGGGGCGAACTCTCGGAAAGATATTGAATGTTTCGCAAGGTAGAATAACTGACAGTGAACTGATAAAAGGATGAGTTATGGGAAAGAGGAAATATACTTTCATCGATTTGTTTGCGGGATTAGGAGGGTTTCATCTTGCACTTCAACAATTGGGATATAAATGCGTTTTTGCAAGTGAGTTAAAAGAAGATCTTCGGAAGCTATACATATCCAATTTTCCAGAAATGGCAGGAGAAACAGAAACTGGCATAAATAAAGTTGAAGGTGACATTACAAAGGTCGAACTCAATAAGATTCCTCAACACGATATTCTGTGCGCAGGTTTTCCTTGTCAGCCATTTAGTCAGGCAGGAAAGAGACAAGGTTTCGATGATGAAGCTGGCCGAGGAAACCTTTTCGACTACATTTGTAAGGCTATTGAGATAAAGCGTGAAAACAAGCCCAAATTCCTTCTCCTTGAAAATGTAGCAAACCTTAAAGGTCATGATGAAGGCAATACTTGGAAAGTCATAAGGCAGAAACTTGATGATTTGGGATATTATGTAAAAGATGAAATTTTGTCACCACATCAGTATGGTTTTCCCCAGCATAGAAAGCGTATTTACATCATAGGAATCCGCAAAGATATTCTATCGCCAGATGGAATGATTGCCTTTGAATTTCCTATTGAGCACAAGGAAAAGAAATGCGACATATGTACAATCATCGACGAAACCGATGATGCAATCATGCCGCTTACACTCAAAACGCACCAGCAGTTAAAAGTATGGCAGCAGTTCCTTGACATGACGCTTGCAAACTCTTGCTCAATTCCGTCGTTCCCAATTTGGGCAATGGAGTTCGGCGCTGATTATCCCTTTGTGGAGATTGCTCCAGAATACCTGAAAGCAAAAGATTTGGTCGGAAAGCATGGAAAGTTCGGACAATTGGTAGAAGGGTACAGCCTTGCAGAATGTTTGTCGATGCTTCCTGTTTATGTGCAGCCACGAAAGAAAAAGAAATCCTTGCAGGATGGTGAACTTACCGAAACCATAAGTCAAGCAGAAAAGGATAAAAAGAAATTCCCTGACTGGAAGATTAGGTACATTTCTCAGAATCGTCAGTTCTACGAACGCAATAAATCTTGGCTCGATGCGTGGATGAGAATCATCGAAAGTTGGGATAATAGCCACCAGAAACTTGAATGGAATTGTGGCTGTGACGGCAACGGACAGTTGAAGGACAAGATTATACAGTTCAGAGCCTCGGGTATAAGAGTGAAATTGCGAACCTACTCGCCTGCACTCAATCTTGTAGGCACACAGGTTCCTGTATTACCTTGGATAAAGTTACCAGACAATTGTATTCCACAATACGATGACACAGAACTTGAAAAGTATGGATTGACCCAAGAAGACATTCAGTACGGTCGTTATCTTTCGGTAAAAGAAGCCGCTGCTCTTCAAGGAATGGAACAATTAAGTTTCGGTGAACTATCTACAACAAGAAGCTACGAAGCTTTGGGCAACGCAGTAAACACACAAGTAGTTAAGAAAATTGCAGAACGTTTAATAAAACTCTACGGTCATGGGTAAAGTAAGTTTTAAAGCAAAACAAGGTGTTTATCTAACATACAAAAACTACACCTATAAGGCACCTCAGGTGTTTGGTGAGTTTATAGATAATTCTATTCAGTCATACGAAAACAATAAGAATCCATTGTTGATGTCTGATTCGAATTACAAATTGAGAGTGGATATCAGCATTGGCTGGGAAAGGGATGCAGACAGCAACATCATAGCAAACCGCATTACCATAAAAGATAATGCCGCTGGTATGACTGCGCAACAATTCGAAGAAGCGTTTGACCTCGCTGATTTGGATGTACTGCGTTCTGGAATGAATGAGTTCGGCATTGGTATGAAAGCCGCATCAAGTTGGCTTGGCAACAAATGGAGAATAGAATCTACATCAATTACAGATAACGTAACACGAATTTTAGACGTAGATTTGACTCACGTTTGTATAAACAACATTGACGAACTGGAGTCACAAGAAACCATAGATTCTTCACGTACCCATGGCACCACAATTATTATCACAGAGTTGTGGAAGGAGAATGTTATCAAGAAGAATAACATCGAAGAACTCATAAAAGGTATAGCAAGTATCTATCGCTATTTCATAAGAACCAACGAAATTCAGATTTTCATTGGTGAGGAGTCAAAGCCCGAAGAAGCGCAGATGCTGGAGTTTGAAGATTACGAGGTACTTGTTGCACCTTCCTATCTCGACCCTGATGGTGAAGACGTAACGTGGAAATGCCATGTTTCAAAACAAGATGACAAAGGACATGGAATCTCTGGCTTTGTAGCATTGCTGAAGGACACAAAGGATGAAAACCGAGGCGTAGTAATCATGCGCAACCATCGTGTGGTTATGGGTTTTGACCCAAAGGATAGAACTGTTGGCAAAGTGTTCTATGGACAAATTGGTTCAAAGAAATATCGTCGAGTTTTCGGTGAGCTAGACATTACAGGTTTCAAAGTCGCCTTTGGCAAGAACCAAGTTAATGATCCTGATTTGCTTGAAGCATTGTGCAAAATTGCTGCAGGTTCCTTGAAGGTTAAAGGCACCAACCTTCTTACGCAAGGTGACAAATACACCAAGAAGGCAAAGAAGCCCACTCCTCAGCCACCAGTTCCACCAGTAACTCCCACTCCTCCTGTTACTCCACAGCCTCCAGTAAATCCTCAACCTCCTGTTGTGCCGCCTGTAACACCTCAACCACCTGTTACACCACAGCCACCTGTAACGCCTAATCCTCCAAAGAAGCCTTCAACCACGGGTGTTCTTGCACAAGGCAAATTCAAGTTCGGCGGCATTGCCTACAAGATTAGCGTTGAAAAGGGGACAGAGTCACCAGAACTCTTCTGGAATGATTTATCAAAGATTTCAGATAATGTACTCATCTGTAAGGTGAATACTACTCATGCGTTCTTCACTACTTATGGAGAACCTAACCGTCAATCACTTGCTATGATCAAGGCACTATCGATTGCTAAGTTCAAGGCAAGAATGGACAGCAACAATTCTGCAAGTGCAATGATGAATGAGTTCAACAATATAATTAATACTCAAGAAGTTCAAGAATAAAGTATGACCGAAATCGTCATCAAGAAACCAGAAGACGAAGGCATGGCACTCCAAAATGTGCAAACGGGCGATGCCTTTGAGGACTTTCTTCAGTCACAGAAAGCGACTCCAACCAAACGAGGACTTTCTGATGTTGGTGCGTACAATCTGCGTGCTACGACATGCGACATTCTGAATCATTGTAATCCTCACGATGCCGTGACCAATCCAGAAACGACTCACCTTGTTGTTGGTTATGTGCAGAGTGGTAAGACAATGTCTTTTACAGGTGTATTGGCAATGGCTCGTGATAATGGCTATCGTGTAGCCGTTATCCTAACAGGTGTAACGACCAATCTGCAAGGGCAAACGTCTGACCGACTTGAAAAAGACTTGGTGACTGATGACGATATTGACCGTTACGCCTTCATCAGCAATCCTACTTCTGACGATGCTGATAGTTTGGTCAAGGCACTTCGCCTTTCAGACAAGCCGCTTGTTATCATTCCGATTCTGAAACACAGAAAGTACATTGATAACGTTGCTTCGCTTTTCAACAACACCAAGGTAAAGAAAGCATTGGAGAATGAAACTGTGCTTATCATTGACGATGAGGCAGATCAAGCATCGCTCAATAGCTATGGCTACAAAAATAGCAAAGCAGCATCAGAAGAAGAAGAAAAGCAATCAGCCATTTATGCTGCAATACTGCGCATGAGGGGCAAAATGCAAGGTAACTCATACATCCAATATACAGCTACTCCACAAGCAAACATCCTTATCACCACCATGGATTTGCTATCACCAAAGAGCCACACTTTATTGATTCCTGGTGAAGATTACATAGGTGGCAAGAAGTTCTTTGGTTCTGCTGTTGATGGCGGATTGTATGATGGCAAACTTGTAGTTGAGATCCCTGCAAAGGAAGTTTACCACAAGAAGCAGAATGCTCTAAAAACTATGCCTAGTTCATTGCGTGAGGCTTTGATGCTTCACGTATGGGCGGTGCTTCTCGTTATCAAATGGTATAAGCGACAAGGCATCAAACAACTCACAATGATGGTTCATCCAACAGACATTATTGAAGGTAATAAATTGTTTGAGAAGTGGATTCGCAACGAAATAAATCTCTGGAGTGAGAGTTTCGACAAACCAGAATGGCACGAAGACAGAGTAATGCTAATGGAGAAGTTCAAAGCATTGTTGCCAAAGGCGTTGCAATTCTATGACGAAGATGGCCGTCCAGAGTTCAAAGATGTTGCCCACCTACTGCCAGACATTATCAACAACTGCAAGATTTATCGTATTACAGGAGAAAGCGATGACGATTCTGATAATATCAAATGGAATGCCCATCGTATGAATGTGCTCATTGGTGCTCAGATGCTCAATCGTGGTTTTACCGTTGAGAAACTTGCGACCACCTACATGCCCCGTCATACGACAAGCATAGCCAATGCTGACACAATAGAACAGCGTTGCCGTTTCTTCGGTTATAAGAAAGATTACATAGAATCATGCCGAGTTTACTTGCCTAAAGAATCCATTGAGGACTATAAAGGCTATGTACGACATGAAGAAGAATTACGTACATTGCTCGCTTCTTGCAGTTCGCTAAAGGAGTATGAGCATCGAGTAATGTTGACTCCGAAACTGCGTCCTACTCGTCTCAATGTTCTGCCTAAACAGATAGTTAAGACAAAACTCTCGGATTGGAAGGTGTACGACAACATGAACGGAATAAAGATGGTTATGCAAAATAAGCTATCTGTTGGTTCATTTGTAGATTCCTACCTGTCACAAGCGGCAGAGTTTGCTTACAAGAACTACGATTCTACCAAGTATCCGTCAGGCGAGATTAAGAAACATTCTATAGTAGATGTTAATTCGAATGCCGTTACGACCATGCTGGCAGATTATACGGCCGGTAATTATTCGGAAGTAGTGACAAAGTCAATGGCAATTCGTTACATCCAATATCTTGAAACCATCGGTCATACAAAGGCTAAGGTAATCTTTATGAGTTGTAATCAGATACGCAAGCGTTCTGTAAACATCATCAACGATAGCTCTTGGGAAATCAAGAACATGTTTCAGGGTCGTAGTAATATAAACGAATCAGACAACTACTGTGGGGATCGGAACCTGAGTGATCCTGACGAAATCACGATTCAGATTCACCACATTAACCTTTCGGGATTGAGTGTTGCTAATGCTCCTCATAGTGAGACGTACGCACTCGCCATTCACTTCCCAAAGAAACTACAGGCACTTTATTACGATTGTGTCTCAAAGAATTACGAACAAGAAGATTGACAAACAATATGGTAGCAAAAGAGTTATTTGAAAAAATACAGTCGTTCGCAGCTAATAGTAGCCAAAGCCGTTATCGTGTGGTTTCTCTGCCAGGATTACACCATAAACTTGGCTGTTCTGAAGAGGGCTTCCCTAAGTTCTTTGTTGTGGCAAGTGATAGCGGTAGCATAATGCACAATCTGAATGCAGAACTTCTGTCGGTAGAATACAACATGCTTTGCAACATTGTTGAGGGCAAGGACGAAATCAACAATCAGCGATTTACAATCATTACACTCCGTTCTGATAATGAGCAATTACAGAAGATGTTTGTGGACGTGTTCATGATGATGCTGACCATGATGCCGCAAAAACCTACCAACATCACGATTGCGTCAAAAATAGAAAGTCTTCTGTCTATTTTCTCCAAATTAAAGAAAAAGCCTGTGCATAAATTGCAAGGCTTATGGGCAGAAATGCTTGTTATAGAACAAAGTATTGACCCTACAACAATTGCAAGGGCATGGCATTCTCAGCCTGAATCAAAATATGACTTTACAATGGGGCGAGATAAGATTGAGGTAAAGAGTACAAGTAGCGAGAACCGCGTGCATCGCTTCTCTCTTGATCAACTTAATCCGTCAGAGAACTCCCGACTTCTTGTCTGCTCTATTATTGTGCGTGAGTCAGCTAAAGATGCAAACGGCTTGTCGGTTTATGACCTCTATGATAGCATTGCCACGAAGATAACGGATAGCGAAGTCAGAATGCACGTTTATGATGTAATGGTAGAAACATTAGGCAGCGATTTTTATGTTGCTCGCAAGAAGTGTTTCGATTATTCAGAAGCATGTGATACCCTTGCTCTTTATGAGCATACAGACATTCCAAAGATTGAGAAGGTTAACATCCCAGAGCATGTTACGGATGTAAAGTTTAGTGCTGACCTCAGTCACCTGGAGGATGCACGCAATAAAGGTTTTAACCGAGACGATAGTACACTTTTTTACGCCTTATACTAAGATATGAGTGATAACACAAACATTATAATGTCCGCTTCCGACCTGATGCTCACGTTCCTTGCCAATGTGAGTGATTACGATGTGAAATACGTTGGAGGATTGAATCCATTTACCATAAAGGTTGATGGAGAGGAAGTTTACATCTACATCAAGAATCTTTCTCCTGCTCAGTTATCAAATGGAAATCCTGATGTATGGAGAATACAGTTGCCAATGCGCGATGACTTTGAGAAGATAAAAGAGTCGGATAGGCTTTTCTTACTTCTCGGTTATGATGCAGAGAATAAGGTTTATACCACATGGAATCCCTACTGGTGTAAACAACGCCTTAACGTAGGTAAGAGTGTTTCTCTGTACTCACGCCTGTCGTTGCACCAACGTGTACAAGAGCGAGGACAGATAGAGCAGATGCAACTGAATAATGATGGCGATGTTGTTTGTATACCAGAAAAGAAGCTATACGATTACATAAAAGGATTTAAGGCTTTTTATCCAGAAGACACCGTGTTTATTCCCAAAGGGTCAAGCATTGTGAAACGCCAGAAGACAGCCGTGATGATGCTCTACGATTTCATTACAGACAAGGATAATCTGCCTAAACTCAAAGACTATTTGATTGCCCAAGGTCAATCTACGAGTACTGCGAATGGTTATCAGAATTACGTTCAATGGGTTCATAAGAATAACTTGTTTGAGAAGTACAAATCATTGTTTGCTAATAGTATAGAGAATCCGAAGGAAGTCTTACAAGCATTTATCCACACTCCAGAGATTAAGGAACAAGATATTGCTTGGCATGGGGCAGTTAGAGCAGCGCTAAATAGATTCTACGATTATTATCTGACCGTTGCTGACAAACAAAATAATGAAGAACCTGAAGTTTCAACACCCGAGATTAAAGAACCAATGTTTGAACTTGACGAGTTTGGCAAATTAACGTCAATAGACGATGAAATTAGAGAGAAGTTGCATCCTCTTGCGCAGGAGGAATACCCTGACTATGAGGAAATGATAAGTTTGGCGAGTGAGTATTATCCATCGGATATTATGGATAAAATGACTCCTGTTGACTGGATAAACCTCTTTGATAGTACCAAATGGAAGAAACCACGTACAAAGAAAGAGAAGGAAGAATTATACGGAGAGCAAAGAACACGAAGGTCAAACAAATCCATTAAGATAACTACACCAGAAGGTAATGTGATACAAGAGTCGTCAGCTACAGAAACGTATCTGTACATTTTTGAGCACAATTATCCTGACCTTATCGTCGAGATTGATTTTGGTGATTACGTGATTTCAAAAGAAAAAATGCCAGATTATCCGAATACGGTTCGCCATCAGTCACAACTTTCTAATGGCTATTTTGTGTCCACAAATTTTGACACAGATACAAAAGCAAAAATTCTGAAGAGAATTTCTGATGAATTGGATTTAAAATTAAAGATAGAAGTCGTTCCTAAAGGAGCAAATCAGGAATATTAATTATATTTAACTTTACAAAGTTGATAATGCATTATTTAGCATATTACAGTTTTCAAATTTTCAAAAAGATTCTTTACATGTTTTTTTAAAACTGGTTCGCTTAGGCAAATAGCATAATATTATAACATCTTTGAATAATCAGTTCTCTTTCAACAACCTTTTCAAGGACGAGGCAACTCAATTGTTGCATTGCTTTATGAAGAAGCTCGAAGTTCCGATGGTGCAAAATTCTCTGATTTCAAATTCAGCGATGTTACGAAGGATAGAGAAGGCGTCACAAAGACGATTGCCACTGCTGATGAATTAAAAAATGGCGGCTTAATGCTCAAAAAGAGACCTGAAATCCTTGTAAGTTGTTGATTTTTATTTG
>CALDKB010000010.1 GCA_937899245.1 uncultured Bacteroidales bacterium | reverse complement strand
TTGAAACCAGTGTATCCTGCATAAGCCTTGCTACTGCCACAATATCAGCATCACCTTCCTCAAAATTTTCCAACAAGAAATCATATCCTGCTGCATCGTAATCAGCCAAGCGCGATTCGTAAATCTGCTGCAGGGATTCGTAGAGGGCAATGTCTTCATTGTCTGATGCAGACTTACCTATTACTGGTCCTACAATATTAAAATCGCACAATGTTGAATTACAGTTGTTAGCTGTAATAAGGGGCAATCTTGATACGTTACTCGATACAACAGATGGATAATATATGTTTGAAGCAGATAATAAGCCACTATGATAGTATGTTATTGTTGGTGTTGATGTTATATTGTATGGAGTTTGTGTCGTGAATTTGTTTCCTGCACTTTTGGAAGAAGACCCCTGTACGGATGATGCACTTTCCAGCATAACATCACGATTAAAATTTTTCTTGAAGTCATTGCATTGGAACTGCAAGCCTGCATTATCGTTTCCACCTGTCATTAGGGCATAGTAGAAACCCTCGAATGTATTCCTATATATTATATTGGCATCACTGCCAGAACCTTGGCAATAAACACCATTGTCGAGTACTGACGGGTGGGTTGTATATAGAGTGTAGAAATTGTTTCCCTCAATAGTAAATCCAGAACTATTTTTAGTATTTACACCTGCGGGACTTGTATTCCACTGGAAAGTCGGATATGTACTCTCGTCGAAATCGGATTCTGTTACATAATAATTGTTTACAGCCTCGACTGCAACACTCCAGTAGCAAGTGTCGAACAGAGTATTCTCAACCGTAAACGAGTATGTTGAGCCGTTGTTTGTAGCCTTTATGCCCCTTCCCATACGGGCAAATTTTGATTTTGTAAGGTTTCCGCCACAAACGCAGGTGTTTATGTTGTATGCACCGCTACAATGCGGACCAACGGCAAATCCCGAACCGATGGATTCGATGGCGTATTGCTGTCCGTTTACCGCTGAACAATCGTTTCGGAAGTTGCAGGCCGTAAATCCTATTCCCTTTACGCCGCTCATCTTTACAAAACTCTGGAATGTTATGTTGTTTGATGAGAAAATATTGTTGTCGTCATTCTTAAATGTACAGAATTGGAATCCGCTTGCATCGTTCACCTGTGAGCCATTGGCGTTTGTGTTCATGTATTCCACGAACTCAGCAGCACGTCCATTGTTGTGTAGGATGGAGTTCCCACTTACGGTTATAATACCGCCCGATGTATTGTAGTTGCTACCGTTCCAGTTGTGAATGGCACATTTTGCGTTCTCTATCAGCGAACTGTTTTTAACTTCGAGTGTGCCTTGATACGAAGCGAGCTGACGCTGATTCTTGTTGCCTACTACATAAATGCCATCCCACATCTTGTCGGGGCAATAATTTGTAAGGTTACAATTATTAATTATCAGTTTGCCTCCTGGTAGTACAACAAACTTTGTGTCTGGATAGCAACTACAAACACCCGACAAAGTTATTTCGTTATACGCATTTACGGTAAACGTTCCGTTGATATATGCTCCATTAATTGTAATGTTACCACTTGAACTGTAATTATAATAGTAGTCAGTTGCTGGTATATCTGTTATCGTAACTTGTATTTCCTTTGTAACCGTGTATCCTTCGTGAGTGAAATCTACACTTATAGTACCTGTTCCAGAACCAATTGCTTTTATATATGCACCAGTATTATCCGATGAAATTATTTCTAGATTGTTTGAAACCGACCACACAACAGATGTATTATTAGGTTTTGCCCTAGAACTAAGCTGGTAATATACGCTATTGTCACAGACACTTATCGTATTATTTCCATCTATATAATGATTGTAGAAGTACGCCTGCATTACTGCCTCGTGAGCATCTACAAGTCCGTATCCTAGAGAATCGCACCATGTACCATTGGGATGTATATTGTCTATCTGATAATTATATCCACCAACTTTTTGTGCAGTTTGTTCTATTATTGTTTTTACTTGTGCCGCCGTAAGATTGGAATTTACAGAAAGCATTAATGCTGCTACTGCTGAAACATGTGGTGCTGCCGCTGATGTTCCTCCATAACCAGAATAATAATTTCCATTTAAAGTTGTGGTACATACAGAAGACCCTGGGGCAACAACACTTAATGCAGAACCATAAGAGCTTCCTGGCAAACTACCCTTAGGCCATGGATCGCATGAATTTGGCACATTATAAGACCTTCCAGAAAGAATTCCACAACTATCAACAGCACCAACTGCAATTACCCCGCAAACAGAGGATGGAAATTCTACTTCCGAATAATTATTATTGCCAGAAGAAAAAACAACCACACACCCTTTGCCGTTACGACCAAAAGTTAATGCATTATTTATAGCATCCTCAATATATGTATTGTCAACACCCAACACATTGTGTCCCCACGAATTATTTATGACAGATGCACCATTCAAATATGCACGATTAATTCCATCTGCCATTTGCTCTGCCATATTCACATCCAATATCAAAGAATTGCTAATTGACATTAACGGAGAAGAAGGAGCAATTCCTGCAATCCCCCAATTATTATTCGCTGAGGCGCCTATAATTCCTGCAGATTTAGTGCCATGATCATCATACACAACACTAGAACCACCTGTTTCTGTATCATAACTATATGTATATATGTTTGACAAATCTGGATGATTACTGTCTATACCGCTATCTAAAACAGCAACAATTACAGAACTGCTTCCAGTTGTTATGTCTTTTGCTCCACAATAATGAATATTTACTGATGATGTATTTTTTAGTGCCCACTGGCTTTGATAATGTAAATCGTTTGCACAATTTGCAATATTGTCAACCATAACACTTGGCACAGCAATGGCGAAAAGCCCGGATTCGTAGAATAAATTTGCCATATCCAAAGAATTAATGTTGCATAGTTCACAAGATAAAGTGTACCACAATGGCATATATTTATTTCTGTTGCGAATCTTGACATTATATTTTTTTGCAAAATTTTCCAAAACATTTACATCTGATTCATTTCTTAACTTTACATAAAACAAATGCGACACACCAAACAAATCGCCATGCTCATTTTCATAGAAAGGTGTTACATATCCAGCAAATTTGATATTATATATATCAATTGACTCGTTGCAATAAAAAACAGTCCAATACTTTTTAGAAATTGCAAGCCCATTATCGTAATATGCATATTCACGAAATCTTTCAACATTTACAGCTTTATTTGATAATAATTCTTGTTTAAGCAATGTGGTATCTTTTGCATTACTGGTCAATACAAAATATTTTTTATCGTTTTGCTTTATCGCAATCTTTTCTCCATTATGCCAATAATAAGCATTCTGCCCACTACATTCTGCTATAATAAAAAATAAGCAGACAATTGTATTTATTAATCTTTTAACATTATTGAGATTTACCAAATCCTATTAATATTTATTTCGTATTCATCATTTTCTGAGCATTTCCTATCAGTATAGAATATACCCATCCACCCACGAGCATCATGACATACTCCTTGCTGTACAACTACATCAATAATATTCTTTTGTATCTCACTTTTTTCAATTGTAAAACATATCTCATCATTTAAAGGACAGTTCGCTGTAGCAAGCATAAGGAAAACACTTGATTTATTAAAATCTATTACTGGAAGTTCAATTTCATGTGGGTACATATATTCACAATATCCTAATAAATTTTCATATCTTTCTTCGTCATTAATAAGAAGCACCCAGTAAGCATCGTAGTCATTTCCTTCCATGTTATAGTCATAGTCTACTATCAAGAAGTCTTCGTCTGGAATTCGACCTGCACAACTACCAAAATCTGGATTAATATTTATACGCGTTACACTTGCCGTATAAGTACAGACTGTATCTATCGTATCAATAGTTGATTGTCTAGCACTATCGTGCGGTTCTATCGGCTCTGGCTTTTCGCATCCCATAAATGCCATCACCCCCATCATCCCGATAAGTAGTGATATAAAAATATTCTTTTTCATAATCGTACCCTTTCATAATAAATATTTTTAACCGATTCTGTAATTGTATTATCCCAAAAGTTATATAATAGAATTCCGTCAGGAGGAAAATATCTGAAAAAAACATCGTAAACTCCATGAGTATTTTCAATTCGGATGGTTGTGTCGTTTAACACAAAATATTGTGCTCCTGATAATGTAGAATGCTTTTCTATTATACCTGAATTTGCAAAGACAAGAGTATCTTTGTAATAATTGTCTACACCTTCCGACATAGAAGCATTTACAGCCCATTCGCCAATCAGAAATGAACCAGGATTATCTGTTTGCAGTACTGGTATTTGCTGCTGATTTATCAGCGAATCTTCATTTGCTCTTTGTGGCTGTCCATTGGTCGGGTCTATTGTTTCTGGTCTTTCACAACCCATAAATGCCATCACACCCATCATCCCGATAAGTAGTGATAATAAAACTATCTTTTTCATTGTTATAATATTTTAATTTAACTTCATTT
>CALDKB010000009.1 GCA_937899245.1 uncultured Bacteroidales bacterium | reverse complement strand
ATACACAACTCCTTTTTTATTTTTTTTCGATTTTATTGAAATCCCTGGCTTTTTTCAATTTATTTTGGATACTATTGGATTGAAACTGCACTTGACGAATTGGAGGAGCGTGAGCAGGAGGAGAATGATGATATTTTCTACAGTTTCCACAAGTTTACCATCAACGAGGAGGACGAGCCATGAGCAACCTGTATTTTGCCTTTCGTAAAGTAGTGGAGGTCGTGAGAACCAAGATTAATAACATCCGATACCGTTTCAAGCACTAACTCAGATTCCAAGGAGGCCATCGAGGTCTCCTTTTTTATTTGCAATCTGACCGTAAATGACATTTTTGCGTTTGAAATTGCAGTAAATCACACACATAAACAGACAATATGAGAAAAATACCGTTTCGCAAGATATTGATTTTCTTATAATTGAATAAGAACTTTATCCCACAAAGGCACAGTATCAGAAAAAATGTGTATTTTTGCATTTGATTTAGACGCGAGTTGTCTAAGCGAAGCAATAAAAGCATTCGTACAGGTCTATCACAGAAATTGCCCATTTCTAATTAGATAGCAGACTTCGATACTGATGCCTTTGCTTGTTTGGTATGTTTTCGTCGGAAACGATGTTAGCATATTGTAAAGCATGGGATAAGGTTCTAAAGTTTCAAGCTATCTAAGGTCGGGCAAAACCTCTGTGATTTGAAACCAACGACATTGTCTCCATGCTTTTTTATTGGGTTAATAACCGCCAATCCGGGAGATAGAACGGCAACAAAAGGGAGTAGCGAATGGACTATATCTCGGAGGCAGAACGACTGAAGCTCTACTACAAAGGGCTGAACGAGGCTGGTGACAAGGATCATCTTGCCAGTGCCTACCATGATATTGTGTCCATTGTTGAAGATCCTGAAAGTGATACGACAATAAAAGAGTGTTATGGGTATCTCCTCAACACGATGCTTCCACTTTACCACAAGCTCGCCTACGTCAACAACAACCGATTCATACACGAAGACCTCTCCCTCTTCGACCCCCAGCCACAGAGAGTATACACCGCTGACGAGATATATACCGCACTACAGACTCTTGCACCTTTTGCCGTCGGAGAGATAATCCGCACCATTGGCTGTTCTTCTGCTACGCTGACACGGTTGCAAAAGGCGTTCGACTCACAGGACAAGGAGGCGTTCACCAACATCATCGACACCCAGGACTGCGACCTGAAACTGACGAGTTCCGTTTGCGAATATCTCTGGCCTCTGCACATCCACCAAGCAGACCCAAGGGAAGAGGATATAATAGTTGGCCTCGATGCAGTGGCCGGTATACTCCGTGACGAGCAGCATCCCATCAGCCACTCTTCCCAAGAATTGAATGAGGCAGTCGAACCCTATCTAGATGGTGGAGACGAGGAATCATATTTGCAGAAGCTGGAACAATACAACAACGACGCATTCGACAACCTCTGTTCCTTCTATCGCGACAACTATGACCGCTTCAAATCCAAGGAACGCAAGCAGATTGAACCGCTTATCTTGAATGGCGGTGGCAGTATCGATGGCGAGTTCAACCTGCCAGATGACTATTTTTCGTTCCGTCATGAATCAGACCAGGCAGAAGAGTATTTCGGGCTACATCCTGACGTGATAAAGGCCGGCCCAAAACAGTTTGAACTATTTGTAAATATCATTTCGCAGTTGGGCTATATTGACTCTACCCCTGCCGTCAAACGTCTTTTTGCCTACCGTTTTTCAGGTCGTCTGCGTCCTGCAAACGTTGTTCTTGTCGAATGGCACGGCAAAAACGGCAACTCATACGAGCTCATCTATCTGGTACGCAATATGACGGAGAGAGCCAACTACCGTAAGATGCGGAATTTCTTTTTTGGTCCCAAGTGGGTGGCCGACCGGGATAGCAGTTATGCCCGTGGTGCCGACTACCGCCTGAAAGAACTTCTCCATAAACTGTACCCTACCCTACCCGACCAACTGTAATTTTATCTATAATTGTCTATATTCTGAAATAGACACTCAAACGAGTTGTATCTTTGCAAACAAATAAAAACTATAACAATCATGAGTGACAGAACATACTATTCAATGTCTACCAAACTAGACCAATTTCTGGAAGGAGCCCTAGATGGTGAAATAAAGAGCGCCATTAATGGCAGAGCTTTTATTGGCGGGCTATGTATGGCCATACCTCTATGGGGTATCGAAACTATTATATATGCAATATGCCTATGGGGCTGTTATGGAAAAATAAGTAAAATCAGCGGTGTACCATTCCGTAATAATATTGGGAAAAACATTGTTGCAGGTTTTGTTGTTAATATTCTGGTGACTTTTGTACTTGGACTTATATTAGACTTTATTCCTTTCTTTGGTTGGATTGGGTCTTTTTTTGTAGGCTATCTTTCGATAAAAATGTCCGCGATGGGATATGTAGAGGCATTGCGCCAATTCCATGGGAATAGAGCAAAATCTAAAGTCAACTATCAACAAGGGTTTGCTTCATTGAAAGTAGATAGTGGCAATAAGCAAAAGCCGGAAAACACTGTACCAAGCAATACATATACTAATGTGAATAATAACAATTATTACAATTAATCTTCAAAATTAAAAAGATATGGTATATAGAGTAACCGTCAAGAGCAGCAAGCTCACAAGTGGCATCCGCGTCGAACGTGGCATGAGCGTGGATGTGGTAACGAACAACATCACCAATCCCGTCACCACAAACGGTGGTCAAGCCGTAGCCGATGCCTTTATGCGTATCTACGGCATCGACATCCGCAAGGCTGGAGCATTAAGTATGGCATATTTGGACGTTCAAAGAATTTCTTAGCGGAGGCAAATATGGATAATAAGGATATTATGCATTTGGCACATGTGGCCAAAGAACTTTTAGAAGCGATGGACAAGGGAGCAGACAAAATGCTTCCCCAAGAAGTAGTTGATGTTGTAAAGTTACATAGCAAACTTGCCGTAGGGTCGGCATGGATACCACTTCCTGGAGCCGATGTGGCAGCTGGAGCAGCAACAATTTGGTCTATGTATGTACGAATTAACAACAAAATAGGACTAGCATTGGGTGATAACATTCTGAAAACAATTGCATCAGGAGTGGCTACAAATTTGGCATCTTACGCGGCAATGTCAGGTGTTGCAAGTGCTTTGAAGTTCATCCCAGGTATTGGCTCTTTGGGTGGAGCTCTGATAATGAGCGCATCATTATATGCAATCACTCTTTGTTCCGGGTATGTTTATTTAAAAGCACTCCTTCTTTTGGCAAAAAAGAATGGAGGCAAGATAAATGTTAATGAACTTGGAAATGCTATAAAAGAGGTCTTGAAAAACAAATCTGCAATTAACGATTTTATCAATACAGCAAAGTCCGATTACAAAGTAAATAAGGGCAAATGAATCAGATAATGAAAAACATATAGATATGGACAACAAGGGAAAGGTAAAAGCCGTAAAAAGAGTAGAGTATGGTAAAACATCTTACGGCACAAACTATAAGAAAGGTGATTATATTGCGACAACTGTTGCGTATATCGTCGTTGTCGTTGGTGAAGCTGCTTTCGAAATATCCAAAGAAGCAATACTCTCTTTATTTCCAGGACGAAAAAGAATAACATCAAGTATGTTAGATAATATGAAAGGTATGGATGCTTCAAAACTACCTAGAAAAGAATGACATAATATTATTACATATGGGAAAGACAATATTCAATAAGTGCCCAATAGTGTCCAAAATATTTTTCCAATCATTTTATAGAAAACGGATTGCCTACAA
>CALDKB010000008.1 GCA_937899245.1 uncultured Bacteroidales bacterium | reverse complement strand
ATTTCGTCCGCGTAACAAAAGGAAAAAACGAGGTGAAAACATTCAAGATTGTAAAAAATTAACAATTTACAATGGATAATGAATAAATATCAAACAACAATTAAAATTATATAAGATGAAGAAAAATATTCTTTTGGCAGTATTCTGCCTTGTTCTAAGTGCAATATCGTTTGCACAAGTACCGCAAAAGATGAGTTATCAGGCGGTGGTTCGCGGAAGCGACAATAATTTAGTTACAAACCAGCAGGTTGCAATGCGTGTAAGCATTTTGCAGGGAAGCGTTGACGGAACAGCCGTCTATACCGAAACACATTCGGCAACGACCAATGCCAACGGCTTGCTGACAATAGAAATCGGTGACGGCACAAGCAACGACGATTTTACTGCAATCAACTGGGCAAACGGACCATTTTTCGTGAAGACCGAAACCGATGTTAACGGTGGCGATGACTATGATATTATAGGTGTAAGCCAGTTGCTGTCAGTTCCGTATGCTATGTACGCGCAGACGGCTGGCAATATGCCTGATGTAAGCGGATTTTTGACCGAAGAAGCCGACCCGACCGTTCCCTCTTGGGCGAAGGCAGAAACAAAGCCGACATACAACTATTCTGAAATAGAAGGCGCTCCCGAAATTCCAACCGTACCGACAAATGTTTCTGCATTTACTAACGATGCAAACTATGTTATAAACGAAACCGACCCGACCGTTCCAGCGTGGGCAAAGGCAGAAACAAAGCCGTCATACAGCTATGATGAAATCACAGGCAAGCCGACCAATGTTTCCGCATTTACTAACGATGCCAACTATGTTGTAAACGAAACCGACCCGACAGTTCCTGCTTGGGCGAAGACAGAAACAAAGCCAGTTTACAACTATTCGGAAATCGAAGGTACTCCAGAAATTCCAACCGTTCCAACTAATGTTTCCGCATTTGAAAACGATGCCAACTACATTTCTACTGAAACACAAACCCTTGCCGATGTTACGGCATTGGACAATTCTGTTAATAACAGTCAGATAAAGAACCTAGCAGACCCGACCGATGCGCAGGATGCTGTAACCAAGGCTTACGTTGATGCACTTATAGCACAGTTACAAGCTGCTATTGATGCATTGAATACAACCGGCACATTGAACGGACACGAATGGATTGACCTCGGCTTGCCGAGCGGAACACGCTGGGCAACCTGCAATGTAGGCTCTACAACACCTGAAGGCTACGGAGATTATTACGCATGGGGCGAAACAGCGCCAAAGACATACTACAGCTCTAGCACATATACTTATTCCGACAATCCAACAACATTGCCGGCGAGTGCAGATGCAGCAACGGTTAATATGGGATCCGGATGGCGTATGCCGACACAAACGGAAATGCAAGAACTTATAGATAACTGCACATGGGAATGGACAACACAAAACAATGTTAACGGATATCGTGTTACCGGAACGAACGGCAACTCTATATTCCTTCCTGCTGCTGGCTACCGCTGTGGTTCGGAGACCAACCTTGTCGGTTCTCGCGGCTACTACTGGTCGAGTTCGGTTTACCGTTCGAGCTACGCGTGGAACTTGTACTTCAGTTCGGACTATCGCTACATGGACAGCGACTACCGCGACGACGGACGATCCGTTCGTGCTGTTCGCGTGCAATAGGGATTTAGAAGTCCAATTTACGATTTTAGGTTTACGGCAGTCGGCAAA
>CALDKB010000007.1 GCA_937899245.1 uncultured Bacteroidales bacterium | reverse complement strand
ATATACGATCAACCAAGTTTCTGATTTGTTGATTATAAATGGTTATAAATGGTAAAAAATATTGAAATACAAATAAAAAAGTAAAAAAAGATTATGAAACTTGAAGATTTTGAAATAGAGGAATCAATAGAAATGCCAGTAAGGAAAGCAAAGCCAGCACGAAACAGATGTATCCGGCTGTTTCGCAGAATCGCAAGAAAACTGGGTCTTTTACAGCAAGTAATCGAGGATGATCTAAGTCCTGCAGATGTATTGTGGTTGCTTTTTCGAGATTCTCCTTCAACTTTCGGACGGAATGTAGTGTTGTGTATAACCGCAGCGACAGAAATAGGATTGAAAGTATTAGCAGAGCCACTCCAAGTGAGTAGAACAAATGAGTATGGGATTGTGTATCGGATATTTTACCAAGACCAACCAGTAACCCAAGTAGGACTGTATTCGTCGTGGTCAGATAGCGCAGCCACGATGTACGCTCTTTCGTCTCCTCGTCGAGAAGTTCCCCATGTGTTCCTGGTACCAATTCATCAGTTCAGTCAAATCTTTAAACGGCATAAGCAAGAATTTAAGTTTAACGCGCAAAAATTGTTGTGATAGATTTTGATAAACATTTTTCTCCAAATAAAGATTTGGATATTGATAAGATTGCAGGTAGAATATTGTGGAGGAAAAATGATTTTACGACAGGTGTTATTGTGATATGTATCCTAGTGTTCGATGGGAAAAGTATAGAAATAACAAAGGAAGATTTGGATAAAGAGAGATTAACTGCCCTTATAGAAGGGCTAAACCCTCCACGAGGGAGGGTTTAGGTGACGGCTTGATTAATTCATCGCGCCGTTGCAAAATTAGTAATAAATATTGAAATACAAATAAAAAAGTAAAAAAGATTATGATACACATTTACGCAATACTGATAGGTTTAGGAGTGACAGCACTGCTGGTGGCAATATTGTTGTGGCTAGATAAAAAATATGACTTGTGAATAATGAACGATACCATGCACACCATTGTCGGTAACATATTTCAAATAATTAGGTCGCAGAATAGAAATGCCTTCACAAGTAACATTTTGGGTGCTGGGTTTAATGCCAATTTTTACGCCAGACATACGAATATGCTTGTAAGGATTCTTGGAGCGTTTTCTGGCAATAAGTAAGTAAATCGGGAATGATAAAAAACTGCAACCAATTAAAACAAGAGGCACTATGACAGTAACAGAAGAAAACACAAAGGAAAGACCAAGCGAAATAGCAGAAGCAACAAGAGATGCTACGATTGACAAAACAAATTCTCTCATATAATAACAATTAGAAAGTTTAACGCACAAAAATAATAAAAACGACATCGCAATGAAAAAACAGAGACAACACAGACAACACAGGTGCAGTGGCATACCTGAGTACAGGCAGATACTTTACTGCTACAATCCCCAGAGCGCATTCCACTTCAATGCTCCAAACTGGGAAGAAAACGAAATGAGATTGAGACAACTTGCAGAACTGCACAAGAGAGGAATAAAACAATAATAGGCTAACGGGCTAACAGGTGGACAGGCTAACAGACCGACAGACTGTAAGACTGCAAGCCCAGAACCTTGAAACGGCGAAGCCATAAAAACTAGAAACTTAGAAACCATTTAGACTATGGGACATTTTAACATAACACCACCGGTGGAGGTGGCAATACCCAGCGACATGTCGATACAGGTGACGGAGGTGCAGGGTGCGGACGACCAGCCGATAGTTCTGGCGACCAACTACCTGAAGTTCGTCTTCTTCGACCGCGAACGGAATATGGTTGAGTGCGTGCACGACCCGACAGGACAGACGAGTGTCAACACCGAGTACGACTAGGACACAGGAACCCTTCGGTTGCTGGTGCCTACCAGAGGTATGGTCACTGGACAACTCAGCTGCAAGGTATTCACCCGTACCGCCGACCCGGTTACCGACAACAGCAATGTGAAGACCGTGCCAGTTCCGAAGGGTCTGGAGGGTAATCCGTCAGTCACTGGTGAGATTTTTACGGATAAGGCAAGTTACATAAGCAAGGCAAGGGATGACGCGGAGATAGACATAATAAAAGCAGTTAGGGATTATAACAGGAATATTTATGGTACATCCAATATGGTGCTGGAAACAAGTATTGGGCAGATTCAAATAGACAACATCACAATTGAAGAAATTACAAAGGGGGCAAGTAATACAGAATCGTATTTTATGAAGCAAGAAATAGTCCAAAACTTCAGCGAATATACAAACAGATTAAAGAAAACAGGAAGCGAAGCAATAGATTTAAGTCACAATAATCCAAAAAGTAAATTTGCAAAAAGAAAAAGAATGTTTGAATCAATGGAAGTTTTTCTACTAGAAATGAAATGGAAAGATTTCAATGGAAAAGTAAAGGCAATTTCATATTGTGTCAAATTGGGCAAATATAAAGAAACGGGTAATTATCATTTGTATAGCATAACTGGATAAAAAAAAGTTGGAGGGGGAAGAGGGACTTCCCAAGCCTTACCCAACTTTCAACCGCAAAATTAGTAAAAAATATTGAAATGCAAATAAAAAAGTAAAAAAGATTATGAAACTTGAAGATTTTGAAATAGAGGAAAT
>CALDKB010000006.1 GCA_937899245.1 uncultured Bacteroidales bacterium | reverse complement strand
AGAATTGGAATGATTTATTACAATTTATACCCCAATTTCTCGAACAATGCCTTCAATTCCGCCTTCGATTTTTCCTCTTCGGCCAGCAGCTCGCGCAGGTCGCCTTGCAGCTGCTTCATCCTGCTGTCGAAATCGATCTGCTCGTCGCGGTTCACGAATTCGATGTATTTGCTGGGCACCAACGAAAAATTCTTTTCCACAATTTCGTCGAAGGTGGCGGAATAACAATATTCGGGGATATTCTGGTAATCGGTTCCTTTGCATTGCCATTGGTGGTAAGTACCAGCAACCTTTGCTATGTCGTCGGCCGTAAGCTGCACAAATTTCTTTTCGTATGGCGAACCCATCTGCCGCAAGTCCATGAAAAGCACTTCCTTTTCGCGATCGCGATACTGCACATCAATGCCGTTCTTGTTGCTAACACGCTCTTTCTTGTTGTTGTTCAGTATCCACAACGTAACGCTTATATCGGTGGTATAGAACAAGTTTCGCGGCAAAATGAGAATTGCTTCAACCAATCCGCGTTCCAACATCTTCTTACGGATTTCATATTCCGTGCCGTCGGCGCTCAGAGCTCCGTTAGCAAGGATAAATCCGGCTACGCCATCGCAACTAAGTTTCGACACCATGTTCAGAATCCAGCCGTAGTTGGCGTTGCTGGTGGGTGGCACCTCGTAGCCCGCCCAGCGCGGGTCACTCAGCAGTTCGCTTTCCTCGCGCCATGCCTTCTGGTTAAATGGCGGATTTGCCATAATGTAGTCGGCTTTCAGGTCGCGATGCTGGTCGTTGCGGAAAGTATCGGCCTCCGATTCGCCCAAATTAGAGGCAATGCCACGGATTGCAAGATTCATCTTGGCCAGCTTGTATGTTGTCTTGGTATATTCCTGTCCGTAGATGGAGACATTCTTGCGGTTGCCGTTGTGCGCCGTGATGAACTTCAACGACTGCACAAACATACCGCCCGAACCACAGCAAGGGTCGTAAATCTTGCCTTCGTAGGGCTCGATCATTTCGGCAATAAGGTTTACAATGCACTTTGGAGTGTAGAATTCGCCTTTCCCCTTGCCCTCGGCAATAGCAAACTTGCCAAGGAAATATTCGTACACGCGCCCTATCAGGTCGTTCTCCTCATCCTTGAGCGTGTCAATTCTATTTATTTCATCCAGCAGCGAAGCCAGCTTGGAAGTGTCGAGTCCCAGATTAGCATAGTAGTTGTTTGGCAACGCGCCCTTAAGCTGCTTGTTTTGCTTTTCCACCGACGAAAGGGCTGCATCAATCTTCAGTGCGATGTCGGGCTGCTTGGCATTCTCCATAATGAATTCCCAGCGACTTTCGGGCGCAAGGTAAAAGACATTTTTAGCGGCATAGAAAGCCACATTGTCGGCAAAGGCCTCATGCCCTTCGGCGATGATTTCCCGACGGCGCTTTTCAAAATGGTCTCCTGCATATTTTAAGAAAATCAAGCTGAGAACCACATGTTTATACTCGGAACTTTCTATCGAGCCACGAAGCTTGTTGCATGCTTCCCACAGCGCTTCCTCCATGCTTTTGGTCTGTATAATTTTTTTTGCCATTCATCCTCAATTTTTACAAGTAACAAAAGTAGTAAAAATCATGTATTAAAACACTCTAAACATTTATTTTTTCAATCGTTTTCTTTCACACTCATCCAATAAAAAAAACGCACCGAAATGGTGCGTTTTTCATATTTGTCCTTTAGCAAATGTTTATTCCTTTACAAATCTGGTGACATTTTCATCGGAACGTAGAATATACATGCCAGCCGGCATTCCGCTGAAGTCGACTGCTCCGCCCTCGTAAGTGAAGCTCCTAAGCATAGAGCCGAGAGTGTTGTAAATTTCAACCGTACTGCCGCTCTCAACGCCATCGATATAGAAGAAATCGCCGGTCGGATTTGGATATACAGAAACCGATTCCATAAACATCTCCTCTACGGCATCATCTTCTTCGTACGGCAAAACAGCCCTGAGCCTCCATGCGCCAAACGACTGCTGCTGCCATGTACCGTTGCTGTTCCACCATGCGCCATCCTTGAAACCATAATCCACAAACGTAGATGCTATAGCCGGATATCTTGTACCTTCGTTGCTGAGGATTATCCACAACGACTTGGTAGTGTCGATTGTAACCGACTCAAAGCCGAAATTCATCCAGCCCTGCGCAGCAGAATCTACAACTATGGAGTCGTGCAATATCGAAACCGACGGTATTGTGTCCTCGCCCTGATAAACGTTCAAGTCGTATCTTCCGAAAGCATATTCGCCATCAACATAGAAAACAACATCGGCAAGCTGTGTGCGCGCAGCAATAAGCTTCGGAGATATTCTAATGCCCCATTCAACATGGTCGCCATGGAAACCGAGCGGAGTTCCGAAAACATCATTGTCGAAATAAACAGTGTCGGTAGTCAGTGCCGAGAAATTAGCCATTATCGTCGTATCGGAATTCGGCAATATAAAACGTGGATTTTCAATGGAACCGTCAGCCCAACCGTTAAACTGGAATCCAGGATATGCAGTTGCAGAGACTGTAACACCTTCGTATTGCATGCACAATCCACCACCCTCGACAACTCCCATTTCAGGATCGTTTGCGACAACCGACACCTCGTACCTAACAACAGGAACCAAACCGAAACGCATATTGTTTCTTACAGTATACAAATCACCTGGTTCCTCAAAATTGTTTACATCGTACTCTTGTCCATCGTTTTGTGCAAAAAGAGATTTATGCGCAAAGTTTACTTTTGAACAGGCAAAAAATCTTTGCAGGTCATAGCTACCTGTTCTATCGGCGAATACGACAACCAGATTGGCAGTGTCGACATACTCGAACGGCTCGTCAAAAGTAAATGTTACCCAGCCAGCATTTGCCTTAATCTGAATATCTCCGTCAAAGACTTCTGTAAATTCGCTTACATCAAACCAGTCGTTATTATTGTTGAAATCATCCTTGCTTGTATAACCCAAATATAAGGCAACATTTCTTGTCGTAGCATCTGGTGTTGCATAGTCCTCACCTCCCACATAATTTATGGACAAGGAATAAATGGTCCTTGAACTTCCCATTTCCTCGGCATCATATATCTGTTGTGAATAAGAATAGTTGTAATAGGTTGAAATTGGCAGGATGTCTTGTGTAGTAAAATCTGTTCCAACCTGCAGATATCCCTGAGTTTCCACCACATCGTATACAGGAGCTGGAACTTCCATAGGCACTAGTCCGAATCTAATATTGTTGCGGACACTATTAACAGTACCGTCGGTCAAAGACATATCGTTCACATCATAGTATTCTGTCGAACTGGCAATATGACAAATGGACATATCATAGAGATACGAACTTGAGCATGAGAAGTCGACCGAGAAATAAACGCCGTATTCGGTCGTATCGGAGACAGCAACAATAAGATTGTCGGTTCCGTTATATTCGAATGGCTCGTCAAAAACTACGTATACCCACCCTTCGTTGGTATACAAGTCCATATTTCCACTGTACACCTGTGTCAGCACCGAACTAGACACCCAATCGGTACTTGACTCAAACGCAGCCTTACTTGCATGTCCAAGCGATACCGATACGTTGCGTCGAATTGCCTCTTCACTTCCTTTGTTATAAAAGCCAAGCGAATAAATTGTGCGGGCACCACCCATTTCAATAGCACCGAATATCTGCTGTGTATACGAACATCCATAATAAGGATCTACAGGAATATTCCCTGTCATATTTGCAGTACCAATCTGAAGATATTCATCTGTTTCAACAGAATCTATAGTAGGCGGCACATAAACATATCCCTCAAGTACCACATCGTCAATATAAAAGCCATGTCCGTACTTAGGCACTCCGATAAACTTGAAGCAGAAAGTCTCAGCAAGGTTTTCAACCGGCAAAATCACCTCTACCTGTCTCCATTCCTCATGCGGTTGCGTTACTTCCATCAATATTGAATCGTTGACACCATCCGAATACGCCAGAATCATATGGTCGACGTCTGAAGACCAGCTACTGTTTATCAGCCAGAACGACAACCTCAGCGTATCAACACCAGAAGGACGCACAAAAGTTGGTGTCACCAGTTCGGCAGTATCCTGTTCATAAGTGTTGTTCGATATTTTTGCAGCAGACAAACCCGAATGATAAAGCGTTGACCCTTCAACCTGCCAGTTCGAAACGCCGCTTATAATATTCGTTGTCCATCCATTGGTTGCAAAGTCGCCACTTTCAAAGTCCTCCGTCCACGGATATGTGTCAACCTGCGAAAATACCACATTTGCCATCAGCACGAATGCTGACATCAAGATAAGAAAATGTCTCATATTAATTAATCAATTTTAATTTCACAAAAGTATCAAAAAAAACATTACATCGCACATCTGACCGAAATTTATGTTTAGAAGACTAAAAAAAACGCAACTCAACACAAAAAACGGGAACACATTTTCGTGTTCCCGCCTTTTGTCGTATGTTTAGGTGTTTGAATTATTCGGCAACAACAATTTTTCGTACTTGTGCATCAACGCGAACAATGTACATACCTGCCGACGGCATTGCAAACCTGCCCTCGCCTCCTTCAAGAATCTCGGATACCACCAATCTGCCGTTAACATCGTAGATGGCAACATTTGTGGCGTCATCGCATCGAACCGTAACAAGCAGATTGTCGGAAGAAATCATCAAGCTGCTTTCTACATACTCGTCTACAGCTGTAATGCTGCGGAAAGTCGCATGAATAGTATGGTTTGATGACAAATCGTTGAACACATAGAAAGTTGTAGATTCTACTTGCGACCCATCAATCAGCAGCTCGTCGATTTCGTATCCCTCATCAGGATTTATAGCATAGTATGCAGTTTGCCCTGCGGCATAAGTCTGCGTTCCGGCAGGCGAAATTTCTCCATGTTCGCCACAGGTTGCAGTAATGGTATATGTCGAAGGATTTGTGTTGGACTCGAAATTAGCGACCAGATTGCGGTTGTACATAGCTGTAAACGTGTAAGACGGGCTATTAGAATAAGTAACGCCGTTTTCAGTCCAGTTGATGAATGTATAGCCCTCGCTCGGTGTAGCTGTCAAAGTAACAAAAGCGCCGTATGCATAACTTCCAACACCCTGAATCGTACCGCCTTCAGCAGGATTTGCTATTGCATTGATAGAAATAGTATTCGACGAACCGCCATTGGTGAAGTTTGCATACAAAACTCTGTTTGAATTAATTGTGAACGAATATACGGCGCTAGTTGATACTACCGTACCTGTTGCACTGTTTTCAGTCCAGCTCTGGAATGTGTAGCCCGAATAAGCTACCGCCTCGAGAGTTACAGTAGAACCGGCAGGGAACTGTATGAACGAACCTGTTGCATCGTCCCATTCGCCCAAAGTATAACCGCCACTTGTCGGATTTGTATAAGTAATTACAGTATAAGTATCTGACGGTGTTGAATTCGGCTGGAAATTGGCCACCAATGTACGGCTTGACGTTGCAGTGAATGTGTAGCTAGCGCTTGACGATACGACACTTCCGTTTTCAGTCCAGTTCTGGAATGTGTAGCCAGCGTTTGCTGTAGCCGAAACTGTTACTGCTGTACCCTGATCATAACTTCCACCACCGGTTATCGTTCCGCCATCTGCAGGATTTGCAGAAACAGCAATCACACACTGTGTTGGTGTTACGCTACCGCCTGTAGCACCGGCATTGATAGGAGTATTAGCCGTGCTTTCGTAATAAATCGCCTGCCAGTTGGCCGTATACTCATAATTGCTACCGGTAACACTTACGCGGGCCCAACCATAGTGAACGCCATCAGAATACTCGATCCTGAAACCAAGATATACATTTTGTCCCACCGGAATGGCTGGCGTTTCGCCAAAACCTACAATAGAACAGTCTCCATATCCGCTCCAGTTAGCCGACGAACCGATACTCGTACCTTCCGACAAAGGCTTTGGTGCATCCCACTCTTCTTCGTCGCCCCAGATATTACACTGGCTGTTATAATCATACGTCAAATACGTATTGTCATACGTCCACGAAAATTCGCAAGTACCATCATTATTAAAATCCAAACCATTTGAACGAACCGTTCCCTGTACAATTGTTGCAGAGGCACCAAAGGCCAACAACAATGCAATCATTAACAAATAAATTTTCTTCATATAAACTAAATTAATTAATCAAAGAAATATAACGTAAAACTCCTCAAAAGGTTGCCTGATTTTCAATATTATTTTTCCACCACCACTGAAAGACCAGCAGAGCCCATATCTTTGCCGTTGCATCTCCGACATTATTGCTTCTTAGCCTACCCTTTTGATATTCAATCTCTTCATAATTAAAGATACCTTGTGCATCCACGAATTTTCTCGACAGCAAATCAGTATCTATCATCGACCACAATTCATTGTTGAACCACTTAAGCAGCGGCACCTCGAAGCCATGTTTCCTTCTGGAAAGCAATTCTGGCGGAAAAAAGTCGGCGAATGTCTCACGCAAAATCTTCTTTCGCGAATGTGCATCAATCTTGTATGACGAAGGCAGGCACGACACATAGTCGACTACCGTATGGTCGAGAAATGGAACCCTGACCTCAAGACTATTTGCCATCGACATCAAATCCACTTTCGTAAGCATATCACCCTGAAGCACAAGATGCATATCGGCATCCAGCACCCCATTCATGTCGGAGAAATTGCCTCCAAGGTAAAAATGCTTGCGGTCATCGAAATCATTCTGATTTACACGCGACTTAAGCAACCTTGATGTATATTTGTCGTCGCCGATGCACGCCCATCGCCAATAGCGTTCTGCATCAGGCAGATTATAGCCTTCGGCAAACCTTTCAAGCTGACGGAAAGTGTTTGTTAGCTTTGAGTTGCGCGACTTCGGCAAGACTCTCCACAAAGGAGCAAAGCCAGCCACCATTTTTTCCTTCAAACCAGCGTTCATCACACGCAAATGTGCCGAATGCTTGTTGTAGCCCGAGAAAAGTTCATCGGCACCGTCACCGCTAAGGGCTACAGTAACCTTTGTCCTAGTCAACTTGCTCAAAATGTCAACAGCCAATGCCGACGAGTCGGCAAAAGGCTCGTCGATATAGTCCAGAGTGTGCGACATGTTATTCAGCAAGTCCTCGCTGCTTATCTTAAACGACGTATGGTTGGTGTTAAATCGTTTTGCTATAATCTCGGCGCAATCGGTCTCATCAAAATACTTGTTGTCCGAAAAGCCAACCGAAAATGTATTCAGATTCCGAGTAAACTGTGATGCAATTCCAGTAACTATCGACGAATCAATGCCTCCGCTCAAAAAGCAACCCAATGGAACATCTGCAAGCAATCTCCTATGGACAGATTCGGTAAGCAACTCGCGCAGACGTTTCTTGGCCGTTTCATAATCATCGGAAATATGATTTTTGCAACCATCTGGAATTCTATAGTACGAATATTCCTCTATGCCCGTCGATGTTATTTTCAGGAAATTGCCTGGCTGCAACTTACGCGTATTCTTGAAAATTCCCTGATTTGTAGGAATATAGTTCAGCTGGAAATAAGTTTTTAAAGCTACATCATCAATACGTCTTGGGATTCCCATCGCAAGCAACGCCTTCATTTCCGAAGCGAACATAATCATTTTATCGTCGCAATACAGAACTACAGGGTTAATGCCCATCCTGTCGCGAGCAACGATACACTCGTTGCGAGATATGTCGTAAAAAGCAAATGCAAAGCAGCCGTTAATTTTTTCTATCGCCTTTTCCTTATATTTAATCAGCAGATACAGAAGGACTTCTGTATCAGACTTGGAGCAGAATGTCACGCCATCGTCGGAAAGTTCCTTGCGAAAATCATTATGATTGTAGAACTCGCCGTTGAACACAAGCACATAATTGCGTGAAGCATCGAAAAATGGCTGAGAACCAGCTTCCGAGGTGTCGATAATCGACAGACGCGTATGTCCCAAGGCGACATTACCATGCACGAAAAAACCATTGCTGTCGGGGCCTCTGCTCTCCAGCGACACCAACGATTTCCTCACCCTTGTTTCAAGGTCAATATTCCCATAGGAATAAACTCCTGCTATTCCGCACATAACTCATTTATTCTAGTTGCAAAATTAGAAAAAAATGGGAACGCCGACAAACGACGCTCCCATTTTTAGCATATTCCGCCGAAAATTATTCTTCCGGAGCAAACATCGGATCCCATGGCGGCAACGCAATTGGCTGCTGTTCCAAAATCTTCAGCACATCACCGCTCAAATACTTCTTGTTCACTACGATACGGAACATATATTCATCAAACCATTCATCTGTAAAAGTCAAATATCCATTATGTCCGTATGAAGCGCCCCATGAATTTTCGAACTGCCATTTAGTTGGAACATCCTTCTCGTCAACATCAACAGCCATAAGCAACATGGCATGCGAAGAACCGCTATCGAAACTCTTGATTCTTGTCGCCTTGTCCATTCCGAACTTTACACCGAGCAACGACTCGTAATCGTAGTTGTTCACGTCAAGCGTACCGTCAGCCTTGCTTAGGAACTTGCCAACATCGCACGAAGCATAGATGGACTCCTTATCCTTCAAGCTTGCCAAGGCGGCTTTCTTAAGTTCGTCTGATGGCAAGTTAACGTATATCCAATTCTTTCCTTCAACAACATTACGGTCAAATTCAATTTCGTAAACCTTATTGTATTCGCGAGAAGGGTCATTCATAAGCATAACGTAGTCGCTAGTCTTGTAGTTTGGAAAGAATTCCTTGTAGAACGACATCGGCGTATAGTCCTTATATTCTGTTTCGCCCTCGAAGCGATACTTGAAGTCTGTTGGCGGTTCACCAAGGAACAGAACAAGATAGCGATATATCTCGCACAACATTTCATACTTCATCTCGTCAATTTTCTTCGGAGCCAGCTTCTGAGCCTTTGCATCACGAAGCATCATGCCGTCCTCGCGAAGCTTGCGAGCGAGCAAACCGCTCATCCTAGAAGTGTTGTTTGAATTGTAAGTTTCTGGCATTACAGTACTTGGCACAAGACCGTACTTGTCAACAATGTTAGCAAATGAATTCCATACGCCGCCATCACTAATTGGATTATGGAAAGCCCAGTCGTTTGTACGGTCATCCATTGGCTTGTCGGCATTCTGCAACACGATCTCAAGGAAGAGGTTTGACTTTTCAAAAATATCCCAGAAATACAAATAGTTTTGCGAGAACTCAAAACCGCCAAGTTCCTTCTGCTTAATAACTTGTGGACGAAGCGAATTCAATCCAGTAAACATCCAGCAGCGGCCCGAACTCTTCTGGTCGCAAATTCCCTTCACATCAGCACGATATTTAAACTGATGATCAGCCTTGCCGGCAACATCGCGATTTATCGCCAATGTATTTATATCATTGTTAGACAATGCATTGCGTACACCTTTATCGGCGGCCGACTTCTGCTTGTAATTCTCGCGGATGCCATTTATCACATCATCCGTCAGGTTCTTTGTGTTTTGAGCAAACAGCGTTGTACTCATCGCTAAACAGATTAATAACAATACCTTTTTCATATCTAAACATTAATTTATGCAAATTTAAACATTCCTACGCCTCCTAACGATTCTGCCTAATTTATTTTTCAACCTTTCAAAGTTAGTACACATTAGCATTGCGCACAAAATAAACGGCATAACAGGCAGTTTATAACGCACAAGCGCTCCGATATTCGGTGTGGTCATACCAATAAGCGCATAATGGATCAACATAAACGAAAGGGTAAACAAGACATACTTAAACTGCTTGTTATCAATCCTTTTATTTCTAATACACATATAAATAAATAACAAAAGGAAAGCTATATTTTCCAAACAGCAAGCAAGCTTAAGCAACGAATCGGATTCAGTAATGAAAGGTCGTAGTATAACATTAATATACGCAGGCACCAATGCCGAAGCGAAACTCAAAAAAGTAGGCTCCAACTCCTTGATTTCTATATTACTACCTGCACTATTTGCCTCCGTATTGACCATGTTGATAAAATCATGCTGCTTGTTCACCACGGTGTCCACAAGATCGTATCCGATAATCCTTCCGCTCAGGAAGAACATGGTCACCAACACAACAAACATGCCAGCAAAGAAAACAAGCAACTTTTTGGCCCCGATTCTCGACGGAACAAACATCAACAATAGTCCTGGCAGCATCGCCAAAAGAACGTAGAATTTTGCCAAAATAAGCATTGTCGCCGACAGCAGAGCTGCTAGCAAGTACCTGAACTTAAACTTTTCGCACAACGAAAACCACGAAAACGTAAGAATACCAAGCGAAAACATCACCAGACATTCCTTCATTATACCAGCCGACCAAAAGACGACACTCGGAATAAGGAACGCCGACACCACAGCAATCCATCTCCGGCCAGCAACGAATTTCACAAACGCAAGAGCAAGGAAATAGGCACCGACAAATGCTACAAATGCGCTGATTATCAAGTTTAAATACACATTACCCATCGTAAATAGATTCAGTATTGCATCATATCGCATTATAGTGCGGTTGTCGTTAAGCAGGTCATAATTCCATGCCTTATACCAGTGATCCGTTGCATCGTAATACGGCTCCAACTGCGGCTCGTCGGCACAAATACCAGACACCATCTTCAAATAATCCAAAGGATTATCCTCTATAGCAGAGTAAATTACGACCCCACCATTATGAAATTTGTTAACATCGCCGTTCTGTACATCAGTATAGACATAGTTATACACAAAATACAACGACACTGCGGCGAGCACCTTTATTGCATACAAGGCGACCAACCACCTTGTGCCCACACCAAGACGCCTAAAAATCTGCAATCTGCAAATCGCATAGACAAAAATGGCGGCAAACGCAAATCCCAATATAACAATTAACGCAATCTTCATTCCCTACCTTCCATTTCCGCTTCTTTTAGTTGGTTTCCATGCTGTTGCATCATTTCAGCACGACGCAAGTCGCCTCGCAAACTACATACGTACGCAAGGTTAAAATATGCCACATAATTTTTAGGATTACATTCAATCGCCTTATTAAAGTGAAACTCCGCATCATCGAGTTTATTCTGCTGACATTCAGCCACTGCCATATAGAAATACCCGTCATCATGCTTGGGGTTAATCATGATGGCCCTTTGCCCGCACGCCACAACATCATCCCATCGTCCCAGAGCCACCAAAGCCTTCAGCTTGCCCGAATACGCAACGAACAAATCCGGGAAACACGCGATTGCCTTGTCAAACATCTTTACGGCTTCCTCCTGGCACCTTGTCCGATCCTCGTCGGTATACAGTTCGCTTTTTGCCGCCTCAGAATAGCAGAAACCAAGATTGTAATATATTTCTGGCCGCGTCGAATCTCTCTCTATCTCAGCGACATAATACATCATAGCCGTATCGTATACGCCAAGCTCATAATACGAATTTGCCACCTTAAAATACGAATCGTAAACATTCGAATTAAGTTCAAGCACTCTGGAGTAACAATTTTTTGCCTTGACATAATCTTTTTTGTCATACGCAATCTCCGCCCTATTATAAAACGCAAGTGGCTCATACGGAAACAATTCAATAGACTTATCTAAATAATAGATTGAAGAATCGTCATAGTGTAGTCCGGGATAATAGTAGTCTAAACGCAGATAGCAAAAGCCAACCCTTTCGTAACATTCGCTATATGTAGGATTTATATCCATTGCGGTGCGATATGCAGCCACTGCCTCAAACATATTACCGACAAACATGGCAGAATCAACCCCCTCCGACTCCAATGCCTTATCCCGCAGAGCATCACCAAGATAGAACTTTATCCTTGCACTGTTTGGAACCTTAGGCGCGTCGGCCGCATACAACGTGTACGGATCTTTCCAATCTGCAGCACGAAGCACAGTTTTTGTTGAAAACAAGAATATTACAGTAAACAGCAACACCATCATACACAATAGTTTAGCCGACATTTTAGGTTTTTCGTCACCGATCTTGAACAATCGCCAAAAGACCTCAACAGTCACTATCGCCGACGCCAACACAGGCACGAACAAGAATCGATCAGCAAACGATGAACCTATCAAATATACGATGTTTGCATAAATGCTCATTGTTACCACCCAGAAGAGAATCGAAAAAGCAAACACGCTTCTCTCCTTCTTGACGAACAAACTATAAATCACATATATAAGCATCGCCACATAAACAGCAAATACAAGTAAAAATCGCCAGTCTAACAGCCCAACATACGGCAGTTGGGCAAACGAATAATCGCACGACTGCATATATGGCACAAATGCCAGCAACAAATATTTGCCCATCAGCCACACGGCACTTCCAAAACGAACATCGAATGTCTGTCCGGCCAAGTAATTCTGCATAAAAGTCACATACGAATCATGGTAATCGTGAATGACATGCAAAACCTCATACCTTGCCCATAAATATAAAACTGAAGACAAACAAATTACGGCAATTATTATAAAGTATGGCTTTAATAACTTCAAAATCCTTTTTTCCGCTTTTTGTTTGTATTTTCCAGCATTGTTTTTATTTGCCGCCGGTATCTCAACAGCATTTTCCGAACGTTCACCGAAGAAGAAAACAAACAACGGAATTGCCACCAAAGCAGTAATTGCACTTTCCTTGGAAAAAAACGCAAGCGTATAACACAAAAACAACCACAACAAATTAATTTTCCGTCTGTTAGAAAAATATTTTAACGCGGCAATTATCGCCAGGACAAGAAATACGAAATAGCATAGTTCATCCCTGCTTTTAATATTTGCGACTACCTCCGTATGCATAGGATTAGCAGTGAAAATCAAAGTGATAATTAGCGGATAAAGCCAACTCCTCCGCTTAAAGATCATTCGCAGCAGAACAAAAAGCAAAACGCTGGCAACCGCATTCCACACGACATTCATAACATGGTAAAGGACCGTATTGTCAGGCGATACCTCCCACTCCAATGCAAAACACAACTGAGACACAGGCCGATACTGGAATGTTTCGGGCAGGAATTGTGCGCCATCCTGCGAATGATTCAACAATATGTCCTTCCAGCCCGAAAGGCCAGCCGTCACATATTTATTGTCTTTGAAAAGAAATGTGTCATCAAGCACCCAACCATGACGAAACGTATTGGCATACAGCAATATGGCGAACGCAAAAACGCCCGTGCACAAACATATATCCAACCAACGGCGGTCTTTCTGGACTATTTGCATACTCAAATTCAAAAACAGTCGCAAAGTTAAAAAGAATTATTTACGAAATAAGCCGAAAATCTCTTACTTTTGCAAGTCCTTTACTCATAAGGCCAATGAAAGCTAAAGAGGTTATATTTTCAATCATAAGCATCATAGTAGGACTGTTCTTCATTGCAACAGCCATACTTAAAATATTATCTATCAATGAATTCGAGCTATACATTTATAGTTATGGCATTTTCAGCTACACCTTATGCACCCTATTTGCGAGATGCCTTATCGCCTTTGAAATGTGCGCTGGACTTTGTCTCATACTAAAATGGTGGTACAAACTAGCTTGGTGGCTATTGCAACTTTCTTTGGTAGCCTTTACAATATTCTTGATATTCGCACAGTTGCGTGGCGACTCCAACTGCCATTGCCTTGGCGACTTCGTCGAGCTTAACCCAATGCAATCGATGATCAAGAACATAGCCATAATGCTGATACTCATCATTGTACGAAATCAGGGCACTTGGAAGTTCAAATTCGGAGCAATAGTAAAACCAATAGTAATTCTTATCGTAGCATCGGTTCCGTTTATCGTCTCTCCGCCAGAAGTACTTTATACAAAAATTTATTCAACAGACAGGAACATAAACACCGAAATTTTCAGCAAGTCACTGAACGACAGTTCGTTTACATATTGTTACCCTAAAATTTTCCCTGACTACGAATTTGACACCACCACTTTTGCCTTTGAGCAAAAGGAATTCACACTCGAAGGCAACAATGTTGTCGTCATGGCTCATGCCGGTTGCAAATACTGCAAGCTTGGTGTAAAAAAGCTAGCTATGTTCTTCAGGGAAAACGACTTAGACAGAAGCAAATGCAAAGTTCTCATTTTCGGCGGACCCGAAAATGTCTACAATTTCATAAAAGAAACCGAAGGTTTCGGATTCGAATACAGAGAATTATATGCCGTAACCTCCATAGAAATATGCGATGGAGAATTTCCGACATTTATCCTCACGCAAAACGACAGTATCATTAAATCTTTCGGCTTGCTTGGACTTGGCGAATCCGAGATTACAAAACATATTAGCAGTGAGTGTAGTGAGTATTAAATCATAATTATAGACAAATGAAAATCAAATTGTTATCAATAGCCATACTTGCATTGGCTATCACATCATGCAGCGAACGTCGACCAAAAATTGAAACTGCCGACGACGAATCAATCGTTTATTTCTGCAAGGACATCACACCCGAAAACATTCTAAAGCTTTACGAAGCGCTTGGTGTTGAGCAGACAGGGAAAATCGGCCTGAAAGTACATTTTGGCGAAGAAGGAAACATCAACTTCCTTAACCCCGAATTACTTAAGCCATTAGTTGAAAAAGTAAACCCGACATTCGTTGAAACCAACGTCCTATACGTCAGCAAAAGACGTTTTACCGATTCGCACATTGCCCTTGCAAAGGAACACGGTTTTACTTTTGCACCCATCGACATTCTTGATGCCGACGGAGAAATAGAATTTCCGTGCGAAGGTCTAAAACACTACGACAAAGTTAAGACAGGAAGCCATTTCAACAACTACGACAGCTACATAGTATACTCCCATTTCAAAGGACATGGATCTGCCGGATTTGGCGGTGCCATCAAGAACGTTTCAATGGGCTTTGCCTCTCCTGGTGGAAAAATGGCTATGCATGCCACCAACATTCCTGCTATTGTTGACCCAGAATCGTGTGTAGGCTGTCAACGCTGTGTTAGCCAATGTCCTGGCAACGCTATATCAATTACCGAAAACGGACCTGTCATCGATTCTGCCAAATGTCTTGGTTGCGCAAAATGTATTGCCGAATGTTCGTTGAAAATATTCAAGCCCGAACGCGCAGAAATCGACGAGAACACATTCCTCGAAAGACTTGTTGAATACGCCAAGGTACTAAGCGAAAAGAAACCTATGGTATTTATCAATGTCATGGACAACATCTCCAAGACTTGCGACTGTTCAGCCAAAGCTCCCGCCCCATTCATGGAAAAGATTGGCGCAGTCGCATCAACAGACATCGTTGCCATCGAAATGGCTTGCCATCAACTTACTGCCGCTAAATACGGTAGCGACGATGCTTTCAAGGACGTAAACGGTGTCAGCGGGTTTGGTCAGGTTCAATACGCACACCAACTCGGCATGGGCAATATCAAATATGTACTCGTAGACGTAACAACTGGAGAAAGAATCAGCATCGAAGACGCATTAAAATAACAGCACTTCATAAAAAGACATACGTTAGGAAGGCACAATTCATGTTGTGCCTTCTTTTTTTATCGAAAAACTGCATCATATTAAACTCTTTTTTATACATTTGCGCTGATTTCGAGAATGAGGAGAGTTTTGTACATATTACTTTTAGTGGTAATAAGTCTATATTCTGTTGCAGGAACAATCAGCGACAAAGGAAACAAAAAGGATTCCCAGAGTCGTACTGGCGTTAGCTTCAAGATATCAGACATCATATTCACCATTACAAGCGACAGCACATGCGAACTGACAAAGTGCCGCATGTCCGGCCTCATTGAACTTCCCGACAGCATCACATACGAAGACAAGAACTACGCATTGACAGCCATCGGGCCAATGGCTTTTTCCGACTACGAAAAAGTTTCCGAAAACGATATGGAAGTTGCAAAGACCATAAACAACACATTCTCCGCAACCAACGTCGTTCTCCCAAAGACTGTCGAAAAAATTGGATACGGAGCCTTCTTCAGATGCTACTCTATCGAATCTATTATTATTAAAGGTGGTATCGACGAAATTGAATATGCCACTTTTTTCGAATGCAAAAACCTGAAGGAAATTATAAACGGCCCCACCACCTCGAAGCCAAGCGAAAACATCCAATATACATCCATGTCGAACAAATCAATATCGCCTAAAAAAGTATATGGACACGCTTTTGAAAAATGCGAGAAACTTCAGGAAATCGACATGACCGCACTGGAATATATTGGAGAGAACGCATTCTCCGACTGCAAGTCCTTCAAAGGGTCGGTCTCCATCAAGCATTCAGTCAAACATCTTGGCGTCAATGCATTCTCTGGCTGCCGCGCAATATCAGAAGCAAGCATAATGGCAAACATAAACGAGGTTCCAGACGGCATATTCTGCGGGTGCACAAGTCTTTGCAAAGTCAGCATCTCCGATGCCATATCCTCAATCGGCAACTCCGCCTTTTCTGGCTGCTGTGAACTCACAAACATAAAGCTTCCATCTTCGACAAAAAGAATCGGAAATTATGCTTTCGAGAATTGCAAGAAGATAGAAACCATAAACATACCAACATCAACCAAAACAATTGGCGACGGAGCATTTTTCGACTGCTCAAACCTAATTGTAAGGGTTCATCACGGCATCAAGGCAATAGGCAACGGCGCCTTCTTCAATTGCAAGGGAAAGCAGATTTTCTAGCTTTGCCGAAATAATAAAACTACATAGCCGCACACTGTTCCAAGTCAGACCTACCAAGCTGCGAACAATCAAATAATATAAATTTTATTTTGTTTGATATTTAAAGTATCAGCATTAGCATTAGTATTATGACTTTTTAAGCATATTTGCAAAAAGCAAGGTTCTGCCATTTAGAGCGCCAGGCAGTTTTTGTAAAAAATTAAGTTACGAGCCATAGCCGACACTTCAACACACTGACTATAAAACATTTATCGTTGTTAAAAAGTTTGTTAATAGAATAATTGGCTCACAACAATTAAAATTATAAAAAGAAATACTTTTGCATCGCTCATAAAAAATTAGTGGTTGATTTTTTTTGTGTCGGACAGACAGGTATTTTTTTTATAACAGAAAAAGACGATGCTTTTTAACGAAAACTTTATTGTAAAGCGAAACGGCAAGCGTGAATTATTTTCGATAGAGAAAATAAAGAGCGCCATTTCTAAAGCGTTCCTATCGGAAGGAGGGTTCGCCACACAGGAAATCCTTACTAACATACTTAGTCGTGTAAACATATATGACGGTATCAGTGTCGAGGAAATTCAAAATCAAGTTGAGATTGCCCTTATGGCCGAACGCTATTATGCAGTAGCCAAGGCATATATTCTATACCGCCAGAAACATTTGGAGGACCGCGAAGTAAAAGGCAAACTTGATTTTCTTCTCGACTACTGCGAAGCAAAGAATGCTGCGACAGGAAGCAAGTTCGACGCAAATGCCAATGTAGAAAAGAAAAACATCGCCACTCTTATCGGAGAACTTCCAAAGCAGAATTTCATTAGGTTAAACCGCAAGATGCTCTGCGACAAAATCAAGGAACTGTATGGCAAGGAGGTGGCAGACAAATACTTAAGCTTGCTAAACAAACATTTCATCTACAAGAATGACGAAACAAGCATTGCCAACTATTGCGCCAGCATAACAATGTACCCATGGTTACTAAACGGCACACAGATTATTGGCGGCAACTCCACAAGACCGACCAACCTGAAGTCGTTCTGCGGCGGTTTCATCAACCTTGTATTCATCGTATCGAGCATGCTAAGCGGTGCCTGCGCCACTCCTGAATTCCTAATGTACATGAACTACTTCATCGGATTGGAATATGGCAAGGACTACTACAAGCGTGCCGACGAAGTCGTTGACTTGTCATTGAAAAAACGTACAATCGACAAAGTTATTACCGACTGCTTCGAGCAAATCGTATATTCAATCAACCAGCCGACAGGTGCGCGCAATTTCCAGTCGGTATTCTGGAACATCTCATACTACGACAAGTTCTATTTCGAAAGCTTGTTTGCAAACTTCTACTTCCCTGACAATTCTAAACCAGACTGGGACTCTCTAAACTGGCTCCAGAAACGTTTCATGGTATGGTTCAACAAGGAAAGGACAAAGACCGTCCTTACATTCCCTGTTGAAACTATGGCGCTTCTTTCGGAAGACGGAGATATACGCGACAAGGAATATGGCGACTTCACAGCAGAGATGTATTCAGAAGGACACTCTTTCTTCACATACGTCAGCGACAGCGCCGACTCTCTCAGCAGTTGCTGCCGACTGAGAAACGAAATTACCGACAACGAATTCAGCTATACTCTTGGCGCCGGTGGTATTTCTACTGGCTCGAAGAGTGTTTTGACAATAAACCTTAACCGCTGCATCCAATACGAGAAAAAGGAAAAACTTCCGTTCCTAAGCTTCATAGAAGAAACTGTGGACCTGATGCACAAGGTTCAGACAGCATACAACGAAAACCTTAAGTATTTGCACAGCAAAGGTATGCTGCCACTTTTCGATGCAGGATTCATTGCAATCAACCGACAATATCTTACTATTGGAGTCAACGGGCTTGTCGAGTCTGCAGAATACCTTGGAATGGAAATCAGCGACAATGCACAGTACTGCAACTATGTCAAAGATGTCTTGGGTCTGATTGAAACCTACAACAAGAAATACCGCTCTAAGGACTTAATGTTCAACTGCGAAATGATTCCGGCTGAAAACGTTGGCGTTAAACACGCAAAATGGGACAAGGAAGACGGCTACTTTGTTCCTCGCGACTGCTACAACAGCTATTTCTTCATAGTTGAAGACAAGAACATTAATACGATTGATAAATTCCGCCTGCACGGCAAAGAATACATTGAACACCTCACCGGCGGCTCGGCTCTTCATGTAAATCTCGAAGAGCACCTATCAAAGGCTCAATATCGCCAATTGTTGAAAATCGCAGCTACCGAAGGATGCAACTATTTCACATTCAACATTCCGAACACATTGTGCAACAAATGCGGACATATCGACAAGCGATACCTGCATAAATGTCCACAGTGCGGCAGCGACGACCTTGACTATCTGACAAGAATCATAGGTTACATGAAACGAGTAAGCAACTTCTCCGAAGCACGCCAAAAGGAAGCAAACAGGAGATATTACGACAACAAACTTAAAGAATCTGAAAATGCTTAAATATTATAACTACGACATTGTTTTTCAAGAAGTTCCAGACGAAATAACATTAGCCGTAAACCTCAGCAACTGTCCTAACCATTGCGTAGGATGCCATAGCCCTCACCTATGTCAGGACATTGGAAATGTACTCGACAAGGAAACCGTAACAAATATGATTTCCAAATACAACAAATGTATCACCTGCTTCTGCTTTATGGGCGGCGATGCAAATCAGGATGAAGTTATCGAAACTGCCGAATATATACACAATAATTTCGGCATAAAAGTGGCTTGGTATTCTGGAAAACAAAATTTTCCTAAGGACATAACACCTTTCCAATATCTAAAACTCGGTCCTTACATTCCTAAATTTGGCGGGCTAGACAAAAAGACTACAAACCAGAGGATGTACAAAATTGACAACAACCATCAAACTATTGACATTACGGAAAGATTCTGGAAAAAGGCAATGTAATTTATTTGTTATCAACTACAAACAAGAAAGGCTTGCGTATTCACGCAAGCCTTTCTGCATTATATTGCATTCAATTATTTTGAATTGCTTCTTATGTATTCGTCTATCGATCTTGCCGCCGTCTTTCCTGCGCCCATAGCCAGAATTACAGTTGCAGCACCGCTTACCGCATCACCACCAGCGAAAACTCCCTTACGCGAAGTCACGCCATCATCATGTGCAATAATGCATTTCTTACGGTTGACGTCCAGTCCCGGGGTCGTTGATGAGATCAACGGATTTGGCGATGTTCCTATTGACATTATCACCATATCGACATCAAGCTCGAATTCGGAATTAGGAATAGGTTCTGGACTTCTCCTACCCGACTCATCTGGTTCGCCAAGTTGCATACGAACACATCTCATCGCTTTCACCCACGATTTTTCATCTCCAAGAATTTCAACCGGATTACAAAGCAAATCGAACTTGACGCCTTCCTCCTTAGCATGATGTACCTCTTCCTTTCTTGCCGGCAATTCCTCTTCAGAACGACGGTAGACAATATGAACGTCGGCGCCAAGACGCAGTGCTGTACGTGCCGCGTCCATAGCAACATTGCCGCCACCAACAACAGCGACCTTGCGTCCGACAAAATTCGGGGTTTCATAACCACGCTTATATGCAAACAATAGATTGTTTCTGGTCAGGAATTCATTTGCCGAAACTACACCGCAAAGATTTTCTCCCGGAATATTCATAAAATTTGGCAAACCGGCACCCGACCCGACAAAAACTGCTTCATAATGCTCCTTCTCCAAAAGGTCATCAATAGAAACCGTACGACCTATAATTACATTCTTTTCAAAATTTGCACCAAGTTTTAACAGATTCTCGACCTCATGACGAACAACTGTATCTTTAGGCAGACGGAACGAAGGAATGCCATATACTAGCACTCCGCCAAACTCGTGCAAAGCCTCAAAGATGGTAACATCATAACCCATCGCCAACAATTCCTTTGCACATGTAAGTCCAGACGGACCACTGCCAACGACAGCAACCCTATGACCATTCTTTTCAACGTCTGACGAAAAATCAATATTATTTTCCCTCGACCAGTCGCCGACAAAACGCTCAAGCTTTCCTATTGCAATCGGTTCTCCTTTTATGCCAAGTATGCACTTACCCTCACACTGGCTTTCCTGAGGACATACACGACCACATACAGCTGGCAATGCCGAATCCATATTGATTATCCTTGCCGCCTCTTCAAAATTTCCAACTGCGACCTTGCCGATAAATGCAGGAATATTTATTGACACCGGGCAACCCGACACACACATAGGTTTCTTGCACTGACGGCAACGCTGCGCCTCCATAATAGCCTCTTCTGCATTGTAGCCAAGACATACTTCATCGAAATTGGTAGCGCGAACTTTAGGATCCTGCTCCCTTACCGGCACACGCTTCTTGTTGTCGATTGGCTCATCAATAACTCCGCCAATATGACAAACATGACCTTCAGACTTTTCCTCTTCTTCCAGCTGCTTGTGCCCTTCAATGTTATTATACATCGCCTGACGCTTCATCGCCTGGTCAAAATCAACCAGCGACGCATCAAATTCCGGTCCGTCGACACAGGTGAATTTCGTCTTGCCACCTATCGAAACTCGACAAGCACCACACATTCCGGTTCCATCAACCATGAGCGAATTTAAACTTACCGTACACTTAAATCCCAATTCCGTGCAAAGCTTGGAGACAAATTTCATCATGATAAGCGGACCAATGGCAACCACTTCATCATAATAATTTCCTGCTGCAGCCAAATTTTTTAGGACATCGGTAACCAAGCCCTTATATTCTGACGATCCGTCTTCTGTTACAACATACAAATTCCTGGATATGGTTCTGAGTTCGTTTTCGTATATCAGCATTGATGCAGTCTTTGCTCCGATAATCACATCACAAGGACAACCATGCTCGTTCATCCATTTTACTTGCGGAAACACAGGAGCAATTCCAACTCCGCCACCAATAAATACGACTTTACGTTTCTTAAGATCTTCATTCGCTATATGCACAAGTTCAGACGGTCGTCCCAGAGGTCCGACAATATCCTCGAACGCATCCCCCTCATTGAGTGTTGCCATCTGTCGTGTAGAATTGCCAACTACCTTGAAAACAATAGTAACAGTACCCTTTTCATCATCATTATCACTTATTGTCAATGGTATTCGCTCGCCATTCTTATCAATCTTCACAATAAGGAACTGACCTGGCAATGCCGACTTTGCAATTCTTGGCGCAAGCACATCAAAAAGAATCGTGTCGCCCGAAAGCAATTCTACCTTTCTAATAATCTTGTACATATAATATTTCTTTTGTTTCTATGTTTAAATTTTGATAATCTCAGAACGGGCATTCGCGATATTTTCCTTCATAAATGCAATTTCAATCGGAATCCGGTTTTATCGGTTTGCAATACGCCAAAGATTTGTTTGCTATCACTTATGAAGTTATACAACAAGCCAATCGTTCATTATCAATTATCAGTTATTTTCTCAACTCGAAGTTTGCACCCAGATAAACCTTACGCACCTGGGCATCTTCGCTAAGTTCCTCAGCAGTACCGCTTTTTAATATTCCACCCTCAAACAGCAAATATGCGCGATCGGTAATTGCCAATGTCTCGTGCACATTATGGTCGGTAATAAGCACACCAATATTACGATTTTTCAGGTGCATGACAATCGTCTGGATATCATCCACGGCAATAGGATCGACACCAGCAAAAGGTTCATCAAGGAGAATAAACTTAGGGTCTATTGCCAGAGCGCGGGCGATTTCAGTACGGCGACGTTCTCCGCCGGAAAGCTGAAAACCTTTACTCTTGCGAATATGGTTCAAGCTGAATTCCTCCAGCAACTGTTCGGCAATCATATTCCTATCCTTGCGTCCCAGTCCACGACGGAACTCAAGAATGGACTTGATATTATCCTCTACGGACATTTTCTGAAAAACGGATTCCTCTTGCGCAAGATAACCGATTCCCAAGCGAGCACGCTTGTATATCGGCAACTTGGTTATATCTCTATCATCCAAGAATATACGTCCCTGATTAGGCTTGATGAGGCCAACAATCATATAGAAAGTTGTAGTCTTTCCTGCTCCGTTTGGACCCAACAGACCGACAATCTCACCCTGGCTTACTTCAACGTCAACACCCTTGACGACCATTCGCTTGCCATATTGTTTGATTAACTGCTGAGTATAAAGACGCATAATGTTTCCCTTTTGTAAATGCAAAAATAATAAATTGCATTCATTTCTCCATATCGAACTTTAACAAATCAAGTTTTTCTCCATCAAAAACAGCATAGGAAAAATTAAACAGCCAGTCGCCTACGTTCGTAAACAATGTATTTTCATCAAGCTGATGCTGATATGGAATATGCCTATGCCCGAAAATAAAAAAATCGTAATGGCTTGTTTCCAAAACCGTCCTTGCATATTTCACCAGAAATTCGGTTTCATAATTAGGCGTATACAATTTATGCTTCTTGCGGCTAGTCTTCGAGCACCATAATGCGATCTTGCAGCCCCAATCTGGATGAATCCACTTGAAAAGGAACTGAAAGAAACGGCAATGGAACATCCATTTCATTGCATTGTACTTATGGTCGGCACGCCCCAAACCATCTCCATGTCCCATGTAAAACGTCTTACCGCCTATCGTACGAACTTCTGGATTGCGGATAATTTCGGCATTTATCACTTTTGGAAGATAATCGAAAACCCACATGTCGTGATTGCCGGTAAAGTAAACTATCTTGACACCTGAATCAGACAGTTCCTTCAATTTGGCCATAACGGGTACAAAACCACGGGGCACAACATATTTATATTCGAACCAGAAATCAAAAATGTCGCCAAGCAGATACAATTCAGCAGCATCCGGCTTTATGGTATCCAACCACTTGCAGAACAACGCCTCACGATATTCTGATGTTGTCGAATTGTCAGCTCCGAAGTGGGCATCTGACACAAAATATGTTTTTGCTCGTTCCAAATGCTTTTGTTTTATCTCGCAAAAATACAAAAATACTTACAAAAAAAGGCACATAAGTGCCTTTATATATTTCTCAAACTTATTGTGCCTAGAACGGTATTATCAACTGCATACCTATTTCAAATTTCATAAAGTCGTCATATTGTCCTGCATACGAACCTTTTAGCAGATCAGAAACACGCAATTTCGCATATACGGAAACAATATCATAGGTCAAGGCAGTCTTCACGCCCCACTGCAAAGGATTTACAAAATTATATCCTTTATTTGTCAGGCGAGTCTTTGCATAATCTGACGACAAGGCATCCTGTATAACAACATGACGGTTTTCGAAATTCCATCCGCCGAAAATTCCCAAATCCCAGGTGAAACCATTGCTCAACAAGCCACCGCTTACCATTTTTACACGCTGGAACAATTCAAGGCAAAGATTTGAAGTGCGGAATCTTTCGCGTTTTACATTTGAATATTGAACGCCGACAAGGTCTGTTCCCCAGTAGTCGTCGCAACCCATTCCGAGTGCCGCACCAAGGTAATATTTCTTGCTTGCCTCCCATTGGAATCCTAGCAACGCCGAATATGTAGACTTCTGCTTGTTTGTCGTAGCTTCAAAAGTCTTAAATCCTGCAAAACCGGCATCCACCATCACAAGGAAACGCATTTTCTTAGGTTTTTTGTAGTCATGTGTCGTATTGTAGTTTGACCGGTACATCTGCTTGGAACATCCGTCGGCGCCAACTACCGGCAGACTGGAATACGAGTCGCGACCATCAACAACCTCGTTATTCTTGAACGAACCAACATAACCATGATAATATACGTTCACGGTTGAATATGGATAATCCTTAATATTACGTATGCTTATTTCTCCATCTGCATTTGCCTCAAGATGCTCGTAATAGAACAACCGGCCATCATCGCGCATTATATTATAGAACACCTCACGATTCTCATCAAATGACTTTAACTTTATATTCAAAGTATTACCAGTCGATTCAAAATCAAATGTTGGTTCAGAAACTGGCACCAACTCACCTGTAAAATATCTGGCCTGCGGCACGCCATAACCAAGAGCGTAGTCGAAATACGGATATAGATCTCCCGACTTTTCAATTTCATCCTTCAGCTGCATAGCCGTCAGTCCCCTATTCGTCTGCCATGCACAAGCGCAGAACCCAGCTACAAGCGGGCAAGAAAATGAAGTTCCATATGCCGATGTTATATCACCTTTAGGATTAGCAACATACGCATGTCCGAAAGCAACTACATTTGGTTTTCTACGACCATCAGCAGTCGGTCCATAAGATGAAAAATCTATATGGCGGTATTTTTCCAACGAACCATCTATTCCGCCCACGGAAATAACACTGTCGGCATCTGCCGGTGTTATTAGCACACGCCACGACTTATCATCGGCTTCATTACCCATCGAATTGCATACTAGCATTCCCTTGCGAGCAGCCATATTTGCCGCCTTGGCGACAAACGAAGTTCCATCCATATCCTTTGTGTAATAACGGTCTTTACCATAGCCCAACGAACTGCTGATAATATCGGCGCCATTCTGGTCTGCCCACTCCATTGCCTGCGTCCACCAAATTTCCTCCTTGAAAGGTTCAGGGTCGACTTCGGTACGCGCCAAAAGGAATTCTGCGCCCGTTGCCAGGCCGACTTTGAATATGCGATTCATTGTCGTATACACTCCGGCTATACAACTCAATGTCATTGTCCCATGCGAGCTCCAACCGTATACATATTCCTTCTTGTTAGGGAAATTCCATGTTTTCACTATCTGGTTATTGTCGCGAAGGTGCTTAAAAAACTCGTGTTTGTCAACATTGGGGAAACCGCCGTCAAATACTGCAATCCTGACGCCTTTACCATCAATGTTTTTTTCGGAGAACAATTCGCCATGCATACGAAGTAGCTGAGGCAGCAACTCTGGCTTTAACATTTCCATGTCGAAACTGTCGTCACAGAATTCATCCATTTCCGTTCCCGAATATTTTGCGACAATCATTTCTCCGGCAATCTCAACCACCGATGCGACAAACGGCAAAGATTTAATCTTCTCAATGTTCTCGCGTTCTGCCATAACGCCCAGACCATTGAACCAACGCGTCTCGCCGACTACTTCTTCCGAAAGCGCCGAAACTGCATCCACATAATCGGAATTCAACGGATAATCGGAAATGTCGTATAACGGCAGACCTTGCTTCTCGCGACGTTCTATCGCCTTCGAGTCAAAATACTTGTAAGGATCAAAACTTGTATTTGCCTTATCGGTAAAGAAAACCCAATAGCAACCCGGTGTTGCCACAGAAATCTGTGCAAGCAAAACGGCAACAATAACAACAATTATTTTCTTCATATTACATATATTTTGATTGCAATTTTAGTAAAATTTTATCATTAAGACATCACATATTCACATACAAAAAGAAGACAAATACCATTTTCCGTCATTCTGAACTTGATTCAGAATCCGGGGAATGGTATTTGCCACGCATAAATTATACTATTCTAAATCCGTGATTTGTAAAGTATTCTGCGATAATGTCAGTGCAGTCGCCAGGAATAATCAAATGATGGTTGCCCAACGGGAATTCCCTCAACAGGAATAAGCTTTTCGACGACATCTTGACAAAAGCCTGAGTTCTGCAAGCCATTGGCGAACTGTAATTGTCAACAATCTCGCCCAAAGTCAGGAAGCAGTTTTCCAACTTGCTGTCAATACGGCAAATAGTAACTTCTTGTTTTTTCAGCTCGCCTTTAATTGCAGCATTCTTACCCGATTCGTAATGAGTGGTTACTTCCATCTTCGAGAGCATGTTTTCCTGAATTGTACAATGCGAGAACACAACACCATTCTTGTCGGCATAGCTCAAATTTGCCATCCATGGAATCTTGCCAGTCAATCGCTTTACTACAATCATCATTGCTGCCGAACACAAGTCGCCTTCACAAGTTGTAGGGAAACCATACGCATTCATAGCAGCTACAGGCAGGCACACAGTATTACCGACATGACCTATCAAATCGAAACAGGCGACAGTAATTGCATCAAGGCAATTGCATTTTATCAAAGTGTCGAGTTTCTTTACGAGGGACAGTTCCGACTGATAGCTTTCATGTCCGAAGTGTCCGAAACTTTCGGCATAATGACAGAAATCATCACCTTCAGGCAAAGCAAGTACTTCTTCCCATGTAAAATTAACAAGCTCGATGTCGAGCACTTCCTTCAATAGTTCTTCTTCTGGAGTACTGGCGACCAGCCAATCCGACACACCGCCGATAAGACCGACCTTAACCGGCACATCAGATTTTGGATGTTCCAGATAGCTTTCCAGCTCTTCCAAACTGGTAAGCTTATCTACATCAAAAAGTTTTGTATTGATACCCTTTTCGTTAAGGAATGCCTTAACCTCGATAGCGGCGGCCCACGAATTATTGTTACGTGATGCTAGAAAACAATATCTGTTCTTAGATTCGATCCTGTCGAGCACCTTATGCTCGGAACCTCCTGACAAAAACCAGATTACATCAGGATTGCTATCTACAAATACGTCAGGCGACAAATTGAATCGACCGACAAACGAATCAACGGCGGCAGACGACGGAGGGACGTCGCTGTCGTCGCTGGATGCTAAATAAATTTTCAAAGCTCAAAAGTTAAATTAGACAATCGACTACTTTGCAGCAATCATTTCAATTTCAACAAGGGCTTTCTTTGGGAGTTCCTTTACTGCGAAAGCTGCTCTTGCCGGATAGTTAGATGTGAAATACTTTCCGTAAACAGCGTTCATGTCTGCAAAATAGCTCATGTCTGCAAGATAGCAGGTTGACTTTACTACGTTGTCGAAAGTACAACCAGCAGCCTTAAGGATTGCTTCAAGGTTCTTCATGCTCTGTTCTGTCTGTGCTGTAACGCCTTCCGGCATTGTTCCTGTTGCAGGATCAATTGGCAACTGACCAGAAATGAATATCATACCGTTAGCTTCGATGGCCTGGCTATATGGACCGATAGCTGCCGGTGCATTGTCTGAATGAATAGCTTTTTTCATTTTGTTATGTGTTTTAAAGTTTGCCACAAAATTAACACGAATATTGTTTCGCAATAAATATTTAATGATTTTTATTTACGGTAGCATGGAAACAATTGCCTCATGGTTATTTTCGAACCGCATACCTTTTGGCGAACCGAGTGAATTCCATATCTTATAAATATTTTCCTTACGGTTATCGTCATACGGATGTGTCATAAGAAACTCAAAATGTCCGTTTGACTCCGTCAAGCTATCCTGCTTCATCCTGTCAAAGAAATCTACAATAGCTGTCGGCTGATAGTTTCTCTTGTTGCGGATGCTATTCAAATATCTTACAGAATACTCATCAGCCTCGTACTCATGCTTTCGCGAAAAAGACAGACTTGCGCCATTATATGCCAAGGTCTGCACAATATCCGAAATGTACGAATCTTCGCCGTCTGTTACTATTCCCGCCACGATTGAAATCAAGAAACTTACGCCATACTCCTTGGTCATAGCCTGAGTACTGTGCCTGCGGTCTGCATGAGCAATCTCATGAGCCATGACTCCTGCCACTTCCGCCTCCGACTTGGTATATTTAAGCAAGCCAGTGTAAAAATATATGTAACCGCCCGGAGTGACGAAAGCATTCAGCACATCGTCGTCAATTATTGTCAGTTTCCACTCGAAATTGTCTCTGTTTTCTATCTTGTCCGAACTGAGAATGTTATCCCTTATTTCTTCCAGATACCGATATACACTTGCATATCTTGTTCGCGACAATATCGGATATTCCGACGGCGACGATGATATTTCTTCATCACATTGACGGCCAAACGCAATGTCGTCATCTATGGTAAATACATTGATTCCACCTATTTTTTTCTTAAGGCCCGACCAAAAAGATTCGTCTTCCGGCTCATCGTACAAATCACCGATATCATAATCATCTCCATCAATCACGCCATCAGGATACGAAGCATCTTCGCCTTCGTCGTACTCTTCATCACCAAACAAATCCTCAAAGCTGAATGAATCGTTACCAGAACTGCGGCCGCCATTACCTGCATCAAAACAACCAGGCATGGCAAACAACAGCAACACAAACAATATGACAGTTATCTTTTTCATGTCAACAAATATAAGCAGATTTGCGCAAACTGGCAACAAAAAAGTCCGATTCCTTTTCGAAACCGGACTTTTCTTTCATTATGAAAAACTTTTACTTAATTTCAAAAATCTGTCCGCTGTGAAGCAACTGGTCAACAGTCTTAATCTTTGTCGTTGCCATAGCATTGTCGACCTGTTCCTGCAACTTGGTTTCGTATGTAGAATCTTCGACGCTACGGATAACACCGATTGCCAACGGGTAAGTCATCTTTGCAAGCAAGTAATGTACGCTCGGGTTCTTTGTGGTAGCATCGTGAACGAGGATATCCTTTTCAGTAATACCATTTTCACCGATTGTAACAACCTTAATGTCTGCACCTTCGAGAACGAGGCCCTTATTGTGTTCCTTACCGAAGATCATTGGTTTACCCTGTTCAAGCATTACAACGTTATCATCGCGAACGTCCTTGCCTACAATGCTTTCGTGAATCTTATCGTTGAAGATAACGCAGTTCTGCAATACTTCTACTACAGATGCGCCCTTATGTGCATTAGCAGCAATCAAAGTCTTTTCAAGGTTGCGTGGTTCCTTGTCGATAACTCTTGCGAAGAAATTACCTTCTGCACCGATAACAAGTTCACCTGGCTTGAAAGGATTTTCGATTGTTCCGTCTGGCGAAGACTTTGTGATTGAACCGTAAGGAGTAGTTGGAGAATATTGGCCTTTGGTCAAACCATAAATCTTATTGTTGAATACCAAAACATTGATATCGATATTTCTACGAATCAAGTGGATGAAGTGGTTTCCACCGATAGCCATTGAATCGCCGTCGCCAGTAGTCAACCAAACGTTAAGGTCTGGACGAGCAGACTTAAGACCAGATGCAATAGCAGCACCTCTTCCGTGCAATGTATGGAAGCCGTAAGTCTTCATATAGTACGGGAATCTTGACGAACAGCCGATACCTGATACAAAAACGATCTTTTCCTTTGGAACACCAATCTGTGGAAGTGCGTTCTGTACTGCTGCCAAAATTGAATAACTACCACAACCTGCACACCATTTTACTGGACCTGCGGTCTGAAAGTCTTCTCTTGTAAGTTTTACTTCTTCCATAACTATTATTTATCTAAAATTTGTTTAAATCTTTCTTTCAATTCACTAATAAAGAACGGCAAGCCCTGAACCTTGTTGAACTGTTCGTAAGGATACTGCGGGAACTGAGTACGCAAGTAATCAGCAAACTGACCGAGGTTCAATTCACAAACAATGCGCTTGTTGAACTTCTTCAAAACGTCTTCCGTATTCTTTGGCAACGGGAAAATGTAGTTGAAATGAGCCAAGCTGATATCGTAACCTTCCTCGCGCAATTCCTTAACAGCCATGTTCAATGCACCGAAAGTACCACCCCAACCTATTACTAGGAGTTCGCCGCCATTCTGGTTGCCGATGATTTCCTGTTCAGGAATATCGTTAGCAATGCGAGCAACCTTTTCGGCACGGTAGTTAGTCATGATCTGGTGGTTCATTGGATCGTGAGAAACATCGCCATAAACATCAGATTTCTCCAAACCGCCGATTCTGTGTTCCAAGCCTTTCTGACCTGGCAAAGCCCACATACGGTTAAGTTTTTCAGGATTACGCTTGTATGGTTGATATTCTGGGTCATTATCCTTTACAAATGGAGGATTGATCTTTGGCATTCCAGCATAGTTAGGTATTTCCCACAATTCGGTACCGTTAGCAAGATAACCGTCGGTCAAAAGGATGATTGGAGTCATGTGTTCGACAGCAATACGGCAAGCTTCGTATGCGAAGTTAAAGCAGTTACCAGGAGTAGATGCTGCGATTACAGGCATTGGAGATTCGCCATGACGACCGTGGATTGCCTGAAGCAAGTCGCTCTGTTCGGTCTTAGTAGGCAAACCAGTAGAAGGACCACCACGCTGAACGTCAACGATTACCAATGGCAATTCGGTAATAACAGCCAAGCCGGCAGCTTCGGTCTTAAGAGCAAGACCAGGACCAGATGTAGAAGTTACACCGAGATTACCGCCGAAGCTTGCGCCGATAGCAGTACAAATACCAGCGATTTCATCTTCTGCCTGGAAAGTCTTAATACCCAAATGTTTGTGTTTACAAAGTTCGTGAAGGATATCAGAAGCCGGAGTGATAGGATAAGAACCAAGGAATAGTTTCAAACCTGCCTTTTCAGCACCAGCCATCAAGCCCCATGCAGTAGCAGTGTTACCTGTAATCTGGCGGAAAGTACCCTTCTTGCCTTCAACTGGCTTTACATAGTACTGTGTAGCAATAGCTTCCAAAGTGTCGGCATAATTGTATCCAGCATGCAAAACAGCAATGTTCGGTTCAATCAATGCCGGCTTCTTGGCGAATTTCTTCTTCAAGAATTCCTCTTCAGCGCCCATATCGCGGTTGAACAACCAAATCAACATACCCATAACAAACTGGTTACGAGTCTTGTCGGCAGTCTTAACATCAATACCTAAATTTAGATCGCTAACCGTTGAACGCGACAACGAAGTTATCGGAGCTTTTATAACAGTGAAAGAATCCAAGTCATCGCTCTGCAATGGATCGTATGAATATCCAGCCTTTTCGCAATGCTTTTCGTCAAAACTGTCAACGTCAACTATAATAGTAGCACCCGGCTTTACCCATTTCATGTTGGTCTTCAAGGCTGCAGGATTCATTGCGATAAGCACGTCTGCCAAATCGCCTGGAGTCTGTACTTCCTTAGCACCGATATGTACCTGGAAACCAGAAACACCAGCTACAGTTCCTTGAGGAGCTCTAATTTCTGCTGGATAGTCGGGGAATGTTAATAATTCGTTTCCAAATGAAGCTGAAGCATCAGAAAACTGAGTTCCTGTCAGCTGCATTCCGTCGCCAGAGTCACCGGCGAACTTTAGTACCACCTCGTCGAGTTCTACGATTTTCTTTTGTTTGTCACTCATTGCTGTGTTTTTAAAATTTTAAACTGCAAAATTATATTCTTTTGTTTGCGTGAACAATCTTTTTTAATTGTTTAATAACATGTTTAGCCTAAGCGTCTATATTAGCGTAAGTTGCATGTGCTTCGATAAATTCGCGGCGTGGTCCAACCTCGTCACCCATTAACATAGAGAAGATTCTGTCGGCTTCACTTGCATTTTCGATAGTAACCTGCTTTACAGTTCTTCCGTTGGGGTCCATTGTAGTTTCCCACAACTGGTCGTCGTTCATTTCACCAAGACCTTTGTAGCGCTGAACCTTCAAGCCCGATTCGCTGCCCTTGCCCATTTCGTTGACCAAAGCAATTCGTTCTTCATCCGTCCATGCGTACTTGCCGATATTGCCTTTTTTAACAAGATATAAAGGTGGCATTGCGATGTAGAGGTAACCTTTTTCTATAATAGGCCTCATGTAGCGGAAGAAGAAAGTCATGATAAGCGTTGCGATATGTCGACCATCGACATCGGCATCGGCCATGATTATAATTTTGTGATAGCGAAGCTTTTCCAAGTTCAAGGCCTTGCTATCGTCGGCAGTTCCGATAGTTACGCCCAAAGCCGAATATATGTTCCTAATTTCTTCGCTGTCGAGTACCCTGTGAGGCATTGCCTTTTCAACGTTCAGGATTTTACCTCTCAACGGGAGTATTGCCTGGAAATTCTTGTCACGGCCCTGCTTTGCCGTACCGCCTGCAGAATCACCCTCGACAAGGAACAACTCACACTTTTCCGGATCCCTATCAGAGCAATCCGACAATTTTCCTGGAAGTCCTGCGCCAGACATAACGTTCTTACGCTGAACCTGTTCCCTTGCCTTGCGAGCCGCAATACGAGCCTGTGCAGCAAGAACAACCTTGTCGACTATTGCCTTGGCTTCGTTTGGATTTTCTTCGAGATAAATGCCAAGCATTTCGCTTACCGCCTGGTCAACGACTCCGATAATATCGCTGTTTCCAAGTTTAGTCTTAGTCTGACCTTCAAACTGAGGTTCTGCCACCTTGACCGAAATCACAGCAGTAAGACCCTCACGGAAGTCATCGCCATTTATCTCAACCTTTGCTTTAGCTAACATACCTGATGTTTCAGCATAGTTTTTCAAGGTTCTTGTCAAACCGCGACGGAAACCTGTCAAGTGCGTACCACCTTCGATGGTATTGATGTTGTTTACGAACGAATGGAGGTTTTCCGTGTATTCGTTATTGTACTGAAGTGCTATTTCAACTGGAACACCGTTTTTAACTGTAGATGTATGAATTACGCTTCCAGTAAGTTTCTCGCGACCTTCGTCAAGATACTCAACAAATTCGCTCAAGCCATTTTCAGAATAGAATTCCTTCTTGATGCCGTTTCCATTCTCGTCAAGCTCACGCACATCCTCAAGAACCAACTTAATGCCCTTGTTTAGGTAAGACAAGTCACGAATGCGTGTTTCAAGGATTTCGTACTTGTATTCGGTTACTGTAAATATCGAATCATCAGGCCAGAACTCAACGGTTGTTCCCGTCTTGTCGGTTTCCCCGATAATCTCCACCTGAGTCACCGGCTTGCCGTATGCATATTCCTGGCGGTAAATCTTACCCTCGCGGCAAACAGTTGCCACAAGCTTCTTCGACAATGCATTAACGCAGGAAACGCCAACGCCGTGCAAACCACCGGAAACCTTGTACGAGCCCTTGTCGAACTTACCACCGGCATGAAGCACTGTCATAACAACCTCAAGGGCCGACTTATGTTCCTTCTCGTGCATTCCTACCGGAATACCACGTCCATTATCGCTTACAAGAATGCAATTGCCCTTGCCTATGCGAACGTAAATCTCGTTGCAATAGCCGGCCATTGCCTCGTCGATAGAGTTATCAACAACTTCGTATACCAAATGGTGCAAGCCCTTTTCGCTAATATCGCCAATATACATTGCCGGACGCTTGCGAACTGCTTCCAAACCTTCCAGGACCTGAATGCTATTTGCGGAATAGTCTGCACCCGTTTGCTGGGCATTTACAGCACCGTTCTGTTCCAAGTCTTTATCTTCTGCCATAAAAATTTTTTATTTTCTTTAAACGTGCGCAAAGGTAACAATTTTCCAACGGAAAAACGAAGTTTTTAAAGATAGTTATTAACCGAATTGGAGAGTAAAAGTTGACAAAAAAGGCGAACAGAAGAAAAGGCGAACAGGCTAACGGGCTTGAAAACAAAAGGCAAAAAAAGGAATGCAGTAAATCCGACACAACTTTCTAAAAAAAACGAAAAGTATTCAATATATTAGTGAGTAAATTATAAAAGACTGATATGAATCAAATTGATAAAACAGAAGAACCAAACAACTACGAATCGTTTAATGATATTGCAAATACCATTACGGACGATATGCTATTGGAATTGTCAAGCATTTCGCAACGGAAAACCGAATTGGATGTCATTGTGTGGATTCAAACCTACATTTTGCAAACAAACCAACACAATACGCCCCGAATAAGATTTCAAAACAATACTGCAATCAAGCCTCAAATCTTAGAAAGCATTCCAATGTCAATATCTGACGAGCCGAAAATACTGTTAGAGTCCAATGATTTGGATAAAATATCGCTAACACCAAAACAAATCGCAAGCATAAAAGAATGGGTTGTACGCAACAAGGATATTTTGTTGAAACATTGGAATGCAGAAATAACAAGTTGCGATGTATTTGAATCGTTGAAATAACACAATTGAACAACATGAACAACAACGAACTATCATATCTCTGGACTGCAGAGAAAGCCAACAAAAAAGCTCTGCATGGCATGTGGCACGACTGGATTTGTGGTCGAAATTGCTATGTAGAATGCACCGTGCCTGATGTGCAAACTGCCAAGGAATACATTGAAGCACGGCATATACGCGAATGTTTTTACGGAGGAGTGGCTTCGCGATTGGAGAGGAAATACACATCAGAGGAAGTCGAAAGATATTCGAAAATAGAGAACAATTTCCGCAGAATGCACCTCGATATGCGCGACCAGATTTTCACAGGCGATAACGGAAAGAAAGGACTTCGCGATGTGTGCGGAAAGATTCTAATAGAACCACAATTCGATGACTTCCCCGAACTCTACACTTGCTTCGAACGAACCAATTTGATTCCGGTTATCCATAACAGCCGCTACTTTCTATACGACATCAAAGATCAGCAACTTTTGACCAAGGGCTACGAACGCATTTACCGCTATTTCTGGTCGTATATCGACTATTTTTTGGCGGTGCAAAACGGCAAGATGGGCATCCTTGATGGAAACAATGGCTCCGAGTCCACTCCTATCGACTTGGACGAGGTTTATTCAATGCAGGACCCTGATGGCGCTATACCAGTGGTGAAGGATGGCAAAATTGGCTTTCTGTGGGGCGACACCTATACCCAACCAATTTTTGACGATGTTTCTATAAACTCGGAAAATTACACTCGCGTACTGCTTAATAGGAAATGGGGCTGGATTGACAGCAATGGAAAATTCACTACAAATGAATCGGAAGCATCATTTGGCAGTTGGTACGACAGAGAAAAATAAATATTTTAGGCTCTAGTTTTACAAACAACTGAAATTATTCTGATTTTTTTGTCAACCATTTGCCGTCATTCCGTAAAGTTGAACGAACAGCATAAGGAACGTTGCTTGTGAGTTCACTTATACGGAATCTCCTTTATGTACTAATGGGAGATTCCGCATAGTCGAACATTACAACGCTCCCCATTCCGTATCGCGTGTATGTTCTGACTTGTGGAATGACATCCTCTTTTTTAACGTTGTGATAATCTGCTTGTTATAAAAACAAAAAAAAAGTTGAATATCAAACTATAGCCATATTCTATCAATGTTTACCATAACGGGCAAGTATTTCTTCATACTTTGACTTAAACTTGTCTTTCAACGCCTTAGATAGTGGCTTTGTTGGACAGAAAACATACGGTGACAGAGGATGAAAATGCGTATCACCTTCGCCCAACGATTCAACCAGATAACTGTCATCGCTGTAATCCCAATGGAACAGAATTTCATTGTACTTTTCCTGACAACGATTACAGAATCGTTTGTAATCATCTTCAGTCGGCTGAGCGTGTTCAACAACACATAGTTCCGCCTGCCTCTCGTCAATCACCTCCACGATGTCGCCCGGATGAAAGCGAATCTGTTCCGGCGGACGACCTTCAAAATGCCGCTCGCATTTGTGGTCAAGCAAACACTTATCGTTAGGGCTTCCATCGGCAGTGTATGTACGAACGGACTGAATATTTTCCCCTTGCTCTTCATCCAATTCTCGCTCGGTTATTTTGTACGCCAAGACAACATCGTGTCCACCACTTTTCTCATCGTTGCGGTAATCCTCTTCCTCGGCAATATGCTTCAGAAGATCACTCTCCCATGCTCGACAAATCTTAACATCCTTGCGTATTTGTTTCTCGGCCTTCGCCAAAGTCGAGAAAAAACCCATATCCCACTTTCGAGTTTTGCGGACAGGATAGCGACTTTTGCTGTTGGTTGTAATTCTGACTAATTCAAAAATAGTTTTCATAGATTGTTAATGATTTGTAGCGAGTACAATGCATTGCGACGCTACATTGTAAACATTCATTCCAACGTTTCCTTTAATTTTTCCCAAACCTTTACCATTGCCCATGTGTCGAGTTCGCAGTAGCGGAGCAAGGCTTCGCAGCTGGCTGCGGCTTCGGCTGGCGGCATATCCTTGATGCGCGGAAAAATTGACATTGCATCGCCACCGTTCTGGCACCGCTCATCAAGATTGTGATAGTTGAGCGATGGTTCATCGGGGAAAAGTGCTGGCAACACGCTCTTGATACTGAACGAGCCACCCATTGCTGGGACATAGTAACAGCCGTTCTGGAATGGGACTAGCAAGTCCTGTATGTGGTCGCGGATGTTGAGCAGATGCGCGGCAAGATCTGGATACAGCGTAGCCAACTCCTTGATGCGACCGCACTCGAAGCCCTTGTTGTAGGCCAAGGTGCAGACATCCATAGGAATGTCGCGGCACAACTGTTCGGCCAAGGCTCTGCGCGGATCGGTGCCATCGCTGGGTGCAAGGAACTCCTTGTGCTGATATGGAGCATCGGCACTCTCCTTGATATGAAGCGAATACTGGAATGTAATCTGCTGGTACGGTCTCTGGCCATCGTACTGCGGAACCGCCTGTTGCAAGGTTTCAAAATCAAGAAAATAAAGCGGATAACTCAGTTGCGACAGAAAATCGCGGATACCTTCCCTATCAATGTGCTCGGTATGGTTCAGCGTACATTCCACCTGCATCTGCTGCTTATCGGTCAGCTTTTCGTTTCGCAGTTCCTCAAATGTCTGATTGCCAGCTTCATAGTGTTCCAACTTCTTCTTGAAGTTCATCCTATAAAGGTCAAAAACCGTAGGTTTGTCCTGCGGAACATTATGCAGCTGCTTGCAATAGTCCCAGAAGGCACAAGCGTATGGCTTCATGCAGTTTTCGGAAAGTTCGGCTGATGGTTCGGTATCGCTGTTAAGCAAACTCGATGCCCTTGAAACCTGAGTATGGACTTTTGAATATTCCTTTTCGACCAGAGCCTTCATATCAATAATGACGAAAAGCTTCTGCAAGTCGAGTTCACCCTGCCGAACATAGTCGCTGTTAAGGCAGACAAGATATGTATTGATAACCTTTACGCCACACTGCGTAAGCACCCATTTCTGATAGGCAATGTCGGGAGCATACTTTTCCAATCTGGTCTCCTCGCCGTCACATTCCGGAAAACTTGAACTTTTTACCTCGTAGATATCCCAGCCGTCGCCGTTTTTCCTAAGTATGTCCACAGCGCAATAGTGCGATTCCTTCCACGCCGTTACAAGCGGTCTGTCCGAATCGGAAAACAGATTCTCCAATACACGATTTCGCTCGTAAGTAAACGAAGCCTCGCAGATGTTCTCCACGCCCTCCTCCAACCATTGGCGTGTCTGGCTTGCCATTGCGGCAAGGTCGAGTCTACCATCAGACTTCTCGGCGTGTGCTTCCTTGAAGTCGCCGAAAAGCCCCATAGCAAGGTCGCCGACATTGTTGCCCTGCTCGAAACGAGCCTCCACGGCTGCATTCTCAGTTGCCTCATCTGGTTTGTTTACCTTGAGCCACAATAATTTCGGACACTGGCAATATGCCGTGTAGCGCGATTTTGAAAGTCCTTTTGCAGAATGTTCCATATACGATCGTTTCTAAGTTTTTTGGCTAACGCCGTTTCTAAGTTTCTAAGTTTCTTGTTTAACGTTCAAAGTTTAATGTTCAAGGTTCATTAAAGATCGAGTTTTTTCACTTCTACATTAAGATTCTTAAATCTATACCTCAGTGCATAGAGCAATGGTTCTGATGAATTAGATTCAGTGGTTATAATCAGATTACGGGAAGAATATCTTTTCAACCCAATGATATTACCACGATAGTATTCTGAATCACTATCAACGAGTTCTTTCATTACGTTTTGTTGTGGAACATAAAATCTAAACTCATCCCAATCTCCAAATCTCTGAAGAATGGCGTTGATTAAATTCTCCACCTCATTGATTGTTTCTTTGTTTCCATAAAGCGAATATTGATATGTCTCAGGATAATCTTCGCCTGGATCTTCGTTATCATCCCATTCTTCTTTATTTGGAATATCGCCAACCATATCATAATATTCGCGTGCTTTTTTATGATTGATGAATATGCCATTTTTTTCATCTCCATGCATGTACTTTTCATACAATGCGTATGTGGCATAGTCATTTCCTTTGTCACTATATTTTTGCAGAACGGTTGGATTGTCTATTTCTAAAGCCCATTCTTCACCACGTCTAATTAGTTCGATGTATATCTCATCGAATGGTCGATGTCCGAATGGAATGACTATCTCATAAAGGAATTTTAATATTTCTTCGTACCTGAGGCTTTTCAAATCGTTGGCAATGTTCTCCATCAAATTGCGTTCTTCTTCAGTCGTATCTCTAGAGATTATTTCTTCACGGTTTACAATAACTTCTTCACCTGTAAAATCTATGCAAGGTTCTTCCCAACGGTTATAATTGCGTTCTAATGAGTTAATCAGCGATTCAATTCTATTATCCATATTAATTTCGTTTACAAGTTTCTGTTTGTTTGAAATTGTTTATTTGTTGTACCGTGATGCATCATCAATACTGCTATAATATATCCAATATGGTTGGGAAATTTAATGTTCAAAGTTCAAAAATTCAAAGTTCAAGGTTTTTAGAACGGCAAGTCGTCATCTTCATCATCCTTTTTCAGTAACGGCACATAGTCTTCTGCCGTTTGATAGGAACGACGCTTAACATTTTGCTTGCAATATTCCATGAATGGGCAGCCCTCCACACAAGGGTCTGGAAGATCGTTGAACGGGCCATACCTTCTGTTGCGAAGATAGTGCAACGCCAACCACACTTGCTTTTCGACTTTGGGATATTCGGTTTCAACCAGAGCATTCATATCGATGACATGCCTTTGCAAATCGGATTCGCCCTGTTGCTCGCCTACAAGGTAAGCATTGCCGACTTTTACACCGCACTGCGTAAGCACCCATTTCTGGTAGGCAAGGCTCGGCGCAAACACTTCTGGATTTGTCTCCCCTTCGGCAAATTCGGGCTGAACCTTGTAGATGTCCCACCTATCGCCGTTTTTCCGCAGAATGTCAACCGTACAGTAGTTGCCATTATACATAAATGACGCCTTGCAGATGTTCTCGGCACCCTCCTCCATCCATTGGCGTGTCTGGTTTTCCATAGCGGTGAAGTCGGCACTGCCATCCGATTTTTCTGCGTGCGCTTCCTTAATGACGCCGAAAAGTTTTTGTGCGATGTCGCCCACATTGACGCTCTGCTCGTTGCTGGTTTCCTCCAGCACATACGCTTTTGCATCATCAGGTGTGTTTACCTTGAGCCAAAGCAATCGGTGGCATAGGTTGTATGTAGTGTAGCGCGATTCGTTCAGAGCTTCCGTGAGTAGTTCCAGCGGATAAATATACACCACACTCTCGCCATCGTCCAGAAGGTATCTTCCATTTTCGTCCTTTGGGGCATCCATCTCATACAGTTTCCCATTTTCCGAGAAGCCTTCTGTCGTCACTGGACCTTCACCACACTCCACGAAGTGCAACGTCATTTCGGGAAACGAAGCGACAACATCCGTGATAATATCGAAAGCGATGCTACACAAATCGCCGTTACACGAATCGAAAGAGAATCCGTATTCGCCATTTGGCAATTGGTCTTCAAAGTCGAACTTAATCTTTTTGCTTTCCTCAGTATTCAATTCTTTCAGCAGTTCGTTTGCGCGCTCGTATATCTTCAGCGCATCTTCGCGCCGCTTACTCGAAAGTCCCAATACTATGTAGGTACTCATAATGAAATTGTTTTGTTTATTATCTGTTTAGCAACACTTTATGAGTTAATTCATTTTTCTGTATCATTATCTTTTTGAGATTTTTTAGTCTTAAAAACAACTACTTTATCACTCTCAACGACATCTTTATACTTGTCATTTTCTTCTGGAGAACTGAAATAATCAGACAACCCATGACTTTTATCTTCATTCGAGTTATTCCTTTCGCAAACGACTGGATTTGGAAGTTTTATAGATTTCTCAATGTCCAGTATAAAAACCCACTTTTCTTCCTCGTCATTAATATCATGGGCAACAATTTCCTTATATTTATCGATTTTGTCTGATATTTCGTGAGCAATATTCAACTTTATCTTTTTATACTCTTCTCCTTCAATTGGCATCTTCTTCAATTCTGACACCTTATATAAAGTATCAACACGACCTCCTTCTCCACGAAAAGCCATATATAAAGGTCTGCGTTTACCTCTGCTATAACTTGCAGGACACTCATAAACTCCCACTTGCTCCACACCTTTTATCGTATACTGTGCTGATATCGACAACACTTCTACATCATAATAATTCATAAATCTAGAATTTTTCAACAAATAATTTTTATAATCGGTTACCAAATAATCATCTATATTGTCAAACGAATTTATAATATCGCTCCATTTTATTACTTTGCCTGACGGACAACATTCGTCATCATTTGTCAACCCGACAACTATCTTGTTATCAAAAGTTTCTTTATCAATAAGATTATTATCACGCATCAGTGTTGCGTAATTAATTCCTTGTGATATTGCATCGTTCACATTGCATTTATTTTTCACAGTTTTGGCTTCCACAATTATCACGGTCTTGTTTTGTGGAAAGTTAATAACGATGTCTGCTCTTAGCCTACTATTACCATCAGCCTTAGGAAGCATTAATTCACAGTCAATTGAATATTTATCATCCATCAATTTCGCAACTTTCCTATTCTTCTTCCCATATATGCATTTAAGAAAACTCTTCATTGCATTTTCAGACCTTGCAAGTACATATCCGAGACTTTTAGTCTGGCAAGGTTCGTTCGTGCCTATCAAATCAAAAATGCCATTTCCTACTATTGTAGAAATAGGAATACCATTTTTTCTAGTTGAAGTATCGTAACATCTGAATATTGTTTGTGTCATAAGATTTTAAGCGACTTCTAATTTAACATTCTTCCATCATCCCCCCCCCTCCTCTGCCGAAGTCCGTAAAACAGAATCGGAAGATAATGACCTTGCAAATTTATAATTTTTCCGAATACCGCAATTTATAGGCACAAAGGTTTTCCCCGAAAAAACTTGCGTATTCCGGGGAAAACCAAAGATTAATGTTCGTCTAATATACAAATTAATCATCGTCATCTTCAGAAATCAACCCAGGCTCATTATCCTGACCTTCATATACAATAGGCTTCTCTCCTGACAAATTTAGCAGTTTTTTTACTTCATCATCTGTAAAATCATGATTAATGTTCCAATGAACTTTCAAAAATTCTAACATCTTTTTTCCTCGGTCTTGTATAGCCGACGGAGTCCATTCTTCGTACTCATTCGCTACATATATCTCACTATGAGATCCTGTATCATAACCATTGTACACAATATTGCCATTCTCATCACGACTTGTCTTTTTCTTTTTATTAAAAGGATGATTCTGTAGTTCTGAATTTTTACTTCTACTTAACAACAATAGATTTCCTAATGAATGCAATAAAACGCTATCGCCAAATCTCTCTGTCCAATATGGATCATCGGCAGTCTGAGGAAATACATGTTCTATAGTAATTTTATCGTTCTGATTCTTTTCTACCATTTTCCAATCGACTTTCTCTTCGTTATCCGACTGCAAATATTTTTCATATTCATACAAGAAATACCTAATTCCTTTCCATTTATAAAATCCCATATCGCGCTTATAACGATCTACAGAATTTTTTACAAAATTGGATATATCTGTCCAATCATTTGTTTGTCTAACAACATCATCTGTTAGATTTATGGATTTATTATCAGATGATTTAAAATAATCATTTGCCATTTTATAAAAATGAGAATCTCTAGTATTAGACCTTCGTTCAGTAACAACCATTACTAAAAAGCGATACCTCTCACACGCATCTATTAGTCCCGTCATATCATTGTACGATTTCAAATATGCAGCCATCAAAAGCGGTTTAAAGTACCCTAACCCAACCCTATTCAATCTAATCAATTTCTTTTTCTGTTCATCATCTATAGTTGATTCACTGGGGCAATTTATATTATACCATACAACAACACTGGCTTGCAAATTACATACATATTCATCAACTTCGCCAATGCTTAATTGCCCAGAAAGAACTCTTTTCGCGGTAAAATAATTAGAAAGTAAATCTTTTCGAAAGACCTTTGATGCACTTCTGTCGTATCTAAAATACATAATCCAATGATCTTTTAAGAACGTATCGTCGTTAAGGAGTTTTTCGGAACTTTTACCTAAATACTCATAAATCGTTTTCCATGTATTATTGATATGAGTCCTTAACGCAACTACATTGCGGTGACGTATCTGACGTTGATGTTCTAAATGTTGAGTATCTTCGCCATTTTCGCATACAGGGTCTAAATCCCAGTATAATGTTGAAAGATAAATAAGACGATTCTTCAGAAGTTCTAATGTAGAAAGCCCTTTACCTCGGTTATTCATCGTTTCAAAGGTAACATAGACATCATTTATATCATCTATTATATATTCATTAAATTTCAAGCGTTCAGTTACCTTCAAGAATAATTCGGACAATTTATTCTGATCATATTTTTCTATTTTCTCCTTGAAATACTTTTTAGCGAAAGAAAGATTTCTCGTATATAGAGTATTTTCAGGCTGGGAAAATGCCCCCGTATCTTTTTGACCAAGAATAACAGTCTTAAAATACATATCGCTAGGATTATCAACGCTATACTGGAATTTATATTCTAACTCCAGTGTACCATATAGATTACTATAAAGATATTTTTCCTTATAATACTCCACTTTTTTGCCCCCCGAAATTCCACCGTTAATTCGAGAAAGAAGCTCATTTATAAGAATAATTAGAGTTGTCATTCGCTGTTGTCCATCCACAATTTCATAGGTATTTTTCCCTTTTTCACTTTTACAGAAAGTAAACATCCCCGTATAATGAACTCTCGATTCTGTAAGATTTTCCAAATCCTCCCACAAATCATCTAACTGTTCTGGACCCCAAGAATAACCTCTCTGATAATCAGGGACTACAAAATTTACCGTATCTGAAAAAATTTCAGACAATGATTTTAAGTTTTCTTTTGAATTTGCCATAGTATGTTTTTTTCTAAAATTGACTTCTAATTTTTAACTTTTTCCAAACTCTGCCGAAGTCCGTAAAACAGAATCGGAAGATAATGACCTTGCAAATTTATAATTATTGCTCTGATTTCAATAATATATTTAAACCATTCGCATAATTTACATCGTTCTACAAGATTACATTTTTTCGGTGCTAATTTACAAAATTTGGAGATATGTAAATGTATATTGAGAAAAATTTATGCAAAAAAAGGAATGCAAATCGGACATTCCTCTAATTCGTAAATCCCTTTAGGAGATCACGGATAGCCGACCGCTACAACGCTCCCCGTTCCGTATCGCATGTGCGCTCAGGCTTCCGAGATGACAGTACCAGGCAATCGTCAATCGTAAATCCTTTTGCATCTTGTCAGCAAAATCGTAAATCGTAATTCGAAAATAGTAAATCCCTTTACCACTTCACTTCTTCTCTATTTATCGGCATCGTCATGCACCTTGCACCACCGCCACCTCGAGGCAATTCGCTGCCGGCAAATGTAACAACGAACTTCTCGTAGTCGTGCATATTGACAGCACCCTTGCAAACGTCTGCTGCCTTTAAAACGGCAAAACCGGCCTTATCCAGCGCCTCTATTGTCTTCCAGTTGCGTTCATAGCCAAGAATCTTTCCCTCGCCCAAAGCGAAGAAATTGGCACCGCTATGCCACTGCTCACGCTGCTGTATCCAAGGATCGTCGCCACCGCAGACGACAGGATTTAGGTCGAAGCCCAAATCCCTTGCTCCCTGCAGGAAATTAGGCTTCTGGTGATATGTTACCTTGCCATTGTCAATCTCTATATGTGTGGTCTGCAAATGCGAATACTTGGCATTCTTGCGGATGATTGGTTCAAACATCATGCAACGGTCCTTGTCGAGGAAGGTGAACACCATGTCGAGATGAATAAACGACTCGGGCGTTTCGGGCAATTCCTGAACAAGAATATTGAATTTTGGCTTGCGGGCCTTGAAATATTCGGCAAGAAACTCAATACCTTTCTTGTTGGTTCGGACGCCATTACCGATGAATAAGGTGTCATCGCGGGCAATCAGCACATCACCGCCTTCGGTGCGTGCGGTAGGTTCCCACTCGCCAGCATTTATCGACTCGCAACCGAAATAGTTCTCGAATATAGAACGGTAGATAATGTTTTCGCGCATACGCACCTTGAACGACATTGTGTTCATCAGAAGCATATCGTACATAGATGATGCTGCATCGCGTGTAAAGAAGAGGTTGTACAACGGCTTGAGGATGTAGCGTTCACTTTCGTACTTCTTGGGGTCAACTCCGCTCCTATATTCAAAGCCCTCAACGAGTTCGCGAGCCAAAGTCTTTTCGTCGTGCGACAGGAGTTCGTCGCAAAGGAAACCGCAGTCGTCAAGACGGCAGGAAGTTTCCACGAGATTTTTCTTTACATTCTCATTCTTAAGCACTTCGGCAAGTAAATCGACGACCTGATAAGTCTTTGTCCAACGCGAAAGCACGCCCTCGAAATTGGCATATTCGCCATCGACCAACTTTTTGTTCAAAATATCGCTGTACAATGCCTCGTGTGCATTTTCGGGAGTCATACGCTCAATCTCGATTCCCGGACGATGAAGTAGAACCGCATTGAGTTTTCCTATTTCAGAATAAAGTCTAACCTTGTTATCCATAAATTATTTTTTAGACCACGGAAAACATAACCAAGATGTTGTCCGTCAAGCAGAAGCATCGTTTTTAGACGACAATTCTACTCGGTTGCAAAGATAAGACAATTTTCGGAATTCGGAAATTGGGGCGAAAAATATTTGTTAACCGTGCTACTTCTCCACCAGTTTATTCCGCAAATTTTCGTCCAGCAAATCCTTGAAATCTCTTGGGATTACTATTGAGCGAAGAGAATCACATTCAGCAAAGACATCTTCACCAATTTCGGTTACAGAATATGGAATAATCACAGTTTCAAGTACAGAACATCCCCAGAACGCCGTCTTGCCTATCCTCTTCACAGAATCAGGAATAACCACAGTTTTAAGTGACTTGCACTGCCAGAACAAATTATCGCTGATTTCGGTCAACGAATGGGGAATTGATACAGATGTTAGCCCAAAGCAATCGTTAAAGGCATCCTGTCCGATTTCGGTTACAGAATCTGGGATTACAAGCGATGTGAGCCCTTCGCAGCAATAGAATGCCATTTCGCCGATTTTTGTAACGGAATCGGGAATATATATCGACTTCAATTCATCGCAACTATTAAACGCCCCTTCGCAGATTTCCGTCACCGAGTCGGGAATAACTACGGACGAGAGCGCCGAATAAGCAAAAGCACCTATTCCGATTGTTGTAATCGTACTGGGAATTTCAACGGAAACAATGTCAAAACTATCTGTAAAAGCGCCATTGCCAATCTCCGTAACGCCATCTTTCAGGACAATAACACCCTCATTGCTTTCGTAGTCAAAGTCGTTGCTGACAGAATTTTCGTCAATCCATTCCGATTCTACAACATAATGAGCCTTATAGCGGATAACATTTGCTACATTTTCATTTTTTCCCTCATATCCACTATTTTATTTCTTCACAAAACCTTTACCATCAAACATATACCAGGTTTCTTCCATTCCACCTTCCGACATTCCAAAGCCTTCGGAATCGAACTTTGTTGGCCAGCAATCCTGCTTGAAATATACGACCTCTGTTCCGCTAAGCTTTGCAAGTTCATCCCAATCAAAAGAAGGATTGTTGTCAACATATTCAGAAAACGACGGGAAACTATTTTTCAGTCTCGTCAACTGCTTGTCCTTGTAGCTGAAAACGGCGAAGATCTTGCGTCCCCACTCGGAAGCATCGTAGTACCAAAGCACAAGGCAACCGCCATCCTTGAGCGGATAGCAGGCAAAAGTTTCTGTCACAGTCGGGGGCAAAAACTCTTCATCATCAGGAATATCCAAAGGTGCATTTGCTTCATCCAATGTAAGAGATGCAACATTAGCTCCCTCCCTCTTAATCTGTGTACGTGCCTTTTTGATATCGCCTGTAATATCACAATAATCCGACTTAATATATGAGTCCCAGATTTCCATTATAACATTCTCCGTTTCCGAAATAGATGCTGCAGTATCTTGCTGTGTAACTTCCGTAGAATCAACAACAGGAACCTCCCCCTCAACTTTCGTTTGTTTTGATTCTCCGCAGCCGAAAAACAGCGATGCAGATAGAATAACGACACAACAATATGAAACACAACTTCTCATATACTTTCTATTTTTGCACAAAGGTAACTTATTTTCCACTACGAACAAAATGTTTCAACGCCTTGCATCCGCTTAAATTCCTCACAGAAAGCATACAATGGGATACATTCCAACCAATCTTGACTTATACGCGGTTTCATCGACAGGCGTATGCCACGCAAATCAGGATGGTTCTGTATAAATGTCTTCATCGATTTTGACTGCAGGTTTTCTTCCGACTTTGCCTCCACTGGATAAACCGTAGAACCTATTTGCACAACGAAATCAAGTTCTACCCTCGAATCTTCTGCGCTATGGTAAAATACGGGCAATCCTGTCCCCATCAATTGTGCCGCTACGAACAATTGGGTAAATGCGCCCTTGTATTCGCTAAAAATTTCATTGCCAACAAGTACAGCCGATGCGGGTGCATCAACCATAGCACCCATCAGACCGACATCCAGCAAAAACAACTTGAAAGCATTGGCATCCTCGTAAAACTTCAATGGCATTTTTACCGCTGTTGTACGGCAAACCTTATACACAAGACCAGCATCGACCAGCCATTGTATTGCTACTTCGAAAGCCGCTGCCCTAGCTCCTTTCTTCAAGGCTCCATATATAAATTTCTTGTTTTCCTTAGCCAATTGCGACGGAATGCTCTGCCATACCATACGGATACGCGGCACTTCGTTCTGTGGAGCATACTTGGAAAAGTCGTGTTCATAGTCGGCGAGAATCTTTTTTTGAACTTGGCGGACATCTTTCAATCCTCCATTTTCCAAATACGCCAATACCGCAGCCGGCATTCCGCCCACATAATAGTATTGCCGCAACAAGTCGATGTATTCCTTTTCCAGAAGATTAATAACCGACCAGTCGCCACGCAAAAGCTCATCGGCCATCTGCTCACGACCGACTGCACGAAGAAATTCCTCAAAGTTCATCGGATACAACCTGATAATGTCCACTTTGCCCACAGGAAAAGAACTTTGCTTATGCAACGATATTCCAAGAAGCGAACCTGCAACCGCTATATGTATGTCGGGCGCATCCTCACAAAAGTATTTCAAGGCAGTAAGTGCCTGCGGACATTCTTGAATCTCATCAAGAATTATCAATGTATCGTTTGGGGTAATGTCAACATTCGACAACGCCGACAACGCTCGCAACAATTGTTCCACGCTTCCGCCATTGACGAAAACCTCTCGAGCCTTTTCGTGACGGTCGAGACTAAACATAACCTTCTTCTTGTATTCACGCTTTGCGAACTCATTTAGTAGCCATGTTTTTCCAACCTGTCTGGCACCATTTAAAACCAAAGGCTTCCTATTCTTACTACTCTTCCACTGTATCAATAAGTTATATCCTATTCTCTCCATAGTATTGACATTTTTCTGCACGACTTTTCGCCGCAAAGATACACTTTTCTGCACGACTTTTAAACAAAATCATACATTTTTCTGCACGAGTTTTTGCCGAATACTGACACTTTTCTGCACGAGTTTTTACCATCTCACAGCAACTCGCATAATGTTTTGGTGTAATATACGCCTTGGGGAGAATCGAGAATTGGGACGCTTGTGTTGTTGGAATATGCATTTGTAAAGATGCTTAATTATTGTATCCAAATTTGGCTATTTTGTATTGAGAAATATGACTTGATGGAGCTGATTCCAAAGGTGGAGGGAATGGTGGAAAGAATTAGAAATGAGGATGTTTAAGCGGGTAAGTGCACAACCTTTAGCTTACTGCCATAGCAGTAAATCCGCCACGACAAGTTTAGATGCAATGTTTTGCGCCTGTACGAAAATGCATCATATATCTACATAGAAAATATTTATGGAAAAAGTGACAAAACATATCTCAGTATTTATGGAAAAAGTGACAAAATGAGTATATAAAACCATAGAAAAAGTGACAATAATTTTTGTAATACAAAATAAATCAGTACTTTTGCATCGCGATAAAAATAAAGAAATATGTTAGAACGTAAGTTTTCACAATTTTTAGAATCATTTCTTTCGGAAGAACAGAACAAAATTCTGCTTGTAAATGGAGCAAGACAGGTTGGCAAGTCGTATATAATCAGACATATAGGTCGAAAACTTTTCACCAATTACATTGAAATAGATTTGCGTGCCGATAGTGAAAATGAAAGGGTTTTTGCAGGAGTGACCGGGCTGGATATTTTTTATATGCAATTGAGTGCATTTGCTGGCAATAAGCTTGGCAACAAAAAAAATACTCTCATTTTCCTTGACGAGATACAAGTATATCCGCAATTGTTGACTTTATTGAAATTCCTTAACCAAGATGGAAAATACACTTATATTGCAAGCGGTTCACAACTAGGCATAGCATTGGCGCAAACGCCATCGGTTCCTCTTGGCAGTGTGGTTATTAAGCAAATGTACCCGCTTGATTTGGAGGAATTCTTTTGGGCGATGGGGGTTGGCAAAGAAGCCTTGGAGTCTGCTAGTAAACTTTTAAGTGACGGAAAATCGTTGCCAGAACCTCTCCACAATCATTTTATGCGTCTTTTCCATTATTATCTGTTGACTGGAGGTTTGCCTGATGCTGTAAATCAGTTTGCAAAGGACAAGAATATCAGTAAGATGCGAGATATACAGCATGATGTTCAGTCGCTCTATGGCATTGATGCTTCGCAATATGACAAACAAAACCGTTTAAAGATACGGCGTATTTATGACTCCATTCCTTCTAATCTGGAAAATAAGAAAAAGCGTGTCGTCGTAAGTAAGATAGAAAACAAGAAGGGCAAGCAATTTTCTGATTATGAGGACGAGTTTGACTATTTGATACAGTCTGGCATTGCTTTGCAGGTTGATGCAATCAGCAATCCTCGTTTTCCGTTATTGCAATCTGTAAAGAAATCTCTTTTGAAATTGTATCTTAACGATGTAGGCATACTTACGGCTCTGCTTTACCAAAATAACATTAATGCCATTCTGAATGACGAATTGAGCGTTAATCTTGGAACAGTATATGAATCGGTTGTTGCGCAAGAACTAAAGGCGCATGGTTTTAGTTTGTACTATTACGATAATAAGCAGCATGGTGAAGTTGATTTCCTCATTGACAATTTCGACACACTGTCTGTTGTTCCTATCAAGGTAAAATCTGGCAAGGACTATTATGTGCATAGTGCTCTCAACCATTTTGTTTCCAATGAGGAATATGGAATACATAAAGGCATTGTTCTGTCGAATAGCCGTGAAATTGAGAGCATCGGCAAAATTACATATATGCCTGTTTATTATGTGATGTTTTTATTCCCAAACGGGAATTAATGGTCACACTAAGACAATAGGAAGATTTGATGGAGCAGATTCCAAAGGTGAAAAAAAATGGCGGGAAGAATTAATGATGATATTTAACTGGATTGCAAATTCAAAACAATAAAAAAAAGAAGCCAAATCGTAGGATTATTACGAATTTTGCGTAAAATTATTTTTGCACAATGAAAATAATATGTATTTTTGTAGCGAATTTACAAAACTTACACAAAAAGTAAGCCTATGATAAGAGATTTCTGGGTAAAGAATTACCTTTCCATTCGCGACAAGCAAGAATTGAATTTCTTGGCTAAAGGTCCATCGTCGGAACTTGTTACAGAAGTTGTTGATGGAGTATTCCTATATAAATTAGGTATCCTGTATGGTTCTAATGCTTCTGGAAAATCTAATATGCTGATTGCCTTGAACGAAGTGTTTCGCTTGTTGATTTTGCCGAAATCTGATGCAACCCAAAGGATAAATGGCTGTATTCCGTTTGTCCTTACAAAAAATGAACCCATAGAGATGCATGTGTCATTCTACGCCAATGGCATCAGGTACGATTATGATGTTCGATTCAACGAGAAATACATTTTGAATGAAGTCTTGAACTATTATCCGAACAAGTCGAAGTCATTGTTTTATGAGCGTACATTTGTTGGCGAAAACATACAGGCTGATGTCAAGTTCGGCACAAGCCTCAAACTGCAGGCAAAAACACAAGAAAGTATTCGCGAGAACACATTGAACAACCATAGCGTTCTGTCTGTTTGCAGAAAAACTGCCTTGACAGAAGACATTGCACAGTTCAACATCCTTCACAAATGGATTATGGACAATTACCATGATGTAGATGGTGATGACGATAAAAGTATTGTTGAAATCCTAAAGGAAGCGTATGACAATCCTCAGAAGCGTAAATTCTATAACACCATGTTGCAGAAGGCCGATTTAAACATTCTGGAATATCGACCTGTTGTTGAAGACCGTTTTGTCCCGGCGGAATATCGTGAACGCATTCAGAAGGAAAACATTCCCGAAGAAGTGAAAGATGCACTGCTTAAACCGACATCCGACTCTGTAGCGTTTATTAACCATTCCCTGAATGGCGATTTTGACATTCCTCTCAAATGGCAGTCAAAAGGCACAATGAAATACATACGCATACTGGATGCATTATATGATATGGTGACAAGTTCCCATGTGTACTATCTGGATGAATTAGGAGAAGATTTGCACAACGATTTGTTGTACTACTATCTTAATGTTTTTCTTTTTAACTCCGACAAATCGCAGTTGATTATCACCAGCCAAGAGACAACGCTCCTTTCTCAGGATTTAATCAATGAGAACAGAGGTGCTGTATGGTTTGTGGAAAAGAATAAGGAAACAGCCTCGTCCGAGTATTCCCGTGGCGATTCATTTGGCTTGCATAAGAATCTGTCGCTTTACAACTCCTATCGCATCGGACGATTAGGTGCGAAGCCGGAACTGGGCAGTATCTTTATAAATTTGGAGGATTGATATGGGCAAGTTACGGCAAACAGCACTTATCTTGGGAGAAGGCCCTACCGAATTCTTTTACTTCAAGTCCTTGTGCGATGTGTTTAAACGGCTGACTATCAAGCCAGACTATCCCAAGCATACAAACCTCAAGGAACTTGAAGCGAAGATAGAAGAAGGCATCGCATTGGGCTACAGCCATATCTTCTGCATTATTGATATGGACACGAAGGACAGAGAACCTGAACATTCTCAATACCAAAGATTGAAAGCGAAATATGCCAGTCCAATAAATAAACCAAAGAAAGGCATATCCTGCACAGTCGAGTTTTTTGAGACTCACCGCTGCACAGAATTGTTTTTCCTTTACTATTTCCGCTACACATCGCGCCCATACGAGAATCAGGAATCGTTGCTGAAAGATTTGAACCAGAGTGTTGAATATCAGAAAACGATAGACTTCTTTATGAAGACTAAGGGATTACACTCATACTTTGAGCGCAGTGGAGGTTCGTTGCAAACAGCAACCACCAATGCCAATCGTTCTATGGACGAAAAAGAAGCAAACGGCAGAGAATACACTTACTCTGAACTTGGAAGGTTAATAGAAAGATTGCATGAGATAAAATAGATTCCAAAGGTGGAGGGAATGGTGGGAAGAATTAGAAATGAGGATGTTTAAGCGTGTTGAACTCTTTTCTTAAAACGATAAACCATTACAAAAGCCGAGCTGATGATTTTCATCATAAGTAGGATACTATGCTGACAGAATTATCTGTTAAGGTTATAACCTTTGGCGTATTATAACATTTAACTTTCTTAACAAAAACTAATAGGACTAGTCAGATAGGCATTATTTTAATTCATCCAATAAATAATGTATTCAAAAACAAGAAAAAATTTATCATAAGGAAAAATAGTTGTATTTTTACATCGCATATAAAGTATACTGCAAATAGCAGGACAATGGGTTCTACCTGCTTTGCCGTCTAAAAAACATAATAGACCCCATATAATAAAAAAGATAAGAAATGTACGACTTCAGAAAAATAGTTTTTGGCAAGACAGATGCACAAGAAGAGGGTGCAGAATATCCGGATTTACTAACAAAGGGTTATTTGTTGGTTGACAACATCAATGAGTTGGTTCTCAATACTAACAAGTTCCTTTTCCTTGGCTACAAGGGATCTGGCAAGTCAGTTCTTTCAGAGCATCTCAGACTTACATCAGACGAAAATACTATTGTTGATCAACAAACGCTGAAAAATTTTCCGTATAAGACTTTTAGTAAAATAGTCTCTGGAGAGAGTGAACCAGAAGTGAAGCACAAACTTGCATGGCGTTGGCTTTTGCTTGTCCGTGTTCTTCAAGAACTTATTTCTGATTCTGATGCTATGGCATCATCAGTGTCTGAGTTGAATAAGACAACTGAACTATTGGTGCAAGCAGGTTTAATGGATGTGACAAACATCTCTGACATGGTGAAAAAGACATCAAGTAATACTTTTAAAGTCAGTATCAAGGCTTTTGCTTTTGAGCACACCACACATCAGGAAAATGCAGACATCTCATTAGACTGGGTTGTAGGATATGTGAAAAAACTAATCATTGGCTTCAAAGAGTGTCATAAGCATTTACTTGTTATTGATGGCGTTGATGAGATTCTGACTTCTCGAGAAATACAATATCAGTCTGTAGTGGCAATGATAAATGAAGCAAAGGATTTGAACAATTACTTTCACAAAAATGATTTGCCTGTGAAAATAATAGTGCTCTGTAGAACAGATATTTTTGAACGATTACCAGACCCGAATAAAAACAAAATACGTCGAGATTGTTCTTATATATTCAATTGGTATAAAGAAGGGAGCGATACTGCTAGTGCTAGTGACTTAATTACTATTGCCAATATGCGAACTCGTTTGGTATATCCAGATATTAAAGATATGTTCAACTTTTTTTTCCCATCTAAATATCAAAGAGACGACACACCTTCTGCTTTGTTGGAATTAACACGACATACACCTAGAGACTTTATGCAATTACTTGTATCCATACAGAAGTGCTGCTCTGGCAATAAAGTGTCGTTTGATGATATTAAAAAAGGTATTGCGGATTATTCTATCGAATACTTCCTACCAGAAATAAAGGATGAGATGGCAGGATATATTCCTTTTAATCTTATCGATGGTATTATTAACATAATGGCATCATTCAGATCAAGAGAGTTTTCGTTCAGAGATTTTGATAGCGCAATACGGCAGTCGCCAACAATGGCATCATTATCATCAGTGGATATATTGCGTGTGTTATACGATTGTAGTGCTATTGGTCATGCTTATCCTGGTGGAGATAAAAGTCAAACAAGAATAACATTTAAGTTTAGAAACAGGAATTCTGCATTTACACCTAATGATCGAATCATCTTGCACAAAGGGTTATGGAAAGGGTTAAATATTAATTACTAATTCAGCCAACTAGTTATAAATGAACGAAACCTAGTTTTATCTCTTCCGCTTAAGGGAAAAATTGTTTCTATCGCTCATATATCTTCTTCTATTATCTTCCAATAATCTTTTATATCATCCCAAGTATGCCTACCAAGTGTTCCTTTAAATTGTGAATATGTTCCTTTGGGTATTATTATTTTGAAATCTTTGATTACAGGCAATGCGTGCCGCTGGGAAAATAAGTCTTGCTGAATTGTAGTCTTAGGATTGGATATGACTATAGAGGTTAATCCGCTAGGCGAAAATGCTTCATAACATATTTCCTTCACGGAATCTGGGATAACTATAGATGTTAGACTTTCACATCCTTTGAAGGTTTTAGAACCTATTATTTTAATAGAATTGGGCAGTACTATTGTGGACAAACTACTACACCTCTCAAATGCGCCTGAATAGTAGTCATAAAAGGTAACAACCCTAATATCACCGATTTCTATGACAGTGTCGGGAATTACTATTGTTGTCAGTTTTTTGCAATTATAAAACACACCACTATTGATTTTCGCCAAAAAATTTGGAATGTTTAACGAAATCAGTTCTTCGCAACCACTAAATGCAGACTCGCCAATTTCCGTTACAGAATCGGGAATATTTATTGAAGTAAGTCCACTGCAACCATAAAATGCGCTATCGCCAATTTCCGTTACCGAATCGGGAATATTTATTGAAGTAAGTCCGTTGCAACCATAAAATGCGCTATCGCCAATTTCCGTTACCGAATCGGGAATTACCGTATTCATACAACACGCGACAAGCTTGTTTGTTGCTGTTTCGATTATGGCGTTGCAGTTGTTGCGTGAATCGTATTTGCCATTTCCCAGAGCCACAACTATTGAGGTAAGACCACTACAATCTACAAATGCATGTTTGCCAATTTCAGTTACAGAATCTGGAATATTTATCGATTTAAGGCCTTTGCAACCACTAAATGCGTATTCGCCTATTTTCTGTACAGAAGCGGGGATGTTTATTGTGGTAAGGCCGCTGCACCCCCAAAATGCATTAGAGCCAATTTCCGTCACAGAGTCTGTGATATTTATAGATGTCAGTCCACTGCAACTATAAAATGTCCTCTCGTCAATGCTTGTAACGGAATTGGGGATGGTAATTGATGTCAATCTGCTACAACGAGAAAAAGCATTCCGCCCAATACTTGTTACCGAATTGGGAATTGCAATATCGGTTTTGTCGCCAATATATGCGACAAGATTTGTTTTGTATGAGTCGGAAAAAACAAAATCATCGTCAATTACACCATTAACTATTTCTGCCCCCCATGGCTTCCCTTCTGCTTTTCCTTCATAAAAAACATTTACAACTCCGCAAAATGCATCATAACCTATTTCTTTCACGGAATCAGGAATAACTACAGATGTTAGATTTTTGCATCTTTTGAAAGTACAAGAACCTATTTTCTTAATAGAATTTGGCAGTATTATTGAGGACAAACTACTGCAATCCTCAAATGCACCCGTGAAAAAATATTTTCCTTCATATTTTTTTTCAAAAGTCTCGCCGATTTCTATAACAGAGTCAGGAATTACAATTGATCTCAGTCTCATGCAATTACTAAACGCGCCTAGTCCAATTTTCGTCACAGAAGCTGGGATGTTTATTGTGGTTAGACTGGTGCAATATTCAAATGCCATAACACCAATTTCCGTCACTGAATCGGGGATTGTTATTTCTGTCAGTCCGCTGCAAAAAATAAATGCACTACGACCAATTTTCGTCACCGAATCAGGAATGTTTATTGTTGTTAGACTGGTGCAATTTTCAAATGCCTGAACGCCAATTTTCGTCACCGAATCGGGGATGTTTATTGAGGTTAGACCTCTGCAATAACAAAAAGCACAATCACCAATTTCCGTTACCGAATCTTTCAGTCTTATTATTCCTTTGCCGTTTGCAAATTCGTGAGAAATGGAATTTTCAGAAATCCATTTCATACCCAACTTTTTATCAGCTTCATAATATATCGTATAGGGTTCTGGAATTTCTTTTAATTTATCCCATACATTACCTGGCAGTAATTTCTTGTATTCTTCTGTTGTCCAATATGGTATAATAATCTTAGTTGCTGTAATATGAACTCCTAGTAATTTCAGTTCCGTACATGATTGAAATGTGCTCCTCCCTATTTTTATTACACTATTTCCAATATTTACAGATGTTAGCTTGTTGCAATTACTAAATGCATAATTGCCAATTTTCATTACCGAAGCTGGAATATTTATTGATGAGAGTCCGCTGCAACCTGAAAAGGCACACTCCCCAATTTCTCTTACCGAATCAGAGATGTTTATTGATGTAAGCCCACAGCAACCATAAAAAGCATACGCAGGAATATTGATTACATTTTTACCAATGTTCAAGGTCGCCAACAAAGAGCAACCATCGAATACAGATAAAATTTCATTCATATAATCAACACCACCCATAGTTGTACAGTTTGTTGGATTGAAATTAACCGTAGTCATACCGCTACAACCAGAAAATGCCCTTCCCCCAATTTCTGTTACCGAATCGGGAATAAGGATTGATGACAATCCTCTGCATCTAGAAAATGCTTGATATCCAATACTCGTTACAGAATCGGGGATTGTTATTTCTGTCAGTCCGCTGCAACCACTAAATGCAGACTCGCCAATTTCCGTCACCGAATCAGGAATGTTTATTGTGGTTAGACTGGTGCAATTTTCAAATGCGCCGTTTCCAATTTTCGTCACCGAATCGGGGATGTTTATTGCAGTAAGACCTCTGCAATCACAAAAAGCACAATCACCAATGCTTGTAACAGAACTAGGAATTGTAACCGATGTCAAACTGATAAAACCTGCAAATGCAGCATAGCCAATTTCTGTTACATCATCTTTCAGTCTTATTTTTCCTTTGCCATTTGCAAACCCGCTGGAAATGAAATTTTCGTTAATCCAATTAATATGTCGCCCATTGCACCATGGGTCACCATATCTTCTAATTTTTCCTATTGTTTTATCCGCTTCATAATATATAGTATGCGGTTCAAGAATTTCTTTTAATTTTTCCCATGCATTACTTGGCAATATTTTCTTGTACTCTTCGGTTGTCCAATATGGTATTGTAATTTCTGTTACAGAATCTGGAATCGTTAATGTCGTAAGTCCAATACAATCTTTAAATATTTCACCATTAATACTATTTACGCCATCTTTAAGTACTATATATCCATTTCCATCATCAAAATCGTGGCTCAGGGAATTTTCATCAATCCAAGTGGATTCAATTTTTTCGGTAGCGGTATAGCATATAGTATTGGGTGCTACAAACCTTGCACCACACTTGTTGCAAAACTTTGCCGAGAGCTTGTTTTCTGCTCCGCACTTGTCGCATTTCTTGTAAAAGGACTTTCCGCATTCCTCGCAGAATACCGCAGCATCTTCATTTTCAGCACCGCAAAAACTACAATTCTTCATATATACTTGTTTTTTCAGAAGCACAAAGTTAAATGATTTTTGCAATGCGGAAAGGCGGTCTAAACCGTTTTTTTGAACAATTGAAAACTTCCCTTCGACATGTCCAGGGAGCGACAAGCGATAAATAAGCCGTAGGCGGTCGCCAATTTCTACACAACAAAACGATTCCTTCAGCATCACAATCTACAATGTGTTTATAGACTAGGGAAATGATATTTGACAAAGAAACTCATTCTATATTTTTTGTCAATACAAACCAAAACTATATTTTTGTGGCAAAATAACTATCTAATGAATAACGAATCACAAAATATTGAATACAAGTTGATAAAGCAAAACGAATACCATAAAATGGTATATGGATTCGCCAATGCTCAAGGTGGTACGATATACATTGATACTGACGACGAAATCTATATCAAAAGAATAAGCAATATTCACAAGCTTTCGGAGGAAACATTATACCAAAAGTTTAATAGAAAAATATTCAAATTATATTATTATGATAATCAACTATAAATCTTTTATTATGGATTATTGGGATTCAATAATAATCATTCTGTTACTTGTGGCTCAAATAATAATTATGTGCTTAAAGTTGTTTGGAAAATCATTTGTCAAAACGCTTGGTACTAATATAGCAGATTTAGTAACAACTCGTACTAAAACAAAAATCGAAGAAAATGTAAAACAAGGGTTTCGTTCTGCTTTAGAAGAACATAAAGCCTTATTGAACAAAAAAAATAAAGTTTATGAAATTGATTATTCGCTATTTAAACAAAAAAGTTTTGATATTATGATAGAATTGTATAGTAAACTTGCTATTTTCCAAGGATGTGCATATCAATATACAAATCTATTTATTTCTGCTGGGCAGGATGTAGAAAAAACGATGAAACAAAGAAAGGACAATTACCAAGAATCGTATCATAATTTGCGTAACTACATAATACATAATAAATTATTAATAGAAGAAGAATTATTTGAAAAAATATCTAAAGCAATTGAAAAAATTAATAGCCAATGTATTGAATTTGAGTTTCAAAATCAAATAATTTGTTCCTCAAATATTAGTGATGATCAAAAAAGTAAAGCATACTCTAGATTGGCTGAAATATCAGAAAGCATTCCCATTGAACAAAAGGAGATAGAAACAGATATAAGAATTACCTTATTTCCTGATGCATATATGTAATAATAGCAAAATTACTATGTAAAAAAAAAGCAATAGTGAATTTCTTTCTATATGTCTGTCCCCGCCCACCCATCGCAAGCGACTTACCGGCGAGAGACAGGACAAAGGTACAAAAAATATGTATTGGTGGAATAATTTACGAGAAAATATTTGCAAAAACTGTGCTATGCGTTGCACTACTACTGATTGTTTCCATTATTGCCAGAAATCAATTTGGGCAAGTTTGAAATCGGCAATTCCAAGGTTGCAATTGTTGTAAGTTGGCCTATGGCTGTCTGCCGCAAAAGTTCAAGCCTTTTGCCCTGCTCAACTTTCTGTTCAATCAAAATGGCATTGTAACTTTCCAAATTTGCAAGCACCAAAAGTTGTCCAATACTAGCATTGTCGCGTATATTTCCTTTTAGTTTGGGATTTTCTTCGCGCCATTCTTTTGCCGTTTTTCCAAAAAGGGCTACATTTAAAATGTCGGCTTCATCTGCATATACAAAAGATTTCTGCTGCTGCGTAAGTTCAGGCAAAATAAGATTGTCTTTTATAGCATCAGTGTGAATCCGATAGTTGAGTTTTGATATTTCCCGATTCAAGTTCCAATTTAGCGAAAGACGACTATTTTCATCGTTTTTCAATCGCTTATAATCTTTTATAATATATAGTTTAAATTCTGCAGAGAGCCACGAAGCGAATTCCATAGCAATATCGGAATGTGCAAAAATACCGCCGCCATACCGTCCCGATTTGGTAACAATACCTTTCCCATGTAATTTTTCATTCCAGTCCTTAATAGAAAATGTGTATGCGTTTGTTCCAGCATCCTGCTTAAACGTATCGAAATCGACACGGTTAAAATCGGGATTGTGCAAACACTCCCAAAGTCCTAGGAACTCTACAATATCACGACTTTTAAGCCATGAATGTATGGTAAATCTCGGTTCTGTGCTCCTATACCTTGCAATATCAGTAAGCGATATGTACTCATTCTCAAAATCAGTCGTATATATACTGATTTCTAGACCTTGCGCATGAATCGTTTCCTTTATAGCTTTCATATATGTACTATTTTAATATTGCAAAACCGATGAGAATATATTCCAATCAAGTTCGTCCCCGCCCTCCCGTCGCAAGCGACTTACCGGCTAAGGACAGGACAAAGGTACAAAAAATATCTATTTGTGAAATAAATCTTGGTTTTTTTTGAAAATTCACAACTATTGTAAAGATAATGAAATGCAAAATCGTAGGTGGGAATATTTTTGTGAAAGAAATCTAGAATTAAGAGGTTGGTGGGGTTGTAAGGAGATAAGGTATTTGCTGGCGGATTACAAATCCTTATATTCAAGACTTTCGGATTATAAATCCGAAAGAACATAGTGACAACGAGCTAAAGGTTATAAATCCGAAAGGGCAATATTATTTTTTGTAAAATAACCAAATTATGGTTATTTAGTAAAAAAAAATATACTATTTAGTCACTTGGGGTGTTCTCCAAATCTATACTATTGAAGTCTGGCAGAACATCTTGTATATCTTCTATTATTTTCTTTATCTCATATTCGGCAACACCCATTGGTTGTGAAAATCCACGTAGCGAAAAACGTACTTTTTCGTTACTTTTAGTAGGGCATAGTAACAGGCCAATAGTTGGATTATCCTGCGGTGTTTTTATATATTCATCCACTGCAGAAATATAGAAATTAAGTTTGCTTACAAACTCAGGTATAAATTCAACGGCTTTCAGTTCTATGACTACATAACGGTGCATTTGAAGATGGTACATTAAGAGATCGATATAGTAGTCATCGCCATCGACAACGAGATGATACTGTCGTCCGACAAAAGCAAATCCTCTACCCATTTCCATTAGGAAATCGGTAACATGTTCGGTAAGTTTCTTCTCTATTTCGTATTCGTTTTTGAGCGAGAGTGTACCTATAAAACCGAAACAATATGGGTCTTTAAATGCATAACGTGCGAAATCGGAATGTGTTGGCGGAATAGTGTTTTTGAAATTGGTAATTGCTTTTCCTTTGTTATGAAGATAATCTGCCGCTATATTGGCAAGCATAACATCGCGACTCCAACCTTGCCTTGCAGTTTCCATAATATAAAAAGCCCGCTCAGCAAGCGATTTTACTTTGGGAATAAGAGAAATGTGATGATACCATGTTATTTGTACAAGTTGTACTTGCATAAACTGTTCGTCGTTTTTCTCTATTTTAATTAGCGGAACTTGCCCTGAGCTTGTTTCTGAATTTTCTGCAAGTGCGACTTGCAGAATTTCGTATTGATTAAAATCTGCAAGCGGGACTTGCAGAAATGGAAAATCAGGATAATCAGAAGCAAAACGTTTCATATTCCATAAGTTTCGAGCAGAAAAGCCTCTGTCATCTGGAAATGAAATAGACAAATCCTTTGCTAATTGTTCAACGACTTGCGCCCCCCAACCTAATTTTTCTTGTTTTTGTAGTATTCCTTTGCCTATTTGCCAATAGAGTGCCAGCAACTCCTTGTTCACGTTAAGTACGGCTTGTAACTTAGCTTGTTCAATGAGCGACACTATTTCATTGCACCATTTTTGATAATCTTGAGGTAAGATATATGATTTGTCGCTTTCTGATACTATTTGTGGATTCGGTTCTGGACTAGTATATTTTACAACTTTAGACATTCTCTAAATAATTAGACCACAAAGTTACTGATTTTTTTGTTATATATAGTCGCAAATATGTTTATTATTATTCGAAAAATTGTATGTGGGAATATTTTTGTGAAAGAAATCTAGAATTAAGAGGTTGGTGGGGTTGTAAGGGGATAAGGTATTTGCTGGCGGATTACAAATCCTTATATTCAATACTTTCGGATTGCAAATCCGAAAGAACATAGAGAACATAGAACATAGTTTGTTTCGGAACTAAAATCCTATCAATAGCCCAACCAATCCGACAACCAGCCCCACTACCATATTTATTGCCTTGGTGACGAGGAAACCCTTCTTTGTTTCGGCAAGCAATGGCAATGAACCGTGTCCGTCCTGTACGATGCTGTTTGCCAGCAAGATGCTGAAAGGCATGTAGCCCTGGACGAAAAGCACAACAAAAATCAAATGTGGACCAGATTCTGGCAAAACGCCGACAAGGACTGCTATGAGCAGAAGAATGTACGGATTGTCGTAAATCCATGTACCGAAATTGGTGTAGTTCAAGATGATAGCCATAAGTACAAGCACACCGAAAGTCCACCAGAAAATACGAGGCAAATGCTTCTGAATGACGTGATGTACAAGATGCTCGCTGATAAAATGCTCGTTGGAGAAGAAAATTATAAGCAGCATCAGAACCGACAGCGAAATGATTATGATATTAACCACACCGAATGCACCGTGCTCGTGATGATGTTCGAAACCTTCGGGCAAATTGGAATCGTGGTGATGGTGTCCATGCTCGTCGCAATCGTGGTGATGCTCGTGACTGTGTTCATCGCAACATTCATCGTCGTGGTGATGGTGTTCGCAACATTCGTGATGCTCCTTGCCTACCTCCTGGGCTACAACAGTTTCCTGCTGCGGCAAGCTGAAAATAAGATTCTCGGAATGAGAATGTCCAATAACGCCTATACAGCAAAGGAATATTATGCCGGCAAACACACCAATAAGTTTCAATCGTGCCTTTGAGGGAACGAAATTACGCCATGCAAAAAGCTTATGGTCGCCACATTCCTCGTCTTCGTGAACATCGAAGGGAACATCATCGATTTTAGGTGTAAAATCCTTATTCTTAAATAGTTTATCGACAAGCAAACTTGTGCCGAAAGCCACTACCGAACAAATACCAAACAGCCATAGCGACTGTACCGGCATTGTTGCCAGCATTACAAACGATTCGTCGCCCGAAGTAGCAATCAGGCAAGCCACCAAAGCGCCAAGCGACAATGCCTTATGCGTGTAGAGCGAAACAGCGGTAAACGTGCCCATACAGCCCGGAATAACGCCGAGGAAGGTACCAACAAGCGCCTGAACAAAAATGTTCTTGTTCAAGCCCTTTATGAACTTACCGTTGGACCATACGTTTACGTACTCAATCAGCGACATCATAATGACCACGAAGCTTGTGATCATCAATGTGTTGCTAAACAAATCGAAGTAATCGATACTATGTAGAATTTCAATGAAGTTCATTTTCCAAAATTAGGACTGCAAAAATAAGACTAATAATCGTAAAAACATACCTGATGAAAAAAAATATAAGGCCATGTAATCTCTTCAATGCCGACGCTAGCCGAACACAATGAGCTTGCTCAAATTGCCGAAGCGAAGCTACGCATCGCTGGCGATAACTCGTAAACGACAAACAGTAATGCAGGGATAAGCCTGGTATAAGGATGGTATAAGGTTGGTATAAGCAAAGCCCACATAACACACTACAAATCAACACATTATGCAAATACACAACACATAAATCATTGACTACGAACAACTTACACTTACCATCGTCTATGGATATTCGACCTCTCCGAGGTCGGAAAATATGCAAAACATTTGGCTACAGATATTCGACCTTTCCAAGGTCGTTGAAATTCGAAGCGGGAGCATTCCATGTAGTTTGAAATTGTTTGAAGATTTACGAAGCGGGAGCTTCGGAAGGACGATTTTCAAGAGGGAGCTTGAAAATAGCAGAGGGAAATGGTTCTATGATGGGTAATGCAAGGATAAGCATGGTATAAGGATGGTATAAGGTTGGTATAAGCAAAGCCCACATAACAGACTACAAATCAACACATTACGCAAACACACAACACATAAATCATTGACTACGAACAACTTACACTTACCATCGTCTATGGATATTCGACCTCTCCGAGGTCGGAAAATATGCAAAACATTTGGCTACAGATATTCGACCTTTCCAAGGTCGTTGACACAAACAAACATTTTTGCTATAGATATTCGACCTCTCCGAGGTCGTTGACACGAACAAACATCTTTGATTCAGGAAATAGCAAAAAAGCATCTGCAAAAACAAAACCTTGAATGCACCAACATAGCCGTCATGTGAGCCATGTCATTAAACCATCGCCCCGGCGATACCTTGGCAATCTTCAAACGGCGAAGCCATTCAAACAGCGAAGCGTCAAACTACGTCAAACGGCGAAGTCATTGGAACCGCGCAGCGTATTAATGTGCAACTGTGATTCTTATTGCCTTTCCGTCATTAATCTTTACAAAATAAACACCGCTTTCGTATGTCATAGTATCTATTCTGCATTCTGCATTTTCAACAGCCATAGTGTCGACAATCCTACCTAATTCATCGTAGATTGTTATTGTATTGATGTTTTCGCCATTCACCTCAACAAAGTCATCTGCAGGATTCGGATATATCGAATATGCGTTCACCGACTCAACAATGCCTGTTGTACTCGTACATGCTTCAACAAGAGTTGTACGCCCCCATTCGCCATTAGCATTCTTTGCAGTACCAAGTGCATAATAGCAAGTTCCGGGTTCCAGATTTATCCATGTAAATTCGCTTTCTTCAAAATATGGATATCTATCCTCCTGAAAAATTACTGCAGCACTATCAGCTCCGACTTCTTCATAATACTCAATGGTGATAAAACCATAATGGTATTCAGCCGACTCGCTATTAGGCACTGCATGAATGGTAGCAGAAGTTTCCGACACTACCCGAACAGATATGTCGACAAGGGCCTCGCCTGTTCCACCCATAGTTAGAGTGGTAACGTTTGCCACAATTGCATCGTATACATGATCATCGGCATCTACCGAAACAACATAAATCATATATTCGGTGCCCGGCTCCAGTTCTGTCCAAGTGTAGGTAGCAGTGCCTTCCTCATGGATTCCCCATGCCTGCACAAGCTGTTCAAGGGTGGAAGCTAACATTTGTTCATACATACTCATATCGCTTTCAGTGCCAATCAAATACCAATACGATGAGCAATCATCGTTAGGGATAAAAGTCGCCTCCACTGTTGTTGAGGTAACTTCTCCAATTTCAATTGCAACCATCGGGGTTGCATTCAATCCAATGCTATACAACACGCACAAAAGAACAAATACTACTTTTCTCATAACTATAAAACCTATTTTTTTTCATACCAACATCCGTACAATGGGCCATCCTTCCTGACATACGGTTTCAGGAATTCCTTTGACAAGCGCAGACGCGGAGCCCCAACATAATCAGGAGCCAGATCCATTGGCTCATACTGATAATAAACACCATCGTCGGCAATCATGAAATTTCCATTCAAAAAATCGTCCTCGGTACACCACAAATCCACATCGTCGTACCCACGCTTGAAATCGGCAATCAGCTCCGCTATTATCGCCTTCTCGTTTTTTTCTGTCATATCGAAAATATCATTTTCCGACAGAATCCTGCCAGTCGAGATGCTGTATGCCTTGTATGCGGAATGATAGCTTCCGTGAGCACCACCCTCGTCAACATACAAACAGTTAGAATACTCCAGGATGTCGCCCTTGGTGTAAACCGGATATGTGCTATCATAATATTCAACCGACAGGAGCGACAGCAATGCAGGCATTTCCTGCTTCATCTGATAGTAGTCCGCCTCTATTGAATCGGCAAAAATCTCAATTCCGCTCTGAATTTCACGGTCGCTATCGCCAACATAACCCCTAACCAGATCCCTGTAAATACTATCGATACCGGCACCGACATTTTGCTTCGGCAACTTGAAATATATCGAAACTGCCAGATTTGCATCGTACTCCGGGAAACGCGACGTTGAGAATTCTTCAAACTCAACATTTTCAGCCGTCAGTTCTACATCGCCCTTGCAGTCCACAAGCGCAAACGAGACAACGACAGCAAACAAAGGAAGTAAAAATCTTTTCATAGTTAAAGTTTAAAAGTTTAAGAGTTTAAGGAGGTTAAAAATCATTTATTTAAACCAGTATTTGTACAGGTCGCCATCTTTCTTCAGATACGGCTTCACCCATTCCTTAGACACAGCACATTCGAGGTTAAAACCTGCGGCGAAGTTTATTTCATACGGCAAATATGAATATATCAGCGAATCTGCTGTAAAGTAGAAATGGTTGTTCAGCATCTCGTCCACGAGAAACGCATCAGGGTTGTCGAACCTGAAAGGTTCAAACTCGCCAAGGTCTTCATCGGCCTGCGAACGCAGTTTGCGTGCCAGCTCAAGACGTGCGTCAAACGAATCGGAAATAATATCGTCCTGCATGAGTCTTTCACCATTGGACAACTTATATGTAGCGACATAACCATCCGGCTCGAAATGAGCCATCATGTTGTCCATATATCCATATTCATAGCTAAACGACATATATTTGTCGAGTACCGAAACCGGCATAATGGTTTTGTACGACTCAACACTCATGTCATATTCATCGTCCGCCTCTTCTGTCATGAACTGAGCTGCAATATTTTCAAGATAATCCTTCAGATTATCGCCAGGTTTCATTTCCGTCAAGTCGCATACTATACCCTCAATGACCTTATTGCCATTAGCCACAGGCAACAAATACGAGTATTGAACCGAGCTGCCATTGGCTTCCATAAACATATAATACGACCTAAAGGGATGTCCGTTTATTGTAGTATCGGAACAAGTAACACGACTTTCGCCAACCTCCTCTTCTCCAACGCTATCGATGCTATCAACAGGCGTACTGCTTTCGCTTTCCACAACCACATCCTTAGCGTCATCCTTCGGCGACGACGAATTGCATCCAACTGCAAACAAGGCAAGCAATGCCATCAAAACCACAATGCATATTCTTTTCATAAACTACTATTCTTTTATGCCAAACCACAAACCATATAATGGACCGTCCTTCTTCAAATACGGCTTCAGGAAATTCTTCGACAAAGTAAGTGAAATTTCACCTTCAGCATACGGAGCTACAGCCATTGGCTCGTAGGTGTATGTCAACCCGTCCTTGTCGAAGATGAAGCTACCGTTAAACATAGTAATATAACCATAGTCATCCATGCTTTCGCCTACATACTCGTCAAGTTTCTTGCGCAATTCAACCTCGATGGCCTCCATATTTGACTCGGTGCAGTTGAAGATATCCTCCTCTTTGAGAATCTTGCCGGTACTTATTTCCAATGTCTTATGGTAAGCACCTCCATATCCATGTGCGCCTCCTTCCGAATACGAATAGAACGAATATGAGTAACCGATATATCCGCCATAAACGTCCACCGGTTCAACAGACATCTCCTCTTCATATCCGAATTCATTCTCCGGATCGTACATCTCCAAGGCCTTGGCTTCCAGCTGTTCCTGCAACTTGTCATAGTCATACTCCGGACCAATAATCGAATCGCAAAGATTGCGCAGCATCTTATTTACATCAGGTACCGGAAGCGTATATGTTGCCGACATGCTAAACTTACCTTTGTTTACACTGGCCGTAATTGTCGTGAATTCGATTGAATCCGCAAGCATAGGTTCTTCTGGCACAGTGTCGCCTACCTCTTCTGACGCTACAGAATCTGCCGCAGCAACAGTTTCGTCTGTTGCCACTTCCGACTGCTTCTGCACACACGACGGTAATATGATTAGCAAAGCGAAAGCTCCTATTAAAATCAAGTTATTTTTCATATTTCAATTATCATATATGTACTTTCCCATAAAAATAGTAACGCAAAAATAAGACTAATTATCGGAAAAATACATAGTGGATAAAAATAATGTCGGAGCAAAACTCTTGCTCCGACATTACATTTGGTTTCAATAATTTTTTTTAATCTACCACCTTCATACAAACAAATATTTCAATCATTAAGCATTGCTTTACCAACCATATTTCGCATACTATCTACATAGCCGCCACAAGAATCACAAACACTCAATTTGCATTTGGAAATACAAATATTAGAATCGCCAAATAATGACACACCTGCGTTAATAATTGTATCATGAAAGAATTGCGTATTGCAATCAAAAAAGCCACTGATTTCGCAAATGTAGTTAAAGTTTCTGTCGGCGATAATTGTCGATGCCGTATGCACTTTTTTCACCTTAAACATTATTGAAGAATAGTACAATTCCATATTGGGATTGTAAGTTATATCGCTATAATATGCACCTTCATAATATGGCCAATCTGACGCGTTCCTCAGAAAAGTTGTATCTATTATTCTAGACTTTAATGTATGCGGAATCAGAACATCGTTCTTATAATCCCATTCAAACACATCTGAAGAATATGAGAAACGCAATACTGGCAATCCGTCTGGCGAAATACAAAAATACAAAAAGTTGCTAGACCCTTCCAGAATTGGACAGTATGTCGTATCATTTAAATAAGGAAACTTCTGCTTTGTAAAGTAATACTTCTCTGTATTCAAATCGTAACAGGCAATGAACGGTTTAGAATTACTTATGTTTTCGACATCGTTATACAAATACCTGCATGGATAAAAAAACACCATGTTGCCACTTCTCATAATCTTGTGGTAAAATAACCCAGAATACGGAGGCAACACATCTTTAACCGTAAGGTTAACGCCATCAATGTTAGAATCATCACAATTAAAATGATAGCATTTTTTCACATTACCATCATAATCAATCAATTGAAAACTTAATGTATCGGCGAGAATAACAGAATCGGATATTCCAGAACGATAATATGAATGTGGCAATGTATATAATAAAAATATACTATCATTATTGACATATTCGAAAGCGCACAGACTCCTGTCTTTCAATAAGTTTATTACATGAACCTGTTTTTTCCCCGCAATATCATAAAAAGCCAGCTCGCTATTTTCCAAATTAGCAGCAAGCATTTCTTTCCCATCAATTATACAATATTGTAAATGTGATGATGGTGATACAAATTTAGCCAATGGTATAGTTATAATCTCTTCATTATAAACCTTATAACAAAGATCTCCTTTGGGTTTATAGGAAACAAACGATATAACTCCTACACACAATACAGCAAACGCTATTATTAAGAATGACTTTCTCATACTCATTTTCTATTATCTTATATTTCCAATGGTTTCAGATTTTTTTTTAACAACACACAAAATCTATAGGGCACAATGCCTCCGTACTCCACTTACAGCCACCGTTTTAATATTCTACCATCATCAATCCGAGTGCGTCAAGCATTGTTGGAACAAATGCCTCCTTCAAACCTTCAGCATTATATATCGAATCAAGCACAACAATGTTGTCTCTTATTATTGTTAAACGTGGATTAAGAAAAGATGTTTTCACTGGCAAAGATTCAACGATTCTCTCTTTGTCGAAAATCACATTCTTGAATTCATCAAATACCACACCATTACTATTCAACTCATTTTCAATTGATGTTTCAGTTCCAGTTATAACCAAATACAGAGGAACTTCAGAAAATATTTTTTGATGTGATGCTATTAATCCTAATATAGACTGCCTGCAAGGAGTACAACTTCCCCTTGCATACAAAGTTACTATACAATAATCTGATTCATGATTAGGCACATTATGCTCAAAGAAATTTTGCAACGAATTTTGTCCTTCTTTCACATAAGACGATATAATTTGTTCTTTTTTCTTTCTTACACGGTCAATAATATTTCGCAAACTATCTAAAGAACAATCACACCCATTCGACCTTTTAAGGCGATACTTGCAAACCCATATGGAATCAAATACACTTGTTAAAATTATCGTATCATAATAGAACTGAGCATCATTAGCAATACCGCCTTGTGTTTCAGATATATAATTAAAATTTCTATCCGCAATGATTTCAGAAGCAATTATTTCATCATTAACAGGGAACAATATTGTAGAATAGTACATCTCTTTACTTGGATCGTATGTTATTCCATGATAATAAGCATCCATGGAATTTAATGAATTGGTTCTATATTTTAACGGAGCAATAGTATCTATTATTCTAGACTTTAAAGTATGCGGAATTAGAACATCGTTCTTATAATCCCATTCAAACACATCGGAAGAATATGAGAAACGCAATACGGGCAATCCATCTGGCGATATACAAAAATACATAAAGTTGCTAGATCCCTCCAGAAATGGATAGTAAGCCGTATCATTTAAATAAGGAAGCTTCTGCTTTGTAAAGTAATACTTCTCTGTATTCAAATCGTAACAGGCAATGAATGGTTTAGAATTACTTATGTTTTCGACATCGTTATACAAATACCTGTTTGGATAAAAAAACACCATATTGCCACTTCTCATAATCTTGTGGTAAAATAACCCGGAATACGGCGGCAAGACATCTCCTACTGTAATATCAGATCCATTAAAGTTAGAATCGTCACAATTAAAGTGATAGTGCTTTTTTACATTACCATTATAATCAATCAATTGAAAACTTAATGTATCACTAAGAATAACGGAATCTGAAATTTCAGACCTGTAATAAGAATATGGCATAGTATAAAATACAAATATACTATCCTTATTTACATATTCAAAAGCACATAGATCCCTATCTTTCAATAAATTTATTATATGACATTGCTTTTTTTCTGCGATATCAAAAAAAACGAGTTCTCGTCTGCCCAAATTTGCGACAACAATTTCTTTCCCATCAATTATACAATATTGACTTCTCGAATAATCTGGCGCAACATAATCCAATGGTATGCTAATAATCCCCTCTCGTTCATAATTATAGCAAACATCTCCTTTGGGCTCACAAGAAACAAACAAAAAAACTGCCATAATATATATGGCAGTCGCTAACGTATTTTTTACTTTCATATTTTTAGAACTTTAGCGCAAACTAGGAATATGTACAATTTCAGAGCTAATTAATTTGCAATCATCATCATATTGCAGATAAAGCAGACAGTCTCGTTTTTCAACGACTCTATGGTCGCAATACTCAACATCTTCTATTTTACCCGTTACCGGATCGCGCCTTGGTCGTGTCATCAAATCACCCAAATACAATTCATCTTCACACTTCTTACTATGCAACATTGAAACCACCTCTAACTTTGTTTCTCTTTCATTGTTTTCGTTCACATAAAGCGCACCTCTAAAACCATGTTCATCACAATAATCCTCATCCACTAAAACCCATTTTGGATCAACAAATACATACTCATCCGTTGCTATTTCCAAAGGTTTCACATCAGAATTCTTTTCACAACCCACAAATGCTATAGCACATAATGCCACCACACTCATAATTAACAAACTTATTTTCTTCATATTATTAAAATTTAATAATTAACGGGACAAACATAATGCATTTTGTCGAATACGACAATACATTTTTTGAAGATTCTTACAAAAAAAATCCGCAACCCGGAACTTGTCCGAATTGCGGATATATATGCAATTAAATATAGTATTTACTTTCTATTTTTTCCATACCAGAACTTATATAGCGGACCATCCTTCTTCAAATACGGCTTCAAGAACTTCTTCGAAAGCGTCAATTCAGGCTCGCCGGCAGCATAATATGTTACTTCGTAAGGCACATACATATAAGTCAGACCTTTTTTGTCGAAATAGAAGTTGCCGTTAAGCATCGACCTGCACATCGAATAATCAGGTGCTTCATCTAGATAAACTCCAAGTTTCTTGCATAATTCCCAGCCGATAGCTGCAAGATTGGTATTAGTACATTCGAAAATGTCGCTTTCGTCAAGTATCTTGCCTGTGCTCAAGTCAAACACAGAGCATACAATACCCCAGAAAGGATGTATGCCGCCTGTATACTCCATCTCGTAAAACGAATATATGATAAAGTCGTCATACACATTCATCGGATATATTTGCGTCATCCTCTCGTAGTCAAAGTCATCAAACCCATCATCATACGACTCATCCGCTTCGGCAGCTTCGGTTGCATTGTCAGTCGTCTCCGCCTCTGAATGTTCGTGCAAATATGCAGCGTTCATCTCTTCCTGGAAATGCTCATAATTGTAGTTGGGACCAACGATGCTGTCGCATATGGCACGAAGCACCTTGTTGCCATTAGGAACGGGCAACATGATATCAATGGTTATGCGGTTGCCTGGCTCGTCAATCTCAACACCATAACTCTTGAACCCAATTCCATTAATCACGGTATCTGGCTTCTGTGCGTCAGCAAAAACTGTCGTCAAAACAAATGGCATAAAAGCCACTACAAATGTCAGCAATCTATTCATCATCATCCTCGTTTAAATTTTCTGCGTTCTTAACCTTGCGGTTTCTTCCCTCGACAACAATAACTATTTCGCCCTTAACATCCTTTTGCGAAAAATATTCGATGCACTCGGCCAATGTTCCACGGTAATTCTCCTCGTGCAACTTCGAAATCTCACGCGACACACATGCCTGACGTTCTGCGCCAAAATACTGGGCAAACATCTCCAAGGTCTTCACCAGACGGAATGGCGACTCGTAGAAAATCATGGTTCTCTCCTCTTCCGCCAGTTCCTGCACCTTCTTGTTCTTGCCCTTTTTCTGTGGCAAAAAGCCCTCGAAAGTAAACCTCTCGCATGGCAATCCCGAATTTACAAGTGCCGGAACAAATGCAGTAGCGCCAGGCAGACATTCTACATCAACGCCTTTTTCTATGCATGTACGCACCAGGAGAAATCCCGGATCTGATATGCCCGGAGTACCGGCATCGGTAACCAAAGCAAAAGTCTCTCCGCCAAGAATACGGTCGGCAACGCTTTCCGAAGTCTTGTGCTCGTTGAACTTATGATGGCTGATAAGAGGAGTGGTTATTTCGTAATGTTTCATCAGCACTGCCGACGTACGCGTGTCCTCCGCCAAAATGCAATCGACAGACTTAAGCACATTCACAGCCCTATAAGTCATATCTTCAAGATTTCCGACAGGAGTCGGAACCAAATACAATTTACTCATACTTTTCTACGAATTTTGTCAACAGTCCGAAAAGACTATCCCAGCCAGCAAAGGTCAGCGTTTCTATCCTGTCCTTTACGTTATGATAATACGTGTGTCCTCCCATAGTGTAAATGAACACAGCCTTAACGCCCTTACGGTTGAACGAATGATGGTCGCTATTGGCAGAGACCCCACGTTTCTTCATTGTTTCAAAATAGCCGTTTACTGTATTTATGTCGTTCAGCACATTCCACACATCGCTATATGCCTCGTCGGCAGCGTTTACAATGGTTATACCCTCGTCGCCAGTGCCTGTTAGGTCAAGGTTGAAGCCCATTCTTATCTTTTCAAGCGGGAACAATGGATTTTCGACATAATACGACGAGCCAAGCAAACCGGCCTCCTCACCGAAGAACAGCATGAACACGACCGTACATTCAGGCTGATGCTTGGAATAATAGTCGGCAAGATCCAGCACCATAGCAGTTCCCGACGCATTATCCTGTGCACCAGGAATATAAACATCCTTGCCGATATGACCCAAATGGTCGTAATGCGCAGAAAAAACATAATATTTATCAGGATTCTTGCCCTCGACATAACCTATAACGTTCTTTGCCTTGAAATCCTTTACGAGTTTTGCCGTAATATCAACCGAAATGGTCTTTGAGGACTTGTCAAAGGCCTCGCGCTTCATCTTAATTACCGGATACGATTGCTGGCGACTTCCCACCGAAGTCAAGAGCTCTTCAGGAATCAACTCCATGATACCGCCGAAACGGTCATTGCCATATAGGACACGAATGTAGAACATCTTGATGTCCCTGTTCTGAGTCTGCGCATAATCGATGACAAGCATTTTTTTCGACCAGTCTTCAGTCAAATAGCGAGTCAGAAAGGCAATGGTATCATTAAGCAGCAATGAATCCGGCACGAAAAGTTCGTAAGTAGCCTTTGTCGTCGGCATAAACTGACCAACCACGAAATCGGTACCAGCAACCATCCTACGTCCATCGACAGAAACATTCATTTTGCCTGGAAAGGTATTCACGTCGTACTTAAAATCCTGATAATAAGACTTTCCGAACGACTTTACACCTAACGACTTGAATTGGTCGGCAATGTATCTTGCGGCTATGTCGCCACCATTTGCCACATATCCGCGGCCATGAAATTCTGGTGATGATAAAGCACGGATATGATTCCTTGCATTTTCAACATTCTGTGCCTTAACACTGAATGCCAACAGCAACGAAGCAAATAGCAAAAGAGACCTTTTCATAAGCGACTATAAATATCTTCTCCTTACAATGTTCATGAAGTCGGTTACAGCTGCCGATTCCATATCCCATGCAAATTCTGCTTTTACATAATCGTAGGCCTCTTCAATAGATTTAAGTCCATTAAGATTTGTAACCGTCTTTTCAAACATTTCTGCCTTTCCATCGAAAAGAATACGAGTATATCTAAATCTGTCGCCTAGAGCAATCGCCGCCTTTATGTCGCTTATTGGCTTTTGTCCATAAGCGCCAGACAAATCGCTCTGCTTTTGCGTTGCCAGCATGTCGTTCAAAGATGTCTGACGTGTCTGCCCCAACTGCTCGCCCAGAGTAATACTCTTTTCCGGTTCGGCCGGCTTGGGCTCTTCTCTATTTTCAACGACCGGTTCGGCCGGCTTTGCTGCTTCCGGTTCCTTAGGTTCTTCCATCACGACTTCCTCAGGCATCGATGTCTGCTCTACAGTTTCTTCTGCAACTTCGACTTTCTGTTCTACGATTTCCTCTACAGCAGGTTCCTCAACATCGCCAAACGGATCATCGGCAGGCTCGGCCTCGACTTGTTCTTCTGCGCTCTGCTCTGCAGTTTCCTCTACCTCGTCATCAAATGGCAGAGTTTCATCATCGTTCTTTTCCACATCATCTTCAGCAACTGTTTCTTCGTCGATATTTTCTTCTGCAAAAGCATCTGTTTCCTCTTTTTCTGCAACTTCTTCAAGGTGCTCTTCCGACTCGGCAGCTACTGCTTCCTGCTCAACCTCGGATTCCTTCTCCTCGCTTTGGATCTCGACATCATCAAAATCAAACAAGTCCGAAACATCTATCTCACATTCATCAACAGACGCAGAAGCATCATTTTCCTTGGCTGGCGACTCCTCGACATACTCCAGCAGATCATTGTTTTCAGACGCACAAGCTTCGGTTTCTACCAACAATACGCTAGAATATAGCTCCCTGAGTTCCTGAAGCAAAATATCCTTTTCTATCTGGTTTATATTCTCATTATCAAGGTGTTCGATAATTGTTAAAATTTTTGTTACTTTTTCTTTTAAATCGACAGCAGTTACCATATTAAATATTCTTATTTTTGAAAAAATTTTTTGGCAAATTTATAAAATATATTTTACAATGTTTCTCGAACGAGCTAGAAAAGGAAATCCAAAAACTGGATGGATAGAAGTAATTGCAGGATCGATGTTTTCGGGTAAGACCGAGGAGCTTATCCGTCGTATGCGTCGTGCGCAATTCGCCAAGCAGAAGGTTGAAATCTACAAGCCGAGCGTCGATGTCCGCTACTCTGAAGAAGATGTTGTCTCGCACAACGCCACAGCCATTCCATCCACTCCTGTTCCATCATCAGCAAACATTCTTCTTCTAGCCAACGACGTTGATGTAGTTGGAATTGACGAAGTTCAATTTTTCGACGATGGCATTATCAACGTATGCGTCGAACTTGCCAACAGAGGAATTAGGGTTATCGTTGCAGGTCTCGACATGGATTTTCTTGGACGTCCCTTCGGACCTATGCCCGGCCTTTTTGCCGTCGCCGAATACGTCACCAAGGTTCATGCCATCTGCGTGCATTGCGGGGAACTTGCGCAATTCAGCTACAGAAAATCACGGACACAGGATGTTGTACTTCTTGGCGAAAAAGACGTTTACGAACCATTGTGCAGGAAATGCTATAACGAAGCCATAGAAAACGATAAAAACAACAAGGAATAATGCAAGTATTCAACCTTAAGGAAGTTGCCGAAATTGTTTCAGGAAAATTCGTCGGCAACGAAACTGTAGAATTCTCAAAGATAATCACCGACAGCCGAAACATTATCGACCCATCTTCTTGTATGTTTGTCGCTGTTGTCGGAGAACAACACGACGGACACAACTACATCGACGACATATACCGCTCAGGTGTCAGGGCCTTCCTGGTTAGCAAGGAGATCAACACGTTGTCGTATCCTGGCATTTCATACATTAAAGTCGACAACACACTTGCCGCAATGCAGAAAATAGCCACCCACAAGCGTATAAGATACGACATTCCCGTTATAGGAATCACCGGCAGCAACGGAAAGACTATCGTCAAGGAATGGCTTCACTATCTGCTTAGCCCATACTACAACATCACGAGAAGCCCCAAAAGCTACAATTCGCAAATTGGCGTGCCTCTGTCGGTTTGGCTTCTGGACAAAAACACCGAACTAGCAATTTTTGAAGCCGGAATATCTCAGCCAGGCGAAATGGACGCCCTCGAAAAGATTATTCGCCCGACCATAGGTATTCTAACCAACATAGGTTCTGCCCACCAAAGTAATTTTGAAAACATCGAGCAAAAAATCGACGAGAAACTAAAGCTATTCGAACATTGCGAAACTATCATTTATAATTGCGACGACGAATACGTACACTCTAAAATCGTCAACTCCGGCATCGGAAAAAATCGCATTACTTGGTCTGAAAAAGGAAACGGAACCGTCAATTTACTTGAAAAAAGTTTCCAGAATGGAAAGAACAACATCATCCTGCAGACAAACCGCGACACTTATCTTGTAAACATTCCTTTCGGCGACGAAGGCTCCATACAGAACTGCATTACCTGCTTCTGCGTAATGTACGCCTTCGGAAAACTCGACAGCCAAACTATTTTCAAACAGTTCAGGTCTTTGCCGGGTATCAAGATGAGATTGGAAACACTCGACGGAATCAACAACAGCATACTTATAAACGACAGCTACAATTCCGATATCAATTCGCTGGAAATAGCCCTCGACTATCTCAACCAGAAAAAGTCCAACCGCGAATCAGTAGTAATTATGTCCGACATCCTGCAGAACAACACCGACGAGAATAATCTTTGCAAGGAAATAGCCGAACTTCTTAAGACAAAGCAAATTGACAAGTTTATAGGAATCGGGAAATCGCTTTCGCACCACAAATCAAAATTTCCTGCCAATTCGATGTTCTTCCAAAGTACCGAGATGTTCATGAAGGCATTTTCAACAATCGATTTCGACCGCAAGGCAATACTGCTGAAAGGTGCCCGCATATTCCAGTTTGAAAAGATCTCGAAGAAGTTGCAGAACCAGACTCACGAAAGCGTAATAGAGACCGACCTAAGTCTAATGAAACAGAACTTGCAGTTCTTCCAGTCGAAACTTGCACCAGGAACAAAGTTAACCGTAATGGTAAAGGCATACGCATACGGAATCGGTTCGCTTGAAATCGCCAACTTCCTGCAACGCAACAAAGTCGACTACCTTGCTGTTGCCATCGCCGACGAAGGTGTAGAATTGCGTAATGCCGGCATCAAGACTCCTATCATTGTTATGAACCCGAACATCAATTCTCTTCAAAATATGATAGAATACGGACTTGAACCCGAAGTTTACTCCACCGAATTGCTGAAGAAACTTATCAAGGAGCTAAAGCGTAATCATACACAGCACTTCCCTATTCACATAAAACTCGACACAGGAATGCATCGTCTCGGCCTCAACTTAAACGACCTTAACGATTTTTGTTCCGAAGCCATCAGTAGCGACTGCATTAAAATATCATCTGTATTTTCACATCTCGTTGGTAGCGACGATCCGGCACTCGACGATTTCACGCACGAACAAGTAAGAAGATACACCGAGATGTACAATCGCATTTGCGAACTTACAGGTTCTCGTCCTATGCGTCACATTTTAAACAGCGCAGGTATTATAAGGTTCCCACAATACGACTTCGAAATGGCACGGCTCGGCATTGGCTTGCACGGACTTATCCCTCAAATTACAGACGCATTGACTCCCGTAACGACTTTCAAATCTATAATTTCGCAAATACATGAGGTCCCTGCAACCGAAACTGTCAGCTACAACCGCAAGGGAAAACTCGACCACGATGCCGTAATTGCAACTATTCCTGTTGGTTACGCCGACGGAATTGACAGGCACCTCGGAAATGGAAACTGGCATTTTATAGTCAACGGCAAACCAGCTCCAACTATTGGCAACATCTGCATGGACATGTGCATGATCGACATTACTGGCATCGATGCCGACGAAGGCGACGAAGTGATAATTTTCGGCAAGGATAATCCAGTTTGCGAAATGGCAAAAGTGCTCGGCACAATTCCATACGAAATTCTTACTAGCATTCCACACAGAATCAAGAGAATATACTTCGAAGAATAACATCCTCTCAAAGCTACTCAAGACAGCTGCTATATATTCCAAAAGACAAATAATATATCACTAACATTATATTATCTGTATTTTTGTTAATTTTGTGCATCAAAAAAAGAAAGTATGAGCCGATACCTATATATATTATTAATAATATGTCTGCCATTTAGCATTCTTGCACAAAAGAGCAAAATCGAATCTTTCTGGGACTTGATGCCAGAAATGTATAACTTTAGCATTTATGAACCAGACGGTTACGACCCAGTGAACAGCACAAGTGTACCTCTCGTCATGTTTCTTCATGGTCGTAGCATGAGCGAAGGTCTTGATGGTGTAAACTACGGACCGATAACATCAATAGAGCAAGGATACGAAATACTTGGGCAGACAGCCTTAATCGTTGAACCGAACTCTAAGGCCGGTCAGGGCTGGACATCATCGAAAATACACAAGGTTTACGAATTCGTCAAGGCACATTATGCTTTCGACCACGACAAGTTCTACGTTATCGGAATGAGTATGGGCGGCTGGGGAACCTTGAACTATACCAACACCTACCCCGACGAAGTTGCCGCCTGCATTGGCATTGGCGGAGGTTGCGACGCTAAAACGCCATGCGGACTCAACAAGGTACCGACATGGATTATACATGCGGCCGACGACGACGTAACTTCAGTTTCAAATTCCGACAAGGTTGTCGAAGCCATGAAGGCATGCGGTAGCACTAACATGTTGAAATACAGTCGTCTCTCAAGCGGAGGTCATAGTTTGATTTATTATTTCCAATACCGCAACCTGTACGACTGGCTATTTTCGCACAACCTAAAGAACAGGAAGTTCAACACAAGCATCGATTTTGTAAACAATCCGGTCGTAAAAACCAACGAAAACAGATACTGGCTTGGCGGCGACAATTATGAGGAATACGTACACATTACCGCTGCAGAATTAGCAAAAATAAAGGCTCGCACGCCAAAAAGCATGCAAAGTGGAGGCACAAGCAACAGCAGTAACCAGCAAACAACATCTAACACATCCTCTACAAGCAAGCCAACAACCACAAAACCGACAAGTACCACGACAAGCAACAGTACAATGCCGGCAACCAGCCAGACGACCTCGACAAAAAAGCCGACAGCAACCACCAAGCCAGCAAGCACTGCAACCAGCAACGCAGCAAAGCCAACGGCTTCGGCAAAACCAACAACACACACGGCAACTGCAACAGCATCGACAAGCGCCAACACATACATTGCAAAGCAAGGCGACACATTAAAAAAGATTGCCAGAAAGTATAAGACAAGCGTAAAAAAACTCCGTGAAATAAATCATTATTCTAAAAGCAAAAAGATTAAGCCCGGCGACAAGATAAAATACAAATAGACGAACGCCAAACCATAATCCGCAAAGCTTGCTACTAAGATGTGTCCTTGCAACACACTATCAAACAAGCAGAAACATTTTTTCAACAATTCGTTGTTACATGTTTTTTGTACCAAAATTTTCATTAATTTTGCGCCCTATTTAAAACGATTATAAATTTAAATTTACTGTTAAATGAGTAAAGTAAAGTATGTATACACCTTTGGAGGTAAGACAGCTGAAGGTAAGGCCGACATGAAGAACTTGTTGGGCGGCAAAGGTGCAAACCTTGCAGAAATGTGTTTGTTGGGACTCCCAGTTCCAGCTGGTTTAACAATTACAACAGAATGCTGTACTGCATATTATGCAAACAACTGCCAGCTTCCAGAAACTCTTATGAACGATGTTTGGGAAGGCATGAAGAATGTTGAAAACATAATGGGCATGAAATATGGCGACGCAGAAAATCCTCTTTTGGTTTCTTGCCGTTCAGGAGCTCGCAGCTCAATGCCTGGTATGATGGATACAGTATTAAATATAGGTCTGTGCTCTAAGACCATCCCTGGCTTGATTAAGAAGACTAACAATCCTCGTTTCGTATACGATTCATATCGCCGTTTGATTATGATGTATGCTGACGTCGTAATGGAAAAGGCTGAAGGTATTGAACCTGCTGACGGCAAAGGCATCCGCAAGATTTTGGATGACATGCTCGACGAATTTAAGAACAGCAGAGGTTATAAGTCTGATACAGAAATCACAGCTGATGAATTGAAGCAATTGGCTGAAACTTTCAAGGAAACAGTAAAGAAAGTTCTTGGAACTGAATTCCCAGATGACGCACGCGCTCAGATGGAAGGCGGTATCAAGGCTGTTTTCAAATCATGGAATGGCAAGAAGGCTATCTCCTACCGTCGTATCGAAGGTATTCCAGACGACTGGGGAACAGCAGTAAACGTACAGGCAATGGTATTCGGAAACATGGGTGACAACTCTGCTACAGGCGTTGCTTTCACTCGTAACCCAGCTACAGGCGACAACCAGTTTTACGGCGAATGGTTGATTAACGCTCAGGGTGAAGACGTTGTTGCTGGTATCCGCACTCCTAACCCATTGAACGACGACACTAAGAACGAACAAAACAAGCACATGAAGTCTATGCAGGAACTTATGCCACAGACATACAAGGAATTGTGTGACATCCGTGCCATCCTCGAAAAGAGCTTCCATGATATGCTTGATATCGAATTCACTATTCAGGACAACAAGTTGTATATGTTGCAGTGCCGCGTTGGTAAGCGTACTGGCGTTGCTGCATTGACAATGGCCCTTGATATGCTCCACGAAGGTCTTATCGACGAAAAGGAAGTTGTTATGCGCTTGACTCCTGCACAACTTGACGAACTTCTTCACCCGATTCTTGATGCTGCGGAAGAAAAGAAGCACGAAGTTATCGCTAAAGGTTTGCCAGCTGGTCCTGGTGGTGCTGTTGGTAGAATCGCCCTCACTAGCGACAAAGCTATGGAATACAACAAGGCTAAGATTAAAAACATCCTTGTCCGTGAAGAAACTAACCCAGAAGACGTTGAAGGTATGCGCGCTGCCGACGGTATCCTTACCGCACGCGGTGGTATGACTTCTCACGCAGCTCTCGTTGCTCGTGGATGGGGAAAGTGCTGTATCGTTGGTTGTGAAGATGTTAAGATCGACTTCAAGAACAATCAGGTACGTATTGGCGAACACACATTCAACGAAGGCGACACCATCAGCTTGAATGGTTCTAAAGGCTGGGCTTATGCTGAAGAGGTTAAGATGATTGACGCTACAGAAAACCCACTATTCCAGGAATTCATGAAGCTTGTTGACAAATTCAGAATTATGGGTGTTCGTACAAATGCTGATAACCCAGAAGATGCACAGAATGCTATTAACTTCGGCGCTGAAGGTATTGGTTTGTTCCGTATCGAACACATGTTCTACGGAAAGAACAGCGAAACTCCATTGAAGAAGTTACGCAACATGATCCTTGCCGACACTCTCGAAGAAAGAGTTAACGCTTTGAAGGAACTTGAACCATACATCAAGGAAGCAGCTAAGGGCACATTGAAAGTTATGGACGGCAAGCCTTTAACTTTCAGACTTATGGACCCGCCATTACACGAATTCGTTCCTCAGACAGAAGATAAGCAGCAAGAAGTTGCTAAAGAACGTGGAATGAGCTTGGCTGAACTCAAGAGACGCGTAGATTCATTGCAGGAAGTAAACCCAATGATGGGCTTGCGTGGTGTTCGTCTTGGTATCATTTACCCGGAAATCACCGAAGCTCAGTTCCGCGCATTGTTCAGCGCAACTGCAGAACTTAAGAAGGAAGGTTTCAACCCAATGCTTGAAATCATGGTTCCTTTGACAATCAATGCAGCAGAATTGCGTCACCAGAAGAAGATTGCAACAGCAATTAAGTCTGAAGTTGAAAAGAACTATGGTATTGAATTCGAATACAAGTTCGGTACTATGATCGAAATCCCACGTGCAGCTCTCGTTGCTAACCAGATTGCTGAAGTTGCTGAATTCTTCTCATTCGGTACTAACGACCTTACTCAGATGACATTCGGATTCTCTCGTGACGATGTTAACGCTATCGTTCACAAGTACGTTGACGAAAAGATCATCCCTGCTGACCCATTCAACAACTTCGACCGCGAATGTGTTGGTGAACTCGTTAAGATAGGTATCGAACGTGGACGTAACACTCGCCCGAACTTGAAATGCGGCGTTTGTGGTGAACACGGTGGCGACCCAACAGCAGCTGAGTTCTTCTTCACTTCTGGAATGAACTATGTATCTTGCTCGCCTTTCAGAGTTCCTGTTGCACGCCTTGCAGCAGCTCAGGCAGCTATTAAGAATGCTAAGTAATTTACAAGACATAGCTAGAAAAAAAAAGGAAAACAAAATTGTTTTCCTTTTTTTTTACTTTTTAACTAGTTATAACTTGTCAAAAAAAGCAAATATTACAATAGTGTAATATCTAGTAACGTATATTTTAAACGAAAGAAAATCCTATTTATCTTCTAATTCAGTCTCAGCAGGCGCATCAAAGTAATCTGGCTTCTCGCATTTCATATAGGTCAATACTTCTTCCAACGCCTTAGAAAACTTGTAAAAATCCTCTTTGTACACAAAAAGCTTGTGTCTGTCAAACATTCCCATCTTATTACGAACACTCTCAGTAATTACAAGAAAATAGTCCCCATTTGACGCAGTCTTCACATCATAATAATAAGTTCTCTTGCCAATCCTGACACTCATTGTCCTGACAATATCTTTATCTTTCTCAACAACTTCCATAATAGCATTTTTAATAGTCTCACAAATATATAAATTATTACCAATATAACAATTTATTTTATTATTTTTAATTTTGCTTTTATTCACAACATTAAGACACCTTTAAGACTACAGGAAATTACAACGTTTTTTTTAACGCAATTGTGTTATTTATTTTAGGACAAAAGATTATTGATGCAAGAATAAAAAACACTAAATTTGCAAAAAAAAGAGCAAGATGATTAGCAGAAGATTGGTAAGGATAAAGGCGGTTCAAACGTATTATGCCTTTATTCAAGGAAATTACGACGGTTCATTGGAAAAAATATGGGAAGCAATGGAAATGAGCCTCGAGAAATCGCATGAACTTTTTATCGAAATGTTCTGTTTGATTACAGCCATAGCCGATCAGGCCGAATACAAGATTGAATTCAACAGGAACAAGATTCTTCCTTCGGAGAAAGACTTGAACCCAAATCGCAAATTTGTCGACAACAAAATAATACAAGCTTTCCGTTCCGAACCTACCATCAAGAAATATATGGAAGCTGCCACAAGCAACTGGTCGGAACACTACGAATTCATCAGAGGCATCTATAACAAAATGTCAGAATCTGAATTCTTCAAGAAATATATGGATGACGAAAACTGCTCGATAAAGCAAGATGCCGACCTCATTTGCAAAATTATCAACAAGTATTTGGTCGACAACGAAAAACTAGACGAAATCCTTGAAGGTGAAAGCATATATTGGAATGACGAGCTCGAATTTTCGCTTAGCAACTTGATACAGACAATCAAGAAACTCAACGACGAAAATATCGACAACTTCAGACTTCCAGCTATGTTCAGATGCACAGACGACGAAGAGTTCGCAAAGAAACTTATCAAGAGCACCTGCCTTAACAACAAGCTATTCGACGAACTGATTGAAAAAAATCTACAGAAATGGGAATTGCAACGTATTGCATTCCTCGACAGGGTAATCCTTCATCTTGCACTATGCGAAATGACTCAGTTCCCTGAACTGCCTGTTAGAATCACAATCAACGAATATATTGACATTGCCAAGGGCTATAGCACCGAAAAAAGCAGCACTTTCATAAATGGCATTCTTGACAAAATATACAACCAGTGCAAAAATGACAATACCCTAAACAAAATCGGCATGGGCTTGTTATAATAAGGAGAAAAATTATGAGACAACTAGCAACAATACTTACAATAGCAATTCTATCACTTATAGCATTATCGTGCAAAAACACGCCCAAAACAGGGGGCGAATACAATATCGACAATCCGATATCGGCCAATAATGTTGACAGCGAACAAAAAGTTAGCGACGGACTTCCAATAATGAAATTTGAAGAGATGGAATACAATTTCGGCACACTCATCCAAGGCGAAAAAGTATCTCATAAATTCAAATTCACCAATACAGGAGAAGGTAATCTTGTAATTTCAAGCGTAAAGCCGTCATGTGGATGCACATCACCCAAATGGAGCCGTGAACCTGTTAAACCTGGCGAACAAGGTTATGTCGAACTCACTTTCGACAGCTCGAACAAAAACGGAATACAAAACAAAAACGCACGCATATATGCCAATACGGAACCTAACGAAATAGTCCTATTCATCAGATGCGACGTAGTAACAAAGTAATTTATTAATAATTTTTATATGAACAATTTAGCATTATTTTTATTAGAAGCAGCGCCTGCTGCTGGCGAAGCTCAAAAGCAAAGCGTATGGGTACAGGTAATTTTTTGGGTACTGCTTATTGCTGTCATCTATTTCTTTATGATTAGACCGGCTTCTAAGCGTAACAAGGAAGCTCAAAAATTCAAAGAAAGCCTGAAAAAAGGTAGCAAGGTTATTACTGCTGGTGGTATTTATGGTATCATCGATGAAATTTCAGACACTTTCGTTCTTCTTGAAATCTCAAACGGTGTAAAAATCAAAATCGACAAGAACTCCATTGCAAGCTACACTGAAAACGAACAGGCAGCTAACGAGTCGAACGACAAGAAATAACTAAAATAACATCGAATATGTAATGACAGAACAACAGGAAAATAAGAACAGCAATCAAATTAAAAATTTGATTAAAAACAGGAATCTTCTTGTGTTTCTTGCTTTTGTTGTTCTGTCATTTTTTTTATGGTTCCTCAACTACCTCAACAAGGAGGACCTAACCTGCGAAATTATCCTCAAATACAAGATCAAGAACATCCCGGAAACAATTGCCAGCGAAAAATCTTCTGAAGGCGAATTTTCAATAATAGCACAAGGACAGGGATACAATTTATTGCAGGAAAAATTGAATTCCAAAAGAATTCCAATGAGCATTGACCTTGAAAACCGAGAAAAAACAAACAAATCAGGCCAATCGCTTATTAAATACAAGCCAGAAAGCGAAAAGGCATACATTATCGTAGACGAGCTAAAATCTAACATCTACAAAAAAATAGGCGACAAGATTAGAATTATCGACATAAAGCCGGACACATTGTTCTTCGATATGGTCAACGTTGCAGAAAAGACTATTCCAATCGACATTTCAAACCTTAAATTTGACCTTATCAAAGGACAAAAAGTTTCAAATTTGACTTTAAATCCCGATTCTGTTACAATATTTGGCAAAAGAAGCACCATCGACAGCATTGTCAAAATTAATGTTGTTGACGACGGAATTCTTCCCCGTAACAAAAATACACACACCTTTAAGCTTGATATTCCTGAAGGCATAAACGCCAATCAGCAAAACACTGATTTGTCATATAAGGTCGAAATGTATACCGAAGCACACAAAAGGATAAAAATAAAAACTCTGAATTTTCCTCCTGAATACGACATAACCATACTGCCCGAAAGTGTTTTAGTATGCTATAGCACGCCAATTTCCCATTACGACGATGTAAGCGACTACGATTTCTCCGCTATCGTCGACTACAACAAAGCAAAAAGCAAATATCTCGAAATAGAAGTAACGACAAGCAACCAATTCGTAAACATTTCTAGAATTACGCCAGAAACATGCTGCTACATACTGGAGACAAAATAATTAGCATTGGAATAACAGGAATCATTGGCTCGGGAAAATCTATGTTAAGTCAGGTTTTCCGTTCTATGGACATCCCCGTATATGATGCCGATAAAAATGCAAAAATCCTGATGAACAGCAGCAATGCAATTAAAAGCCGATTGACTGCAGAATTCGGTAGCGAAGCATATCTGGACGGAAAAATAAACAAGACATACTTAGCCAAAATTGTATTTGGGAACGAAAACAAACGCCAACTTGTAAATTCTATTGTTCATCCGGTTGTTATCGACGACTTCATAAAATGGAGGGAGAATATCGGAACCGCCATTTGTGCAATAGAATCGGCTATTCTGTTTGAAGCGAACATTGCCCCCCTACTCGATTTCACAATATTTGTTGAGGCGAACAAAGAAATACTTATCAGAAGAATATGCCTTAGGGACAATGTCGACGAAGATACAGCCAGAAAAAAAATCGACATACAGACGGCAATATCAGGACGCGAAAAATGTAGCTACATTCTTACCAACGACAAAGATCATTCGCTTATCGAGCAAGCCAATAAATTTATTAACGACATAAGGAAATAGCTATGGGAAAATGGAAATGGATATTAGGAACGCTTAGCTGGGTGCTTACAGGTCCAATAGGTGGAATTATAGGTTTCTTTATCGGCTCTGCCATCGACGGAACCAGCGACAGCACAAGTAGTAAAAGCAAAAGCGGCGAGGGATATACCGGTGGCTTTGACAGTTCTTATAGAAGCAGGACAAGAAAAACCGAACAAGGCGATTTCATGGTTGTACTTCTCACCCTATCTGCCGCCGTTATGAAAGCCGACAATATCGTCAAGAAATGCGAACTTGACTATGTCAAGGCTTTTCTTGTTGAAAATTTCGGCAAAGAAAAAACCCTGAAGGCATTACAGCTGTTGAAGCCGATGATGAATTCTGATATTCCGCTCGACGATGTCTGCCGCCAGATAAAATACAACATGAACAACTCGCTGAAGCTTCAACTTCTGCACTATCTGTTCGGAATTGCAAATGCCGACAACGAAATCGTAAAAGAGGAACTTGACATACTAAAGAAAATTTCCAATGGCATTGGACTTAGCGAATATGACTTCAACTCAATAAAATCAATGTTTATCATCGTAGGCAAGGACTCCGACTACGAAATTCTTGGCATAACAAAGGATGCCACAAACGAAGAAGTCAAGAGCGCATACAAAAAAATGGCAATGAAGCACCATCCCGACAAAGTCGCCGGTATGGGTGAAGAAATCACAAAGAAAGCTACAGAAAAATTCCAGGCAATTAACGAAGCCTACAATAGAATCAAGAAGGAAAGAAATATGGTATAGGCGCAGCAGATGGCGCAGCTTAAAAACTTTTGAAATAAATATTTCAACCTATCTTTTCTTTTTCTTAGTATTTTTCCGCACACCTATATCTTTTCTGGCACGCTTTACAGTCTCGCTTGTACGCAGGCGTTCTGCATTGTCGGCATCAACGGTAACCTCCTCCTCCTCAAACTCGCTTTCGCCCCTCTTTCGCTTCGAGGCATTAGGATCAACAACTGGCTTTCCGCCAAAAATTACATTATCAATGCTAAACGTACAATCCTTGAATGTTTCATCATGAAACAAAACATCCTTCACCTTGCCCGTTCTACTGGTATTGCACAGAACTGTTGTCAGCGACTTGCACTCCGCAAATGCCTCCGCCGATATAATTGTCTTCACATACGAATCGACAACCTTAGTGAAAACCACAGTCTTAAGGCTTCTACAAGTCATAAAGGCCCCCTTATCTACAACACGAATATTATCGTACAGCGAAACAGACTTCAAGGCCCAGCAATTTGCAAAAGCTTCCTTACCTATTTTTTTCAACGATTTTGGAAAGCTAACAGCCGCCAATGCCTTGCACCCCTCAAATGCATAAGAGCCGATTTCCTGCAAGCCCTCGGGAAGCACAATGCTCATCAGCCCACTGGCGCGGAAAGCGCCAGCACTAATAACAGAAAGATTTGTCGGCACATGAAAGTTTCGCAAATTGGTACAATTTCGGAAACAATCAGGTCCGATACGCTTCACATTGCTCGATATGCCAAGGTTTGAAAGGTTTACGCACCATCTGAAAGCACTGCTATCAATAAACTCTACATTGTCTGGAATTGTTACGCAAGTGATGTTCCTGCATCCATAGAAAGCCCTCGGCCCTATTCGCTTCACAGGATAAAACTTGCCATCTATCTTTATCTGGCGCATAATGTTGACCTGTGTTGGGGTTTCCTCGTTGTAGTTTACATCAACATAGAGCGACTTCTTGTTCTCCTCAAAGGCATAACGAATACCCATAAACTTAAAGTGCATTGAATCAACGACCTCCGCATTCTGTTCCTCCTGTGCATAAGCACATGTAAGCGACATTGCAAATAGCAGGACAATGGCAAATATTGAATGGATATGTCTCATAATTATTTTGAAAGTACAAAGTTAAAAAAAAAGCAAAACAACAAACATTACATGGCGCCATAACATTTTAACAAATTACGTGCCCGGGATATTAATCGAAAGGAAGATTTTTTATTGCCGATAGTCAAAATAAAAGTACATTTGTGATAATTATATTTTTTAATGTTAATAATTATGAAGCACTTTTCAAAACTACTATTCATTATGATTGGCGGAAGTTTAATTATGGCTTCATGCTCGGAAAAGGAAACCGAGGATCAAGAAGCTAAAGCCGAAGAATTTCAATGGCAAATCGACCAGTTCGACGACATCAAGGTAATGCGCTATCAGGTTCCCGACTGGGACTCGCTGACATTACAGCAAAAACAATTCATCTACTATCTAACCGAGGCAACATACTGGGGCCGCGACATTTTAACCGATCAGTTTTTCAAGTACAACCTTATAATCCGTAACACACTGGAAGGCATCTATACATCGTATGACGGCGACAAGGAATGCGAAGACTGGAAGAACTTTGAAATCTACCTTAAGAAAGTATGGTTTGCAAACGGCATCCACCATCACTATTCAAACGACAAATTCACTCCTAATTTCAGCGAAGATTATTTCAGAAAACTTCTCAAGAAATCTCCGGAAGGATACAACTATCTGAATTACACCGAAGGTATGGACAAAAACGAATTTACCGACCTTCTTTGCGAAATCATCTTCAATCCCGACAAGTACCAAAGCAAGAACAACTCGGCAGAAGGCGTCGACATTATCGCACAGTCATGCAACAATTTCTACGAAAACCTTACTGCTGAAGAAGTTAACAAGTACTACGATGCAATGCAAGTTCCCGACACGGCAAGACCTATTTCCAAAGGCTTGAATTCAAAGCTTATCAAGACTGCCGACTCCGGAGAAATCGTTGAACGCGTATACAAGATTGGAGGCATGTACAGCGAGATTATCAAGAAAATCGTTGAAAACCTTGAGAAAGCAAGCGAATTTGCAGAAACAGACATTCAGAAGGCTGAAATTCGCAAACTTATTGACTTCTACACCACTGGAGACCTTACAACTTGGGACGAATACAATGTAATGTGGGCTGAAAATACCGACCCGCGCGTCGATTATGTCAACGGATTCATCGAAACCTACGGAGACCCTCTCGGTCTTAAGGGTACATGGGAGGCAATTGTTGACTTCAAGGACATTGCAGCAACAGCAAAGACAAAACTAATAAGCGAAAACGCACAATGGTTCGAGGACAACAGTCCTGTTGACAGCCGCTTCAAGAAAGAAACTGTAAAAGGCGTCTCGGCCAAGGCTATCAATGTAGTTGCCCTTGGTGGCGACTGCTTCCCCGCTCCACCAATTGGAATCAATCTTCCGAATGCCGACTGGATTCGCAAGGACCATGGTTCAAAATCGGTTACAATCACCAACCTAACATACGCCTACGATCAGGCAGCTTTGCAAAACGGTGGAACTCTTGAAGAATTTGCTGCCAACGAAGAGGAAATTGCTCGCGCAAAGAAATATAGTGCAGTTACCGACAACCTTCACACCGACCTTCACGAATGCCTTGGTCATGGTAGCGGACAGCTATTGCCCAACACAGATCCTAACGCACTCAAGGAACATTCGTCGACATTGGAAGAAGCCCGCGCCGACCTTTTTGGTCTTTACTATCTTGCAGACAAGAAAATGGTTGAACTCGGATTATTGCCCGACGAAGAAGCATACAAGGCAGAATACGACGGATACATCCGCAACGGTATAATTTCACAGCTCACACGCATACAGGAAGGCAAGAATATCGAGGAAGCACACATGCGTAACCGTGCGTTAATCTCCAACTGGTGCTACGAAATGGGCAAGGACGAAAACGTGATTGAAATGTTCAAGAAAGATGGAAAAACATACGTTAAAATTAACGACTACGCCAAGCTTAGAGAACTGTTCGGAAAACTTTTAGCCGAAATGCAGAGAATAAAGTCTGAAGGCGACTATGCAGCCGGTGCCGCTATCGTTGAAAAGTATGCCGTTAAGGTTGATCCTGAACTGCACAAGGAAGTGCTTGAACGCTACAGAGCATTGCACCTTGCTCCTTACGGTGGATTTGTTAATCCAAAACTCACTCAGGTATTCGACGAAAAAGGCAACCTCAAGGATATAGAAATCTCATATCCGGACAATTTTGCAGAACAAATGTTGTGGCTCAGCAAGAACTACTCAATTAAACCGAAATTCTAATATAGAATTACGATACACAGAAAAAGGAAGGCGACGCCTTCCTTTTTTTATGCCATATTAAATTATAGTCTTGTAAAAGCTCAAGCTGCCTGGAAACGTGTTCTCAAAACGAAGTGAGTAATCTACACACCAACGGTCATTGCGGAAGGTATAATTTGTCGGCAATACGGAACGTGGCTTGTGAAAATGCTTGTGCGGAAACGCAGTTCGCGAAGCTTGCGAGCAATCTCCACCTCTAAGACGAAATGAAAATAAATGAACAAACACGGAAAATAAATCAAAATCCACCCTTTTCCAGATGTTGAACCAAGTTCAGCATGACGAAAAGGGTTTGATTGTTTTAAAGTCACGGAAAAACATCCGTTCTTTCCAATTATGAATGTTTTTGTCATTTTTTTAGCAGATACCAATATTTTAAATTATTGAGCTACCTTTGCATCAATGAAAAAGCTAATAATATTCGATCTCGACGGCACGTTGCTGAACACTATCGGCGACCTGACAAGCGCCTGTAATTTCGTATTGCAGCAACACAACTTCCCTACTCATAATCATGACGAATACCGCTATTTCATTGGTTCTGGGATACACAACCTAATTCGTCGCGCGCTGCCCGAAGAATATCGCAACGACGAAAACTTCTGGAAACAGATTTTAGCCGAATTTGTCGCCCGCTACAACGAACACCTTCACGAAGAAACTTGTCCTTACGATGGCATTATTCAGCTTCTTAAGGATTGCAATGCCAAAGGCATAAACGTTGCCATAGCATCGAACAAATACCAGGAAGGCGTAAATGCCGTAGTCGATTTCTACTTTCCCGACATCAAATTCGTTGCTACCATCGGTACTGGTCCCGACATGCCTGTAAAACCCAATCCACAAATTGTGGAAAAAATATTGGAAATATGTCCAGCCGCCTTACAAGATGTCATATATCTTGGCGATTCGGGCGTCGACATGCAGACTGCAAAAAACGCAGGACTTACGGCAATCGGTGTTTTGTGGGGATTCCGCCAGAAAGACGAACTTATAGCAAATGGTGCCGACTACACAATAGCCGAACCAAAAGAATTGTGGAAATTAATATAAAACTATATGCTAAAAAGGACTTTTGATATATTTTGCTCATTATTTGGCTTGCTGATACTCTCGCCACTACTAATAATTATAGCCATACTAGTGGCAACCACATCACCTGGTGGAGTTTTCTACAGACAAGTACGTGTTGGAAAAGACTTCAAGAACTTCAAAATTCTGAAATTCCGTTCCATGCGTCCTGATTCCGACAAGAAAGGACTTTTAACTGTTGGCTCGAAGGACAACCGCGTGACAAAAGTTGGCTATTTTATTCGCAAGTACAAAATTGACGAGTTACCGCAGCTGATAAATGTTCTTGTCGGTGATATGAGTTTTGTTGGTCCGCGCCCCGAAGTTCCCAAATATGTTGAGATGTACAACGAAGAACAGCGCAAGGTTTTGTCGGTTCGTCCGGGCATTACCGACTACGCTTCGATAGAATATCGCAACGAAAATGACATTCTTGCCAAGTCGAACACACCGGAACAGACCTACATCGACGAGGTAATGCCAGCGAAGCTCGCACTTAACATCAAGTATATCAATGAGATGTCATTCACCACAGACATCAAAATAATTTTCAGAACATTTTTCAAAATTTTTGATTGAACATATCAAAAAAAGTTGTACTTTTGCACTCGCAATTGTCCAATGGTGTAATGGTAGCATTACAGATTCTGGCTCTGTCGGTTCGGGTTCGAGTCCTGATTGGACAACGAAAAATTGGTCGCAAGTGCTTGATTTTCAAACACTTGCGATTTTGATTTTAACATTTGCCCCAAATTTGCCCCAAAGAATTAAAAACAAATCGTATAACAAATAAAAAAATGGCCAACAGCGCAGCCGTTAGCCCTTTTGGGTATGAAGCGAGAGGAAGATTAGAATTGAATGTCAAAGCCGTGGCTCAATCTTCATTATCGAGTTTAGTAGTCCAATAGTAACCTCTTTCATTGTTATATTGTAAATTATTTCCATATTTATACCCACAAGCTGGAATAAATGATGTAATAATTAGTCTTTCAAATTTTCATTTTTGACAACAATCCCATATAGACTATCCTATTCAAATATGACATAGCAGTATTGCGAGTCACCATCATGTCTCGTTATACATATTCTATTTTAGTGTATGGATGATAGAAAAGATTGTTAAGCAATTTGTGTTTATTCCCATTAAAGTTGGTAAAAATACGAAAACAATGTGGAATTTAGAGAGATGTTTTAAACATATTTTTTACGAAAAACGATATCTAATATTCAGTAGGAGTTTTAGTCAATTCACAAGATTAAGGCGAAGCCATCAGAGGGTTTCAATACTGAGACGTTATATGTTAACAAAAATATATTAGCGACTAGGGCAATCCAATATAGCGCGCTCGTCCGGGCTCGTCCCATCGCCCTTCCGGCTGCGCTCTTTTGGATTGCCGCTCGCTACTTGCCTTAGCTTATGGTAAACTACAGGAAAAAAACTAACCGGAAACCTATGATGTTGCACCACTTGTCGGGAAAGTAGTAGTAACGATTCGACACACGACAGCTCCCCGCATCGCCGCTCCAACTACCGCCACGATAAACGCGGGTAGAGCCCGAATCTGGTCCACTAGGGTTGGTCTGCGGATTTCCGCTGTAGCCGCCATACTAGTCCTGACACCACTCCCATAAATTACCGCTCATGTCGTAGATGCCAAGTTCGTTCGGCTTCTTGGTTGCTACTAGATGCGTTCCGCTATTTCCATCATACCAAGCCAATTCGTCTATATTGTTGCTTCCAGAATACTTGTATCCCTTGCTCCGGTTTCCGCCACGGGCTGCATATTCCCACTGCGCCTCGGTGGGCAAGCCGAACTTCCTGCCGGTAAGGCGGTTCAGTTTGTCTATGAATTCCTGGCAGTCATTCCATGAAACCCATTCCACCGGATTGCGAGCACCTTTATGCAAACTCGGGTTGCCGCCCATTACCGCCTGCCACAACTCCTGGGTTACCTCGGTTTCGCCTATCATATAACTGCTGAGAGTTACTCGGTGTGTAGGCTTTTCTCCACCCAGAGCATCACTTTCCAGCTCTGCTGTTGCACCCATGGTAAAGGTGCCGCCTTCCACAAATATCATCTTAAACGACACTCCATTTACTGTAAAGGTCTGCGAAATTGCCGGTTTGGCAAGCATTTTTGGTTTTGCCACGCTTAAAGCTCGGAACGACACCATTGACAAGTCCTTTTTTGCCAGGGCAAACAAAAATTGCGAATACAATGTTTGCAATTCTGCATTACTTATTAGGTTCTGCAATGCAATATTTATTTTACATTTTTCAAAATCCCTATAATCATCCGCACAGAAAATTTTGAATTTGATTTTTCCAAACTCAAAAAAAAATGCCGCACAGAAATCTGCACGGCATATAAATGTTTTATGAATTTGTTTTTACCAGATCTTAGCCCAGTTGGATTCTGGAGTATACATTGCGTCTCCTTCCTTAATTCCAAATGCCTTGTGGAAATCGTCGATACCAACAAGCTGGCCGTTAACTCTCCATTTGCCCAACGAATGAACATCTTCCTTTGTTCTGCGAACTATTTCCTCGTCGCGGATATTGCTGGCCCATACCTTAGCATACGACAAATAGAATCTCTGTTCTGGTGTAAATCCGCTTATAGTAGGCTGCTCCTTGCCTTCCGTTGCCTTCTTGAATGCATCGAACGAAATCTTCAAACCTCCGTAGTCGGCAATATTTTCACCAAGCGACAACTCGCCATTTGCATGAACAGTGTCGATTACAACTATCGATGCATATCTATCAACAAGTACTTTCGTGCGTTCGTTGAACTTCTTTGAATCTTCTTCTGTCCACCAGCAAGCAAGATTTCCATCCTTGTCGTAGTTGCGTCCGTGGTCGTCGAATCCGTGAGTCATCTCGTGGCCGATAACAACACCAATAGCACCATAGTTAACAGCATCGTCGGCATCCATATAGAAGAACGGCGGCTGCAAGATTCCTGCCGGGAAACAAATTTCATTGTAGTTAGGACTGTAATATGCATTAACGGTCTGCGGTGTCATCATCCATTCGGTCTTGTCAACCGGCTTGCCAATCTTGCTGATCATATCAGCAAACTCGAACTCGTTGCATCTCACAACGTTAGCATAATAAGAATCGTCCTTAATTTCAAGCTTAGAAACATCTTTCCATTTGTCAGGGAAACCAATCTTAACAGTGATAGCCGCCAGTTTCTCCAATGCCTTGTCCTTGGTGGCATCGCTCATCCATTCTAGGTTCTTGATTCTTTCGCCAAAGGCAGAACGAAGGTTCTCGACCAATGTTACCATTCTGTCCTTTGCTTCCTGCGGAAAATATCTCTGTACAAAAATCTGACCTACGCATTCGCCCAAACTTCTATTAACAACATTTACGACGCGTTTCCATCTTTCCTGCTGAACAGGAACACCAGACAAAGTCTTGCCGTAGAACTCGAAATTCTGTTTGCCAATTTCATCGCTCAAATACGAAGCGGCAGAGTTCACAACGCACCACTTTAAATATTGCTTAATATTACTTATAGGTAACGCCTTAATGGCTTCAGAAACCCCCGACAAGAATTTGGGCTGGCATACATTGATGTTTTCCTTTTCTGTTATGCCTTGCAGTTCAAAATATCTAACCATATCAAAATTAGGAGACATTTTTGCAATTGTTTCCAAATTCATCTTGTTGGTTGTTGCAAACGGGTCACGCTCTTCAATGCTTCCCATGGAAATGTCTGCGAGCTTATCCTCGATTGCAAAGATATTTTTTGCAGCATTATTAGCATCCTCTTCGGTATAACCAATAAGCTGTAACATTTTACCTACATGCTCAACATATTTCTGGCGAATAGCTTCTTCGCTCTCACCTTCCGTTGTGTAATACTCCTTGTTAGCAAGACCAAGACCATCCTGATAGTACCAAGGAATATTCAAGTCGCTATTTTCAGGATCGCTAGTTCCAAACACAGCAAAGAAAGTCGAAATTCCCTGACGGTGCATCTTGGCAACAATATCAACAATGGCAGACTTGTCTGAAATTGCATCTATTTCATCGAGCATTGGCTTAATCGGAGAAATTCCATCGGCCTCAAGCTTCTGTTCGTCCATACCCAAGTTATAAAGGGTAGCAATCTTTCCCTCGATTGAGTTAGCATCATTTTCCTGTTTTGACAAATCCTGAATTAAAGTATTAACTTTAATGTCCGTCTCTTCAGCCAGAACATCGAATGATCCATAACGCGACTTGTCGTTCGGCAACGGATTATTAATCTGCCAGCCTCCGGTTGCATATTGATAAAAATCAACCGAAGGAGACATTGTCGTATCCAAGTCGGTCATATTCAACGCTTTATCTTCCATAGTTGTTTGATTTGAATTGCAGGCACACAGACCTATCGCCAGTCCACATACCATAAGTTTTACTGCAGTTTTCATTCTCAATTATATTTTGTGGTTGCAAAATTACTTATTTTTCCAATGGAATACTTTGCTACATAATCTTTTAACAATCTTTTAATAAAGACTGCACTTATTGAATTGCATTGTTTTTTTTCCGATACTAAAAATTATATATTTTTGCATAAAATCATTAACCATGAGCTACGAGAAAGAACGCTACATATTATGCAAAATGGTAGAGAACTCTATATCACGCAAGATTTCAACTCCTGCCGACTTTCAATTTTTATCAGGAATAATACAAGAAAGATGCAAAGAGACATTAGGAAACACAACACTGAAGCGAATATGGGGATATGTTGAAGGATATGGCGATATAAGGAATTCAACATTGTCTATTCTAGCTCGTGCGATTGGATTTCAGGATTGGGAAAATTTTCTAAACACTTACGAAATAGAGGGCGAAAGTTCGCAATCAATACTTGGCAATGCTGTTTTTTCATCTGATATCGAAAAGAATTCTATTATTCAGATTACGTGGGCACCAGACAGACGAGTAACAATAAAGCACATTTCCGACGGTAACTATGTGGTCATCAAATCGGAAAATTCAAAATTATGCGAAGGCGACACTTTTCATTGTGGATATTTCTTAATTGGACAGCCGATTTATCTCGACAATTATGTTCACAACGGGCGGAATCCTGTATTCTTTATTGCAGGGAAAAAAGGAAGAATTAGTACTATTGAGCAGAAAAATAAGATATGACATCATATTTTGCCGTCACCTCTTTCAAACTATCCGAGCATCTGGTTGTCCTTATAAGAAATAAACGTTCATATAGTTCATTCAAGTCATCATCCATATCTTTGCATTGCGGATATTGCTCTTTTAAAAAATCTAAAATAGATTTTTTGGGGGTAACAAATCCTTTTTCAGTCATTGTACCTGCTTCAGTCGGCATTAGCGCTATACATTTCCAATAAACTTTGCCCTTATTGCTTGAAGATTCATACATCTCCCAAAATGGTTGGAATAGAGAATCTAATTTATATTTCATTTCAGCAACGACAGAATCATCGAGCAGAGTAGTAACTTTTTTTACTACCATAACAGTATCTGTTTTCGTTATCATATTCTGCCAAGCGAAACCATTTTCACCAAATCTTGGCACTAATGCAAAAAATAGCAACGACACAACTAGCATTACAGATAATAATACTGGAGGGAATAAAGTAATCCGATGAAAATGCCTTGAAACATCTTTTGCATTACGATACCTCTCATCACGGTTTAAACGAGTGCACTTGCGAACAACAGGAGAATACCATCGAGGGAATATTTGCTTTAGAATCAATCCAAAAGCATAGATATCAGCTCGGCAATCTACAGGAGGAGTTCCTGCCATTTGCTCGGGAGCTGCATATTTGTTTGTTCCAGCTGGCTGCTTTAAAATTTCATGATAATCGGAATCGGCCAAACCAAAATTAATAATCTTCACATTGTGCCCATTCCGCGTAATCATAATATTGTCGGGCTTAAGATCGCGGTGGATTATCTGTTTTTCATGGTAATAAGACATTGCATCAAGCAATTCAGCAACAATCTTTCGTCTCTCCGAGACCGATGGTTTTGTTTTAAGAAAATCGCGAAGAGAACAACCGTCTACGTACTCAATTACGATACAATATCCTACAAGTTCGTCATATTCAAATCCTATTGTTCGTGCAATATTCTGAAGGTCGAGTTGAGTGCCAAGTTCAAACTCCTTTGCAAATAAGGTTCGTTGGCAAATTCCGGCGACAAACCTTTCAACACATACCACTTGCCATAACGCTGCGCCTTATACAAACGGTTAAAACCAACCGAATGCATTTCAGTATGAGAAACAAACTCGTTTGATATACTTTCAAACGTTGATGTTACTACACCAGAGGTTGAAGTCGATGACAAATCCGATTTTTCCATAATTTTTGCAAAGATAACACTTTACGAAACCGAACACAAGAGATTTTTATTCGGACCAAAACGGACCAAAATGCAATTATCTATTAGTATACTTTTGTGCCGAAAGATAAAATCAAAATTATTTAACAATTAAAATTTTTACAAAATGAACAATTCAACAAAGTTTACGTTTCTAACATCTTTGCTTTATGTATGGTTAAAGTCAACTATTGAATGCGAAGAAAATTTTATTAAATTCAAAACTCCAAACACAATTCTTGGATTAATTCCACTTGGAGCAAAAAAGAACAGCATCCCTATTACACAGGCTTCATCTGTCGACAGTGAATTTAAGTTGTCTTTCAAAAATTTGCTCTGGGGTGTTATTGAAGCAGGCATAGGCATCTTTTGTATGATTGAAGCTGAAGTTTTCATATTAGGAATAATCTTGATTATCCTTGGTGCTGTTGCTATAATTGACTCTTTCCAATTGAGCTTAAATCTTAACTGCACTTCCGGTAAAGTATATCATGTTAAAGCTTTCATTTTCCAAAAAAGTAAGATCGAAGAAGCCGAAAACGCCTTCAACAAACTGATTTCAAACCGACTAGACGACACTATCAACAGAAAAGTTGCCGAGGCACAAACTAGTGTTTTAGTTGATGCAATAAAAAGTAGCAAGTAATAATCTCAATGCATACATATCTTCTGCCTAATGAATGATTATAAGTAAAATTGAAGATATGATATAATTCCTAAATCAGTCAAAAAAGGAATAGTTAAAGAATTGCCCTTCTCCTATAGGGCAATTTTTTTTTATTTTATAACCAATGGCTTTTCAACAACAGCCATTATCTCCATATAAGTCTAGATATCAAAAAGCTACTTCTTCTTCCCCACCGTAATCTTAGGTTCTTCGCCCTTAATCAAACGCTTAATATTCTTCTTGTGCGTTATCAGAAGCAACACAGCAACAATGATAGAAAACACCGTCAAAGTAATGCTATAGCCGTTGCCTCTGCACAAACTCATGAGAAAAACAATTATTGGGAACGAAACGCCAGCCGACATCGAAGAAACGGAAACTATCTTAGTGCAAAGCACCACAATAATAAATACAGCCAATGCCAATGCAGCTGCCAGCGGATCGAGTGCGAGAACAATGCCAAGCATCGAAGCTACGCCCTTACCGCCCCTGAAACCTGAGAAAATCGGGAAAATATGACCTACAATGGCCATCATGCCGAAAAGAAGCTGAAGCAGATAATAAACCTCGGAACCTTTTACCTTGGCAACATAATCTTCTGCAAGTTCTGGCATAATAACATTAAGCAGCATAACGAAGAACATTGCCGGAATAAAACTCTTGAGCACATCGGTAACAAATACCGGAATGGCGCACTTCCATCCTAGCACCCGCAATACGTTTGTCGAACCGGCATTCTTGCTGCCATGTTCCCTTATGTCGATACCATGAAACCATCTGCCATACCACAATGCCGAACTGAACGAACCCATCAGATAGGCAATTACCGCCAATGCAATTATTATAAGTATTTCCATGTTAATTCATTTTTTTAGTTCTATCCAAATCACGTTTACTATCACGTTCCTTAATATCCTCACGCTTGTCGTGAAGTTTCTTGCCTCGCGCCAATGCAATTTCAAGCTTGGCAATGCCGACTTCGTTAAGGAAAAGACATACAGGCACAATTGTAAGTCCCTTTTCGGCAACTTTTTTCTGCAACTTGAGCAATTCCCTGCGGTTTAGCAACAATTTGCGGTCGCGTTTCGGATCATGATTGTTGCAAGTGCCAAGCGAATACTCCGAAATATGCACCGAAGTCACCCACAACTCGCCTTCCTTGAAAATACAGTACGAATCAGTAAAATTAATTTTTCCGTCCCTTATCGATTTTATCTCGGTTCCTGTAAGCACGATGCCAGCAGTATACTTTTCGATAAACTCGAACTTGAACGAAGCTTTCTTATTTCTATATTCTATTTTTTTCATCCTACAATATTAAATGCCATATCAATAATAATAACATCGAACATTCTCACCAGCACAATGCCAAACAAATTTATTATGACAGACAAGATTACAAATATCATTATCTTTTCTTCCGGAATCTTCAGAAAATACCTAGCCCCAAAGTACATGACGAACAGACAATAGGCAACCATCACCCAAAGGAAAAACAAACTCGGGAATATCGATAGAAGTGCATAGATGAGATAATACGGCATGATGCCCATCAAAGAATATACCGCAGCCTTCACATAAGATATCTGCTCGTAGAAATTACAAACCTTATACTGGAGGAATGCAGACAACACGTATGCCGCCGACAGCAGGACACAAGTAACAAAGACATCGAACAAAACAAGCATGAATCCATTGTCGGCCATATTATTAAGTGCAGACCCGAAAAGCGTAATAAGGAAAAATACCAATATGATAAGCGGATATACTTTCCCATGCAAGTCCTTGGCCGACAACGATTCAAAATCATATCGTTGCCAGAAAAGACGAGGGTTAGCCATCACCTTTACCATTTTTCCTATGACACCTTTTACAGCCATATACTATCCCAAAATCTTGCAAAGGTATGTAAAATTTGCCAACAATTTTGTAACTATATGATTTTTTAGCCCAAGACACATTTTTTAAGACACACAAAACATATTTTTTAAGAAACAGCACTTGCATTTCAAGACAAACTATTATCTTTAACCGATTTTTGATTTGATGTTTTTGGGATGAGAAAAACATACATTGAAATATTATTCTCAATATTGCTGCTACTTGTGGCAAACATCTCGCTTGCCCAGTACGAGTTCATCGAGAACAACGGTCAGTGGCACCAGAACGTCAACTTCAAGATGGAACTGAACGACGGCGCCATATTCATCGAAGACCAAGGCATGACCTTTAACATTGCAGACATCAAGATGGGCCATCATTCTCACACGCACGACGACTACGAATGGCACGACGAGCGCCATGAAAGTCGCGGACATGCTTACAGGATTAACTTTAAAGGTTCGAAACGTCCAGCCGGAATAGAAAAAAACAATGCCACAAGCGACTACTGCAACTATTTCGTCGGCAACGACCAGTCGAAATGGGCATCTCATGTCCGCAAATACCGCAATGTCATATACAATGAAATATACGACAACATCGACATCAGCTATTCTTCAAGTCCACGCGGCTTGAAATACGACTTTGTTGTGCATCCCGGCGGAAACTACAAGGACATACAACTTGAATACATTGGAACCGACGGACTTTACATCGAAGACGGTGTGCTTGTCGCACGCACCAGCATTCACGACATAATGGAATACACGCCTATAGTGTACCAACTTGTCGATGGCGACACAATTAAAATTACCTGCGAATACAACCTGAAAAAAAATATTGTCAGCTACAATATCCCCGACAGTTACGACAAGTCCCTTGACCTGATTATCGACCCATCGCTTGTATTCTCTACATACACCGGTTCTACTGGCGACAACTGGGGCTTCACTGCTACTTACGACTACAAGGACTGCGTTTTCTCTGGCGGCATTGTCTTTTCTACCGGATATCCAACTTCTTATGGCGCTTACCAAGTCTCCTATGCGGGCGGAACACCATGGACACCAAACGCCACAAGCTATCAGGAAGGTTGCGACATAGGTATTATCAAATACAGCGCCAACGGGACAAATCGCATTTTTGCAACTTATCTAGGCGGACACAACGGCCAGGAAATGCCTCACAGTCTTGTTGCAACAGAAAGCAATCAACTTGTAATTATGGGCACAACCGGCTCTTCCGACTTTCCAACGACAAACAACGCCTACGACCGCTCATTCAATGGCGGAAGCAATGTAACCTACGACAATGTTATCGGATTCCCAAACGGTGTCGACATCTTTGTTGCAAAACTTTCTGAAGACGGCTCACAAATGCTGGGAAGCACATACGTCGGCGGCAGCGGTAACGACGGCTTGAACTTCAAGACATCATACACACTGCCAGATCCGACAACCGGAATCAACTATATAGAGCAGCATGGGAACGACTCGTTATACTACAATTACGGCGACGGCGCACGCGGTGAAGTAATCGTCAGCAGCAACTCCTACATATATGTAGGCACAAACACATTCTCATCCGATTTCCCAAGTGGAATAAACGATGGCTTCCAGACAGCATCCGGCGGTGCTCAAGACGGAGTTGTCTTTTGCCTTAGTCCAGACCTCTCGCAACTAGCATGGAGTTCATACCTTGGCGGAAGCAACGACGATGCAATATTCAGCATCTCGCTCGACAACGAAGAAAACGTATTTGTTACGGGAGGTACAGTCTCATCGGATTTCCCTACAACAGCCAATGCCTACAATCAAACATTCAACGGCGGCAGTACCGATGCCTTTGTGGCCAAGATAACCCCAAACGGGACTTTTCTGCTCACATCGACATTCTTCGGTTCACCAGCATACGACAATGCATATTTTGTTAGGACAGACAAGAATGACAACGTGTACATCTGCGGGCAGACTAAATGCGGAGGTACCGTGCTTGTGCAAAATGCCGAATACTATGTAGCAAACAGCGGGCAATTCATTACCAAATTCGACAACAACATATCAAATGTCATATGGTCGACACAATTCGGCACTAACACAGGCAAGCCAAACATTTCGATAACCGCTTTTGCAGTAGATGTTTGCAACCGAGTATATTTATCAGGATGGGGCCGCGAATGGCCATTGAACTACTACAATGCACAAGGCAGCTACTACACATGGGACGACATTTTCGGAACCAAGAACATGCAAGTTACCGCTGATGCAATCCAGAGCACAACGGACGGCATGGACTTCTACGTACTGGTACTAAACGAAGATGTTAGCGCACTTGAATATGCAACTTTCTTTGGAGAACTTCGCTATACAAGCTGCTCAAATTCTGGTCGCGACCATGTTGACGGCGGCACAAGCCGTTTCGACAGAAAAGGTCATATAATACAATCGGTGTGCGCAAGCTGCGGCGGATGCCAGCATTTTCCAATGAGTCCCACCGACGTATGGGCTTCAACAAATATGTCGACAAACTGCAACAACGCCGTTTTCAAAATACGAATTATCGAAAATCTTGCCGATGCGAACTTCAATCCTGTACCCGTAGGTTGTGCGCCATACAACGTCGAATTCGTCAACACTTCCCTTGGCTCATCTTTTCATTGGGATTTTGGCGACGGCACAACCTCAACTCAGTTCAATCCAACGCATACATACGCAAACGGCGGCACGTATACCGTAACTTTAATTGCCAATGAACCTAGCAGTTGCAACATATCCGACACTATACAAAGAGTTGTAACGGTGGTTTCCCCTAGCCCATCTGCACTTCCCGACATTACAAGCTGTCCTGGCGAAAGCATTATAATCGGGCCTAATACAGAATACCCCGAAGGCACAACTTTCGAGTGGATTTCAGGCGAGGGCATTAGCAACCAGAACTTGCAAAATCCAAGTGTAAGTCCAACAGAATCATCAACATACACACTTGTAGCGCATTCCGTATGTAACGACACATTGATGCAAACGGTAAACGTAATTACACCCGACGTCGGGATAGACGTTTCAAACGACACCATGATTTGCCCCAACGGCACCGCACAATTATCAGTATTTCCTTCGGGTAACGCTGTAGCTTGGGAATGGGCCTACGACAATAATTTCGAACACATTTTCTCCACCGACCAAACCATAGAAGTATCGCCCGAAAACAGTCTGACATACTATGTTAGAGTGAGAGAATCGGAATGTAACACATACGCCACAGAAGACATAAGAGTCTCAATCCACCAATTCGACTACAGTCTTGAACCTTCACATTTAATATGTCCGGGGTCACAGACAAGACTTACTGTTACAAACAACAGTAGCGACGTACTTTCGTATCAATGGCAGCCAAATACAGGAATTATAGGCGGAGCGAATACAAATTCACCTACTGTCATGCCAGCCACAGCAATCACATACACTGTAACAATAACAAACCAGATGGGCTGTACCACAAGCGACAGAGTTGAAATTTCAATCGACAATATCTCAAGCAACTGGGGGGAAATCACAAACAACATTTGTCATGGCTACTGCGACGGAACAGCGCAAATCAACGCCATTGGAATCCCGCCTTTCACATACGCTTGGAGCAACGGACAAACAGAATCAATGTCGACTCAACTTTGTTACGGCGACTACACTGTAACTGTAGTTGATGCAAATTCGTGCACTACGACAAACTCGGTTAGCATTTCAGAACCATCTGCAATCTTGCTAAACTTCACAAACATTATCGAACCTACCTGCGATGGCGTCGGATACGGAACTGCGACAGTAAGTCCTTCGGGTGGTACTCCGGGATATACATACCAATGGAGCATAAACGACTGTACTTCAGCTACCAACAACGAATGTCTGATAGGACCGAACACAATTACCGTAACAGATGCCAACGGATGCTCAGAAACGCTAACAATCAACATGCCATCGCCTGGCACTTTAGTATCACAGACAGAAGCAATTACAAACGTTTCGTGCTACGGATTATGCGACGGCTCAATGTCAATATCGGCAAGCGCCGGAACTGCGCCATACCAATACAACTGGTCAAACGGTGAGCATGGGACTCAGATTAACAATCTTTGCGCCGGACGATATACCGTTACAATTATAGACGCCGAAAACTGCGTGTCGCACCAAATTGCAAATATCAGCCAGCCCGACTCCCTGATAACGCACATTACAGAAGAGTTGCCTATTCTTTGTAACGGAGATTTAGCAACAATTTATTCCTCGACATACGGAGGTACCCCACCCTACGCATTTTTATGGTCGTACGGAGATAATACAGAAACAAGCCTAAACGTACCCGCCGGAAACTACAGCATACAAGTTACCGACCACAATGGCTGCACCAGCAATGCACAAATAACGATTTCGCAACCTCCTCTTCTGATGATTTCTCAGATTGTCGAAAATCAACTTTGCAGTAACAATTGCAACGGAAGAATCGTAACAACAATGCAAGGCGGAGTACAACCATACAGCTACAGATGGTCAACAGGTGAATCAACAAGCGATATATACGGACTTTGCAGTGGCGACTACTCGCTGACGATTACCGACGCAAACGGCTGTAACCTAACCAGCGAATATCAAATCGAAAATATAGAATATATCCCTGACTTAGACGCAACAATCAGTTCAAGGATAATTTACCGTGGAGAAAGCGTTAGACTTGTAGCCGAAACAACAACTAGCGGCTCATTCGACTGGGACAATGAAAAGGTCCTAGACAATCCGACAATCTACAACCCAATTGCCAAACCCAACGAAAACACAACATTTACAGTTGAGTTCCACGATGCAAACAACTGCATAGCTATCGACACGGTATCGGTCATTGTAAAGGAAGTCATCTGCGGCGACCCATATATTTTTGTGCCAAATGCCTTTTCGCCCAATGGCGACGGCAACAACGACTTCTTCAAGCCATTCTATCCTAGTTCAATAGTTACTGAAATGTATTTTGCTATCTACGACCGCTGGGGAGCTGTTGTTTTCGAAACCAACAACATACGTTCTGACGGCTGGAACGGCACCTTCAAAGGCGAAAAACTAGCTCCCGACGTTTACGTTTTCTGGCTAAAGGCAAAATGTATCAATGGAGAAGAATACGAACACAAGGGGAATGTAACCCTTATAAGATAAAAAAGCATGGAAGAAATAATCACACTAATCAATTCATACGTCTGGAGTTTTCCTCTTGTAATTTTATGTCTTGCCGCAGGAATCTACTTCTCAATCGGCACACGTTTCGTTCAGGTAAGACGAATACGCGAAATGTGCCGCCTTCTATTTTCTACCGACAAAACACAAAAGACAGGTATTTCTTCATTTCAAGCATTTTCCATGGCACTATCTGGTCGCGTAGGCACCGGCAATATTGTTGGCGTGGCTACTGCTATCGGATATGGCGGTCCCGGAGCGATTGTCTGGATGTGGATAATCGCATTTCTAGGAGCAAGTTCTGCCTTTGCTGAAGCTACATTAGCCCAAATCTACAAAGAAGAACATAACGGTCAATATCGCGGCGGTCCTGCTTATTTCATTGAAAAAGGTCTGAAATGCAAATGGCTTGCAGTAATTTTTGCCATAAGCGCCGTTGTTGCATGCGGTATACTTCTGCCGCCTATTCACTCGAACAGTATTGCCACCGCTTTTTCAAACGCATTCAACATTAAATCGGTATATATCGGAATTGGTGTCGCCGTTCTTATTGGACTTGTGATTATAGGTGGTGTAAAACGAATTGCCAATGTTGCACAAATTATAGCTCCAATTATGGCTATCGTCTACATTATCCTATCTATAGTTGTGCTGATTTGTAATGCGGAAGCCGTTCCTGCTGCATTTAAGGACATGATCATGAGTGCTTTCGGGCAGAATGAAATTCTCGGAGGCATTTTCGGGAGCACTATCGCATGGGGCGTAAAACGTGGAATATATTCCAACGAAGCTGGACAAGGAACCGGAGCAATCGTTGCCGCAGCCGCAAAAGTTTCCCATCCCGTAAAACAAGGCCTCGTTCAGGCATTTTCTGTTTATATCGACACATTGCTAGTCTGCACGGCTACTGCAGTCATGATTCTTGCAACAAAAACTTTCAACGTATACGATGCCAACGGGGCCCTGCTCATCGAATCAACCGTTGCACAACTTGGAGCGCCAGACGTTTCGTACACGGCTGCCGCAATAGGCACAATGATTGGACCAACAGTTGGTAACATTATCATTTCCATCACTTTGTTCTTCTTTGCTTTCACTACAGTCATGGCATATTATTACTACGCAGAAACCAACATTGTATATCTTTTTGGAAAAGGTCGCGCCGAAAAAGTCGCAATATGGATTGTAAGATTTTCAACTATTGCAATGGTATTTTTCGGTTCGCTCTACGAGGCAAAGCTCGTCTGGGATCTTGGAGACATTGGCGTTGGAACAATGGCATGGATTAACATAATTGCAATTCTCATACTTTCTCCGAAAGTATTCCGACTGCTAAAATCCTACGAAAGGCAAAAGAAACAAGGCATAGACCCTAAATTTAATCCAAAGGATGAAAGTATTAAGGGTGCAGATTTCTGGGAGAAAAAGGATTAAGAAAATTTAATCGCACAGCAAGCTGATAAATTTCGTCTTGTTGTCTGCTTCCAATGCATTTTACAGACTCCAATCAATCGGCTGGATATTGTGCGCCATCAGATATTCATTTGTCTGCGAGAAATGGCGGCAGCCGAAGAACCCGTTATATGCGCTCAATGGCGACGGATGTGCTGCAGTAAGAACCAAATGCTTGCTATGGTCGATTAGCGATGATTTTGCCTTTGCATAACCGCCCCACAAAAGAAATACAAGATTGCTCTTCTGCTCGCTTAAAATTGAAATAACCTTATCGGTAAAGGTCTCCCACCCCTGATGCTGATGAGAACCGGCCTCGTGAGCTCTGACTGTCAATGTTGCGTTGAGCAGGAATACGCCTTGTTCCGCCCATCTTGTCAAGTTTCCGTGATTGGGGATTTGGAAACCAATATCGCTATTGAGTTCCTTGTAAATATTTTGCAAGGATTTCGGAATCTGCACACCATATTGCACCGAAAAGCACAAACCGTGGGCAAATCCGGGCGTATGGTACGGATCCTGACCGAGAATTACGACTTTAACCTTATCGAACGGCGTAGTGTCAAAAGCATTGAAAATCTGGCTTCCAGGAGGATATACAACATGCTGCTGTTTTTCGGCGACCAAAAACGACTTTAGCTTTGCAAAATACTCGCTTTCGAACTCGCCTTGCAGACGTTCGTACCATGAATCGTCGATTTTAACGCTCTTCATCTGAATCAAAAATTTTATCCAGCTTTTCCCTGTCTACCGGTTTCTCGTTTGTAATGAAAATGTTAGGGGTAACAAAACTGCCGTACTGGTTGACCTCATCAATTATGCTCTGGACCAATGCAACAACATCCTCCGAAAGAGGAATAAGAGCAGTACATATAGCATAATTAAAGTCGTACCGAAGATTTTCGCTTATCGAATCGGCCTTTTTCAAGAAATAATCCACCTCATTGGCTATTATTTTCTTATGGAAATCGGTATACTCTTCCTTCTTTGCGCCTGCAAGGACAAATATATATCGTAAGCGATGATCCTTACCGCCAAGTCCTGAAGCCACATATATCTTCGACTCGTCCATCAGTGACGACTCTAGGAACATCTGGCACTGCTGACAAGCCAGCAATGCCCATTTCCTAATATTTTCGTCACACGCGGCTAGATATTTTTCAAGAAATCGAAACGCTTCCACTTCGCCTGTCGCTGCTATATCGACCAGCAGCAATTTCTTCGTTTCAAAATCCTCGCTCGACTCCAGCTGGTCGAACAGACTCTGCAAGTTTGGAGAAGAAGTGTCCTCGCCGGCCTTCTGCATCAAGCCATAGAACTCCAACTGGACATCTGCATCCACATTGGTCTCCACTATCCGAATCTTTTCCGGATGTGTCAACGCGATTTCACGCATCTTATGCAACACTCTCTCCTGACTGTCCACTGCAGTTATTTTACATCAATAATCTTTCCTACGAAATACAAGTCCTCACCTGCATATATCGGATTGAAATCCAAAAGGACATGGTCCTCGGTAATTTCATTTACAACGGCATTCATAACGACACCGTCCTCGTCCTCCATCGGTATAATGTCACCTTCCTCGGGCATATCTTCTGCTCCAGTCTCGTCCATGAACTCCGACTTTGGAAAACCGATGAACAAATCGTCATCTATTTCACCGTATGCCTCATTCATCGGAATCATAAATTTAAATTCCTCACCAGGCTCCATTCCGATAAGCTTTGCCTCGAATGGTTCCAAGAGTTCTCCCTGTCCGCATTCAAATTCTATGCAGCCAGATCCATCCTCTTCGTCCTTTGTGCTATATGCAAGTTCCTTATTATAACCATCAAGGAATAAATCGTATTCCACTTTTACCTTTTTTCCGTTTGCTACTTTCATATTGTTAAATTTTGTTTGTAATATTAACTCCAAAAAATAAAATGACAAAGAGATTATTTCGATTTTTCTGAACACATCTGCGGCATATGCCTACAACGAAAATCCTTTGTCATAAACACGCATGCAAATTTCTCATCGCTCATACGCCTTGTAACGGCAACAAAAATATACGTTACGGCAAATGCAAATATCGCCCTCACCACAATAACCCCGGTCCAATGTGCTCCTGCTGAAATTATTAGGATTGTATCCTCGAAAATACTATGGAACAATCCCATCAGCGTCATCGAGAAGAAAACGTCCTTCGGCTTCATGCCTGGCTTACGCCCTTCGTCTACTATAAGTCCTCCGCCATAGGCCAAGCCCATCGTCATTCCAATTACTGTGAGCGGAAGCATTCTCTCGCTAATACCGAGCCAACCAAGAAGCGGAAGTAACAATTTGTTGAAAAATTTCATGAAACCGACAAGTTCCAATATTCGCACCAGCATTACTAGGGCAAAAATTACTGCGATTATCAACCCGTAGTTTTTCAACTCGTTAAGCGCCCATTCCCCCCAACCAAGATGCTCGGCGACAAGAAATTCGGGCATTTCAAACGGTTGTTGCAAAGTGTCTGTCAACGAATAAATTCCGTTTAAAATCATTCCGAGCAAAATTGCACCCACAAAGCGTATCAAGAACATAATCCAGAACTTAACGCCAGTTTTCTTTGCAATTCCCACTTCGACAGGAAAATTGTGAGCCACGATGACCATTGTCAGCAGAATGGTTATCTGTGCACCGGTCAACGGCTCGCTAAGCATCGGGTAAATCGAGAACAACGACAGCAATGCACCGTATATGTTGACCACCATCGACGAAAGCCATACGATAGCGGTTTCTGCCGGAAGACCAACGACATTCATCACCGGCTCAAGCACTCCGCTTAAATACGGAAGAACGCCAAACTCCTGTATCAAACGTATGATTATCGATACCGGAACCATCAATTTGAATAGAATCCAGCACGAACTAGCTGTACGTTTAAGACAATATTTGAAGAATTCGATGATTTTATTATCTTTCATAGTCCTTCTAGAAGCAAAACCTTTTACCTTGTCAGGTCAACACTTCTATCACTCAGCTCTTTCAATATTAGACTTGTGAAAAATCACCGTCGATTATAATTCCATTAACGCTGGGGTTTGAATTCTTAATATCCTCGAGCATTTCACTCTGCGTCTTCACAATTTGATTTTCCGTAATAATCAGTGATTCGTCGACAATATACTCGAAATCGAAATTTCTATTGTCAAGAAATTTCCTGATAAAGTCAAGCATCATTTGCTTTCCACGCAAGAAGCCCTGCTGTTTCTTAACATCTTCAACCCTAACGATATATTTATCGACATCCTTATATTCGGGCAAATGATCATTAAAATAATTGTACCAGCGAGGATCTTTTTCCCATTTTTTGGATGCGAAGTCCTTCCATGCTACTACAACATCGGCCGGCTCATAAGGTTTTTCTCCGAATTGTTCCGTTGTCGGCTGATATTCATTGCTTGTTTCCTCTACCCGCTTAGACTTACCATCAAGACCGACGATATTTTTAAGGAAATTTGCCTTGGCATCCGAACTAGGTTCCGATTTTGGCATCTCAACATGCTTCTGCTCTACCTCTACTGCAGTTTTTTGTGCAGGCTGTTCCAATACCGGCTTTTGTACCGTCTCGACTGGTTTTGGCGGCAATTGCTGCGAAACTGCCGGAGATTCGGCGACAACAGACCTCTGTGGATTTGCAACTGGTGCTACTGGCTGCTGGGCTGGCTGTGCAACAGCAACCGGTTGCATTGCAAATACATTAGTGGCCAGCTGGCAAAGCTTAAGCAACGACAATTCTATCAACAAACGCTTGTTCTGCGATGTCTTATAACTCATATCACAGCTATTCGCAACCTGAATTGCATTGAATAAGAAAGCTGGAGAACACTTCTGCGCAAATTCCATATATTTCTGCTTGGCCATCTCGCCTACTTCTATCAACGACAAAGTCCCCTGATCCTTGCATACTAACAAGTCGCGGTAATGCGATGCCAGACCATTAATAAAATATCCGCCCTCGAAGCCTTTCCTAATCACATTGTCAAAAATCACCAGTGCATCAGAATAATTGCCAGACAGAATTGCATTTGTAATTTCGAAATACACCTCATAATCAAGCACGTTCAAGTTCTTGATTGTTTCCTTATATGTTATATGCTTTCCGCAGAAACTAACAATCTGGTCGAATATTGAAAGTGCATCACGCATTGCCCCGTCAGCTTTCTGCGCAATTACATGCAAAGCATCTTGCTCCGCCTCAATGCCTTCACGCTGAGCTACAAATTGCAAACGCTGGCGAATATCCTCGACGCTTATCCTGTTGAAATCGAATATCTGGCAACGGGAAAGGATTGTCGACAATATCTTGTGTTTTTCAGTAGTAGCAAGAATAAATATCGCATGCTTTGGCGGTTCTTCCAGTGTCTTGAGGAATGCATTGAAAGCCTGTTGCGACAACATGTGAACTTCGTCGATAATATAGACACTATAAGTTCCTACTTGCGGAGGGATTCTAACCTGCTCAATCAGAGCGCGGATGTCATCTACAGAGTTGTTTGAAGCAGCATCCAGTTCATGAATATTGAACGAACGCGACTCGATAAATGCACGACACGACTCACATTCATTGCACGGCTCATAATCTGCACTGGGATTACAACAGTTTATGGTTTTTGCAAAAATACGGGCACATGTAGTCTTTCCTACGCCTCGCGGTCCGCAAAATAGATATGCTTGACCAAGCTGGTTGTTCTTTATCGAATTCTTAAGAGTTTGAGTTATGGCATCCTGACCAACAACCGACTCAAAGGTATCGGGACGATACTTTCGTGCAGAAACTATATATTCATCCATGCTACTAAAATTTAGATTGCAAAGATAACGAAAGTTGTTTGAATTTTGTTTGATATTGTTCCAATTTGTTTGATGTTGTTTCGCAAGCAATATCGAACGGCGACGCCATTGACAAACCGTCTCAAACAAAAAAAGGGAACATCCACCAGAATGTTCCCTCTCCTATTTTTTGAAAAAGTCTTATTTCTTCAAGTAATCCTTGATAGCAGTTGCCAAACGCTTAACACCTTCTTCGATCTGCTCCATTGAAGCATAAGAGAAGTTCAAACGCATAGTGTTCTTACCGCTACCGTCGCAGTGGAATACTTCACCAGTTACGAAAGCAACATTGTTCTTAATTGCAACCTGGAACAATTCGCTTGTGTCGTAACCTTCTGGCAAAGAAAGCAACAAGAACAAACCGCCTTCTGGACGAGTCCACTTAACACCTTCCGGCATGTATTTATCGAAGCAGCTCAACATGAAGTCGCGTTTGCCACGGTACAATTCGATAGTCTTGGTCAAGTTCTTTTCGAACAATCCCTTAGACATATACTTTGCAGTTGCCATCTGAAGGATAGCTGGAGTACAAAGGTCGGTATGCTGCTTAGCAGTTACATACTTATAGATTACATCCGGATGAGCCAAAACCCAACCCAAACGGAAACCAGGAGCCAAAGTCTTGGAGAAAGTACCGAGAGTAATAACACGGCCACTCTTGTCCATATCGTACATCATGCGCTGTGGCTTGCCGTCGAAACGAAGTTCGCGGTATGGGCTGTCCTCGATGATTGCAAGATCGTACTTATCGGCAAGGTCGATAATTTCCTGACGACGGAATTCAGGATAAGTAATACCTGCAGGGTTCTGGAAATCAGGAATCAAGTAGATAAACTTAGCCATCTTGCCGTTAGCCTTCATTTCTTTCAACTTAGCTTCGAGAAGGTCTGGGCGCATACCATATTCGTCGAAAGGAATACCAACAGGAATAGCACCGTGAGCGCGGAATGAACCCAAAGCGCCAAGGTATGACGGCAAACCGCAGATGATGTAGTCACCCGGATTGCAGAAAATCCAACCTGTGATATCAAGAGCCGACTGAGATGCAGTCATAATAACGATGTTGTCGATTGTAACCTTTACACACTGACGTGCATAAAGATTTACGATTTCCTGACGAAGTTCAACGTCACCGTCTGTTGCGCCATACTGCAAGGCCTTTGTTCCTGCTTCATCAAGAACTTCGTTGAGACACTGTCTGATATCTTCTACAGGGAAAGATGCCGGAGCCGGCAAACCGCCTGCGAATGAGATAACTTCTGGACGCTGAGTATACTTCAAGATTTCACGAATGGCTGAACGCTTTGCATTTGCCATATTTACCGACATAAAGTCGTTTAGGTTTTCTATCATGACTTTTTATTTTAAATTTGTTTGCACAAAAGTAAGTGTTTTTTAGTAACGACATTTCATTAAAAATATGTTTGCTAACATATAGAACGACAATGACGGCATAAGATTTTACCTATCACTCGGTACCTGGCGTATGTGATGTCGCTAATGATTATCCTACCGCATCTGAGGTTTTGAATTTTACTACGATGACAATGGAATCAAAAAGGTGTTTGACCTTTTCATTGATAGTGCAAAAAAGGAAACCAAATGGTTTACTTTTTTATTTCAATTCAATACTTTTTATCTTGTCTATCCACGGACGTTTTTCCTTGTTAAAGCGTTCCATATTTGCCGAATCAACCGGCTCTGCTGGTGGCGGATCAAATGTCAGCGGATTTATTTTCCTGCCATTCTCGTGAACTTCGTAATGCAAATGTGGACCTGTCGACCAGCCAGTACTACCTACATAACCAATTATATCTCCTTGCGCCACATAATCGCCAACATTATATTTTCCAAACTTCGACAAGTGCATATAAACAGTTTCATAAACTCCATTATGCCTAATTTTCACATAATTACCTGCGCCATTGCCATATTGGCGAATCGTTATACGACCATCGGAGGCCGCATAAATCGGTGTTCCCATCGGCGCAGAAAAATCAACGGCAAGATGCGCCTTCGGCACGTGATGTATCGGGTGCATGCGCGAATTTGTATATCGTGAGCTAACCCGCGTATATTTCAACGGCGCTTTCAGAAATGTCTTACGCATGCTCATACCTGTGGTATCGAAAAAAGTAGTAACAGAATCCTGCGTAAATGGAATCGACCACTGCTCCTTGCCATTGTGATAGAAAACGCCGGCACGTACTTTTCCAATTTTCACCGTTTTTCCCTCTACACGATACTCATCGTAAACAACCTTGAACCAGTTATCCGTCTGCAAGGCATAAAAATCGACCGTCCATGCCCAAACCTGCGACATTTCAATGGCAAGATCCCAATCGTAACCTTTTGCTACAAGGGCATTCCACAACGAAGACTCTATCCTGCCCGATGCCGTACACTCAACAGTATCCACTTCGTGGTAGCGGCGTTCTACAGCAACGGAATCGCGGAAGTCAAATACCGTGAACTGCAATGCGCTATTCTCGTAGACAAAATATTTAGCCGTATTGAGGCTATCGCCATTCTCTGCAAACACCGAATAAGGCCGTCCAACCGAAATGCGAGTATAATCGGCCGAATCGTTCATGCGTGAAATTTTGTCGACTACAGTCATCGGAATTCCGTATCTGCCAAGAATCGTACTAAGATAATCACCATCGCGGACAGTGTCGGAAATGATTTTCCATCCATCGACAGGAATTCCAAAACAAGTCTCCACCGGAGCTTCAGGTAACGGTGCGCAATTTTCGTCAGCAGTTTTCCTCAGGCATAATACGAGCACAACGGAAATCGCAACCGCAACAACAATTGCCGCCAAAACAATAATCGCTATCCTTTTTTTTGTAAATTTCATATTTCCAAAACGGATTTTTTCGCAAATTATTATCTAAAGAAAGGATTATTTTCCACCTCGAATCCAATAGTTGTCGTTTCGCCATGGCCAGGCAGGACAATGCATTTTTTGTCCAGTACAAACAACTTTTTGCCAATGCTCTCAATCAATTGCGAAAAACTTCCGCCAGGCAAATCGGTACGACCTACACTGCCGCAGAAAAGAGCATCGCCACAGATTACGAAATTTTCGGCTTCCGAATATAAAGCGACACTTCCCTGCGAATGGCCGGGAACCTCCAGCACCTTTAGCACCGAATTGCCAAAACAGATTTCATCGCCATCGACAATATTCCTGTCGGGCAACGATTGTGCATTCATTCGGAAGCCAAACATCCTTGCCTCGTTCATTACATTTTGAACCAGACCGTTGTCTTTAAAGTTCGCCAATACCGGCACATTATATTCGAATTTCAACCGATGGTTGCCACATATATGGTCAAGATGTCCGTGCGTATTTATTATGTACTTGACTTTCAGTTTATTATCATCAACATAACGCTTCAACTCCAGCATTTCAAAATCGGAATTTGCCGCACCATCTATTATAACGGCTTCTTTCGTTTCATCGGAAACTATGTAGGCGTTTACGCCAAAAGCATTAAAAACAAAGGAGGTATACATAAATTTATTTGATGATTTGATGATTCTATGATTTTACATCTCATTATTCATTATCAATTATCTTTTGTGTTTCCATCTTCTGTGGGACCACAACCAGTATTCCGGACATTCGTTGATATCGTTTTCCAGATGCTTGAAATACAACCTTGTAATTTCGCCAGGCTCACATTCGGACGGATTATCAATCAACCTTTCAAAAGACAGCACATAATGACCTCGACGGGGCTTTGAAATCTTCATATACAAGGCCGGCATATTCAATTTCTTGGCATACGCCTCTGGTCCGTGGATACAAGCTGTGTCATGGTTCAGAAAATCAAGCCAGATTGCACGTTCGATGTTAGATGGGCACTGGTCGGCAGCCATAACGATACCGATAGGCTTTTCCATGTCTGTAAATACCGACTTTGTCTGCCGTACCGACACCATTTTCATGCCATAGCGGCTGCGGCGCCCTACACCGTACGCATCCGTATATTGGTTTGTAAGTGGCAAATACAGAGCAACGGTTTGGTGCTTTATGGCCATATCCGTCCCGAGCATGCCATACTCCCAGTTGCCATAATGGCTTGTCAAAAGCAACACCGACTGCCCTTTGTCAAAATATTCATCGGGGATATCAGCATTTTCAATAACATATCGCTTACGTATCTGCTTTTCCGAAATAGTCATGCCTTTAATCGACTCCATCGAAATGTCAGCCAGATGGCGATAAAATTTTCTTGCCAGAACTTTTATTTCCTTTTCAGACTTGCATGGAAACGACTTGCGTAAATTCTCATACACAACTTTCTTGCGATAACCGACAAGGTAATATACGACAACGAAGAACACATCAGACCAGAAATACACCAAAAAGAATGGCGTAATCCTTCCACATGCCACCAGAAAGCGAAAAGCTATATATTCAAGCCGTTTCATTAAATGGACTTCAATTTAGCAATGGCTTCCGTAGGATTTTCTGCGCCGAAGACTGCACTTCCTGCAACAAGCGCATTAGCACCCGCCTTAACGATTTCGGTGTGATTCTTAGTATCTACGCCTCCATCAACCTCGATGATAACCTCCGGATTGATGACATTTGCCATTTCCTTAAGTTCGGAAATCTTCTTCAAGCTGTTTTTAATAAACGACTGTCCTCCAAATCCAGGATTTACCGACATTATCAGCACAAGGTCAAGGTCTGGCAAAATATCTTCTAGTAACTTTACCGAAGTATGCGGATTTATCGACACGCCGGCTTTCATGCCTGCATTTTTAATTTCCTGAATTGTTCGATGCAAGTGCGTGCATGCCTCATAATGAACTGTCAGTATGTCGGCGCCAGCCTTCTTGAACGCATCGATGTAACGCTCCGGCTGAACAATCATCAAGTGCACATCCAACGGTTTCTGCGCCAATTTCTTAACGCTCTTTACAACTGGCAAGCCAAATGAGATGTTCGGCACAAAAACGCCATCCATAATGTCGAGGTGAAACCAGTCTGCCTCGCTGCTGTTTATCATTTCAATGTCGTTGGCCAGATGATTGAAATCGGCCGAAAGCAATGATGGGGAAAGAATGATCTTTTTCATATACTATATGTTTTAAAGTTGAAAGGTTGAAAAGTTGAAAGGTTTAACTCACTTTGCGTATTATTTTTTTATCACTCGTTTTCAAATTCTTTGTTTGGTTGAAAGGTTGAAGAGTTGAAAAGTTTAACAAATCCATCTGCGTATTGATTTTCATACCTACCGTTTTTTTGTTGTTTTTTAGTTGAATGGGGTAACCTTCAAGCATTATACTCTTTTTATTTTTCACTTTCTATTCTTTTCAATGCACTATTTCGCAATCCACTTAGTTGAACAGCAATTTTATTTATTTGAGGTCTTAAAACATCAAATTCTTCTGAAGAAATATATCCTAAATCTTCAGACAAACAAAGTTGAGAGTACACTTCCATTAATGAACCGTACGATATTTCCACAAACCTAATCTGCTCTTTTGCCGACGATCTACTGACTTCTTCTGCAATATTTGAAGATACAGATACTGCGGCCCGTTGAATTTGTGAACACAAACCAAGTTTTTCCTCCTTTGGATATTTCTTAGTCAAATTATATATGGAACTTACAAAAATACGTGCTTCCTTCCATACTTCAAGTTTCTCAAATCCATATTTATAAGTAGGCATACAGCAATCAAATTTCAAATGATGAACAATCTCGCAGTTTACAAAATCTTGATCTTGGCTCTGCTTTCAACCTTTAAACCTTATTTAGAACACATTCGCATAACTCTTCACGTCCTCTGCTGTAATTTCCTGTCCGCAAAGAATCACCAAGCGTTCCACCACATTGCGAAGCTCACGGATGTTTCCTCGCCAATTGATCTTCTTCAGCTCGGCTATTGCTCCGGCAGAAACTTTCTTCACTGGAAAACTTTGTTCTTCACAACAGGTCTTTACGAAATCGTCAACAAGCAACGGAATATCATCAACACGCTCGTTTAAAGAAGGTACGTGAATTAAAATTACACTCAGACGGTGATACAAATCCTCGCGGAAATTATTCTTCTCTATTTCGGCACGCAAATCCTTATTGGTAGCAGCCACAACACGCACATTAACAACAACATCCTTGTCGCTGCCAATACGTGTGATTCTATTTTCCTGCAAGGCGCGAAGCACTTTTGCCTGTGCCGCCAGACTCATGTCGCCAATTTCGTCGAGGAACAGAGTTCCGCCATCAGCCTGCTCGAACTTGCCTGCCTTATCTTTTATTGCGCCGGTAAACGAACCTTTCACATGACCAAAAAGCTCGCTTTCGATAAGTTCCGACGGAATTGCAGCGCAGTTAACCTCGACAAACGGAGCTGACGCCCGATTGCTCTTTTCGTGAAGCCAATGAGCCACAGCCTCCTTGCCGGTGCCATTGCCTCCTGTAATAAGCACACGCGCATCTGTTGGCGCAACACGGTCTATCATTTCCTTAACCTTGAGAATGGCAGGAGTCTCTCCTATCATCTTGTACTTGGTGTTAACCTTTTTCTTCAAGGTCTTGGTTTCGGCAACCAGATTCGACCTGTCGAGTGCATTACGCAAGGTAACAAGCAACCTGTTCAGGTCAAGCGGTTTCTGAATGTAATCGAAAGCCCCTTTCTTTATCGACTCAACAGCTGTGTCAATGTCGCCGTGTCCGGAAATCATCACCACCGGCACCTCCGGAATGGATTCGTGTATTTTTGCAAGGACCTCCAGCCCATCCATTTTAGGCATCTTAATATCGCAGAACACCGCATCAAACTTCGACGACGATGCCATCGCAAACCCCTGTTCTCCATCCTCGGCGACCTCAATCTTGTGGCCCTCCAGAGACAGAATATCCTTCAATGTATTGCGGATACTGCGTTCGTCATCAATAACAAGAATCTTTGCCATATTTGGTATTTTTAATTATGTGGCAAAGATAATCAAATTTTCTATTCCGTTAAAAGAAGAACGTGTCGGGCTTTCGCCAAAGCTGGATAAGAAAAAAACACGGATTTTCATTCATACGAAAAACCGTGCCTAACAAGTAAAAAGTACAAGAAGAAGATTGTCTATTCAGCTGTATGTTCAACCCATATAAACTTATCAGTATCGTACCCCCGCTTCTTCGCACTTTGCAACAGAAAGTCGATATCCGCCTGCTCCATTTTTGCCGTACGGCTCAATATCCACAAATATTTGTCGCTTTTGCTACCTACAAGCGCATAGCGATAATCATCTGCAAGCTCAAGCACATTGTACGGACTGTAAAAACTTAAGAAAAACGAAACTTCAAGCATTCCCGGCTTCGATGCATCAGGACGTCGGGCCTTGCCTTCCGACTGCTTGAAAGTTCCATCCAAGGTATTTTTATACCCGGAATTCACAACCTTTATTGTGCCGTCCTCGTTAATGGAATAGTCTGCTGTACACCCTACAAGATTCCTTTCAAAACTATGGTCGAAACGTGCAATCTCGTACCAGTGCCCTACATAACGTTCCAAATCCAAGCTCATTACAGCTGGCGGATCAATTTCTGTCTCCTGCGAACATCCACACATTCCCAAGAGTGAAAATCCACAGATAAATAATAATTTTCCTTTCATATTAATTGGTTTATTGGTGTATACGCCATTAACAGATTCTAAGTCCTTTTGTTCTCAAAATCAAATAGAAAATTCACCCCCCGACTATAAAAAAGCCAAAGGCCACCAACCTAACAAATTGGATTACAATGTATTATAAATTTCTAAAAAACTACAATCCAGCCTCCATCTTTGACTGAACAACGTATTGCTGAACAATTTTATCCGAAGGATTCAATTCGGCAGACCTCGAAAAATACTCATACGCCTTTGCCGGATTTCCTTCCGTTCCATAAATGATCCCAAGAAATTTCTTAACCTCAGCATTATCCTTCAAAGCATCGGCGCTGAGCAGATATTTTTTAGCATTAGCAAAGTCGCCTTTATTTCCATACGACATTCCCAGATGAAATGGTATTTCGAACATGCTAGGATTCAACGCATAAGCTTTTTCAAAATATATTATGGCCGAATCGTTATCCTGAGGAACAGATGTATAATAAATTTCTCCAAGCTGATAATACGATTCATAATATTCTGGCGACAATTCAGCATACGACATCCATATTGACTTTTCGTATTCCGGCTCGTTAAGATTATAAGTCAGCACGCCAACCGTATTGTTCCATACGTCACGGTTCAGCGGATTCGAATGCAATGCACGCTTGTAATACTTGAACATTGTCTTATAGTCATTGTCCAATTTATAATATATGTTTCCCATACGGACAAGCGATTCAGAATTCAAGCTATCAAACTCCAACGCCCTTTCAAAATACGGAACAGAAACTCTCATCAGGCTATCGCGACTACGCATGCAAGCAATGCTGTCGGCACCCGAACATTTTGCCGCCATTTTTTCTGCACCCTCCGATTGAGTGTACAAGTCGCTGGCATACGAGCTGTTGCCCTTTATGCTGTTGGGGCTTACATGGACATCATGAGCAAACAGAGTTGAAGAATCCTTCCAGTCCATATTTCTTGTTACCGTCTTTGCGAAGAAAGCCACAAGGGCAACGCACATCACCGCAATTGCAATGTCACGTGCCACTTTTTCCCTGCCTTGCATTTTCGACGGCAAGGTCACAACCAGCAAATATGCGACTGCTACACTAAAGCCAAACGAAGGCATAAATAGGAATCGCTCGGCCATGAAGGCTCCGACATTGAACAAAAGATTCGACGGCAATATCAAAGTCGCCCCGAAGAAAAAAATGGCATACGAATACGGAGACTTCCTTCTTGGAAGCAAATATACTATAGCAAAAACCACCATTGCCGCATACAAGGCAAGACTTAGCAAAACCTGCCAGTCTGACCAATGCATTGTAGGAATATGATATGGATAATAGTCCCAAGTAAGTGGATGCGGGAAAACTAGCAACTTCAAATATAGCAGCAAAGTATAGAAGACCGTTGCATACCTCTCGGCTCCCGACATGTTCAGGAACGGATTGTTAAGCAACAACTCGGCATCATTGCCGAATTGCGTTGCAACGACATTGGCGCGTATCACTACATACAGCAGGGCGACAAGAAAAGCCGGTACAACAACCATCACATAATCGGAGATTTTTGCCTCATAGAAGAAATACAGCGTCAGTGGAATAAGGAATACAAATGCGACAGTCGTCTCCTTCGACATGGAGCCAAGGAAAATGCAGACGAAAATAGCGACAATAAGAAGAATGCGTTTCCATCCCTTCCTATTCAAGAATTCTATAGCACAATTTATTGCCAACAGGCTGAAAATAAATGCCATTATCTCATCGCGGCTTTTAATGTTTGCAACCACTTCGGTGTGAAGCGGATGTGCAGCAAAAAGCATTGTAGCAACAAAAGGAATGCTTAAAAACCAATATTTCGGTTCGTGTTTCCGAAAAAGTTTTTTCAGCAGCGAATACATTAGCAACAGCAGCAAACAATAATAAATCACATTGAAAAGATGTCCGACAAAAGGAGCTGCAACTATGTCGCCGCTAAAGTCGGGAGCCTCTGTCTTATGTCCAAAGACTTCAAGTTCTACAGCGAACATTACCACCGACAGCGGACGATACCTGCCGCCAGCAACCTCGTCCATATCCTTTCCGAACATACCAGCCATGGTATCGTAGCTCAAGATGTCGCCGATACCTGCTACGCCTCGCTGAGTAAACTCATTCTTCCAGATTGTTACGGTGTCGTCGAGTGCGTAGCCATGACCTAATGTATTGGCATACAGCATAAAGCCGAAGACAACGATAATAACTTTTAGAATTACATCACGTTTCTTGCCAATGGCGACATCTACAAGCATTTGACCTGAATGAGTATCGCTTAACCGTTTGTTCTTAGACATATAATAATCACTGTTTGTAAAATCTTTACAAAGAAAAAGAAAATCAGTTAAATAATCGGAATAAAAATTTAATTTTGCAATCGATATGGAACAAATCAAGCTTACGGTTAATGGTTTGGCAGACAGCAGTAACATGACTGGCTCGTATGTCGTTGTGCTTTCTGTGGCTAACAGCAAGCTCAAGATTCCAGTGGTAATAGATGCCACCGAAGCGCAATCTATAGCAAAAAAGATTACCGGCCTAGAGACCACTCGACCGCTCATCCATGAACTCTACTGCATTTCTGCGAAAAAATTCGGCATTAGCGCCGAGGAAGTGCTAATTTACAAGTTTGAGGAAGGCATCTTCTATTCAAGGATATTTCTCTGCGGAACAGAACAACACGAATTTGTCGAAGCCAAAACTTCCGACGCAATCGCACTTTCGCTTCTTTTCAACTGCCCGATATACACAACGGCCGAAATTGTTGGCAAGGCCGGTGTAATCCTCGAAGGCGACGAGAAATACCTGAATTCCGACAGATACTGCTTCAACCTGAACGAAGCCAACATGGAGGCGCTTAACCTCTTGATGAAAAACGCAATCGAAGAGGAAGACTACGAATACGCATCAAAAATCAGAGACGAAATTAATTCACGAAACAATAAAAACTCTAACAAATGAAAAACGGAGCTATCAAATTTAGACTTATCGTAATGAATTTTCTCCAGTTTGCAATCTGGGGTGCTTACCTTACCTGCATGGGAACTTATTTATTCTCGCACGACATGGGCGGTGAAATTGGCATTTTCTACTCAATTCAAGGCATTGTTTCCATATTTATGCCCGCTCTGATGGGTATCATAGCCGACAGGTGGATTCAAGCGCAAAAGACTCTAGGACTTTGCCACGCCATATCCGGAATCGCTATGCTCTGCGCAGGATTGTACGGAATTATGGCCGGAGATAATGTTCAGTTCGGAATTCTATTCCCGATATACTCAATTGCAGTTGCGTTCTACATGCCTACACTTGCGTTGTCAAATTCAGTAGCATACAATGCTCTCGACAAGGCCGGACTCGACACAATCAAGGCTTTCCCGCCAATCAGAGTTTTTGGCACTATCGGCTTTATCATATCAATGTGGATTGTCGATCTTCTTGGCTTCCAGCCGACTGCCGCACAATTCATAGTCAGCGGTGGTATCGGACTTGTCCTGGCCGCATATTCGTTCACGATGCCTGCATGCCCGACAAACAAGGCAAGTTCAAAATCTTTTGTCGACGCTCTCGGTCTTCGTGCATTCTCTCTTTTCAAGCAGAAGAAAATGGCCATTTTCTTCATTTTCTCAATGTTGCTTGGCGTTTCTCTGCAAATTACAAACGGCTTTGCCAACCCTTTCATTACCAGTTTCGGTGAAATCGAGGAATATGCAGGAACTTTCGGCGTAAACCATGCCAACATGCTTATCTCGCTGTCTCAAATTTCCGAGACTCTTTGCATCCTTTTGATTCCGTTCTTCCTAAAAAGATTTGGCATCAAGAAAGTTATGCTTATTGCAATGTTCGCTTGGGTACTGCGTTTCGGTTTCTTCGGTCTTGGAAATCCTGGCAACGGCATTTGGCTGTTCATCCTTTCATGCATCGTTTACGGTGTTGCCTTCGATTTCTTCAACATCAGCGGCTCACTATTCGTCGACAAGGAAACCGACTCTTCAATCCGCTCTTCGGCTCAGGGGCTTTTCTTCCTGATGACGAACGGCATCGGAGCAACTATCGGCACATTGTCTGCCCAGGCTGTAATAAACCATTTTGTATATTCTGCCGAAGGACCAATAAACACATGGCACGGATGGCAAACAAGCTGGTACATATTTGCCGCCTACGCACTTATCGTAGCAGTTATGTTCGCTATTTGCTTCAAATACAAGCATGTTAAAGAAAACAACTAATTAATGAAAGTACTTCTAACCATTCTTAACAGGGAAAGCGCTATTAAGGTTGATTTTCCTATCATTCCAGACTACAACAGCATAATATACCTGTCGCCTGAGGATTACAAAAAATTGGAAACAACCTTGATGGACATGAAAATCCCGAACAAGGAACTTCACACGAAAATCACAAAGAAGGAAAAGGACATGGTTGCCTCAATTATGCTCGAAAACTCTACCGTACAAGCAATTGACATTGCTTGGGACGAGGAAGAGAAAGCATATCTGCCATTGGTATGCCTGTCAATAAGCGATGATTTTTTCGGCGATGACATCGACGACATTGACGAAGACGACATTCAAGAATGCAACGAAGAAGAACCAAAACATAGGAAACCAAGCCACGGCAAGAAAAAGGACTTATTCAATTAACCATGAAACAATATCTTGACCTACTACAGCACGTTCTTGACGACGGCGTTAGAAAAAACGACCGCACTGGAACTGGTACAATAAGCGTCTTCGGATACCAGATGCGTTTTAACCTTCAGGATGGATTTCCGTGCCTAACGACTAAAAAATTGCATCTCAAGTCAATTATACACGAGCTATTATGGTTTCTGGCCGGCGACACAAACATTAAATATTTAAACGACAATGGAGTTCGCATTTGGGACGAATGGGCTGACGAGAATGGAAATCTCGGTCACGTTTACGGCTACCAATGGCGCTCGTGGCCAACACCCGACGGCAAAAGCATCGACCAGATCAAAAACCTTGTCAATTCGCTAAAAAACAATCCCGACTCACGAAGGCACATCGTCAGCGCATGGAATGTCGCAGACATCGACACCATGGCATTGCCGCCTTGCCACGCATTGTTCCAGTTCTATGTTGCCGACGGCAAATTGTCGTGCCAGCTTTACCAGCGAAGCGCCGACCTGTTTCTAGGCGTGCCTTTCAACATCGCATCATACGCTTTACTCACAATGATGCTGGCTCAGGTTTGCGGTTATCAGTACGGAGAATTCATTCATACTTTTGGCGATGCTCACATATATCTAAATCATATCGAACAGGTTAAGACTCAGTTGGAACGCACTCCACGCCAATTGCCAAAAATGAAGATCAATCCAAACGTAAAGGATATTTTCTCATTCAAGTACGAAGATTTCGAACTTGTTGACTATAACCCATATCCACACATTAAAGCAGAAGTTTCAGTATGACGGAAAAACAGATAACAATGATTGTCGCCGTTGCCGAAAACGGTGCAATCGGAAAAGACAACAACTTGCTATGGCACATCAGTGGCGACCTCAAACGCTTCAAGGCCATAACTACCGGACATTCAATTATTATGGGTCGCAAGACATATTTGTCTTTTCCAAAACGTCCTTTGCCCGACCGCAAGAACATCATACTCACACACGGAGACACTGAATTTGACGGCGCCTTCACTGCCAAAAATATTGACGAAGCTCTTGCCCTTTGCGACAGCGACGAGGTTTTCATTATCGGCGGCGAGTCAATCTACAGGCAGTTTCTACCTTATACCACTAAAATTTATCTCACCAGAGTTCATCGTGAATACGAAGCCGACACTTTCTTCCCCGAACTTAATATGGAAGAATGGAAAATTACCGAAACCGACGAACATCTTGATGGCGAACCACCATTTACGTATATTACATTGAGAAGGAAAGGAATGTAAGGTTTCTAAGTTTCAATGCCTACGGCGTTTCTGTGGCTGGCACCGTTTCTAAGTTTCTATGTTTCATGGGCTAAAGCCCGTTTAACTTCGTTGAGGGCTTAGCTGTTTCTAGCTGCACGGTTTCAATGGTTACCACCGCATAGTCATGCTGAACTTGTTTCAGCATCTACTGATAGTTTTCCACAATCATCCAACCCATTCTCATTTTCACAAACCCATCATTTTCAATGACATAATCACCAAAACTCCGCATTTTCAAGCCTTGAAATAGGTCGCTAATGTACCAAATTATATACATTAACGACCGATTTCGTTGAAAAATTTTGTTGGCATAGTGAAAAAATAAAGTAACTTTGCCGTGAAAACAAACTGACTAATTTTCATCAAAAAATTGCCATGAAGTTATTTATAGGTCGCGAAAAAGAACAACAGCAACTAAAGGAATACATCAACTCAGAACAATCTGAGTTTATTGCCGTATATGGTCGCAGACGTGTCGGCAAAACATTTCTAATTCAGCAGGTTATACGCGACAAATACGCGTTTTATGTTGCAGGGATGAACAATGTCAGCATGCAGCAGCAACTGGATAACTTCATGAGCAGCATTCGAAAGAAACGTCCCGATGTCAAATCTGCAAAAACTTGGTTTGATGCTTTTGTCGCATTGGAAAACTACTTGGAATCGCTGCCAAAAGGCAAGAAAATCGTGTTTATTGACGAGATGCCGTGGATGGACACTCCTCGTTCCAACTTCATCAGCGGACTGGAACATTTCTGGAACTCGTGGGCATCGTGGCGCGACGACATAAAACTCATCGTGTGCGGCAGTGCTACCTCGTGGATTATCAACAACCTTATCAAGAACCGTGGAGGACTGCACAATCGCGTAACACACAAGATTCCTCTTAAACCTTTCACGCTCAAGGAGTGTCAGATGTATTTCAAGGCACACGGATTCCGTCTGTCAACCAAGCAGATAGCCGAATGTTATATGGTATTGGGCGGAGTACCTTTCTATATGTCGAAAATGGAAAAGGGCGAAAGCATTGCCCAGAACATCGACCGACTTCTTTTTGCCGAAGACGGAGAACTGCGTGATGAATTTCAGAACTTATACAGTTCACTTTACAAGAACGCAACCGGTCATATTAAAATTGTGACTGCACTATCGGAAAAAGGCAAAGGCTTGACAAGAAGCGAAATTGTAGAGGCAACCCAACTGCCCGACAACGGGAAGTTATCAATGCTACTAACCGAACTTGAAAACTGCGGATTCATAAGAAGTTACGAGCCTTTTTTGACTGTCAAAGCCAAAACAAGGCGCAAACCGACAAATTCGCGACAAAGCTCCTGCACTATGTTCCAACTGGTTGACCCATTCACTCTTTTTTACTTCCAAATAATGCAAAAACCTGATGTCCAAGCGCCAAACTACTGGTCAAACATACAAAAATCACATACATACAGCACTTGGAGCGGACTATCATTCGAAATGCTTTGCCTCAACCACGTAGAACAAATAAAGGCCGCGTTGGGCATTTCTGGAATCACAGCCAATGTCTTCTCATGGTTTGGAAAAGGCGAAAACCATTCGGCGCAGATAGACCTGCTAATCGACCGTTCTGACCAAACCATCAACATCTGCGAAATGAAGTTCTACAACAAGCCATACTGCATGACCGCGCAGGACGAAGAAGACATAGAACGCAAAGTATCGACATTCATCGAATCTACCGAGACCGACAAAAACATTGTTGTTACAATGATTACTGCAAAAGGACTCGAACGAAACGAACATTCCGAATGCATACAAAAAGAAGTATCCCTTGAGCAGTTATTTTTATAACACAACAAACTTTACAAATACTTAATCATCAACACACTAAGCCAAACAAACATCTATTTTTACAAAATGAAACTGGTCGCTAATGTACCAAATTTAGTACATTAGCGACCGATTTCGTTGAAAAAATTTACCTGCCAATACTACCTATAACAAGACTCGCAAGGTATTCGTCCCATTCTCTTTGCCTCTTCTACACTAACCTGCTTAATATAGAAAAATCAGCATTTAAATCTTTTATATAATGATTATTTAAATTCTATAATCTTAAACTCTTCATTATCAAGGTTAATACTCTTTATAATATTTGGAAAATCGAATGCATTACAATACTTAGGTGCATTATATGCACTTTCAAATCTATATGCAGTATTACTATTTGCTACGACAATAGCATAATCTTTAGAAATATAATCTGGCACTTGAACCCCTAATTTAAAATTTATCGTTTCTTTCTTTTTAAAGTCATTATTTGTATCATAATACAAACCTATTTTTGTACCATGACTTTGCCATCTTGCAAATTCTATTTCACAAACGCCTACTAAAGACATTTCATTCTCAATAATTGAATATATAGCGACTTCTGGCAATTTAGGTTCAGTTAACTTAGAAGTAACTTTCATATTAATATTGAGATATTTCATGTTTCTATCACTAGTACGATAACTATAATAATCATCATAACTACCAAAAGTGAATTCGTTTTTTAACTTAATATCAGAAAAAGTTACTTCATTATACCCAATTGTAACATTTTTATTAGCTTTAAAATTTCTTAAAGGTATAGAATTTATAGAATCAATTACTCTTTGCGCTTCCACTTTCATAAGAGAGTCTTGCCGAATTGAATCCTGCATACGAATATCCGCCTCTGTAGTTCCACCATTTTTATTTGATGAACAAGATATTACAAATCCGATGCTAACCAAGCACAGCATCAACGCCATCACTATTTTCTTCATTAATTAAGATATTTAATAATTTAACTCTATTTAATTTCAGTTTTATATTTTATAATTTCAACTATACACAAAAAAAAGCGTGATATTCAACATATCCGCTCCTGTAGGTGTTTGGCGTAACCTGAAATCCCGAATAAGTCAAACTCACGCTATAAGCGAAAATTTACCTTAAATGGATTTCTTCTTTTTGTTTAGTCGCCAAACTTTACAGGAGAAGAAAAGTTAAATGCTTCCAATTATGTCGTCTTTACTGCTATCTTTTCAAATTTCTATCTTTTTTATTGTTAAACACTATATTTAAATTACTTATCTAATTCTTCTTCCAAATAGGAATACACATATCCTGGACTTTGGAAATACAAACCAGTATCAGGGTTTTCAATCATTGTGAAAGTATCCGACTCGTAATACCTGCGGAACGCCTCCCCCATACTTAAAGACTTTCGCTCCATAAGCATAGTAATCAAATCCTTGGAAAGGGTTTCCTTCAAATATTGAAATTCCGATGGTGTTACATTCATAATCGCTTCAGTTTTGAAATTGCCAATGGAGTACAAATAGCATACTGAAACGTAATGCCTTTGTGATATTCCAGATTTTTAAGAAAAACTTTCAATGATATTTTCCTTTCTCGAAGGTCTCTAATTTGAACACCAACCGTGTCATTTGCAATAGGGCCATACACCAAGTCAAAATTATGGTGATAATTCTGTTTTTCGTCACGATTATTGAAAACGAATTCTGCCCATTCCTCAGTATAACCATCAAATCTCTTTACATTCAACTGATTCAATGCTGCTTCATCAAATTCAAAAGTCGTAATTATTTCCGAACCTCCGCCTATCAGTGCCTTAAAATGTGCCATTTCCAATGCTTGCCTTTTATTAGCAGAAAGATAAAATGCTATTCCAAAATCCTTATAAGGCCGTGATTTTGCTAGGTCTATCTCTAATATTTCAATATTTGAACCATGAAATAACAACATCAGAGCTTTCCTCCATTCCTTCTGCAATACGACGCCATACCGTCAACACTATCGGCAAACGAAAGAGTATGCATAATGCCGTAGCACTGGTTTATCAGTTCCATTCCATTATACCTATCAATATACTTAAACGCATCCACCTCAGAGAGTCCAAACCTCTTGGCAAACTCGCTTATCAGAGCTACTGTATATTCTATGACATCCAATGTCCGCTTCGACATACCGTTTTATGTATATTGTTTCAATTCGCAAATATATGCAATTATTTTTTCTCACACAACAACATATTGTTCCAAAACAAAAGATTTTTTCCTTCCATTTATCCAAGTCAGATTTTATTTCTAACTTTGCCACGCAAATAAAAATAATATGGCAAGAAAATATCCAGAGAAATATGGTCCTCTATTGTTGCTTGACGCTGGACTTATTACTTTTTTTACGGCTATCGTAGTCGTATTTATGTGGAGCATAATCGATTCCGTTGACCTGTTTAACCCATTCGACGACTACATCGACAATTTCGACTATAGCGACCTTGTTTACTCCGAAATGAGCCGCAAGGACAACATCTACACCACCGATACCAATATATATATATTCAACATTGGTGATCTAAGCCGTGGTGAACTTGCCCAGAAGATCAATACAATTCAAAAATTTGAGCCACGCGTTATTGGTATCGATGCAGTCTTCAAGGAACAGCACACAGGTAGCATGCAGGAAATAATTGAAGATGCAATGCTTAAGCAGGCACTCAACGCCAGGCCGAACATTGTAATGGGTGCTTTTGGTATTTACGACGAGGAGAATCCCGACAAGGCAATCGGCGTAACAAAGACATGCGACTATTTTGGCGACCTTCCATATGGCCACTGCGAACTGCAGAACGAACCTCTGACCTGCCGTGAATTCGACAAGTTCATAAGGTTCACCGACAGTGTTACTAACGACACCACTACAATAAACGCATTCTCGGCCGCTATTGTCAGCATGTACGACAACGACATGTTCCTGAAGTTTGCTAAGCGTAACAAGAAACAGCTCGAAAGCATCAACTATCGTGGTGGTAGCATGCCGTTCATGAAAATCAACTACGAGGATGTAAACGACTCTTGCGACTTGTCTATGATTAAGGACAAGATTGTACTTATGGGTTATCTCGGACCATACAAGGATGCTCCTATGGACACAATCGACGCCTTCTTCACCCCTCTTGAACGTTGCGACGGCTACGATGCCAAGGGTATCGAAATCCATGCTCACGCAATAAGTATGATCATGAACGACGATTGCCTTACAACATTGGAACCATGGCAAAACAGGACTATCGCATTTATAATTACATTCTTCTTCGTACTTTGGCTTGTTTACTGGTATGTATTCGGAGCAAAATTCTTCGATATTCTGTCAAAGCCAATACAATTTTTGCTGATTGCAATTGTTCTTTTAATTTCATATTACCTAATGAAAGAATTTGGCATAAAAGTTGATATGATGCCTACTGGTATTATGCTGATATTCTGTATTGAGGTATTATATCTTTACGAAGAAACATTAGAATTATTTAAAATTGATTCATTTATAACACAAACATTTAATTATACGAAAGATGAAAGGAATAAAGTTTTACGCAGCGTTATTAGGTTTGAGTTTATTCGCAATAAGTTTAAGCGCACAAACAAGTGAGTATAAGATTTTCTACTTCTCCGGAAACCCAAAGATTGTAGACAAGAAGGTTGAAACTAATCTTGTTAGAGACTCTTATATCTCTTCCAAGAGCACTTTGAAGGTTCCTGCAGGTTCATATGTTGTTCTTACAAACAAGTCTGATGTTCCTATGGGCATCAACACTCCCGGAACATATTCGGTTAACGACCTTAACAAAATTTACGAAGATGTTGGCAACAGCAACTTGACTCAAGAATTCTTCAACTACATTGCTAACAACATGATTCAAAACAGCCAGAAGGAACGCAAGAGCGGTGGTGTTTACCGTGCTGCTGGCGACATAATCAGGGATCCGTTTGACGAAGCAATGATTATCGACAACCAAGTTATCCTCAAATGGGCTAATCCTAAGCAAAAGAAGATGTACCTTAAGATTTACGACGAGGAAAGCGGCGAACAAATCTATAACTTCGCAACTACCGACAGCGCATTCGTTATCAGATACGACGAGCAGATTTTCCAGAAAGGTCAGAAATACAGCTGGATTGTCAACAGCACTTTCTCTGAACCTGATCAGGGCACAATCATGAGAACATTCACTTTCGCAAACGATGCTTGGAAGGAAGAATACCAGAAGGAAGTTAACGAAATCAACAAGACCGATAACGACTACATGAGAAAGATTAAATTAATCAGACTTTCTCTCGACAAAAACATATACCCAATCCTTGACCTCTATTAGAATATAGATACAATCACAAAAAACGCAGCCATTAGGTTGCGTTTTTTTTATATCCAAACACCACATCCATACCAATACTACCGAAATGGAAACTTAATCAAAAATCCCATCCTCCACCCTCGGCGCCAGCCATAGAAACGGCGAAGCCATCAAACTACTTATTTTAGCAAATTCGTCAACTCCACAAAATCCTCCGGAGCCAACTGCTCGGGACGCAAATTCCAAAACCTATGCGACATATCCGTTTCCGGTGTCAACATCGATTTCAATGAATTACGCAAAGTCTTGCGGCGCTGGTTGAAAGCAGTCTTTACGACAAGCACAAGCTTTTTCTCATCAACGTCCGGAATTGCTGTTCTATAACGTTCAAATCGCACTACGCCAGACTTTACCTTCGGTGGCGGATTAAAAACATTCTCGTGGACTGTAAAAAGATATTCGCTACGATAGTACAACTGCATCAGCACGCTAAGTATTCCATAGGTCTTATTACCCTCCTTCGATGCAATACGTTCTGCAACCTCCTTCTGAATCATGCACACTATTTCCGATACTCGTCCCCTATTCTCCAATGCCTTGAAAAAAATCTGGCTTGAAATATTGTACGGGAAATTGCCAATGATACATATTTCAGGACTACAGAATTCATTCAAATCCATTTTCAGGAAATCGGCCTCAAGCAAGTTGAATTTTGTGTTGTCGAAATATTCCTTCAAATATTCAACCGACTCGGTATCGATTTCGACCAAAGTCAGATTTGAAAAATTACGTTTGATAAGCTCAGTTGTAAGTATTCCGGTTCCCGGGCCTATTTCAAGCACAGGATAATCTGATTCGTTCTTCAACGCCAATGCAATCCTCGATGCGATGCCGACATCGGTAAGAAAGTGCTGTCCTAAATATTTTTTTGCTCTAACCATACGGCAAAAGTCGCAATAAAAAATGATATATTTGCGAAAAATTTTACTGTATGAGCAAAAACATAAAGACCGCCATAAAAATAATTCTGTTCATTGGCTTCGGTGTGCTCATTTTCTATCTGGTATATCGGGATTTCGACTTTGGAAACTTTTTCGACACAATGTCGAACATCAACTACTGGTGGCTTCTTCCGGCAGCCTTAATCAGTCTGTTAAGCCACGTTAGCCGAGCAAGACGCTGGCAGCTACTTCTTGAAACAACAGGCGAAAAGCCGGGATTTACAAATACATTCTTTGCCGTACTAAATGCTTATTTTGCAAACCTTGCCATACCTAGGCTTGGCGAAGTAACAAGATGCGCCGTCATTTCGAAATACGAAAAACAGGATTTCTCAAAAGTCCTTGGCACAGTTGTCAGCGAACGACTGCTTGACCTTATACTTGTAATAATCCTTACAATAGTCGCTTTTGCGACACAAGCAAGTGTCTTCAGCGACTTCTATGCCCAACATCCTGAAATTGACGAACATCTATCTAGCATATTCTCGCCACTTGCTGTTACTATTTTGTGCATTGCAGGCATTGCCGGGCTCACTCTACTGATTATAATTGCAAAAGGCAAGCTAAACCGATTCAGGATATGCCAGAAGATTTCAAAATTCATCAACGACTTCTGGACCGGATTCCTATGTCTGAAAAATCTCAAGCATAAGGCAGGCGTAATTTTCCACTCCGTCCTTATATGGACCTTGTATTTCCTTATGCTCTACCTCTGCTTCTTTGCATTCAACGAACTTGCCGACCTTAACATACTTGCCGCCCTGATGCTATTTGTTGCCGGCAGTTTCGGAATGATAGTTCCTTCACCAAACGGAATGGGATCCTACCATTTCATGCTGATACAAACGCTGCTGATATACGGCATTTCAAGCGAAGTAGGCGCTTCGTTCGCACTAATCGCCCACGGGCTACAGACCTTGCTGATAATTGTCCTCGGACTTGCATCAACAATATTAATACCGATTGTAAACAAGAACAAGTGATGCAGGAAAAGACTCGCAATCATATACTTACAACAATAAAAGTTATCATTGTCGCAGCCGCATACGCTTTTGTCGTCTACAAAGTTGCATCATCGCCCGACATCGGACAAACCTCTCGTTATTTTTCAGGCATTTCGGCAGAAACATGGCTAGTTTTTGCAACCATTATACTGCTTATGCCGGCAAACTGGGCTTTGGAAACGTGGAAATGGCAAATGCTAATGTCGCCACTCGAACATATAGGATTTGCAAAAAGCATACGCGCAGTCGTTACAGGTGTTACCGTTGGTACAATAACACCAAATCGCGTTGGTGAATTTGCCGGACGCATACTTTTCGTCAGCGAAGGCAAGCGAACATCGGCATCATACCTGACAATTTTCGGCAACATAGCACAATTATGCACCACAATTATTTTCGGCATTTGCGGATTACTATACCTATGGTCTACCGGCATGACGGGCATTCCCTTCCCTATTTTACTTATCATAGGCATTGCATGCGGAGCTGCAATTCTTGCCATCTATTTCAAGTTCGACTCCATCATCAACGCATTAAGGGGAACTAAACTTGTCAAAAAACATCTCGAAAAATACGTTCCAACCTGCGCAATCACAACCGGAGCAAAATTTTCGGCAATAGCGCTCAGCATAGTCCGCTATGTAATTTTCTGTCTGCAATTTTATCTTTCTCTGCGATTTTTTGGAATCAACATTCAAGCAACTGATGCATTTGCCGCTATTTTTGCGACATACATCTGCATATACATAATACCGAACATTGCTGCTGCCGAACTAGGGATCAGGACTTCATTTGCAATATTATTCATCGGAATGTTCTGTGCCCAAGACACCGCGATAACATTGGCATCGCTACTGCTCTACCTCGTAAATGTCGGCATACCAATACTAATCGGAGGTATTTTCCTCGCCAAAGAAAAAAAGTGATTTTTTATTTGCACGTTCAATAAAAAGCAGTACTTTTGCACTCGAAACAAATGGCCCATTAGCTCAATTGGATTAGAGCATCTGACTACGGATCAGAAGGTTGAGGATTCGAATTCTTCATGGGTCACCAAGGCGAACTTGACGGTTCGCCTTTTTTGTTTGGGATATTTCAATATGCCTACTGTTTGCTGAAAATATTTTGCAAAAAATAGCAATAAATCATCAAGGGCGATTGCTTTCGCTGTTTTTGTTATAAAAAATGGCTACCGAAAAACTCGGTAGCCATAATTGTAATTTGTTAATTATCAATTGCTAATTACCCTAGCACCCGCGCCCACCTGCTATTTTTCTGCCTGTAATTGCCTGTTGGGGTGTACACAGGGATAAACTCTACGGGCGAACAGCACGAACGGACTGCCCGCCGTAGCGGTAGTAGCTGTTCATGAGGCGATGGACCGAACGGAAGTACAAGTACCACGCGCTGCTCGAATAGTCAACAGAACTCGACCAGTAGTTGCCGAGAGAACCGACACTGTAGGTATCCGTACCATCGCGGTAGCCAACAGCAGGAAGGAATATAGAGTTGCCGTTCGTTCCGGTAACACGATATCCGTTCACACCATTGAGCGTTGTCCATTGCCATGTGCAATTATCTATAAGTTCTTGCATTTCTGTTTGTGTTGGCATACGCCAGCCGTTGCCCCAGTTTACTGTTGCAGCATCGGCACTTGCAGGAAGAGTCTCAGGACTGTCGGAATAATTATATGTGCTTGAGCTATAATTGCTCTTTGGCGCTGTTTCGCCCCAAGCGTAGTAGTTTCCAGAGCCTTCAGGTGTTGAAGAACCTACATTGCAGGTTGCCCACTTTACAGAAAGGCCAAGGTCTACATAGTCGTGGCCATTTAGGGTGCCATTACCACCGTCACCATTAGCAATTGCTTCGCGCAATTCGGCAACTATTGCATCAAGATAAGCCTTAGTTACGGCATCTTGTGCTTCTGTCGGATCGGAAACGTTCTTAATTTGTGAGTTTGCCGCATTGCCCTCGGCAAGTACAG
>CALDKB010000005.1 GCA_937899245.1 uncultured Bacteroidales bacterium | reverse complement strand
CTGTTTTCCGGTCATCGGCACAAGTATCTGGTTGAGTTCCGCGCACCGGGCACCTATACTATTAAGTGCAACTACAACTGCGGTTTCCTCGGATGCGGTGGCGTGGCTCAGGCGAAAACGGTAGTCGTTACAAAACCTTTCGGCATCATTGCCGACCGCGAGGCTTGTGCCGGAGAATCCGTTACATTCGAAACCGACTTTCCAAATGAAGTTTTCGACTGGACTATATACCATAACGGCACATCGATTTACACGCAGACCGCAAGCTCCATCAGCTATACCTTCAATACCGCTGGCGGCTACACCATCGAGGCTTCAAGCCCCAACTTCTGCAATACAGCCTACGCGTCCATAAACATTAACGCTCTGCCGCCTACTCCTAACCCATATCCTGATGTTTTGAACTGGACGAATCGTGTATGTCTTAACACTGGTTATGAATATAATGCAACGACATCTCCAGAGTACTACCTGCATTGGAGAGCGACTTGCGGACAACCTTCTGAGTTCGATGGTAATGACTATAATGTTATAATAGGTAATAGCCTATGTAGCATAGAACTGTATAATGTTGAAAGAAGTACAGGCTGTATGTCCTTGCAACCATACCAATATCAGCTTACACAGTTTGTACCTCAGACTATAAACTGGCCGGCATACAACGAATGTGCAAACGAGGAATTTACCATGTCTGTTACTCCCGAGGACGGTGTGTTGCTCGAATGGAGCATCCCTTCTGCCTACTCGAATATGGCTAGCATAGTGAGCGACAGGTATTCAAATTCAATTACCGTGCAGACTAACGGGCAACCTGGCATATTCAATATGCTACTTAAACGCATATTTTGTGACACATTCACCTACGACACAATTCCTGTAACAATCAAGCCATATATTATCCCAGAAATCAGTATGCCTAAGAATATCTGCCAGTACTCAACAGTCACAATTAGTGCGGGTAATACTGAGCAAATTTTTGGTACTTGGACGCTTGAAATAGAAGGGCATACCTATACATATACAGGTCTCCCGTCGGGTGCAACATGGAATTATACATTTAATAATTCGGGGACAATACCTGTTTCATTAAGTTTTTCTGCTGACGGATGTACGCAGACATACGAAACCATTGAAACCGTTAATATTATTGTGGCTCCGCAGTTTTCTCTAAGTTTTCACGAAATCATCCGTGATACATTATACGAACTTAATGCGACAGTGCTTGAACCTAATGCTGTAGGGTACACATACAACTGGAGCAATGGAAATCATAACCAGCAGTTTCAGCACAACGGAGCATATTTCTCCTATTCGTGTACTGTAATAGACAATTCTACAGGATGTTCCAACTCCAAAACGGTATCGCGTCCAGAGCCTGAAGGATGTCGTGTTGATGAGGGGGCTGTTTCGATGTCTGGCGGTTGTGCTAGCCGTACTTTTGTAAATCCAAGTAGTGGTGGCAATATTTTCTGGAGATTCGAACAGAATGCCTCAACCCCACAGTTCACCACATCGGGAACAAACAACAACACTTGCAATGCAACATTTACCGATGCCGGATACTACAGGGTATATTCCTGGTATATATATAATAGTTGCTCATATATGAGGGAATTAGAGTTCTGCATACCCTTAATAGCAAGAATGAGTATAGAATATTCGTGTCCAACTGGTCCTAACATATACCTTGCATTGACTAATACTAGTGACTTTATGGTTGGTACCACAATAAATTCCGAAACATGGTATGTTGACGGCATCCTTGTGAGCAACCCGAGCAATTGCGCAGTTACATCTGGAACTCACACTATTACATTGACGGTAAATTACTCCGGAAGTGTTGGTTCGGGATCCTGTACAACATCTCAGACAGTAACATACAACAGAGGCACTGCGGCTTTTACTGTATCGCCTGGTCCATATTGCAGCGAAATAGGAATACAATTTACCGACAATTCTACAAATGCAGAGTCTTGGAGTTGGCAATTTGTTAGGAATATACCATATTTTGAGATAACGAATAATTACTCCCAAAGTCCCGAACAAAGTTTTGAGAATAACATTTCAAATCAATTGCCGATTACAATAAATCTTACAACTATAGACAATCTCGGATGTACTTCTATGGCATCAACTACATTGATGATAAATCCTAATACATTATTAGGTGACATTGTCGCTCGTCAACCAGCAGTATGCTATGGCAATCCGTGGACAATTGACTTTATGCATTCCCTTGGTACGCCAACAACCAGTCCTATCTATCACTGGTACGAAACCAATCAAACTACAACGGTTTACCATAACGACTTCTACGAAACAGGTTCGTACTATGTACGAATAACTGACAACAACGGATGCGTAGAACAAAGCGACTGGGAAAATATATGCTTCAAGTCTGTTCCTATTGCACAAATATCCGGCGATGCCGAATACTGCCCCGATGGAGAAATCAATCTTATCGGTGACTCTGGCGACAACACATACCAGTGGACAGGTATAGGTTCTTATCCGATTACCACGCCAAACCTGACGGCAACCATTGCGTCCTACGCCCTGTCGCCCGGCAACTACACCGTTACTCTTACCGTAACCAAGAATGGATGTAGCAGTACCGATACAAAGACGATTACAATACATCCAACCCCTGCAACGCCGTCAATCGGTTTCGGCTCCAACAGGTGTCTGCACATTCCGCCTGTAAACCTCATTAGCACGACCAACCAGAACCTTAACTGGAGCACTGGCGACTTCGGTACTGCTACCGAAACTTACAACTCGGGGTTCCATACGGCTTACTACACAGACCCCACTACAGGATGCCGTT
>CALDKB010000004.1 GCA_937899245.1 uncultured Bacteroidales bacterium | reverse complement strand
TTAAATTACTAAAAATCAGCGATATGTACAACTTTTATGTATATTTTTTTTAAAATTTAATTCAACCAACAGGTAGTTCAAAAATTATTTGTATTTTTGCCTCCGCAAATGGCTAAGGGAAGCGTGTGAGATTCACGCACAGTACCCGCTGCTGTAAGTTCCGTTATCGAGAGCGAAACACTGCCACTGTAATTCCAAAAGTTATGGGAAGGCTTCGTAATCGGGAATAAGTCAGAAGACCTGCCGTTGCAGTCGAATTTGTGGCTTTCGGGAGATAGAGCCGGACATTTAATGCATTTGCATTCTTCCCGTAAACTTCATTTTTGACGATTAAGTTCTTTTATTGTTTAATCTGGCAGTTGTGCGCGGGATGTTGTCGTGCTCTGCCGCAAAAATGTTTTTTTATGAAAAAGACTTTACTAATGGTCGTTGCACTTATGTGCTGTTTTGTGTGCTTTGCACAGGTTGTTGATTTCGAGGATTTGACTCTTGAACCGAATTCTTCGTGGACTGGTTCTGCCGATGCTGATGGTTTCGAAAGTTCCTATTTGAAATTGTTTAACGATTATGATCCAATTTATGGTTCATGGCAGGGTTTTTCTTACACCAATACAACCGACGCTGATACATATTATTATACGAATCTTTCGGCTGCTGCCGGACACGGAGTCGATAATTCGGCAAACTATGCAGTCGCTTGTATCGGCTCTGACTGGATGAGTGGAACTTACGATCCGATTCCAGTTTCAATAAAAATTAATACATCGGAAGCAGGTGATTTCCAAGGTCGTGGCGCTTATTTCTGCTTGCCGACTTATACTTCCAAGTATATGGATGACGAATATACTTCTTATGCCGCAAATCATTATTACTACAAGTTGAAAGTGTCGGCTTTTGCCGATGGCGTATCCGTTGGCGAGAGCGAAATTGTTATGGCCGATTTTACTGGTGAAAATTCATACAAGATGGACGATTGGACATTCGTTGACTTGTCGTGGATTGCAAATGCCGACAGCTTGACTTTCATTGCGTTGAGCAACGATACTGGCGACTATGGTATTAATACTCCTGCATATTTCTGCATGGACAATTTTGGCGCAGAAAATACTGCAACTTGTGTTCGCGAAATTGTTAAGGCCGATGTTAGCGCTTATTTTGATGCAATGGGCAACCTCAATTTGAACAGTGATTCGGAAATGCAGGAAATAAGCGTTTATGATGCTACGGGACGTCTTGTGAAGAGCATGGCGATTAGTGGTAATTCGTATGCAACAGCCATTGAAAATTCTGGTTTGCTGATTGTTTCTGTGAAGACGAAAAATGGCGTTGCTGTCTGCAAGGCAATGAAATTCTAATGATATGCGAAGTAAATCCTTGTTATTATTATCCATCTTTTTTTCGTTGGTATTGAATGCTCAGCAGTATTCAAATCCAATAGCTATGCACAAGGATTCTTCTGCATTTGTGGCGTGGGCTGTTTCGGCCGAAGTGGTGCGGGGGTATGTGAATATCTCTGACACTACCGTCACTTATACCGACAATGTTTCGGGCATAACATCAAACCGTGCCTTTAATGGTACCGACTCAAATGCTGTCGGCCGTGCCGACGGTCAGGTTGTAAGCTTGGGTGATGGTGGTTATGCCGTTTTGCAGTTCGATAGCCCAATTATTAATGGTGAAGGTCCTGACTTTGCTGTTTTCGAGAATGCTATTCTTTCTCCACCAAATCAAGATATCATTTCGTTTGTGGAATTGGCTTTTGTCGAGGTCAGCAGTAATGGTGTCGATTATGTTTGTTTCCCTGCTGTTTCAAATGCTTCTGTATCGGAGCAGATTGGCTCTTTCGAAAATGTTGATTGGCGTATGTACGAGAATTTCGCTGGCGTTTTTCCTGTCTTTTATGGTTATCCATTTGATTTGGAAGATTTGGTCGACGAGCCTAATGTCGATGTGAACAATATCACTCATATTCGTGTTGTCGATGTTGTCGGTTCTATCGATTCTCGTTTTGCGACTTACGATTCGCATGGAAATCCGGTCAATGATCCGTTTCCTACACCATTTCACACTGGCGGATTTGATTTGGACGCGGTTGGTGTAATTCATTCGTTGAACTCGGTAAGTCAGCATATGATTGTGCGCGCCGATATATTCCCAAATCCGGTCAACGATTTTGTCAATTTTTCGGCAGAAGGCAAGTTTTCTATCGAAATTCATAATGCGCTTGGTGTAAATGTCTTTTCTGTTGACGGTTGCTCAAATGTGTATTCGCTAGATGTTTCTGCCTTTGTGCAGGGAGTTTATTTCGTGTCTTTCGTTTTCGACGATTGCCGCATTGTGAAAAAAATGGAGGTTCTTCGGTAGATGTTCAGTTGTGGCGGGCATATCGGTTGGTGGCACTATATTCTGGTGCTTGCGTTTTCCTGCATGTTGTTGTGTCCTTGCCGTTCTTTTGCCCAAAGCGATACCGTTACGCTTCTTCCTGTAGTGGAAGTGGTCGAGCATCGTGAGTTTTCCGAAACGGGAACATCTGTTACTAAACTGGATAAAATAGTCCTGAAAACCAAGGAACTGTCTTCGCTTTCTCAGGTGTTGTCCGAAAATACTTCTGTATTTGTGAAGACTTACGGGCGTGGTTCTCTTTCTACTGCTTCGTTTCGTGGTACAACAGCTTCTCACACAAAGGTTTCGTGGAACAATGTCAGTCTTTCGTCGCCTATGATGGGGATGGTCGATATGTCGCTTGTGCCTATGTCGGTGGCCGATGAGGTGAATGTCTACTGCGGTTCGGCTTCCATGCAGAAGTCGGAGACTGCCATTGGCGGTGTGGTCGAAATCAATACTGTGCCGCAGTGGGACAGGGGCGTGTCGGCGAAAATTGTGTCGTCGGTAGCTAGTTTCCATACTTTCGACAATATGGTGCAGCTACGTGCCGGAACAGAAAGGTTTCAGTCTGTAACAAAGTTTTACGATTCTCGTTCGCGTAACGATTTCAAGTTTCGCAACAGCGACATTGCTGGCGGTGGCACGCAGGTTCGCGAAAATGCCGATTATGCTATGACGGGCGCTATGCAGGAATTGTATTTCCGTACTTCCGACAAGTCTTTCCTTTCGGCAAAATTCTGGTGGCAGATGTACGATCGTGGTGTTCCTGGACTTACAACTAACGAAAGTGGCTTGCAAAATAGCAGAAATCGTCAGGATGGCAATAGTTTCGTGTCGTCGCTGGCGTATCGGTATTATACCGATAAGTCGAAGCTTGAAGTGTCTGTAGGTGATAATTTCCAGTTGCAGAACTATTTGGCTCAGAGTTTTGTCGGTGGTGTCGGTTTTTTCAATGTGGTTGATTCCGATACTAAGGCAAATTCGTTTTTTGCAACTGCAACATATTCGTATGCTTTTTCTGAAAAAATAGAACTTTCTGCTCGCCTGAAATATGATTTTCACTCGGTTGCTTCAAATGACGTCGTGCTTTTGAACGGCTACGACACTACACGTCATGATTATGGCGCTTTGGTTTCGCTCTTTGCCGAACCGTTCGGCCGTTTTCGTTGCGGCGCTACTTTGCGTCAGGATTTCTACGATGCTAATGTTTGCCCGTTTCTGCCTTCGCTGTTCCTTGAATATAATTTTCCAATGCGTTGGAGCATAAGGGCTTCGTTGTCAAAGAATTATTCTGTACCAACACTTAACGATCTTTTCTATGTGCCTGGCGGAAATCCCGACTTGCTGCCAGAAACGGCATACGTTGCCGATATGTCGCTGGGCAAGAAGCTTGATAGCCGTAATGGAAGGTTCTCTTTTGCTGCTGAGGCGGGGGCAAATTACAGCCACGTGAAAAATTGGATTATGTGGTGTCCGACAAACAGGGGATACTGGCAACCTGAAAATCTGGAAAAGGTTGTGGCTTATGGCGTTGATGCAAAGGCCTTTGCATCATATGAGTTTCTCGATTCCTGTTTGGTGTCGCTGTCGGCAAACTATGCTTTCACTCATTCTACAAACCTTTCTGCTCCGCGCAGCGAAAATGATATGTCAATTGGCATGCAGCTGCCTTACATTCCTTTGCATTCGGCAAATGTGTTCGGACGCATTTCGGCATACGGTTTTTATTTTTTCTATCAGTGGAACTATTTCAGCGAGCGTTTTACAACTTCTGCTGAGGAAAGTGGCGTGCTTGTGTCTATTTATCCGTATTTTATGAGCGATATTGGAATTGGGAAGGAATTCCTAGTGAAAGATTTTGCTATAGACTTGAATTTCAAGGTAAACAATCTTTTCAACGAGTCGTATCGTTCGGTTTTGTGGCAGCCTATGCCGGGAATTAATTTTGCATTTCAATTGAGTGTCAGATTTAATTAATGTTTGGATGAAAAGTTTGTTCGGAAATATTTGGTTGATTTTTTCACTTCTAGTGCTGACGGTAATGTTTTCATCTTGCATGAAGGATGATTTGAGGCCTATTACCGAATTTTCTGTGTCGCACGACGGTGTTTTTATCCCTTGTGAGGGTAATTTTATGTACGGGAACGCTTCGCTTTCTTACTACGACAAAAATGCAAAGCTTGTTGAAAATCAGGTCTTCTGCCGTGCAAATGGTTTTCCTGTCGGCGATGTCCTGCAAAGTGTTGCTATCTTCGATTCTCTGGCATATCTTGTGGTGAACAACAGTGGAAAAATATATTCGATAAATAAAAATACTTTTAAGTATTCTGGTAAGATAACTGATTTGGTGTCTCCGCGTTATATGTATTTTGTTTCGCCGGTAAAGGCGTATGTTACCGATATGTATTCGCGTTGCATGTATGTCGTAAATCCGCAGACTTGCATGGTTGACAAGACTATAAGTCTGGATGATGGTTCTGGCGAATATTATCGCAATTCGTCGGAGCAGATGGTTGTGTGCGATTCGCTTGTGTTTGTAAATTGCTGGTCTTACGACGATAAGGTCTTGGTAATTAACTCTAAGACTGACGAGATAGTTTCGCGAATAACGGTCATGAAACAACCTCGCCGTATGGTTCTGGACTGCAACCGAAAACTGTGGGTAATTTGTGATGGTGGCGTTGCAAATTCAAGTTATTGCGGAACGGCCGGATTTGTTAAGATTGATGTCGCCACGCGCACTGTAGAGAAGACGGTTGAATTTCCTCAGGGCGATTTTCCAACTGCAATTTCGATAAATGCTGGTGGCGATACGATTTATTATGCCAACAATCATGTGTATCGTTTCCCTGTTGATTCTCAGTCGCAGACCGGCGAGGTCTTTTTGCAGAATTCTGGTGGACACTATTTTTATGGTATCGGTGTGGATCCTTACAATTCAGATGTTTATGTCGCCGATGCTGTGGATTGTATGCAATCTGGTGTGGTGTATCGAATAAGTGCGCAGGGGGCGGAGCTCGACAGGTTTAAGGTCGGCATAATCCCTAATGGATTCTGTTTCAAGTAGACGGTGTTGTATCTGTCAAAAAATCACTATTTTTGCCGCCTAAATTATCAGCACATGAACTTTGACGAACTCCGCCTTTCAAAACAGATAATACAGGCCCTCGAGGATATTGATATCGTAGAGCCAACGCCTATTCAGGAAAAATGCTATAGTAAGATTGCTTCTGGCGCCGATGTGGTTGGTGTGGCTCAAACTGGCACGGGAAAGACGTTTGCTTATTTGCTCCCGATTATCAATGCGTTGGAATTTTCCACACAGAAAAATCCTCGCGTGCTCGTGCTTGTGCCTACTCGCGAACTCGTTATGCAGGTCAAGGGTGAAGCTGAAAAGCTTGCAAAGTACAAGAACTTCCGTATCAAATGCGTTTATGGCGGAGCAAATATCAATACGCAGAAAGACGTTTTATATGGCGATGGTTGTGATATTATTATAGGTACTCCTGGTCGAATCTACGATATCGCCGTTACCGGTGTGCTTCGTCTTGCTGGTATTCGCAAGCTTGTTATTGATGAAGTTGACGAGATGCTTAGTCTTGGTTTCCGTCCGCAGTTGGAGCAGATTTTCGAGATGCTGCCGCAAAAGCGTCAGTCGCTTATGTTTTCTTCTACTCTTACCGACGAGGTGTCGCGCTTCATCACCGTTAATTTCAGGGCTCCGGAAATAGTCGAGGTGACTCGACGTTGCACTCCTATTGAAAAAATTTCGCAACGCGTGTATATGCTGCCTAATTTCAATACCAAGGTCAATTTCCTGACAACGGTTCTTGCCGATACTGCCGAATATGTTAAGACATTGGTTTTTGCCGAGAGTAAAAAGCAGGCCGACGTGCTTTACGAGCGTTTGGAGGCTAAGTTTCCTGGCAGGGTGGGGGTTACTCACTCCAACAAGTCGCAGAACTATCGTTTTAATGCTGTCAGGCGTTTCGAGAGCGGCGAGTTCGATATACTTATTGCCACAGATGTCGTCGCTCGTGGTGTCGATTTTACGGATGTTTCGCATGTAATCAACATTTCTGCTCCGGAAAATCCTATTGATTATATTCACCGTATCGGTCGTACCGGCCGTGCCGACAAGGATGGCGTTTCGTTGCTCCTAGTTGCTCCGTACGAGGAAAACCTTTATGCCGAGGTGCGTAGGATTGCAGGCGGTAATGTCGCCGAATGTGAGGTGCCAGATGGGCTTGTCGTGTCAAACGTCCTTCTCGAAGAGGAGAGACCGATTGCTGCACATAAGGTTTACCTTAAGGCCCCGTCGCTCAAAAATTCTGGCGGTGCATTCCACGAGAAGAGTGCCAAGCGCTTGAAAACCAATTCTGGCGGTCTAAAGGAAAAGGCAAAACGCAAACGCGAAAGAAAATAAATGAAGCAACCAACAAGCTCTTGCTTGTTGGTTGTCGTCACAAGGCTCCTGCCTTGAAATTTTGTATAATGAAAGAACTTTCGAATTAGTGTCTTCTAATCGCATATTTTCAAGCAGAGCTTGAAAATAGCTAAAATTATCTTAGCCAATCGTCAAGCAAATCCTTGATTTCTGACTGCGCTGCGGGGTCAAGGTCGGATATGTTCGTGTGGTGGGCTCCTGTCGCATTGACATACCTATGAATGTTGCCTCTCACGTATTCCGGCCCAATGCCTACTGTGCTCCATGGGTCCCAGCCACCGTAGATGAAAATGTACTTTGCATCGGTTTGCCTCAAGAATGCATCCACCTTTTGGTGCATTGTAGTTGAAAAAGTACTGGGGACGCCATCTGGGACGTAAGTGTATTTTAGGAAGTCCTGGTAGATATAGTCGTCAACAATCATTAAGTCCTCAATGCCGTCTGTTGGCAGGGCGTAGTGTCCCAGTTCTTTGTATGCTTCGGTGTAATATTTGTTCACGTCATAATTTATGTCCCAGGAGTCCGGTCCGGACAGTGAAATCATATAATTGAAAATCTCATTGTCGGAAGCTGTTTGGTCTGGAATTTCATTGGCGTCGAAACCGTAAGCCCAAAAGCCAACGGTGAAATCCATCATGTTTATGTCTAGCATTTTGTCGGCTGGAAGTTTTATTTGAATGCCTTGGGCGTTGGCGGTTGAGTCCCATTTGTGGGCCATGATATCGCGTCGGGTCAATACTTCGCGTTTGAATGCCGTAAGTTTGGCTCGCGATTCCGGAGTGCCAATGCTGGTTTTTAATGCTTCTGCCATGCGCTCGTCGTAGCGACTTTGACAAAACGGTGAGCCGTAGGGGATGGTTACTTCAACATCGTATGGGTAATATGCCCTATACATGTTGCAGGTCAGGCCACTTTTGCTGCGCCCTGTAGATATCCATTTGCCCGATAGCAATTCCTTTAGTTCGCTTACAATGGCGTGAAGATCATCGCAGGAATTCTTTGCGTCGTTGTACCGGAAATTAGGATCGTCGATGGTTGATTCTCCGTAATATCGGTGTTCGACAACAATCTGGTTCCCGTTGAACATTTGTGTCAATTCATGCGGGGTCTTTGCGTCGAAAGCGTAATATCCCTCTGTGATTAATACATTAAGACTGTCTGGGTGGGCGAGGCAGACATAGACTAGTTGCTTGAATGTCCCTGCTCCCGGATTGTCGTGGTCTATCGGCTGTTCAAAAAACACTTTGAATTTTGCTGCGAAGTCGGGACTGTCTTCACGGGTTACCGACACAACGTTGGGCAACATTGATAGGTCCTGGCTTATCGTATCCTCCCATTCGCCTTCTGGCTTATGGCAACCAGATAAGGCAAAAACAAGCATTGGTGCTGCTAAGATGAATGAAAATATTTTTTTCATATAAATGATTTTTTACAAAATTTAATTTTTTCACAAAAATACATCTTTTCTGAATGCTTTAATGATTTTCGCTATCTGAAACCATAAAATTCCTTTGCTTCCATTCGGCGTAAAATGAAAGTTTTTGTAATGCGTGTATTATCAGATGGTTATGGATAGTTTTGCATGAAGAGACTTGTTCCTCTTTCGTGTCTTCTGTTCGTGGATGGGTGCATGTGGATGGGTAGCATGGGTGGACATCGTTAAGTCGTGGACATGGCAAAAGCGTTTTTAACGCAGATTTGCAGGGTTATATTGGTTGTGTGTGGTTAGTTTATTGGTATGCAGGATGTTGCGATGCGGTTGTTTATCCTTCCTTTATCCTTCCTTTATGTTTCCTTTAACCTACCTTTATCCTTTCGATATTTTGATGGTTGTTTTTTATGTGTAAATAATAGTGAAAATTAAAATCTGTTTTATACTTTTGCATAAGTATATTGTATTATGTGTGTTTGCGAAAAAGATTGCTCTTTTGTATAATTGTTAACACTGTGTTGTTAGTTTCTATCGGTTGAAAAATAATCATTCTTAAATTTGTCTCCGTGCCCAAATGTATGGGTGCGTAAATTTGAATTTGTTGTTTTGTGCTGATATTCAGTCACTTGTGTTGTATTCAAGTGGCAGGGTTATGGCGCAATGTATTAATGTATTATTGAATTTTTTTTATTAAGTACATATGAATATGAATAGATTAAAGTTGCTAGGAGTATGCATAGGTATGCTTCTATGGTTGCTGACCGGACTGGGCGGTGGCCTGATGGCACAGGAAAACATTGCGGTATGGAAGTTCAACGGAAATACCACTGTTACTTGTGTCTCCGATCTAATTAATGCATCGGATTGTGATTTTACTTCTGAAGGTACCGTTAACACAACGGGAACAAACAGCCCGAACAGTGTTTTGTGCGGTGAAGACCCTACGGGTGCTAAATCGTTGCAAGTATCTGGACAGGGTGGTGGTTCGGTAGTCTTTAAGATTTCAACCTTGCCTTTTGTTGGCTTGGGCGTTTCTTATGATTTGCGTTGCCATCCAAACATGACCAACCATGGTTATTCAACCTACACTTGGTCGTATAGTTTGAATGGAACCGATTTTACCGTAATACCTTCGGCTACTATTTCAAATTTTACGGAGACTACATTCCAGTCGCAGACTGCAGATTTCTCGTCTATTTCTGCTTTGTGCGGTAGAAATGCCGTTTGGTTTAAGCTCACGATGAGCGGAAATGACGAAACTGCTATGGTTGCTTCTAACCTCGACAACGTTGTTTTCACAGGTGAAGAGGCCAACTGTGTTCCTCCAACTAACCTTACTGTTTCTAATGTTTCTACTACTGGTGCTACCATCTCTTGGACACCTGGCGATGGAACAAACGAAACTTCGTACAAGGTTTATTTGACTGCAAGTTCTACAACCGCTCCAGGCGAAACTTCTGGAACACAGGTTAACGGAACTTCTAAGACTTACACTGGATTGACTTCCGGTACTACCTATTATGTATATATAAAGGCAAATTGCGAGGATAACATCTCCAGCATCTGGACTATGACAAGCTTCACAACTTGCTCGGCTCCTACAAATGTTAATGTTTCTAACATTACAGGTGTTTCTGCTACTGTTACTTGGACAGATGCAGTAAACACATCATGGCAGGTATGCGTAACTACTGCTTCTACTCCAGATTGGACTGGTGCTGCTGTTACCAATGTCGCTTCTTACTCTGCAACTGGACTTACATTAAACACTGCCTACAATGTTTTCGTTCGTCCATATTGCGACGGATGTGCATGTCTCGACGCTACTGACGTTATTGCAAGCTCATCCTTCAGAACTGCTTTCGCTGAAAATGCTACTGAAGTTGTTGTCGGAGATGGAACATCTGAAAGTTATTATTCTCCAATGTGTACTTGGTTCGCTTATTCATGGACACAGATGGTATACACAGCAGATCAGATTGGTTATGCAGGAACAATAGGCGAATTAGCATTCTATGTTTCAACTGCACATTCTGTAACACCATCACCAATTAATATCTATATGGGTGTTGCAACTATGGCAGAAAACACTTCAACGACCTCTTGGCTTTCAATGAGTGACTTGACACTGGTTTATTCTTCTACAAATAGAGCTATTGGTGCAAATACCGGTTGGGAAACTTATACTCTTGATACTCCATTTGAATATGATGGCTCTGGTAGTTTAATTATTGTAGTGGCAAAATCAATTTCTAGTTACACATCAAGTTTGGAATATAGATATACTAGTACTACAAATGCTGTAATGTATAGAGGTGACGATAGTAATACTTCTTATGCTCAGCATCCTGGAACAAACTCAGGTACTAGATCAAACAAACTTCCAAACATTAGACTTGCTATGGGTAACCCACATGCAATCTGCCGTGACGTTACAGCTATGGCAGCAAGCAATATAGCTACCAACAGCGCTACTGTAACATGGACTGCAGGTTCGGAAGAAACTGCATGGCTTGTTAAGTATGGTCCTACAGGTTTCAATGTCGCTACAGAAGGTACCGAGCTTAACGTTACCGAAACTTCAGCTTCTCTTACAGGTCTTTCTGCAAGCACAATTTATGATGTTTATGTAAAGGCTATCTGCGATGCAGAAAATAACTACGAAAGCGGATGGGCTAAGCTAAGCTTTGCTACTCTTTGCGATGCAATCGACTTGCCTTATGAAAACAATTTCGACAGCTATACTGCTACAACATCTTCTACTCAGGGCGTTATGCCTTTGTGCTGGGATATAGTATGGAACGGTACTGCAGCTTACGGACCTCACGTATCAACAGCTGCAGCTATCAATACTCAGGGCTTGTTGATGAATGCTAATTCAGCTAACTCAAGTATTGCAATAATGCCTTTGTTCAATGGCGACCTTAGCACAGCTATCGTTGCTTTTGATACCAAGAGGAACTATACTACTTATGGCACATTGAACTTCGGATATTATTTAAATGGTGAATTTACTAATATCCAGCAGTTGAACACAACAACAACTGTTACTCACCACGAAATCGATATGTCTAATGAGTCTGCTTTGCCAGAAGGTGCTAGATTGGCATTCCAGTACACAAGTACTTATTCATCATTGTCATCATACTACATCAATATCGACAACTTAACTATTTTCCGTCCTGCATCTTGCGGTTACATTACCGAAGTTATTACAAGAGATATCACCAACAACTCGGCTGTTGCAGCATGGTCAACTCACGGGACTGCTACACAGTGGGAAGTTTCTTGCAATGGTGTAACTACTGTCGTTTCTGATACTGCATATACAATTACTGGCCTTGACGAAACTACAACTTACGAATTCAGCGTTCGTACTGCATGTGGTAACGACGAGTACAGCGATCCAGAAACCGTATCGTTCACAACAATGAGCGCTCCTGCTACTGTTCCGTATACTCAGGATTTCGAAAATGCTCTTGAAAATGAAAAGTGGTTCCTTGTTAACGGTACTCAGACTAACAAGTGGTACATTGGTACTGCTGCTAACAATGGCGGTGCAAATGGCTTGTACGTGTCTAATACAAGCGGAACGACGAATGCATATTCAACATCAAATACATCATATACATCTGCATATCGTACCATTTCGTTGCCGGCAGCTGGCGACTATGCATTCAGCTACGATTGGAAAGGTCAGGGTGAAAGCAACTACTATGACTACTCTAGAGCTTTCTTAGCTCCAACTTCTTATCAGTGGACAGCTGGTACAGTTCCATCTTCTACTGTATCAACTTATGCTTTCTCATCATGGACAGCCCCAGCAGGTTGGATTGAAATTACAGAGGAAGGTTCGTCTCCACGTACACTTGCAATGAATAATTCATGGCATACTGTAACTGGTACATTCTCTGTTGATGCACCTGCAATGTACAACTTGGTATTTGCATGGGCAAACGATGGTAGTAGCGGAACAAATCCTCCGACAGCTATCGATAATATCAGCATTATCCAGCTTACTTGTCCGGAAGTCGCAAACATCATCGCAACCAACTTGACTGCAACTTCTACAACTCTTACATGGACAGAACGTGGCGAAGCTACCGAATGGTCGGTTGTTCTTTCAGGAACAGCAATGACAACTGCTCAGCTCGACGCTGCTGCATCAGCTGTTGTAACAGCAACATCACTCGCAGTTGACACTCTTACTCCAAATACTCCTTATTATGTATATGTTCGTGCTAACTGTTCTGCTGACGATCAGTCATTCTGGACTGCATACGAGTTCTCAACTCCATGTACCGACTATGAACTTCCGTTGTCAGAAAACTTCAACACTCAGAATGCAACCACTTATTACACTGCAGGTGTAATGCCTGATTGCTGGGATGCGGTTTATTACGGTTCAACTGTAGACTATGCTCCTCATGTTTGTAATTACACTTCTTACGCTCCATTAAGCGATAACTATTTATTAATGGTATCGGCTGTTCCTGCTTATTCGACTTCGTACGGAAACAACAATGTTGTTATTCTTCCTGGTTTCGATGGTGGTGTAGCAAATTCTCGTATTTCATTCAATTTCAAGCATAGTTCTTCTAACGGACACTTGATTTTGGGTTACTGGTTGGATGGCGCTTTCAATCAGATTGCAGAAACTCCATGGCCGGCAACTGAAACTACAGAATTCAGCTACATTATTCCGGAAACAGTTCCTGCTGGTGCTAGAATAGCTCTTAAGGACTCTACTCAGGATGGTATGGTTTACACAGGTATCGATAATATTGTTATCCGTCGTCTTGTCGATGACAATACACTTCTTTCTTACACAGCATCAACCGAACAGGGTTATGCAATCAGTGCAGTAAACAACGAAACTCACACTATCGCAGTTGAACTTCGTTCGGGCTACACTGCAGGTGAAAATATTTCGCAGACTGTAACTCCTAACGATGAAAACGCTACAGTAAAGCAGCAGATAGGCGCCGACTTCCTCGATGTTCCTTCTGCTTTTACATGGGATAGAACTTCTGCCGATACTACTATTACTTATAAGGTAATTGCTGAAAACGGCGACGAACAGCTCTACACAGCAACTTTCGTTGTTGAGTCTTGTGCTGCTCCTTCTCACCTTGCATCCGAACAGACCTCTGCTACTAATGTAAACTTGTCTTGGACTGCTGCTGAAGGTACTTCCTCTTGGAATGTTTACGTTGCTACAGAATCTATGACTATGGATCAGTTGAATGCTCTTGCTGCTAGCGACTATACTACAGTAAGTACTGCTGCAACTTCTATCGTTGTTGAACCTGAGACAACATACTTCTGGTATGTACGTGCCGACTGCGGCGCTAGCCATAGTGCTTGGATGAATAGCTTGTTCACTACTTGGGAAAACTGTTTGGCTCCTTCTAACTTCACAGCCGAACTAGTTGGCGAGTCTGATATCGTACTCAACTGGACAGCTCCTTCAAGCTTGCCTTCTGAGTACGTAAACATCGTTGATGACTTTGAACGTAATTCTTTTGCTGATGGACCATTCAGCTATACAAATAATTCAGCTTATGCTTGGTCTGTTACAACTGCTTCTCATCATGGAGGATCTAAATCTATTAAGAGTGGAAACTACAACATTAATAGTTCAACATCCTCATTCCAGCTAACAACAAACTATCCTGTCGAAATGACCTTGTCTTTCTGGTATAGCGTATCGTCTGAAAGCGGTTATGATAAATTCTATTTCTCTGTTGATGGTACAGGTGTTGTTAATGGTGTGTCTGGTACAATATCTTGGACACAGTGCGAGACAACACTCGCTGCTGGTGAGCATACATTAGAATGGAAATACACAAAGGATGTTTCTTCTTATACTGGTAGCGACTGCGCATATGTTGATGATATTACTCTCAGCGGTGAAATCGTTGGCGCAGGTTCCTCTGTAGTTCTTTATAGAGGTGCCGATGAAATCGCTACTTTGCCAATGGCAACTACTACTTATACCGACGAAGACATTGAGGCCGGTAATACTTACTGCTACACAATCCAGACTATCTGTCGTGAAAATAATATTTCGGCTCAGTCGGAAGAAGCTTGTGTTTCTATCAATGATTGCTACGCAGTAACAAATGTTACAGCTAGCGATGTTGCTGTTAATACGGCAACTATTAACTGGACCCGCGGTACTTCTGAAACTGCATGGAACATCAAGGTTAACGGTGGAACTCCTATCGCAATTGATGAAACTTCGGAAGACGTAACCGTTGATGGCAATAACATTTCATACGCATTGACAGGTCTTGAAGCTATTACTAACTACACTGTTGCAATTCAGACTAACTGCGGTGATGCATTAGGTGCTGCTTGGCCAAGTGTTGATTTCACAACCGAACACGCTCCTGCTACTTTGCCATTCATCTGCGACTTTGAAGATGCAACTCAGAACGATGGCTGGGTTCTCGAAAACGGTACACAGACCAATAAATGGTTCGTTGGTACAGCTGCTAGAAATGGCGGTTCTAATGGACTTTACGTATCTAACAACAATGGCGCTTCGAATGCATATTCAACCGGTGATATATCGTATTCTTTTGCTTATAGAACAATAAATTTCGATCATGCAAGCGACTTTATTTACAGCTATGATTGGAAGGGCGTTGGTGAAAGCAACAACTACGACTTTTCTAGGGCATTCTTGGTTCCAACAACATACAGTTGGAATGCAGGTACAATTCCTGGCGGTACTACATATGATTTCGCTCATTATGCAGCTCCAGCAGATTGGATTGAAATTACAGAAGCGTTTGCAACTCCTCGTACACTTGCACAGAGCTCTTCGTGGCGTACTGCAACAGGAAATATCTCAATTGAAAATGCCGGTTTGTACAACTTGGTATTTGCATGGGCAAACGATGGTGGCGGTGGAACAAATCCTCCAACAGCTATCGACAATGTTCGTATTACCGAAATTACATGTCCTGCTGTAGGTAATCTTGCTGCTAGCGAAATTACAAACAACTCGGCAACTATATCTTGGACAGAACGCGGTGGCGCTTCTAGCTGGGAAGTTGTTCTTTCTACTTCTGCTCTCAGCGATGCTGCCCTTGCTTCTGCAACTGCAACTCCGGTAACCGATACATTCTACAATGCAACAGAACTTACTGCAGAAACTCTTTATCATGTATATGTTCGGGCAACTTGTTCTACAGAAGATATCAGCACTTGGACACACGCTACATTCAATACTGTAGCAGCTTGTCCAGAACCAACTGGCTTGACAACTTCGACTTTAACTGCAACTTCTGTAACTTTCTCTTGGGAAGGTTATCATGCAACTCAGTGGACGTTCGAATACAAGCTTGCTGCTGATGCTAACTACACAGTTGTTGAGAACTTGACCGAAACCAATTACACAATTGCTACTACTTCGGCATCTACTTATATGGCTAGAGTTAAGGCTGTTTGCGATGGAGGTGATACAGACTACACCAGTGTGTTGACCTTCACAACTCCTTGCGAAGCTGTTTCGGAATTCCCATGGTCTGAAGGCTTTGAGTCTACAACAGCACCTGCTTTACCTACTTGTTGGTCGTATATCGATGCAAATGGAGATGGTGATTATTGGAAGACTTATGCTTCAAGTGGCAATCCTGGTAATTGTGTTCGTATATATACCGATAATAACAGCGGTAATAACAATGACTATTTGATATTACCTCCATTTGTACTTGACGGAACTTATGTATTTAGCTATGATGTTAAGGCACATAGTACTGGTGAACCTAATGATTATGAAGTTGTTCTTTCTACAACAGGAAATCTGCCGGAAAACTTTACAACTGTATTGCAACCACTGGAACTTGTATCTTCAACATCGTATAGTAGAAGGGAAATTTCTCTTAATGATTACCACGGACAGGTATACATAGCAATCCATATTCCTCAAAATGGTGCTGACGGCTGGTATTTGTATTTGGATAACTTCGCTATCCGTATGGTTAACAATGAAGCCGATATCACAGCATACACTATTGAAACTCAGACTGGCCCAGCAACAATCGATGCTGATGCTGCTACTGTTGACATCGAAGTTTCGTTCGGAACCGATTTGTCTACTTTGGCTCCTGTTGTAACTGTTTCTGATGGTGCTACCTACGAAGCTGGTACTGCAACTGCTGTTGACGCATTCACAACTACTATTCCTTACGTTGTTACTGCTGAAGACGGTATAACGACAAAGGATTGGTTGGCTACTATCACACGTGCTACCACTGCAAGCTCTGCCAAGGATATCTTGACATTCACATTTACTGGTCAGATTGGCGAATCTGTTATCAGCACCGACGACCACACTGTAAATGCTGTTGCTCCTTGGAATGCTAACCTTACTAACATCAGACCTCACATCACAGTTTCTGATCTTGCAACTATCTCTCCACTTAGCGGTTTGGCACAGGACTTCACTGCTCCTGTAACTTACACCGTAATGGCAGAAGACTCTACAACTCAGGATTGGACAGTAACTATCGAACACGATCCTACTGCTTGTCCTAACCCGACAACTTTGACTGTTGCTACCGTTAGCGAAACTTCCGCTACCGTTGTTTGGAATGCTGCTTACCTTGAATCTTCTTACAGGGTATTGGCTTCTGCATCTCCGATTACAAACTTCGAAATCGGTCCTGAAGTTTATGATGGTACTGTAAACGACACTGCTGTTGTTTTGACTGGCTTGTCTGCTGAAACTACTTACTACGTTTACGTTCAGTCGGTATGTGATAGCGCTGAAGGTTGGGTACAGACTTCATTCTACACAGGCATGTGTACTCCTGCTCCAACATCTGTTGATGGCAGCGGTATTACTAATGTAACTTTCGGTACAAACCAGATTGTTAACAATAGCACACGTCTTACATCGGCTCCATATTATGGCAACTACGCAACTATGATTGGTGATGTTCAGGCCGGAACAACCGCTACAGTAAACATTACATATCAAACTGGATATACTTATGGTACTGTTATCTGGGTTAACTGGAACAACGACCTCGTATTCAGCGACGATGAAGTTGTCTATGCAGGACAGTCTTTAAGTTCAAATCCAACAACTCTTGTTGCAACATTCGAAGTTCCTGTAGATATGCCTATTGGTTCTTACAAAATGCGTATCGGTGGTTCAGACAGTCATTTCGATAACCAAATAACTGCAGGTTCTGGTTATGAACCTTGCTATTCTGGTTCTTACACAGTTTACCACGATTACACATTGCAGGTAACTGAAGCTCCTTCTTGTTTGCCAGTTGTTAATCTTGCTGCTAGCGAAATTACAAACAACTCTGCAACTTTGGCTTGGACTGCTGGTGATGGAACAGCATGGGACGTTGTAGTTTCCGCTACTGCTCTCGATGATCCTGAAACAGGTGACATCGTTGCAACTACTGAAGCAGCATACAATGTAACAGGTTTGAACGCTTCTACTACTTACTATGCATACGTGCGATCAAACTGCGGTAACGGCGATTATAGCGAATGGAGAAATACAACATTCACTACACAATGTGGCCTTGTTTCACTACCATATTCTGAAACGTTTGACAACGAATCATCGTTGGACTGCTGGACTATCATAGATGCTAATAATGATGATAATACATGGAATTTTGAAAATTTATCAAGTGCCGTAGTTTATCCGTACCATTCTAGTAATGGAGGAAACGATTGGTTGATATCACCTAAATTGGCAATTGTTAATGGTGCAGAGTTAACATTCGATTATTTTGTATATTCTTCTTATTATCCAGAAAGATTCTCTGCATACGTTATTACAGATTTGACAAATTATGCTGGTGGTATACAGATTCTTGCAACTCAGGAAATTGACAATGAAGACCCAATTACAATTGAACCAATCGACTTGTCTGCTTATGCTGGTCAAGAAATCTATATCGGTATTAAGGCAGAATCTGAGGCTGATATGGATGGTTTGTTAATTGATAACTTCTCTATAACAATACCTGAAGTTACAACCTACACAATCACTGCTAGTGCTGGTGAAAATGGTACTATCACTCCTGCTGGCGACGTTGTTGTTGAAGCTGGTGCCGACCAGGCATTCACTATCGCAGCTAACGATGGATACCAGATTGCTAGCGTAATGGTTGACGGTGCAGAAGCAATCGATCAGCTTGTTGACGGTGTTTATACATTCGAAAACGTAATGGCAGACCACACTATCAACGCTACATTCGAAGAAATTCCTGCTGTTACTTACACAATCACTGCTACTGCCGGTGAAAACGGTACTATTACTCCTAATGGCGATGTAACCGTTGCTGAAGGCGCAGATCAGGAATTCACTATCGTTGCTAACGCTGGATACCAGATTGTAAGCGTAATGGTTGATGATGCTGAAGCTGTTGCTCTGCTAGTTGACGGCGTTTACACATTCACTAACGTAATGGCTGACCACACTATCAATGCTACATTCGAGGCTATTCCTCCAACAACTTACACAATTACTGCTAATGCAGGTTCTAACGGTACTATTACTCCTAACGGAACAATTACTGTAAACGAAGGCGCTGACCAGGCATTCACAATTACTCCTAATGCCGGATTCCAGATCGACGCTGTTGTTGTTGACGGACAGCCTGTAACTCTTACCGACGCTGATTTGGCTGGTTACACTTACACTTTCACTAATGTAACTGCTGACCACACTATCAACGCTACATTTACTACTCCTGCTAATGTATTTACTATCACAGCTGTTGCAGGTGCTAACGGTACTATCACTCCTAACGGAACTATTACTGTAAATGCTGGCGAAGACAAGTCGTTCGTTGTTACTCCTAATGCAGGTTTCCAGATCGACTTCTTGGTTGTTGATGGTCAGGCTTTGACTCTTGGTACTGCTGATTTGGCCGGATATACTTACACTTTCACTAATGTAACTGCCGACCATACTATCAATGCTACATTCAGAGTTGCTGAAGCTACTGAATACATTATCTCTGCAACTGCTGGTGCTAACGGTACTATCACTCCTAACGGTGATGTAACTGTTGCTGCAGGTGCTGATCAGGCATTCGCAATTACTGCTGATGCTGGTTACCAGATTGCTAGCGTAATGGTTGACGGTGTTGAAGCTATCGGACAGCTTGAAAACGGTGTTTACACTTTCAGAAATGTTTCTGCTAACCACTCTATCAATGCTACATTCCAGACTATTTCTTCAACTACTTACAACATCATTGCTACTGCCGGTGCTAACGGTACTATCACTCCTAACGGAATCGTAGAAGTTTACGAAGGTACTAACCAGACCTTCACTATTACTCCGGACGAACATTATCGTATCGCAACTGTAACTGTTGACGGCGTTAATGCTATCGACGATGTAATCGACTTCCAGTACACATTCTACAATGTTACTGCTAACCACACTATCGACGTTACTTTCGTTGACGCTGATGCTGTTGAGTTGTACGAAATCGGTACTATCTCCGCTTACCCGAACCCGAACAATGGTATGTTCAGCATCGACTTCAGCTCTATCGAAGGCGAAGCTACATTCCAGTTGTCTGATGTTAAGGGTGCAATGATCGACTCTCGCGACATCAACGTTTTCGACGGTGACACGATGAACTTCAACTACGACCTCCGTCCAGGTACTTACTTTGTAAGAATCATTACTTCGGACAATGTTTATGTTGAACAGATCGTTGTAAGATAAGCAATAGTTTATCTGAAATACTTAAGGTCGCTCCAGTAGGGGCGACCTTTTTTTTGTTGCTGATAAATCAAATGCCAGTTTGCCAGTTCTGCATGAAATAGCGTACCTCCTACGGCTGGCGCCGAGAAATCTGTGAATTTAAAAGGTTTAAAAGTTGAAAGGTTTAAGGGTTTAAGGGTTGAATGAAGAACCGTCCACCCGTTCGCCTGTTCTTCCCTCAATTGTTAGTAGACATTATTCGCCTTAAAATGACCAAGCATTTTGCTTTTGTATTGAAAAAATGTAAAAAGGCGACTTTTCCATGCTGTAAATGTGTGTTAATACTATGTTATTTATAAATAAATCCTTTTTCATATTGATATTTGTTTTAAATTTGCACATTTGTAACTTGCCCTTAAAGTATGTTACAGTTGATTAAGAAAAAATTATTTTAATGTTTTAAAAGCCGACGGCCCGATGGCATATAACTGGGGAAGATTTTATGATGAAAAAACTATTATTTAGTGTGCTCCTCTTGCTGATGACAGCGATTGGAGCGGTCGCACAGGAGACCTTGACGGTTTACGAAAGCGAAACAGGTGCTAATGAATATGTGCCTATTTACGGATTGTATGTTGATACCGAAGGTTTAAAGTGTGAGTTTATTATTCCTTCAACAGAAATGGAAGCCATGGAAAACGGTACAATTACTGCTATGAGTTTCTATCTGCAAAGCCAAGCTTCTGAAGAATGGAATGCTTCGTTTCAAGTATTTCTGAAAGAAGTTGACCAGACTACTATGACGGGATTTCTTGGAACAACGGATGCTACTGTAGTATATTCTGGTGTTTTGAATGCTAATAGTAGTACAATGGATATAAATTTCACCGAAAATTATGTCTATGGTGGTGGAAATCTACTTGTAGGAATTTATTTGACTTCAACTGGAACTTGGAAAAATGCTAAATTTTATGGTAAGACAACTACTGAAAATACTGCTTGGCAAGGATATAGTAGTTATTCGGGGAAAAAATTTATACCCAAGACTACTTTCGCCTACACTTCTGGCGCTGCACCTACTTGTCCTAAACCGACAGAATTGGCAACCTCAAATCTTACAGCAAGAACTGTTGATTTGGCTTGGACTGCTGGCGGTGAAGAAACCGAATGGCAGATTTGCTTGAATGGTAACGAAGACAATCTTATCGTTGCTACTACAAATCCTTACACTCTTGAAAATCTTAATCCGGAAACTGCATATACTGTTAAGGTTCGCGCAAACTGCGGTTCCGAACAAAGCCGTTGGAGTAATACTGTAAGCTTTACAACTCTTCCATCCTGCCCAGTTCCAACAGAATTGGCAACCTCAAATCTTACAGCAAGAACTGTTGATTTGGCTTGGACTGCTGGTGGTAGCGAAACTGCTTGGCAGATTTGCATCAACAATAATGAAACCGAACTTGTTGATGTTACCGAAAACCCATATACTTTGACTGGGCTTGACCCTGCTACCACCTATAGCGTAAAGGTTCGCGCAAACTGTGGCGATACCGATGGCAATAGCCAGTGGACAAGTGCTGTTCAGTTTACAACACCTTGCGAGGCTATTTCTTCCTTACCTTATGAACAGAGTTTTGAATCGACAACTTGTCCTGCAGGTTGTTGGTCAATTGAATATGCAGTAGCCAATCCTGCTTATAATAATATAATGAAGCATGAAACGGATTATGCTAAAGAAGGTTCGAGGAGTTTTAGATTCTCTTCATATTCGAATACTTCTAATTATAACCAGTATTTGATTTCTCCGATGTTCAATATAGAAGGTTCGTATGTTGTTTCGTTTTACTATCGCCAGTATTCAGAAAATGAACATCTGTATTTTGGAACATCATCAACAGGAAATGCAGTAGGTGATTTCACTTGGACAGCGGAAGAAATTCCTGCATATAGCTCAACTTGGACTTTATATCAGGCTGTTGTTCCTGCAGGAACCAGGTACTTCGCAATAAATTACAATCCGCAAGATTGTAGATGGTATGCTTGGATTGATGATGTAGTTGTACGTGAGCTTTCTACCGCAGCTGAAATCCTTACCTATTCATTGCCTACACAGTTGGAAGAAGCAACTATCACAAGCGGTGACAATGCTGGTACCATTGATATAACAGTTACCAACTCGACCGACCTTGAAACCCTTGCTCCAAGCTATACAATTTCTGAATATGCAGAAATCAGCGATCCTGTAGTCACTGGCGAAGGTGATGTACGCACTATTGAATACACTGTTACCGCAGAAGCTGGAAATACCAAGCACTGGACAGTTACTGTAACTAAGGCTCCAGTTAACCACGATGCATTCATTACTGCTTTCACATTTGCAGGCCAGAAGGAAGGAACAACTGCTGAAATAGCAAGCGAAAACGACACTTACATTGTTAATGCAGTTGCAGAATGGAATGTTGACCTTACCACAATTGCACCAACCGTAACTATTTCTGCTGCCGCACAAGTAACTCCTGCAAGCGGTGCAGAACAGGATTTCACAGCCCCTGTTACTTATACCGTACTTGCCGAAGATGGTGAAACTTCACACACATACACTGTTACAATAGTTAACGACCCCGATGCTTGTATCAATCCAGCTACAGTAAATGTTACCGAACTTACTGCAACTACAGCAACATTGGGCTGGGCACAGGCTTATACCGAAACTTCTTATCTTGTAAAGGTTTCTTCTACTCTGATGACCGACATGACAGCAACTGCAGACGCTTATGATGGTATCGTAAATGATGTTGAACTCGTTTTGACAGGTTTGTCACCACAGACTGATTATTTCGTTTACCTTCAGTCTGATTGTGAAAATGCAGAGGGCTGGACAAGCGAATATTTCACTACTCCTTGTGCATCATTCTCGTTGCCATATAGCGAGGATTTCGAAAGTTATAGCGGAAATACAGTTGCTGATTGCTGGGACAATACAATGTCTACAAGTTCAACAGCTGTCAATACTCCGTATTATGTTTGGGGCGTATACAGCTATGGCGGAAACCAAATGATCCGCATGTACAACTATACTGCATATTATGGTACTGCCGTTATCAACATGCCTAATATTGAACTGCCAGCCAATGGTGCTTACAAATTTTCGTTCGACTATTCACACAAAGCAAACTGTGGAACTTTTGCAGTTAAGATATCAACCGATGGTGGAGGAACCTTTACTCAGCTTGGTTCTTATGCTGCATCATCTAGTAGTTACGATCGTACGAATCCAGGATCTTTCACAACTGAAACACTAGACCTGTCATCTTACGCAGGCAACACAGTAATCATTCAGTTCTACAGCAATGCAAACTATGGTAATGGTGCAATCTTTATCGATAATATCACAGTACGAGAAATCTCTTCAGATGCAGAAATCCTTGACTACACATTCCCAATGCAACTCGGTGATGCTGTTATCAATAGCGAAGATGCTACAGTAACCGTTAATGCTTCTTATATGGCAGATTTGGAAAACCTTGGCGAAACTGTAACCGTTTCCGATTATGCTTCATACATTGCTGGTATTCCTGCTGTCGAGGGTAATGTAATGACAAATACCTACGAAGTAACTGCAGAAAGCGGAGCTGTTAAGAACTGGACAGTAACTGTTAACAAGGCAGATGCAGCTAGCTCTGAAAACGATATCCTCGATTTTACATTTGCAGAACAGGTTGGCGAGGCTGTTATTGACGCTGAAGCTAAGACGGTCAGCGCAGTTTGCGCTTGGAATGCAGATATGACATATATCGTTCCTACAATCACCATCTCTTCGATGGCTTCTATCAGCCCAGAAAGCGGCGTAGCTCAGGATTTCTCTGCTCCTGTCGTTTATACCGTAACCGCTGAAGATGGTACTTCAGTTGCCGAATGGACTGTAACTGTAACAAGGGATCCTAATGCTTGCGTAAATCCTGTGGCTATTAATGTTAGCGATATTACTGACGTTTCTGCAACTATCAGCTGGGAACAGGCATACCTTGAAACTTCTTACCGCGTAAAGGTTTCTTCTACTCCTATGACCGACATGACAGAAACTGCTAATATGTATGATGGTATTGTTGAAGCAACAACTCTTGCACTCAACAACTTGCAAGCAATGACAACATTCTATGTATATGTTCAATCTAATTGCGCTAACGCAGATGGTTGGGTAAATGCTCAATTCACAACAGCATGTTCTGCTGATGCAGTAGAACTTCCATTCTATGAAGATTTCACAAATCCTCAGTGCTGGAATATCTATGATGCTAACAATGATGATACATCATGGGAATTTGAGTCAGGTGAAGCTGTTTACAATTATCACTCAACTAATGTAGCAAACGACTGGTTGGTTTCTCCAAAATTGGCTATCGTAAACTATGCTAAGATGTCATTTGAATATTGGTGTTCAGGATCAACTTTCCCAGAAAAATTCTCAGTATATGTAATCACTGGAACATCAGACAACTATGCTGAAGCAACTCAGATAGTTCCTACAACAACAGTTAATTCAAGCACACATACGACACTTTCAGAAGTTGATCTGTCAGCATATGCTGGTAATGATGTTTATATCGGTATCAAGTGTGAATCAAATGCTGATGAATTCAATTTATACATTGATAACTTCGAAGTAATTATTGATGCTCCTACATACACAATCACAGCAACAGCAGGTGAAAACGGTACTATCACTCCTTCGGGTGATGTAGTTGTTACAGAAGGTAACGACCAGTCGTTCACAGTAGCAGCAAACGAAGGTTACCGCGTAGCAAGCGTACTTGTTGACGATGCCGAAGCAGAACTTGTTGACGGCGTTTACACATTCACAAACGTAACTGCAAACCACACAATCGCAGCAACATTCGAAGCAATTCCTACTTACACAATCACAGCAACAGCTGGTGAAAATGGAACTATCACTCCAGAAGGTGAAATTACAGTTGTTGAAGGCGACACAGTAGCATTCACAATCGCAGCTAACGAAGGTTACCGCATTGCAAGCGTACTTGTTGACGATGCAGAAGCAGAACTCGTTGACGGTGTTTACACATTCGCAAACGTAACTGCAGACCACACAATCGCAGCAACATTCGAAGCAATTCCTACCTACACAATCACAGCAAC
>CALDKB010000003.1 GCA_937899245.1 uncultured Bacteroidales bacterium | reverse complement strand
CGTAGTAGTACTTGTAGAGGTCGTTTTCGAGGTCCCAGTTCTTGAGGAACCAGCGGAATGCTGAAGGCACGGAAAGCCCGTCGCAGGCAAAGCCCTGGGCGAACTCGAAGCGCACGAGCATCGTCTTCTTTTTGTCGACAAGGCAGGTGCAGTCAACGTGCAAGGGCACGGATAGCCTGTACACTTCCCCATCCTTACGGACGAAGAGTTCCGAATGTTTTACTGATTTGCAGGTTACGGTCATCTAGCCCTCGCGATTGATGATTTCTTCGTAGGTCATGGGCATTTTGTTCTGCATCATTTCGCAGATGAATGCCATGTTGCAAGCCATGTGCTTGTAGTGCTCAATGCCGGATTCGCTATCCTTGGAGTTCGGGTCGTTCACGAATTTGAGCGTGTGGCGCAAGAGCGCATCCACGTAACGGCCGACCTCTACTGTTTTCCAGTTTTGCGGGTCCTTATACTTTCGATTGCCGTACTCGCGGACTTGAGCAATGTCTTTGATAATTTGAGTAGGAACCAAGGAGATTTTAAGTTTGCCGGAATCAGCTTTGGCAGTCTGGTCATTTTGCACTTTTGCCCCCTACTTTACCTATAAGTTCACTAAGCAAAGCGTTAGTTGCGCTTTGCTTTTCCACCACATCGTCGAGTTTTTTCTCCAGGCGTTCAAAACGGTTGTTTCCTTCGTCTAGCCTCTTGTTCAGGTGCTCGATTTCCTTGTCGTTGATGGCGAGCTTTGTCTGCATCTGCCTGAATTCTTCGTCGCGACGAATCTTTGTAGAAACTCTGTCGTCTTCAATTTCGCGAGCCCTTGACTCGGCCTTCTTTGCGCTGCCAAGGCTCTTGATGGCCGTTATTATTGAACCGACCGCTGCGCCGCAAGCGCCAATATCAAAACCAGTGATGTCCATGCTTCCCTGCATAAAAAAAAGTTTATCTACAAGTAAGTGTAGATAAACTTCTTTAAAAAGAAAACAAGAACGTCACATCGATTTTTAGAACAATTCGTCTTCGTTCAAAGCAAATTTTTCATGATACTTCATTATACGGTACGCAACAATTCTGTCTCCAATTTTAGATACTTCTACATCTACGACATATCCATAGTTGAAAGCATTGTCGCTTGAATCAAGAACAGCCCTTTTGAAAGAATCATCTACAGATATCAACTTCTTTGGAGACTTGCTGAAATTCTCGACGATTCCTCTGTCACCAACGCTATCTCCAGAATTTCTCAACTGTGAAAGATAAAGAACAACTTTCGGTTCCTTTAAAATAGAAGGAAGGTTTTCCATATCGTCTTTTGCGTCAGACGCATTCTTTACAACACTAGCATCGTGAGACACTCCGTCCATCATTACGTTAATCAACGAATTCGGACTATCGACTACTGATATTGTGATTCTTGAATTAGCATCCTTGCAAGACGGCTCTACAATTTTCTTGAAATTTCTGAAAGTTTCAACATCAACATCAGACGGCCTATCAGAAGTAATTCCGCGCAAATACTCATATGCGGACTTGATGTGGCCGCCAAACTCAACAATAGAATTGAAATTTTCAATCAGGGCAACAGCGCTTGAAATAGCAATCAAGTCAACAATTACACTACCTTTTCGAACCTCGCTGACGTAAAGTTTTGACTCGCCAGCCGCGCCTCGTTTTTTGCAAAAACTGGAATACTCATTGGAAAGAGCTACCATCATGTCGGCAAGGTCAGTGACTTCAACCGGTTTTGAATTATATAAGTGAACTTGAAGAATGTGATTCGAATCCATGTCGTAAATATAACATATAAACTACTCAATTCGTATTTTTTAATAAAAAAATTCCATGTGACGTTTTTGTTTGAACGTTTTTTTGTTGATGCTAGTTTTTTATACGCTACATCAGCAAAGGATCATCATTATGGAAAACAAGACTATCGAATCACGGGATTTCTCTGTTCCGGAATCTCACATGAGTTTCTGGCAGAAGGCGAAGTATTACGCGAACATCAGGGCCAACGCAGTGAGGATGCTCGACAGACTCGCCGCAAAAATACTTATAAGAACCCACAAAAAGCAGTTGGAAAGACTCGAACTTCATTGCATGAGGAAGACATCTTTGGTCAACGGAATGTGGGTAGTGTCCTTTATCTGCGACAGATATCCGTACGGATTGACAACTTCGCCGAGAGAAGCCGTCAACGACCGTATACCTGAAAATTGTATTTCTTGAGAAGAATGCAGCATATTTCATGATTCGGATTTTTGTATAAACTGTTGAAATCCGATTCGCTGACGTTGTTCATTTGATAACGACGATTGTCGTGCGTGTACATGTCGACATCTCCGTTATGGTATTCGGCTGTATGGAATAGAGGACTGTCGATATTCGTGATGATATTGTCGTAAATCATATTACTTTGTGTGTCTAACCCTGTAGACATTACGGTTTAAAGGTTTTTCTTGACGCTGTCCAAAGTTTCGTTCATTGATTTTTGGAGAGGATTCGGGATGTCGGCTATTTTGATTTGGTTTACGGAATTACTTGGAGAGGATTCTGAGCATCGACTCTTTTACTTTGGCGTCGAATTCATAAAAAAAATCCAGGACGAATTATCCTGGAGGTTATTGCTGATTAAAGGTCTTTCTTGACGCTGTCCAAAGTTTCGTTCATTGATTTTTGGAAAATTTCGACAAACTCTTTTAGAGAAGTCACTTTTTCATAAGCCTTTTCAGGTATAGAGACTCCGAAAAGTTCTTCAATGGTCATTCCCATACCCAACAGCTTCACACACATGTCGTAAGATGGATTTGAACGACCTTTTTCATATGCAGAAATAAGACTTGATTTCGGATCGATACCAAGAGCAGAGCACAGCTCAACTTTCGTCATATTTTTGCGAGTTAAGAAACTTTCAACATTAACCATAAACATAAATTTACATTATTTACTATTTGTTCGTAACTATTTAACGAAAAAATCATAAAAATTTTACGAAAAAGTATTGACAATCGTAAAATTATTGCGTATATTCGTAGTATGAATACGATAAATCGCAAATACAAAACGATAAGCATTCCTGTTGAGTACAGCGACTGCATACCAAAATTAAAGAAAGCCTACTCTCAAGAAAAAGGCGTTCGAGTAAGTGGCGGCGAAGCAATTGGAATCGCTCTCAAATCAGAATGTTCAAGGCTTGGAGTTGATTCCGTATGCCAAGACCACGCAATACAATCCCAAGGTACGTAACAATGGATACGCACGAAATGATCGCCGTCATACGTGACATGAGCAACGAAGAAATCGGAGTCTGGTTCAAGCAGGCTTTAACCGACTTGTGCTCCGGCTGCATTTCGAGCAATGTCGATCCCGTCATAGCAAAGTGCTACAACCACGCAGCACATCGTATGGAAAAAAGTCAAGACCACGATTTCAGAAAATACCAAAATCGCAAATCTAGGCAGGAAGCGGCCACCCGCAAGGACGCTGACGAAAGCAGCCTCCCTTCCTGCACAGCCTTTGAGGATGCCGCGAACGGTAACGCCGCGGAGAACGCTCCACGCAGGGGAAACACCACATCCCCTGTTGTCTCGGAATCGGCAACATCCTCATCCCCATTGCAGGGCGCGGTCCACAACACTTGCACACATCCCCTCTCCCTGGGGGCCACAGCCGCACCCTGCAACAACTCTGCCGACTGCAGAAACGACCAAGTACCCGTCAACGAGCGTGCAAGCTCCGAGGCTCCGCTAAGCGCATCACCGGATTCCGGGAACGGCAACGTCCCGGACGAAACCGCGGAATCATCCTTTGTAGCCATTGTGGATGATCGCAGCTGTAAGTCTGGTAAGTCCGGTGATGTCGCCCAGGCGAAGAGGCCCTACGGGGAATTCAGGCACGTTCTGCTCACCGACGCCGAGGGCGCCAAGCTCCGCGACCTGTACAAGGAAGACCTGAAGCTTGCCATCGACATTCTCGACAGTTACATCGAGAACGGCGGGAAGGCCGCGAAGAAGTACAAGAGTCACGCTCTAGTCATGCGCAAGGGCAAATGGGTGTGGCAAAAAGTCCAGGAGACGAAGCTCATCGAGAAGCGCCTGGAGAATGCCAACCGAAAGACGGTGAACTTTAAGGCGGAGGAACGCGAACGTACCGCAAGGATGCTCCGCGGCGAGGACATGGACGGAAAGAACTACGTCCGCGACGAAGACTTGACACCCGAGGAACTGGAGCGAAAGTATGGCTAACACTCAAGATAGAATCAACCACTTCTCCAAGCTGCTCAGGCTCCAGGTGATCGAATACCTTATCAAGCTCGACTGCATGACGTACAATGTCCCGGTTCCTGCAGAAGAAGAAATCGACTTTCGCAAGGCCATGATTTTCAAGATGCCCTGCTGCACGAAGTTACTGAAGAAGCTGTTCCGCGATGCGCACGACATGCACGAGGAAAAGGGAATGTTCCCACACGCTGTAAGTGTCGGCGATTTGGAATGGTGCCTGCGGAACCGCACAATCGGATACGGATGCAGTCAGTCGGTAAAGCAGGACTGGCTACCGTACAAGGAAGACTCGGAGCTTAGAAGGCTCCCCGCCTTCCTGGAACTCGCAAGAATCTACAAGCCGATGATCGATGCCGGCGAAAAGATCATCCCGCCTATCGACAAGGAAGCCATCGAGAACGAAGCTCTCGCCATAATCAACGGAGTCGCAAAGAATCTTAAGGAGAACGACAATGTTTAACGTCAACGAATACAAGCCTATCGAAGGCTGGAAAAAATTCAACGAAAACGTCGACCGCCAAATCGACGAGGGGAACATCACCCTTGGCGAAGCCATCGGGTTTACGCTCTGCGTTGTGGCCATCCCGTTCATCATCTGCCTGTTTGCGGTATAGCCATGATAGACATCCACGCAGCAATCAAGCGCTCCAATCTCAACAAGGCACGTTACATGCTTTGCGAGAAGATGGGCTGGACGAAGGACTTCTACAGGTTCCTCCGCCATCGCGACGTGGATGCTTACGGTACGGAAGAGAAGAAGGAATTCATCCGAAAGCTTTCGCGCCTTCTCGCCTTCAACTACGACGTTCACCGCTGCCCCGACCCGTGCATTTTCGTGCGACTGTGGCCGGCCGAAAAGATTGGATCTGAACCTGTAAAATATCCGCCTGAATGGCGAAACAACTAAAACCGAAAAGGATAAAAAATGAGCTTGAACAGCTGCGAATTCCACGGTAGACTCGGGAACAATCCCGAAATTACCACAATGCCTTCCGGAAAGGAACGCGTCCGTTTTTCCATTGCCGTCGACCGCGATTACAAGGACCAGGATGGCAACCGCCCTACAGACTGGATTGCGGTCACCATTTGGGGCAGCGCAAACTACGCCCGCAAGACGAATCTCGCCAAAGGCGACAGCGTAATCGTTTCCGGACGCATGGAGCAGTCCACCTGGACAGACGAACAGGGCCAAAAACGCACGTCCATCGGACTCAACTGCGACCGTATCTACCTGACCGCAAAGAAGCGCGACAGCGATGCCGATTCCGGAAAGAGCGCCAAGGAAAAGGCCGCGGAACAGGCCATGGCGAACTACGACCCGAACGCAGAAGACGACCTTCCGTTTTAAAGGGGGCTTATGAGGCGTGACTACAAATTCTGGACAACGTCCGAAATAGCCATTGTCAAGTCGGGCATCATACCACCTGGAAGGACAATGACTGCATGCCGAAGAATATGCTCCAGGCTAGGCATCATTTTCCCTGGAAAAAAGAACATGAAAACCTCAGAAAAAGGAATCAAAAAATGAAAAACGTCCTCATGATAGACATCGAAACCACCGGCACCAAGCCAGGTTGCCGCGTACTCACTCTCGGAGCCTTCGGCTTCAACAAGGATGGCGAACAATGCGAATTCTACGTCCGCATGAATCCGCTCAAGATGCCGGACGGCACGTTCCACGACGACAGTTCCACGATGGAATGGTGGAATTCCCAGGCACCCGAAGCATACGCCGAGGCGTTCGAAGGCAAGACCGACCCGAAAGACGCGCTCGCCGAATTCAAGATGTTCTTCCTCAAGAATTTCGACACGGCAAGCCGCACGAACAAGTTCGAGGTGTGGAGCTGCGGAATCGACTTCGACTTTCCCATCCTGCTTGAATTCATGGAAAAGTTCGGCTACAAGGGCCTGTGGAAGTTCTGGCAGCAGTACGATTACCGAACCATCAAGAACTGTTTCCCCGGCGTGAAGATGTTCGAACAGAACACATGCAAGCATACAGCTCTTGAAGATTCCAAGGCTCAGATGCGCGGGCTCAGGGCTTTCAAAAACCACCAATACGCTTAACCGAAAGGAGAAAAAAAATGAAGCAACCTGTTGAAAAAATGGAAAGCATTTCCCAGGAAGAATGCAACGCAATTTGCGGCGACGTTGCCATCGACCTGAAGCACACTTCCAAGGAAGACCTCGTGAAGATGCTCACGGACCAGGTCAAGATCAATTCTAGCCTGAAGAACGAAATCAACGCACAGAACACGGCCATCACGCAGCTCCGTGCAAATGCCGTGAAGCCTGGCAACGTACAGGTAAGCGCAATTTCTCTTGCCCTCGCCCACAAGGAATGCCTGAAAGTGAGCACGGCTCTCGCACAGGTCGCCCTTGACCGCGTCAACGGCAACGAAAAGCAGGAACGCATCCTGTTCAGCCAACTCTGCAACAACCGCGTCATCGACATCATCGCAAACACTGGCGCCATCGAAATGAATAGCAGCAAAGCCGAAAACCCGCAGGACAAGGCATAATGAAGACTATCGCTTTTGAAAAGTTCAAGTTGCAAGTCCCGGAAAAATCCGGAGAAAATTACCAAGTCTTCGGCGACGCACCAAAGAAAGTCAAGGACATGGTGAAGATTCTCCAGCTCAAGGCCACCGTAATCCCTGTACAGACCGTTGCGAACATGGTATCACAGGACATCGGCCAAAAGGTGAAGGAAATCGTTTAGCGCTTTTTCGAGTGCCAGGAACAGGCCGAATAAAGCGTAAGGCGCTTAGTTTAGCGGACAGAATATCGTTCACTATGAACGGAGGCGTCGGTTCGAATCCGGCAGCGCCGCTACCTAACAAAATCCATCCATAAGGAGATCATCATGGACCCAAAAGAACTCAAGGAAAGAGTGGCCAAAGACGGCAAGAAAGCCATCGAAAAAGGCGTAACCGCAATGAAAAAGCGCGGACGCAAGCCCCGTAATGCCGAAGAAGGTTTAAAGGGCCTTTCTAAAGTCAAGGTCATGAATTGTGCCGACAAGGCAAACGCCATCAAGATCATCGAAGAAGAAATCGGCAAGGAACAGCTCATCCGACTTGCAGTAAAGTACCTGTACAACGCAATTGTGGAGGTTAGGAATGCTTAACGCTGAACAGAGTCAAAAGGCAAACGACCTCGGCAAAACATTCAAGGCAATGTCCAAGGTCATGAGCAACAACGAATGCAATTTGAAACATTGCTGCATTTGCGTAATCAAAGGCAGCAACACCGCAGTCGCTACCGACGGCCACATTCTTACGGCCGTAAACATCAGCGAATTCATCCAGGCCGCGGACAAGGATATCGTAACCGCATTCGAACTCGTCGCCTTCTATGCCGACCTGAAAATGGTCGAATACACTAACGCATTTGTTTTCGTCGGCAAGAAACTCTACGAACCGTTCATCAAGATGTTCAGCGACGGCCTCGCAAGCATCAACACCAGCGATTTCGAATACTCGAACTGGACGCGCATTCTGCCTGATTGGAGCGACCTCACGCGGGAAATCGAAGCGACTTACGATCCGAAGTTCGTCTGCATCGTAAACAATGTCATCGATGCTTATTTTGAAGGTTGCCAGGAGCATTTCGAAGACGTTGTCGTCGAAGACAGCAATCATAAAATGGGAATTGCCATCTACGACAAGATGACGGTTTTGCTCCTTGCAAAGAACCACGGCGAAGATTACCAGAAGACGCCCATCTCCAGGACAACTTTTGAAGAAGTTAAGAAACTCGGAACCTATTACCACAGCGAGGCAGTATAATGAACGAACAGATTTCAACCATCGAAACAAAGCGCATTATCGCCAACCCAAACAACCCGCGCACACGTATCGAGGACGTAAGCGACCTTGTCGCATCCATCCGCGAGAACGGTCTTATGCAACCCATCATCGTTCGCTGGACAAAGAAAAAGGACGAATCCGGAATTCCCACAGGGTACGAAGTCATTGCAGGTTCCCGCCGCTTGACCGCCTGCCAGCAACTCGGAATCAAGAAGATAAACTGCATCGTCATGACGTGCGATGACGACAAGGCATTCGAACTTGCAACAACCGAAAACTTAGTCCGCGAAAACATGAACGCCGCCGACGAAGCTCGCGCTGTAGCCAAGCTGTTCAAGGAAGGAAAAGGGCGCATCGAAGTCGGCGCTATATTCGGCAAAAGCGGCCGTTGGGCTGAAGGGCGCCGGCGCATCGCAAACCTCGGCGAAAAGGCCCTCGACATGCTCGAAAAGGGTAAAATCACACTCGGCCATGCCGAAGTCCTCTGCTTGTGCGACGAAGACCGTGTGGAGCGCTGGCTCAGCGACTGCACCTGGAGAAAGCCGGAAGAACTCAAGAGAAGCATTCTTGCAAACGACAGAAATCTCCTGAGCAAATCTCCGTTCAACTGGAAAAAGCAATGCGAAAAATGCCCGAAGCGCAGTGACTGTCAGAGCGATCTTTTCGGCGATGTAGAAGACGTCTATTGCCTTGACGAAGAATGTTTCGACAAGCAAATCAAAAAAGAATGCATCAGGATTATCAAGGAATTCAAGAAGGCTGGTTACGAAGCCGTTCCGGAAGAAAAATTGTACGCAGCAAAGAATGGCTGGCACCCGTTCATCGACGCTTCTTCCAAGAGTGAACTAGACATCCAAAAAATAGAATCTCTTAAGAAAACTATTGAAGATAAAAAATCTGCTCATGAAGATTATATCTCAATAGAATCTAAAATTAAATCTTTAAATGAAGAAAAATCTAAATTATCTGCAGATTTAAAAATTATAAGTCAATATAAAGAAGATATTAGAAAAGTTGAAAAAGATTTATCTAAAGAAGAGAAAAAACTAAAAGATTTCATCACAAAAACTAAAGAAGTTTTAGGATCTTTTATCAGTGATGATGAACTTGATGATATTGAAAATGATTTTGATTTTGTTAATTTAAGAAAAACAGCTGATACTCTTAAAAATAAGCTTAAAGAAGATTTAAGTTCAAGAGAAGAGCAAGTTAGTAACTTAAATAAGGACCTTAATCTTTGTGAGTTGAATATTGCATCTTCTAAAAAACCTATAGCTGAACTTAACGAAGTTGATGATAAATGTCCAATTTGTCA
>CALDKB010000002.1 GCA_937899245.1 uncultured Bacteroidales bacterium | reverse complement strand
GCTGAAACAAGTTCAGCATGACGAAAAGGGATGGATTTTTTGTTTTTTCAAGGCAGGAGCCTTGGGAATACTGCGTCGTAGGCTATGCTTCGACAGGCCCAGCATGCAGAGCCTAAGACGAGCGGGGGCAATCCGCTCAGCTTAGCCATCAGATTACTAACAAAAACCTTTTGTCATTCAAAAAAAACGTTGTAATTTTGCGCACGATTTTGTTTAACTGTGCGATGGGGCCACGAGTGCGTGGCTGAGTAGTACATAAATAATTTTATAAAGTAATGAAACATTTTGAAGTAAAGGGTACAGTACGTACCGAATTTGGCAAGAAAGCCGCAAAAGCAATCAAGAGAAGCAACAACATTCCATGCGTAGTTTACGGTATCGGTGAAACTATTCATTTCACAGTAGCTAGTGCAGACGTTCGCAACCTCATCTTCACTCCTGAAGTTATGTTTGCAGACGTTGACATTGATGGAAACAAGAAGATCACTCTCTTGAAGGACATTCAGTTTGACCCGATTTCTGACGAAGTTACACACATCGACTTCTACGAAGTAGATCCAGCAAAGCCAGTAAAGGTTCGCATTCCTTTGAAGCTCGTTGGTAATTCAGCAGGTGTAAAGGCCGGCGGTAAGTTGAAACAAAACCTGAAGAAAATCTCCTTGAAGGGTATGATGGAAGATATTCCAAACATTTATGAAGTTAACATCGACGACCTTAAGCTCGGTGAAACATACAGAATCAAGGACCTCAAGTCTGACAAGCTCGAATTCACAGACCAGCCAGCAACAATGATTGTATCGGTATTGGTTGCACGTGGTAGTGCTAGCGAAGAAGGCGAAGGCGCAGGAGAAGCTGCTACCGAAGGTGCTGCTGAATAAGCCTTATTTTTTCAATATCATCTGAAATTGTGAAATATCTAGTCGTTGGTTTAGGGAACCCTGGTTCCGAATATAAGAACACCAGACACAATATAGGATATACGGTGCTCGACACTTTTGCAGAAAGTGCGGGCACCACTTTTTTTGACAAACGGTACGCATATCGTGCCGAAACTAGCATCAAAGGTCGTTCGCTGATACTCATCAAGCCTACCACGTACATGAACCTCAGCGGCAATGCCGTAAGATACTACCTCAAGCAGGAAAACATCCCCGTCGAAAACCTTTTTGTTATTGTCGACGACCTCGCATTGCCATTTGGTAGCATCCGTATTAAGCCAAAAGGCAGTAGCGGCGGACACAACGGCCTGCAAAACATCCAGGACACTATAGGAACAAACGAATACGCAAGACTGAGATTCGGCATCGGAAACGAATTCTCGAAGGGCGGACAAATTGACTTCGTGCTTGGCGAATGGACCAACGACGAAAAAGAAGCCCTCAAGGCGCGTGTCGACATCGCTGTGGAAGCTATTAAAAGCTTTCCTCTCGTCGGGATTGAAAAAACCATGAACGCCTTTAACAACAAATAGACTCTTCAATGGAAAGGCCCAAAGCACAAAAGCAAAACTACCGAAATTTCTGGTCGAGAATAGCAGGCAAACTGGCAAATTCCCGTAAACCAGGTTGGTTCGTGCGTGGCTTTACTAAACTATGGATCCGAAAATACAAGATCGACCTGTCTGAATACATTATTCCGCCGGCAGGTTTCAAAACCTTCAACTCATTTTTCACCAGAAGCCTTAAACCGGGAGTACGACAAATCAGCGACGGCATCACCTCCCCTGTCGACGGATTCATATTCGACTTTGGCAAAATCACCGGCGACAATAAGATTTACGTCAAGTTCAAGCACTACTACCTCGACGACCTTATATGTCGTGAATACGAACCGATGTCATCGTATTCGGTGCTATATCTTTCGCCAGCAAACTATCATCGCGTTCACGCATGCTTCGACATGAAGATTTCGGACATATACTACATTCCTGGCACGCTTCGACCGGTAAAACCAAAAGTCGTTTTCAAGAAAGACAGCGTGTACTGCCGCAACGAACGAATTGTGATACACGGCTCATCAGAGTACGGAAAATTCTATATGATTCTCGTCGGAGCCCTGGTTGTCGGAAAAACTAAATTGTCGTTCGATAGCGGACTGCAGACTAACATAAAGAACGGTGTCGTTTCAACAAAGACCTACACCACTCCTATTGAAATAAAAAAAGGCGAAGAAGTAGGCTACTTCGAAATGGGTTCAAGCGTAATCCTTCTCATGGACGACGAAAGACTCGCAGGAATAAAATTCCCAATCAACTCCCCACTGATGATGGGAAACACTTTGGTATAAACCAACAGCAATATTCCAAATCCACCATATTTCATGCTCACATAAAAAGCAACGTCCTGCAAATGTTCAGCACAAGAAATGTTCAGTTTCTACTAATGACTCTTATTACCCAAAGCAGGGCTTTCTTTTCATAAAAATAGCGACAATACACAACAACAATAATTTTTAAGTATAAATACTTACATAAAACTAACACAGAAGCCATAATTTTGTCGCATAAAATTTTAATAAAGAAACATCATGAAAAGAACTATGATTTTGGTGCTAACACTTGCTATTTCAGCAGGTCTTTTCGCACAAAACAGCAATGAGGGAGAAGTAAACATGATGTCGAAAAGAGGCGAAAACATTCTTCCGGTACAAGGAGACTTTGCACTAGGAATAAACGCCCTGCCGATTATCAAGTATTTCGGAAATATGTTTAACGGCAATACCGGCAACACGGCCAGCTTCGACGCTTTCACATCTTTCGATCTCAAGAACACAACCACAACACCTATTATTTATGGTAAGTATTATCTTACAGACAAAAATGCAATCCGTGGCGGTATACAGATTGGCATCAACAACAATGTTACCAGCAACGACGTAACCATGAACCAGTTAATCCCTGATCCATTGGTAAAAGTTACCGACACACACAGCAACACAACTACCATCCTCGGTCTTGGTGCCGACTACCTGTTCTACAGAGGAAAAGGCAGAGTTCAGGGATTCTACGGTGGAGGTCTTTACTTAAACTACGCCACATCAAAGGACAACTACACTTACGGCAACCTAATTACAACCGAATTTACTGTTCCTATATACACCGACTTCACAACTATGACCACAGTATCCGGCAGCAGCAGAACCCTTGCAACTAGAGGCAGAACTTCTTTCGGTGCTACTATCAGAGGCATTGTTGGCGTTGAATATTTCGTCGCACCTAAAGTTTCTATCGGCGGTGAATTTTGCCTCGGCGTATACGCAGGCGTTACTTCCAGAGGTACCAGCACAGTTGAACGTTGGACTGGCTTGGAAAGAGAAGTTACTGAAGTTCAGAACGACGACCGCACTAGAAGATTCGGTCTTGCTAACGCTTCGTCGGGATCAATCTTTATGATGTTCCATTTTTAATGTAATGTATTTAATAATTTAGTAAATAATAAAGAGATAATATCATGAAAAAATTATTCACAATTTTCGCTATCGCACTTATAAGCGTTTTCGTAATGTCTTCTTGCACAAAGAAATATGAGACCGAACCACTAAAGACCGTTAATGTATCCGGCGAAGTATTCGCATGGCTCGACCTTACAGGAAGTGAAATCCAGCACGCTCCGAACGGAACAAAGATCATTTTCAGAACTAATGCATCAAACCTTTGCCAGGATGTTGACGCCAGCTACACATACAACGAATTGCAATATGAAACTACAGTTACAGACGGGAAATACTCTATTGACCTTCCGGCAGTAAACTTCCAGAGTGTTACATACACAATTACAGCCGTTGAATTTGTCGCTGAACAAAAGCAAGTTACTCCTGCCGGTGCTGTTATCAAGAAAGTTTACGCCCAGAATCCTCTATACGCAACTTCTGTCGCAGTTCAGGAAGGCGAAACTCACTACAGAATTGACATAGCATACAACTAATAATAACTTTCTTCACAATTCATGAAGCCGCCTTAGCGCGGCTTTTTTTGTATCCAAATCCAAAAAGCATAAACATTTCACAACAATTATTCCGACACACTCCGTAGCCTGTCCGTATAAAAACTACAATTAAAACCTTGTCTCCTGCATTTGATTCGACCAGCCGACACATCCGACATTACAAGAAGCGGCTCGGTACTATTTCTCATAAATAAACAAACCAGCATAAAAGAAAAGAACAAAAAGTTTTAGTTGTTTTTATGCAGTTGCTTGTCCTTTGTTTCCGAGCTAGAACTTTGCAAGCCGACACCCACTTATCCATGTTAGCCCGCCTGCGACAGTACATAAAAAAAGGAAGCCGTCTCGTTGTGACGGCTTCCTCAATATAAAATTATGAAAACAACTGCTTAGTTAGCAACTCTTTCCAACCACTTTACCATACCGAGCATTACACCCATAGAAACGATGCAAACAACAGCGAATACCAACCAGCAGTACTGGATTGGCCAAGCATTGTACATCAACGGGCCGAGCCACAAGAAGATGTTGCCGACAGCTGTAGCGCCGAGCCACAAGCCCTGGCATAGACCAACCATGTGACGAGGAGCAACCTTCGATACGAAAGAAAGACCTAACGGAGAAATGAAAAGTTCTGCAACAGTCAGGAAGAAGTAGGTAACGATAAGTACCCAAGGTCCCAACTTAACAGGATCAATAAATGTTCTGAAGTCGGTTGCAGACGGATAGTTGTTGATGAAAGACAAAATCATCAGGAATAAATATGCGCAAGCAGCGATACCCATACCGATAGCAATCTTTCTAGGAGTTGAAATTGACTTGCCCTTACGAGCCAATGCAGCAAAAGCAATCATAATAATTGGAGTAAGAACAATTACGAAGAATGGGTTGAGTGCCTGCCAGATTTCTGGAGCTACAGAATCGGAGCTTACGAAATCGCGTGCGAAGAACGACAACGACTGTCCATTCTGATGGAAAGAGAACCAGAAGAAGATTGCAATACCAAGAACTGCAAACAAAGCGTAAAGTCTCTGCTTGATTTCCTTTGCCATTGCGGCCTTTTCTTCAGCAGTATATTCAACAGTCTGTGCAGCATCCTTCTTTGCTGGCTGCGGGAATTTCTTCTTTGAAATAAGGAAGATAGTCAATGATATAGCCATTGCAACTACCGAAGCGATGAAAGAGAAGTGGATACCAGAATTGAAAACGTCGATATACTGTGAGCAGAACTGCTGTGTACCGTCTACCAAAGAAGGATCGATAACAGAAGAGCTCATTGTAGTAGCGAACTTTTCGGAAACTTCACCACCATTAGCAAGATAATCGTGGCACAAAGCAGGCATATCAGCATTGTAAACAAAGTTGTGAGCCTTCAACCACCATTCGCGGATAAGAGGAGCGATAAATGGAGCGATAACACCACCGATATTAATGAATACGTAGAAAATCTGGAAACCGCTATCGCGTCTGTCCTTTGCTTCAGCAAGAGCTTCGGGACTCTTCTTTGCAGCTTCGGCCTCGAAGTTATCGTACATTTTTCCGACCAATGCCTGAAGGTTGCCCTTGAACAAGCCGTTACCAAAAGCAATCATCAACAAAGCAACGCAAGTAACGATAAGGATAGTCCACCAGCCAGCACCGGCGTCAACGATCAAACCGTCGTCGCCTCTACCGAATAATGGAACAGAAAGTACAACATAACCCAGAGCCATCACAATAAGACCCCACTGGATTGTTCGGTTGTAGTTCTGCGTACGGTCGGCTATGATACCGCCAACCAAACTCAAGATGTAAATCAAACAATAGAATACCGAATAGATTGCACCTGCCTGTGCGTCGGAAACGCCAAACTTAGACACGATGAACAATGCCAGAACAGCATTCATGATGTAATAACCAAAGCGCTCGCCCATGTTGCTCAATGCCGCAGCAATCAAGCCCTTCGGGTGATGCCTTAACGCAGTTATCACGTAGTAAACCAAAAAAGGTATCACTATAATCAGGACACCAATCAAAAACACCAACGTACGGTGATCTGCAAAAAATTGTTGAAACATACTTCGTTAATTTAAATTAAACTTTGGTGGCAAAGATATTAAAAAACTTAGAAAGCAAAAACAATTTTTAGGCAACACGACACAAGGACGCAAAAAATAACACGACGCATAAGGCTTTAACATAACGCACACCACAATAAAAGTTGAAAGTTTTCGTTTAAATGTAACGTCAAGAATGAAAATAATTTTATATTTTTGCACCATAGAATTATTATGGACATATTATACACAAATATATGGATAAACTAAAAGTCTTATTTGTCGCACAGGAAATCGCTCCTTATGTACCAGAAAGCACTATTTCATTGGCTTGCAGAAAGTTGCCTCAAGGAATTCAGGAATGTGGAAAGGAAATCCGCATCTTCATGCCTAAGTTCGGAGTGATTAACGAAAGACGAAACCAGCTCCACGAAGTAATCAGACTTAGCGGAATGAACTTGGTAATCAACGATGCCGACCACCCGCTTGTAATTAAGGTGGCATCAATACAGCCAGTAAGAATCCAAGTATATTTCATCGACAACGAGGACCTGTTCCCCAGAAAATACATACTTACCGACAATGGCGAGGACAATTTTAACGCCGACGAAAAAGCAATATTCTTCTCGAAGGGAGTTGTCGAAACCGTTAAGAAACTTGGCTGGACTCCAGACATCATCCATTGCCACGGATGGTTTTCTTCGCTATTCCCATTCCTAATGAAGAAAGTCTTCAGACATGATCCTATCTTCGTAAAGGACTTTAAAATTGTTTACACCATTTACAACGACAAATTTAGCGGCAACATCTGCCCTGAGCTAAAAAACAAACTAATCGAAAAGGACATTGTGCCAGCCGATGTTGAAACTGTCGCCAACCCTACTTGGGAAAACCTCACTAAGTTCGCTATCGACTACTCCGACGGAATTATTCTGGGAGAAAAAGACATCGACCCTGAAATCCTTAAATATCTGGAAGCGTCAAAGAAACCGGTGCTCGGCTATTCGGACGACGACAAACTAATAGAAAACTGCAACAATTTCTACACTAAGATTTCTGAAACTAAATAATTGATGAAGAATATTTTTCACGCTAATATCTGGTTGCTTTCCTTTGCATTTGCCATTGCCTCAATTGTTTTCGCTTCGTGCAACGACGACGACTCTGCTATTGGCACCGGCATAATGCCAAGCAGCGACATGATGGAATTCAAATGCGACACTATAGGCGTCGAAACTTATGTAGTAAGGGACAGCATTGTTGAAACTCAGAACAGAACTATCAACCCAATCGGCATCATGAACGACCCCGTGTTCGGACAAACAACCGCTTCCTGCATATTTCAGACTCAGCTATCAACAAACAACGTTCAGTTCAGCAAGGAAATCGACACAACCGACCTCTCCGGCGTATCTCTCGAACTTAGACTAAAATACGTCAGCAAATACGGCGACCCTCAGTCGACAATGACACTAAACGTTAACCGTCTGCTTACCGACATCTACTACGATTCCACCTACCACGAAAACATGGCAATCGACGCATCAAAATACGAACTGCTCGTCAGCAAAGACCTTAATTTCGGCGACGATAGCATCATCTCGATTGAAATGCCCTCTTCGCTTACTCACGAACTGATTAGCACAAACGCCAAACAAAGCAGCTGGAACAATTCCGACTTCATAAAAATCCTAAAAGGATTCTACCTAACGACAGAACTTACTTCGGGCGACGGGTGCATTTATGCCCTAAACCTCATCGGCAACGATTCCAAAATGGTATTAAAGTACAACGACACTTGCACCTTTACATTCAACATAAACGAATACTCGACGAGAATAAACCTGTACTCACACGACTACACAAACGCCGACAGCGAACTAAAAGAAGCCCTAAGCAATCCGGAAACACCAACCAAATACTGCTATATTCAAGGTCTTGCCGGTCTAAAGACAAAAATCAAATTCCCCGAAATAAAAAATTTGTTCGACTCAACAAACATTATTATCAATCGTGCACAGCTGAAAATCACACTGAAGGAAGGCTCGCAAATCAGCAATATACCTAGTCCAATTTCCATGAGCATGACAAAGATTATGGATTCAGGACTTTACGACTTCATTGAAGACTACAAGTCGAACAGCAAACACTTTGGAGGTTCTTTCAACGATGCCGACAACTCCTATACATTCAATATTCCATTGCATCTCCAGAACCTTCAAAAAGGAGAAAACGACAATGGCGTGTATATGGTTGCAACCGACAATAGAATTACACCTTACAGGGCTATTCTTTATGGTGGCGACATCGACATTAACAGCATTCAGATTATTGTTTACTATTCAAAATATTAGAATATGTGCGGAATTGTAGGATACATAGGCGACAAAGATGCTTATGATGTACTTATTAAAGGTCTAAAAAGACTTGAATACAGAGGATACGACTCTGCCGGCATCGCACTATACAACGGCAGCAAATCCAACGTTTACAAATGCCATGGGAAAGTCAGCGACCTCGAATCGCATGTAGCAGACAAAGACACCAACGGCCATGTTGGCATCGGTCACACACGCTGGGCTACACACGGCGAACCGAACGACACTAACGCACATCCGCACATGTCGATGAACGGAAAGTTCACCCTAATCCACAACGGAATCATCGAAAACTACGCCAAGCTAAAGCTAACTCTCGAAGAAAAGGGCTATTGCTTCAAGGGCGAAACAGATACGGAAGTTCTTGTAAACTTCATTGAATACATCTACAACGAAAATCACGCTTCCGACGATAACTTTACGCCCGACGATGCTGTCCGCGCCGCACTGCTAATGGTTGAAGGAGCATACGGTATCGTTGTTATGAGCAGCGACGACCCAGAAACCCTTGTCGTTGCCCGCAAAGGCAGCCCTATTGTTATCGGACTTGGCAACGGTGAATATTTCGTAGCTTCCGACGCCTCTCCTATTATCGAATATACAAATTCGGTAATATACCTCAACGACCTTGACGTTGCAACAATCAGCAAGACAGGATTTAATCTTGCAAACCTTAAGGACCGCAGAGCAAAGATTGACATTCAGAAAGTCGACTTGCGGCTCGATGAGATTGAAAAGAACGGGTTCGACCACTATATGCTCAAGGAAATCTACGAGCAGCCACGCGCAATCGCCGACACATATCGCGGCCGCTTGAGCTTCGACAGCAAGAACCTTACCTTGGGCGGACTCCATACAGTAATGGACGAGCTGAAAGATGCGAAAAGAATCATCATCGTCGCCTGCGGTACAAGCTGGCACGCCGGTCTTGTTGGCGAATATCTTTTCGAGGAATTCGCTCGAATACCTACCGAGGTGGAATACGCTTCCGAATTTAGATACAGAAATCCTATTATCAACAAGGGAGATATAGTCATTGCAATTAGCCAGAGTGGCGAAACAGCCGACACTCTTGCAGCCATTCAGCTTGCCAAGAGCCGCGGCGCCATCGTACTGGGAATATGCAACGTTGTTGGCGCAAGCATCCCAAGGGAAACGGTTGCTGGCGTTTACACACACGCAGGTCCAGAAATCGGTGTGGCTTCAACAAAGGCATTCACCACACAGATTACAGTGCTTACAATGATGGCAATGCAAATTGGTCTGGCCAACAAGGGACTTACCGAAAAGGAATTTACAGACCTTGTTGACGAACTATATGCTATTCCAGAAAAAATAGAAGCTATCCTCGCCGAAAACGAAAAGATCAAGGCCATAGCAGAAAAAATAAAGGACGCAACCAACAGCATATATCTTGGACGAGGATACCTATACCCTGTTGCACTTGAAGGCGCTTTGAAACTTAAGGAAATATCGTACATCCACGCCGAAGGCTATCCATCCGCAGAAATGAAACATGGACCAATCGCTCTTATCGACGAAAAAATGCCAGTCATCGTTCTTGCGACCAAGGACAAGTCTTACGACAAAATCGTGTCGAACATTCAGGAGGTTAAGGCACGCAAGGGTGTTGTAATTGCAATTGTTACCGAAGGCGACACAACTATAAAGGAATTGGCCGACTACGTTATTGAAGTTCCTTATTCAGACTTTGCATTGGCACCATTGCTTACCGTTATTCCGCTACAACTTATCGCATACTACATTGCAGTAATGAGAGGTTGCAATGTCGACCAGCCACGAAACCTTGCAAAATCGGTTACCGTTGAATAAAAGCCACAAAATTGAAAAGACGACTTGTTAAAATATTAACGATTGTTATTCTGCTTGCAGTTGTTTCAGCATGTTCTACCGAAAAGAACACGCCAATGACTCGTTTTTTCCATAGCACGACACTGAAATATAACATTTTCTTCAACGGCCGCGAATCATACAAAAAAGGTATCACCAAGATAAACAACCAGAACAACGACAATTACGCATTGATTCTTCCAGTCTTTACCGACAGCAAGGAGGAAAATGCAAGTGTCGCAAACGGAGAAATGGAAAAGGCGATACAGAAATGCGCCAAAGGCATCAAGTATCACTCTATAACAAAGAAACCTAAACCGACAGGAAAGAGTCTCACGCCAAAGGAAAAGGAATTCATGGCCCAAAACGAATTCAACAAATGGGTCGACGACTGCTACCTTCTAATGGGCAAGGCATATTTTATCAAGCGTGACTACCTGCAGGCACGTCAGAATTTTGAATATGCACTTCGCCAGTATCCCAACTCCAAGATTCAGCCCGAAGTAGCAATGTACCTTATGCGAACATTCTGCGAAGACAAGAAATTCAAGGAAGCAAAGGAAACAATGGACAAGATCGACGGCGACAAGAAAGTCGACAAGAAATCAGAAGGTTTCTATGCTGCCGTATGCGCCGACTACTACCTGAAGCAAAACAAACGCGAAGAAGCCGCCGAAAAGCTGAAGCAGGCAATCGAAAAGACTAAAAAACACAAGGACAAACTCAGATACATATATATTCTGGCCCAACTTAAAGAAAAGGACAACAACCTGAAGGAAGCATCAAAATTGTACGAGGCAGCATCGAAGCGCAACCCATGGTACGAAATGGAATTCAACGCCAAGATCAACATGGCGAAATGCTATAGCGGCAAGGGCAGCGACAAGGAAATGATGAAAGTTCTCAACAAGATGCTAAAGGACGAAAAGAACAAAGAGTACAGGGACCAGATTTACTATGCCATCGCCGAAGTTTACCTGAGAAACGGAAAGGAATCTGAAGCCATCGCCAACTACCGCAAATCATCGGAAACAAGTATCGACAACGAATACCAGAAAGCATTGTCGTGCCTGAAACTGGGCGAACTTTACTTTGCAAGAATGGAATACAAGAACGCATACATCTACTACGACACTTGCATGCAGAACCTTCCTGAGACATACGATAATTTCAGCGAAATCAAGACACAGGCGAAAAACCTTTCCGAACTTGTAACATATACCGATGTAATCGAATTTGAGGACAGCGTACAGAAAATCGCACAAATGAGCGACAAGGAAAGGAACAAGCTCATCGACGGACTCATCGCAAAAGTCGTAGAGCAGGAACGTCTCGAAAGAGAACAAGCACAACAGGACAACATGAACTCCTACCTATTCGACCAGCGCCGCGGACAAACAACAACTGTAGGCGAATCGACTGGCAAATGGTACTTCTATAATCCTGCACAGCTAAGCTACGGAAAAAACGAGTTCACAAAGAAATGGGGCAACCGAAAGAACGAAGACCACTGGCGCCGAAGAGACAAGACCGTAGTCTCGTTTGAAAGCTTCGACGACAGCGAGGAAGGCGACAGCATCGTGGCGGAAACCAAACCTAAGAACGAAGATCCAAAGAGCCGAGAATATTACTTGCAGGACATTCCTCTTACCGACTCTGCAATGAAGGAATCGCACAAGAGAATCGAAGATGCTCTTTACAACGCCAGCAAAATTTACAAGGACAAGTTTGGCGACAACACCAGAGCTATCGCTAGCTACGAAGAGCTGAACCGAAGATATCCAAATACCGACTACCAGCTCCTGTCATACTACGACCTGTACATACTTAACACGCTGATAAAGGACCTCCCGAACGCAAACAAGTACAAGAACCTTATCATAAGCAAGTACGGGAACACGAACTACGCCAAGCTGCTGCAAAATCCTAACTTCGTTCAGGAACAGGAAGAATTGCGAAAAGCTAACGAACAATTCTACGCAAACACATACGATGCATTCATGCGTGGCGAATGGAACACTGTACAGCAGAATGCTAACAGGTTCATAAGCGATAACAGCGACAACGAACTCGTACCTAACTTCGATTTCCTGAAGACATTGTGCACGGCACGCAACGCCGACACAACTCAGTTCAAGATTGCCCTGCTGGACTTTATCGACAAGTATCCGAAACACGAACTCAGGACCGCCGCCGAAAATATTCTTGCTTATTTCGGTTCTGCCGACATTGATGCACTTATCGCCGACCTGAAATCACGTCCGGATGTCGTAAAAAAGCAGGACGACGAGTCTAGCTCACAATACCAAAACGAAGAAACGGTTGAAGCGACTTACACTTTTGACGAAATGGCCGAACACTACTATGTCATTTATTTCAAGTCGGAACAAGTTGACGACAAGCGTCTGGCTTTCGAAATTAGAAACTTCAACATCTTCAATTTCAACATGCGTACATTCAATGTAGTTACGACAACCTTCAACAGCAACTACTCGATGATTACGGTACGCCCGTTCCGCAACATGCGTCAGTCGGTAAACTACACAAAGATGATTGCCAACAGCGAGGACGTGTTCAACAAGTTAAAAAATGTCGACTATAAGATATTTGTAATTTCAGCCGACAATTTCAAACAGCTTTCAGCTAGTAAAAACCTGAACTCATATCTGGAATTCTTCAATGCCAACTATAACAATTAGAAAGCTAATTGTAAGCCTGCTGCGGAGAACCATGCACACATAAAAACCAAGCCTATGAAACAAATACGAATACTTTGGACAGACGATGAAATCGACCTTCTGAAACCACACATAATTTTTCTTACAAACAAGGGTTATTCCGTTGATACTGCGACAAATGGAATCGATGCCGTAGAACTCACAAAGACCAACGACTACGACATCATTTTCCTCGACGAGAACATGCCGGGACAAAGCGGACTTGAAACTCTTAACATCATCAAGGACATTCTCCCCCACACTCCGGTAATAATGATTACAAAGAGCGAGGAAGAAGACATCATGGACGAGGCAATTGGCTCGAAAATTAACGATTACCTTATCAAGCCCGTAAACCCGAACCAGATTCTGCTGACCATCAAGAAAAACATCGACAAGCAACGACTTATTACCGAAAAGACAACCTCGAACTACCAGATGGAATTCGGGAAGCTTGGCCTAAAGATAAACGAAGTATCGGACCACAACGAATGGTACGAACTTTACCGCAAGCTTGTGTTCTGGGAAATGCAGCTGATGGAGTCGAACGACAGCACAATGGACGAAGTATTCGAAATGCAGATGAACGAAGCAAACAACAACTTTGCAAAATACATCAAGCGGAACTACACCTCATGGTTCGAGCCAAAATGCGAATACAAGCCTTTGCTTTCTCCAAATCTGCTACGCGAAAAGGTTTTCCCTCTTCTGCAAGACGACAAGAAGGTTTTGTTCCTGCTCATCGACAACCTGCGCTTCGACCAGTGGAAAATCATAGAACCTATTCTAAACCAATGCTATACAACTGTTAAGGAGGAAATGTTCTTTTCCATCCTGCCAACATCCACACAATATTCGCGCAATTCGATATTCTCGGGATTAATGCCGTCTGAAATCAATAAGCTATATCCCGAATTATGGAAAAACGACGACGAGGAAGGCGGAAAGAACCTTTACGAAGAGGATATGCTCCGTAGCATGATGAATAGGTACAACATAAAATCGAGCTTGTATTTCGACAAGATTACAGACATAAAGAACTGCAAGAACATCACCGACAACATCAAGAGCATTGTCAGCAACAATTTCATTTCGATAGTTGTCAACTTTGTCGACTCTCTTTCGCATGCCGGAACCGAACAGCGCATGGTTCGCGAACTTACAAATTCTACCGAAGCATACCTATCTATTACTAAGTCTTGGTTCGAGCTGTCGCCACTTTTCGATATGCTGAAAGCATTTGCCGAACAAGGCGTTTATCTTGTTATCGGAACCGACCACGGAAGCATTCAGGTTGACAATCCCATAAAGGTCATCGGCGACAGGGCAACAACCACAAACCTTCGATACAAGCAAGGACGAAACCTCAACTACAACCCGAAGGAAGTGTTCGAAATCACAAATCCAGCCGAGGCTTATCTGCCAAAGACAAACATCAGCTCGACTTACATTTTCTCTTACAACGACGATTTCTTTGCTTACCCGAACAACTACAACCACTATGCTAAGTACTACAAAAACACGTTCCAGCATGGAGGAATTTCGCTTCAGGAAATGATAATACCGACCGTAACGATGAAACCTAAAATTTAGTGTATTCGGTTAGTATTTTTCTTAAAGCACTAAAGTTCAGCTTATTACACACCTCTTCCTTGTTAACAAATAAAAACCACTTTATAACGAAAAAGTTGCACCTTTGCGGCTTCAAAATTTAAATATTTTTATAAAATGAGAAAGAGAACAATATGGAGCATTGCAACGATAATAACAGCAATGCTTGTCCTTATGACGGGGGAAACAAATGCACAAGTTTATCAATTACCAAACGGAGGATTCGAGCAATGGGATGGCGGAAGCGCCGACGAACCTACAAACTGGAATTCTTACCCTTCAGCAAACTGCACCATGACGGGATTGGCCGCATTGGGATGTAGTACTGCAAAACAAAAAAAACACGAAAAATCTACAGATGCACATTCCGGCAATTACTCATGTAAAATATATTCGGTAAGTGTTTTAGGAATTGTTGCAAACGGAGCCCTTACTACAGGACAAATGACTCTTGGTTCAACTAACACATCAAGTACAGCCAACTACAATGTTACAAAAACATCTGATGCAAATTTCAGACAACCGTTAAACGCAAAGCCAGACTCTATCGTTTTCTGGGCAAAAGTTGTAAATGCAAGCAACACTTCTGAAGCTTGCTGCCACCTTTACATTCACGACGACTATGATTTTAAAGACCCTCTTGCATCAAATCCAAGCGGATACCAAGCTCACATTGTCGGAAAGGTTCCTTCATACAACTTCACAAACAACGGAAGCACATGGCAGCGTCACTCCACACCTATTATATATGATGATGTCGACTGCTTGTCTGATGACCCAGAATACATCCTTATAACATTCTCCACTAATGTAAATGCTGGCGGTGGTAGTTCGAATGATGCTCTTTATATCGACGATATTGAATTCATCTACAATCCTATCGAGCATGAAATAAGCGAAACAGCTTGCGGTTCGTTCACATGGAACAATCAGACATACACCCAATCGGGCAACTACCAGCAGACATTCCCTGGTACTCCTCGCGACAGCATCGTTACTTTGCACCTCACCATCACTCCCGGACCAGCACGCGAAGTTACCGAAACTGCTTGCGAAAGCTTCACATGGTACGGCCAGCAGTACACAACCAGCGGCGACTACTATCATACTGTTCCGATGGAAATCGGCTGCGACAGCCTGATATCACTGCACTTGACAATCAACAATCCTGCAAATAATGAAATTTCAGAATCTGCGTGTGAATCATACACTTGGAACACTGAAACATACACCGCTTCGGGCGACTACCAGCAGACATTCACAGCAGCTAACGGTTGCGACAGCATCGTTACTTTGCACTTGATAATCAACCAGCCGGCAAACAATGAAATTTCAGAATCTGCTTGCGAATCGTTCACTTGGAACACCGAAACTTACACCGCTTCAGGCGACTACCAGCAGACATTCACAGCAGCTAACGGTTGCGACAGCATCGTTACTTTGCACTTGACAATCAACCAGCCGGTAAACAATGAAATTTCAGAATCCGCTTGCGAATCGTTCACTTGGAATACTGAAACCTACACCGCTTCGGGCGACTACCAGCAGACTTTCACGGCTGCTAATGGTTGCGACAGCATCGTTACTTTGCACTTGACAATCAACCAGCCAGTAAACTTCGAAATTACAGAATCTGCTTGCGAATCGTTCACTTGGAACACTGAAACCTACACCGCTTCGGGCGACTACCAGCAGACTTTCACAGCAGCTAATGGTTGCGACAGCATCGTTACTTTGCACTTGACAATCAACCAGCCCGTAAACTTCGAAATTACAGAATCCGCTTGCGAATCGTTCACTTGGAACACAGAAACCTACACCACTTCGGGCGACTACCAGCAGACATTCACAGCAGCTAACGGTTGCGACAGCATTGCTACATTGCACTTGACTATCAGCCAACCGACAAACTCCGAAATTACAGAATCTGCTTGCGAATCGTTCACTTGGAACGAAGAAACATACACCGTATCTGGCGACTACCAGCAGACATTAACAACAGCTAACGGCTGCGACAGCATCGTTACTTTACATTTGACTATCAACCAACCGGTTTATAACGAATTCTCGGCAACCGAATGCGGATTATACACTTGGAACAACGAGAACTACATCGCTTCGGGCGACTACCAGCAGACCTTAACAGCTGCCAACGGTTGCGACAGCATCGTAACATTGCACCTGACAATTACCGAAGCCCCGACTAGCGAAGTTACAGAAACCGCCTGCGAAAGCTTCACTTGGTACGATCAGCAGTACACAACCAGCGGCGACTACTACCACACTATTCCTATGGAAATCGGCTGCGACAGCCTGTTAATATTGCATTTGACAATCAACAATCCTGTAAACTATGAATTTACAGAATCCGCTTGCGAATCGTTCACTTGGAACGAAGAGACATACACCGCTTCGGGCGACTACCAGCAGACATTCGACGCAGCTAACGGTTGCGACAGCATTGCCACATTGCACTTGACTATCAACCAGCCAGTAACCAACGAATTTGACGACGAAGCTGTTGACGAATACCAGTGGAACGAAGAAACCTACACCACAACAGGCGACTACACTCAGACATTCACTGCTGCTAACGGCTGCGACAGTATCGTAACATTGCACCTGATGATAGTTACAGCAATTGACGAAAGCATGAATTCTGTAATCAATGTATTCCCAGTTCCAGCAAATGACAAGATTTCGATAGAAGGCAACAACATCACTTCTATAAGAATCTGCAACATGCTTGGTCAGGATTTGATTGAAAACAAGAACAACGGAACAAACACAATGACAGTTTCTACCGAAATGCTTGAACCTGGAAACTACATCATGTTAATCGAAAGCGACAATAGAACTATTGCAAAACGAATAACAATAATGCGATAGTCGGGGCTACTAGGAAACCTTAATATTTAATAATACGAAAAGGGATTTGCTTTTGCAAATCCCTTTTTATTTTTCATTTTGTTGGCAAAAAGTCCAAAACGAACTAAAGTCATAAGCTATATTTTTAAACAACTTACCTAACCAAAAAGCATTTCTAATCGAAATTTATTGCAAATGTGGTGCGCCGCAACACTACAAGGCAGGCTCCAATAAAAAGATTTTCTCGACTGCTATTAAGTTTTTTGCTAAAACTTCCCCACAATATTTACATTTTTACTATTTTCGCAGTTGAAATTATCAAAATTACTAAACAAAACATAAAGAATAGAGATTAAGTAAAAAATTAAAATAACAACAGCATTAGCTATTATTCGCGTTCAATAAGAAAAAGCCTAGGAAACTGGTTCTTAACGAATTGGAATAGAAAAGCAACGCTCACGGAAAGACTTATGTCGAACCGTACTCTGCACAAAATGTTAATGCTCGCACGCACAGTGTGGGCAATCTATGTGCAGAGGCGGGTTTCTTCCTAGGCTTCCCGTGAACGCGAAGTAGAAAGCCTGCACTTTTTTATTGCCTTTTCCGAAAGTGACTGATAGTGATGCAATAAACTATCAGGGAAAATGGCAAAAAAAGATTTAGATGCAGCTAACAGAGCTAAAAATGATGAATTTTACACTCAATTAAAAGATATAGAACTTGAATTAAGAAATTATCGTGAATATTTTCGTGGCAAAATTGTACTATGCAACTGCGACGATCCGTACGAAAGCAATTTTTTCAAGTATTTTGCACTGAATTTCAATTCTTTTGGACTAAAAAAGCTAATTTCAATTTGCTACAATGGTTCGCCAATTTCTGGCAACGAACTTCCTTTGGATTTTGGAATAGAAACAAAACCAGCATACAAAATTGAAATCACGGAAGTAAAAGACGAAAATGGAGACGGAGCCGTTGACTTGTCTGATGTTGAAATTCTATTGAAGAATAACAAAAATGTATATACACAACTAAAAGGCAATGGAGATTTCCGTTCGGAAGAAAGCATTGAACTTCTGAAAGAAGCCGATATTGTGGTTACTAATCCCCCTTTTTCGTTGTTTAGGGAATATGTTTCGCAACTCGACAAATTCGACAAGAAATTTATCATTATGGGCAATACTAATGCTCTAACCTATAAGGAAGTCTTTAAGTTGTTCCAACTAGATAGAATAAGGACCGGAAACTCTAACTTTAATGTTGGAATGTTTTTCTTTGTCCCCGACACATTCGAGAAATTCCATAAAATTGAAAATGGCAGAAAAATGGTTCGTGTATCAACTTCGTGCTGGTTTACAAATTTGCCTGTAAAAAAGCACAACGAAGATATTGTCTTATTTAAGCACTATACACCAGATGAATATCCCAAATATGATAATTATGATGCAATAAATGTTAGCACATATACGGATATTCCAATGGATTATGATGGTGTTATGGGTGTGCCAATCACATTTCTTGACAAATATAATCCAGAGCAATTTGAAATAATAAAATTTAGAAAAGGTGATGATGAAAAAGATTTGGCAATAAATGGCAAATGTCCATATTTCCGCATTCTCATCCGACGCAAGAAGTAACAAACGAGTAACCAATGTTGGGTTTCAACAAAATATTATCGTCCGTAAACGACAACTATATACGTATATTGTCGTCTATAAACGATAACTTTAATATAATTCTATCGTCTATAAACGATAAAAACGCAATAATTTTATCGTATATAAACGATAAAGCATTATCTTTGCGGAGCAAAACTAATTGGTAACGCACTATGGACAAGGAATTAATAAAGAATATTATTGTTGAGAACCAGAGCATTATACAGTCGATAAAGTTTGTTCGCCGCGATTGCAAATTCGACGATAACTTAAATTATGTACTAGTCGGAATTCGTCGTGCGGGAAAGTCGTACCTGCTATACCAGCATATCCACGACCTTTTAGAAAAAGGACATAGCATAAACGAAATCCTATATTTCAATTTCGAGGACGACCGTATTACCGAAATGACCGTCGGCGACTTGCACCTGATACTCGATTGCTACTCGGAAATGTACGAGCATAAGCCATTTATCTTCCTCGACGAAGTGCAAATTGTCGACAAGTGGGAAAAATTTGCCCGCCGCCTTGCCGATCAGAAATATCGCGTGTTTATTACCGGAAGCAATGCAAAGATGTTCAGCGGTGAAATTTCCACCACCTTGGGCGGTAGGTATATGGTACACGAAGTTTTCCCCTACAGTTTTGCCGAATTTCTATCGGTTAAAGGATTGAAGCCGCTGAACAAGAATTTCATATACAGCCATAAAAGTCAAATCGTTAGGCTTTTCGACGAATATTTCCACTTCGGTGGTATTCCAGAATCGGTGTCGGCACAGGATAAACGTCAATGGATAAGCAACTTGTACAACAAGATTTTCTTTGGCGACTTGCTTTCGCGTTACCAGATTCGCAACGATTACGCAATGCGCGTACTCGTCAGAAAACTCACCGAGAACCTAAAACAGCCGACTTCGTACAACCGTTTGGCAAATATTGTGTCGTCGGCCGGCAAAAGAGTCAGCACCGATGCCATTATCGACTACATCAAATATATGAACGAGTCGTGGCTCATTCTGCCGTTCGAGAACTATGCCGGAAAAATGCAGGACAAAGTTACCAACCGCAAATACTACTTTACCGACAACGGCGTGCTTAACCTTTTTCTAATCGACCCGAATACCAGCCTGCTCGAAAATCTGGTAGCGATAAATATGTTCAAAAAATTTGGCGAAGGAGCATATTTCTACAATAGCAATGTTGAAATCGACTTTTATGTTCCCGATGAAAAACTGGCTGTTCAGGTGTCGTATTCACTGAATGACGAAGAAACCAGAAATTGGGAAATAGGAGCATTGATAAAAGCATCCAAGGTATTGGAAATTAACGAAATGATAATCGTTACCAAAGACGAGGAAGAAACTATAGAACAAGATAATTTCACGATAAAAGTCGTTCCTATCTGGAAATGGCTATTAACAACTTAAAAATAGCATAATTATGAAAATAGAACTTCACGAAATCACAGTACGAGAACTGGCAAACGGATACCAGGACAATGCCGAAAACGGAGTAAGGGGCTTTGGCGGAAAACTCGACATCCGCCCGCCATACCAGCGCGAATTCATCTACAAGGACAAGCAGCGCGATGCGGTAATAAACACAATAAACTGCGGTTTTCCGCTCAATGTAATGTACTGGGCGACTCGTGAAGACGGTACTTTCGAAGTGATAGACGGACAGCAGCGCACAATCTCAATCTGCCAGTACGTCAACGGCGACTTTGCCTTCGACATGCGCTATTTCTTCAACCTCAGCGACGATGAAAAGGACAAAATCCTCAACTACAAGCTCATGGTTTACGTCTGCACCGGAACCGAAAGCGAAAAACTCAGCTGGTTCAGGACCATAAACATTGCCGGCGAAAAACTTACCGACCAGGAACTTCGCAATGCGGTGTATGCCGGTACGTGGGTTAGCGATGCAAAACGTTATTTCAGCAAAAATGGCTGTGCGGCCTACAATATCGGCAAGAATCTGCTCAACGGCTCGCCTATTCGTCAGGATTTCCTCGAAACCACAATCGACTGGATTTCGAACGGCAACATAGAATCGCACATGGCTAATCATCAGCACGATCCGAACGCTCTAGCACTTTGGCAATATTTTCAGTCGGTAATGACTTGGGTAACCGGGACTTTTCCAAAATTGCGCAAACCGATGAAAGGCGTTGAATGGGGCTTTTTGTACAACAAGTACAAGGACAATGTTTACAATACAACCGACCTCGAAGCCGAAATTGCCAAACTAATGATAGACGATGATGTTACGAGCAAGTCGGGCATTTATCCTTATGTTCTTTCGCGTGACGAAAAATATCTTTCGATTCGTGCATTTACCGAAGCGCAAAAGATTGAGGCCTACGAGCGCCAAGGCGGATTTTGCAAGAATTGCGGCAAGCATTTCGAGATTCAGGAAATGGAAGCCGACCACATAACACCATGGAAGGACGGTGGCCGCACCATTGCCGACAACTGCCAGATGCTCTGCAGGGAATGCAACAGGAGAAAAGGGGCAAAATAAATTAAGACTTTCTTTCACGTAGTGTCGCGGCGCACTACATAGCAAAAATCACAAACGGCTATCTTTTTCGGCAGTCGTTTGTTTTTTATTTTTTCAGGCCGAACAATCAGCTCAAAAACATGTTAAATAAAACATATAAAAAATGATTGTGAGGTATATATTTTTAATAACTTTGGCAAAAATTTAAATTTACAAAAAACAATAATTATTATGGCAAAAATTAATTTAGGTATTAACGGTTTCGGACGTATCGGCCGTATGGTTTTCCGTGCAGCTGTTGAAAACTTCAGCAACGATATTCAGGTTGTAGGTATCAACGACCTTTTGGATGCTGACTACTTGGCATATATGCTTAAGTACGACTCAGTGCACGGCATCTTCAACCACGACATCAATGTTGACGGAAATTACCTTGTAGTTGATGGCAACAGAATCCAGATCTTCGCAGAAAAGGATCCATCACAAATTACTTGGGGTGCTCTCGATACTGACGTTGTTGTTGAATCTACCGGTTTGTTCCTCACCGAAGAACTTGCTTCTGCTCACTTGAAGGGCGGCGCTAAGAAGGTTATCATGTCTGCACCATCAAAGGACGCTACACCAATGTTCGTATACGGTGTTAACGACAAGACTTATGCAGGACAGAAGATTATTTCTAACGCATCATGCACAACAAACTGCTTGGCTCCTATCTCTAAGGTTTTGAACGACAAGTTCGGTATCAAGAGAGGTTTGATGACTACAGTTCACGCTGCTACAGCTACCCAGAAGACTGTTGACGGTCCATCTAAGAAGGATTGGAGAGGTGGTCGCGGTATCCTCGAAAACATCATCCCATCTTCAACCGGTGCTGCCAAGGCTGTTGGTAAGGTTCTTCCAGAACTTAACGGCAAATTGACAGGTATGTCAATGCGTGTTCCTACTTCTGACGTATCAGTAGTTGACTTGACAGTTGAATTGAACAAGGAATGTACATACGAAGAAGTTTGCGCTGCTATGAAGGCTGCTTCAGAAGGCGAATTGAAGGGTATCCTCGGTTACACTGAAGATGCAGTTGTTTCAACTGACTTCCGTAACGATTCTCGTACTTCTATCTTCGACGCTAAGGCTGGTATCCAGTTGGATTCTACTTTCGTTAAGGTTGTTTCTTGGTACGACAACGAATGGGGTTATTCAAACAAGGTTTGTGAAATGGCTCGCGTTATTTGCAAGTAATTAACACATAAAGCATTAACAATAAAAAAGGAAGAACAAATGTTCTTCCTTTTTTTGCTTTAGCGGTAGCTAAAACTATTTAGACAAAAAGTCTGCAATCCTGCAGGCAGCAGACCTTGCATCGTTAAGCACATCGTTTATGCTCATAGGGCGCTTGCACGAACCGGCGACAAAAAGTCCACTCTCCGTCGTTTCATTGTCATGCATGTGCGGGTCCAAAGTCTTCACAAAGCCATAGTCGCCACCTATTCCACATTTGCAGCCCAGTTCCCTCGTGCCACACGAAGCTTCCATTCCGACCATCAGGACAAGCAAATCGGCAGTCATCCTTAACGGAACACCGAGCAAAGTATCTTCGGCCTTTATCTGTATTTTGCGGTCGAATGTTGAGGAAGCCTCAGATATTCTACCTCGCACATACCTGATATCGTATTTTTCCTGCGATTCGCGATAAAGCTCCTCAAAATGCTGGCCCCACATGCGAAGGTCCATATAGAAAACATAAATCTCGGTTTCCGGCAAGAGTTTTCTAACTTCGATTGCCTGCTTTACAGCCGTCACACAGCATAATTTTGAACAATAGCGATTGCCCGACTTCTCGTCACGCGAGCCCACACACTGAAGGAAAACGATTCTTTTCGGCTGCTCATTTATGGAATTCAGAATCTGGTTGTAGCGAATCATTCTTTCCATATCGATGGAAGTAACAACACCGTTGTATATTCCGTAGCCAAGCTCCTCCTTGCGCTTTGCGTCAAAAACCTGATAACCGGTAGTCAGCAGCACGGCATCGACAAAATAGTTCTTACCGGCATTATCAACGACCTTCCATTCCGAATTGTTTCTCGAAATATCTACAATCTCCCTGTTTGGCTGAAACTTGATGTTTTCGTTTATCAACTTTGAGTTCAAACTGTCGACAATATCGGTTGCAGATGAAAAATCAGGAAACAAATATGCCTTGTCCAATATATTTGAAAGAGCCATCGCCGACTTCTCAAACAAAAGCACTTCGTTGTTCTTCGATAGAATCGAAGCACTTTCGATACCGGCAGGACCTGCTCCTATAATTGCTATTTTACTCATATCAAATATTTTAAATTACACTTTTAAGTTCATCGGTTTTTCTGGTGTCGGCAAAATCTCGCCATTTGCACCACGATATTTTTCATTCGGCTTGTACGGTATGCCTATTTTATCAAGCAAGCGTTCTACCTGTACCTGATGCAACTGCATTCCAAGCTCCCAAGGATCGTAGCCGAGAAGCATTCCTGCCATTTCCTCGTAGGTCAGCACAGGTATGCCGTAGCCGTCCTTATCATAGGTCTTATTTTCCATCTCGGCAATTGTATATTGCCATTTGTCCATGAACATTGTGCATCCAGGGCAATTTGTAACGATAAAATCAGGTTCGAACGGCTCCATAGATTCAAATTTCTTCTTGGTATTCGCTATCGAATATCCCCTATTTTCCTGAAGCAGATAATGCCTGAATCCGAAGCCACAGCAATGGCGGCGTTCAGGATAGTCGACAACTTCACCACCCCAAGCCTCAATCATTCCGGCCAGCACATATGGAAATTCGGCCTTGCCAATGCCCTTATCGGGGAAAATCTTTGCATAATGGCATCCTATATGCTCGACAACTCGCAACGGTCTCCCTGTAAAGCGGTTGACCAGCTGGTATTTCATTTTCTCCTTCAACTCGAAGCGATACTTATATATAATGTCCGATGGATGAACAAGATTCTTTGGCACATCAAACTCCCGTCCCGTAGCCTCCTTCAGGAATTTCCGAGTCTTTTCCAAGAGTTCCGGATGTTCCTTCCACATCTCCACCATTTCGGTAAAAATACCGAACGACGTCACGCATGAAGGCACATAATTCTCATATCCGGCTTCGCTCATCAAAGAGAAAAGCCGAGCGACAACTGTCATTGTAGTTTCAAGCGGCACTATATCGGAATGATAGCCAATTCCAGTACACGTATGCTGGTTTGCCTCGTCGCGAATATCCTTTCCCAGTTCCACACGCAAAATCCTTAGGAATGCAGTTTCTGATCCAGGGAAAAAAGTCTGTCGAATACAACTTCTCTCGTAAAAGAATTTATCATCGGCAATCTCCTTCTGGTATTCGTTCCAAAAGCGTTTGTTTTTTGCTTCGTTCATATTAAAAACCTTTCCGTTTTTCAGTAATAATATTCTCCGCCACAAGTTCGGCTATATCCTTAACCTGAAGCGTTGTTGCATGGTTGAAAGCCTTCTTGCACATAGGACATGCAGTAGCGATTAAATCCGGATTCCTATACATTAGATTCTCGACAGCCGCATCCCTAATTTTTGTTTGCTGATCCTGCGAAAGAACTGTACTACCCAGATTAAAGCCGCAACACATGCTTTTTTCCCTTTCGCTCTTTGCTTTCACAAGATTTGACACGTTCTTCAGGACTTCTCGCGGTTCGTTATAAATGCCACAGCCACGACCAAGTTCACACGGATCATGGTATACAACCTTCAAGTCGTCCTTACGCAACTTCAGACGCTTGGTCCTGATTAGCTCGTTGATATATTCGGTATGGTGCATAACCTTTATCGGCAAGTTGTATTCCTTGGTAAACGACTGATAGCAGATTGGGCACGAAGTAACAAGCAATTTTGCCTTCGACTTGATAATCATACTCTGGTTCTTCATGCGCAATTCCTTTGCCTGCTTCAAGAAGCCCTGTTGCAACAGCGGACGACCACAACAAATGGTCTTTTCCTTGTCCATATACCAATATTTCTGGTCAACAGCCTCAAAGATTTTTATCATGGCCTCGGTTATACCCGGTGTAAGATGCGACATACATCCGCCAAAATAAACGACACGTCCTACCGAATTAAATGCCTGAATATTACCAACATAATTATAATTATCGGTAGTATCCAATTCTCCTTTCGAACGCACCTGACGTCGAATAGACATAAGATCAAGTCCCACAGGGCATTCGGAAACGCAACGCTGGCACATCAAGCACTGGTTTGCGACCTCCTCGCTTCCGCGCTTGTAGCGAATATCGCGAAGAAGATATACCGACTGAACACCCTGTACACCCAAGTCCTTGTCCATAGGACAATTGTCGATGCAAATGCCACAACGCGAACAAGCACTCAGCTCGTACTTTGTATATCCGGTCATATCTTCACTTTCGGTAACACCGAGTTTCCTGAAATATATCAGAAATACCTCAGTGAAAATATGCATATATCGTGAAAATGGCATTGACACAAAGAATACGCCCAGACAAACAGAATACATTGTCCATAACGACATTTCAACGTACTCGTTTGCCAGCGGGGCAAACAAGTTGCCCAGTGTCTGCGTTAAAAAACCGCCATTGCCATAAAGTGCAGCCGTGAAGCTTTCCGACAAGAGTCGCAACGGGAAAATAAACCATAGCGAGAATTTTGCAAAACGGTCGAACATGACATGCTTGGTAATTCGTCTCATGCCTACAATCTTCGAATACAACATCTTGAAGACAGCAAGCAGTACACCGGAAAGGACAATCAGCAGAAGTGCGTCCATAACATTTGTAAAAACGGCGCCTACACCTGCGGCATGCTTATGCACAAAGAACCTGTAGAAAATAGCCACCCAGAACGGCTTGCTTCCGCTTATGCCGACCTCGGCCTCTATTGCACCAACAACGATCAGCAGGAACCAGCCGAACGCAATACTGCTGTGCATATATCCAAGGACAGGATTACGCCTGAACACCTTGCGGTGAAGCAGACACTCGAGGAAAGCCTCCAATATTGCCGGCAGGAATTTCCACGACAGTATGTTCTTCTTAACCTTTGAACGCTGAACCCTGTCGAAATTACGATACCACCTTACATACTTGATAATGCAAATTGCAAAAAGAGCAACAGTACCAAGTACGAAAGGCAGAACAAACGGACTAAAATATGTTGACATTACTTATTGCTTTTTGTTAATAATCTTCGCATAACAACTACCGAATTGCGAATATTTACACCTCTGGGGCACACAAGGGTACACTTGCCGCACAGCATGCACTTTTCCAGTTCCTTCGCCAAGCCGTCGTACTGACCCTGCACAAACTGCCATTTTATCTTGCGAATGTCGAAGCCGGAAAACTGCTGTGCCGAACAGGTTGCCGTACATGCGCCACAATTCAAACAAACCTTGAACGAAGGAACAATCTGCTCCAATTCAATGCATAATGAAGAATCGGACTGGTCAAGGTCGATTGCCCTTGTCTGCGATATCGAAAAGCCAAAATTTCTCATTACTCCTCAGTTAAAGTCTTCCTCAACTCCATGCCACCGGTAACCTCAAAGATTTTTCTGATTTCCTCAAGGTTTTCCTCACGAATTTTTCGCAAGGCTCCGGGACCGTCACCATTATAGTTTGCGCCCATCTTTGGAGCAACAGCCTCAATATTTTCCACATACCATTCCCATATCGGACCCTGCTCGGGATGCAACTCTGGCTTTACCCTGTCGGGATGCACGCAATATCCGATATCAAGGATATTCTGACCGACGGTTTGCATCAAACGTTTTTGCTGTTCGGCTATATGTTCGTTCATGTATCCCAGTTGCTGCGAAACCTTTCGAAGCACAAGAATAACTTCGGCCGGAACATTATGACGTGGACAACGCGTCTTGCACGACAAGCACTGCCCGCAATACCAAATCATCTCGGAACGAAGAAGACTCTCAATCTCTTCCTCATTTTTACGCTGCACAATATCGCATATTCGGCGTGGATCGTACTGATAGAATTCGGCCGCTGGACAAATTGCCGTGCATATGCCGCAATTCATGCATGCCTTAAGAGCATCGGCAAAACGCGCATCCTGCATCAGCAGGTCATATAAGTTTCCCATGTTCTATTCTTTATAACAAACTTTCTTGTTTTTCAATATAACTATGCCATACAACATCAAAATATTCTTCCACCGACATCAATTCGCTTTCAGAAGTTACAGCAAAACTTTCTTTGCTCTCTATGTACGCACTAGTTTCCATCAAACATTTTTATGATACAAAAGTACTGCAATTTGTCCGACTAGCAAAAAACTTTTCACTTGACCAGTTGGGTTCAGACAGAACCTATTTATAAACTTACCATACTACCCAAAAAAGCGACTATTGTAATAACCTATACGTAAATTTTAATTCTCCTTTGAACCTAAACTGATATTACATACATCAAAAATATTACCTGCTGATGTCGTTTATAGATTCAACACTTAGTCCTTTCCAAGTTGGACAAACATAAATTATTCCCCCAACCTCCAAGTGCAATTGTTCTCCTTGTCATAAAATTCGGCAAGTCCTTTGCCCTTTACGATAACCATATCAGAAAAATCGTCGTACTTTTTCGTTTGCAAAGCTATTCGGGGAAAGCGGAGCAATGAACCCTGCATGACTGGAATACAAATGCTGAAATAATTAATGATGCTACTATAAATGCAATATGTTTTTTCATAATTTTATGAGTTGTTGTTTAGAGACACCGATGCTCCTATTCTGAACATAGGAATTGTCCACCACTTTTAATCCTTATATATAATTTCATATTTACGCCACACCATATAGGATATAAATCGACCCGTTAACATGCAACTTGCTTAATGGAGATGTTGTCCCGATTCCAATGTTGCTATTGGTCTGATAGACGATACTGTTGTCGAAAGTAGTACTGCTGCTGTACTTGGGAATGTAGCCGGTCGTTTGCGCCATACAAATTGTGTCTGCAAGAATAAATCCTAATAAAACTGAGCTTTTCACAATTACAAAACACAATCATATTAAATCAAAGTGCAATACATTTGTTAAAAAAAATATACATACGACACAAACAAGCCTAAAGCACCTACACGCAACGTTATATGGCAACTAGACAGAAGTTATTATGGTTATCAAAATTTGCGACAGAAAAGACAATGCTTTTCTATTTCGCAACTAAATTTTAACAACACGACGCGAACCTTAAAATCTTTAATTGTCAATCCAAATTTACCTTGAACAAACCCATCACCTTGAACAGGAATCTTGGCAACGGCTTTTCACGGTCACGCTTCAACATATTGATATTCCAACCTAACTTCTTTATTATTGGTATTTTATGTGTCTCGACAAATTCAATCAAAGTGCCATCAGGATCCTCGATGTAAGTAAAATGTCCGCTTGCATCGCCCATATCGAAATGCTCGTTGTTGGGGCAACTGTCGACTGTAAACGGGAAGCCCTTCGACTCACAGAACTTACGTAGTTCCTGCATATTGGTAATATCGAAACACAACTGAATAAATCCCGGATCGCCCCAGAATCTACCTTCAAAAATCTTACGCGGCACGCGGTCGAGAGCCACGACAAGTTCTATCTCGCTTTTACCTATCAATTCAGCAAACGGGCCTTTCGGCTCACGCGAAGAACGAAGCAAAACTCGTCTGTACCTCTGGTCGCCACCATTCATAAAGCCGAAATCATTGAATGTGCCAGTTTCATCATACACGACCTCATCGTAGCCGAGCACATCGCGATAAACGGCAAGCGACCTGTCGATATCGGTAACACCAACCATGGCGCCAACAGTACCACCTGCGAGACGCTTTTCATCGATAAACACATAACCGTCCTCTACTACCTGAAAATAGTTGTTCCACGGATCCTTGACGAAAAATGTTGGCTTTCCTTCTGGCGTCTTAACGACATCGCCAACCTTATCGTACTTTTTCTTGAGCTCGTCATGAAGTGAAACCACATTACGGCTCTTTACCTTTGCCGCAAAGATTCCAAGGTCTGCAACCTGAACATCAAAATCAATAAGTTTTGGTTGACGCTGAGAATACTGCCATATCTCAAAACCGCCGCCACCCTGCAAATTCACTGCTATACAAGCATGGCGTTTCTGCGGAACATTGCCGGTATATGGCAACATTCGTTCTGCAACAGTATCGTCTTCCAGAATCTTAACATCCATCTGGAACATTTCAATATACCATTTCCACGATTCGGTAAAATTGGGAGTTCCAACACCAACCTGCTGTATTCCCGATATAAAATATTTTTCCATATTCTCCTTTTTTATCTGTCAACGCCAATTATCGCATCAACGTTATCCCTCTTTAAACTTCAAAAAAAATCTACATCGCCTTAATATTTCGTGCAATTTTTGCCGCCAAGCCTGGGAACAGACGCTTTATGTCAACCATAAGAAGTTCCTTTCCGCCAACAAAAGCCTCACGTTTTTTCTTAAATATAGCATCTACAATTTTGCGAGCGGCTTTTTCCGACGATATGCCACCGGCCTGTCCGGCATCCATCTTTCCATGAGCAGAGCCGTCACTCTCAAGCGCGTACAGCGAAATGTTTGTCTGCACTCGTCCAGGACATATGAAAGTAACACGAATATTGTCATTATAGTATTCGGCCTGCACCGTTTCGAAAAATCCATACAAGGCATGCTTCGAAGAACTATACGCACATCTCAAGGGGAAGCCGAACTTTCCTGCTATGCTAGTCGTAACAACAAGCTGACCACCTCCATTAGCAATCATCCTAGGCAAAATGCTTTTGGTAATTGCAACCGGAGCAAAATAATTGGTATCCATAACCTTGTTTATTACGCTCATCTGCGAATCGATTGTATTGGAACGCTGGCTTACACCCGCATTGTTGAACAAAATATCAATTCGTCCGAAAAGATTCCATGCCTTTTCCGCCAAAGCTTCCAACGATGCGATATCCGAAACGTCGGCCGGCAAAACCTCAACTCCCTCTGCACCAAGGACTACACATCTGGCCCTAACGGCATCCAACGCCGTCTGGTTTCGGGAAGTCAAGATTACGCTTGCGCCTTCGGCAGCCATTCGATAAGCCGTGGCCTCGCCCATTCCCGACGAAGCGCCAGTTATCCACACTATCTTTCCCGCAAAACGACGCTTCATTACTTTTCTTCCACAGCCTTTCTGAATTCTTTTGCACGAGCTGCACCCTCGCCTGTGTTTACAAGCACAAGTTCTCCATTTCTAATCTGGCCTTCTTCCAACGCCTTGAAAAAGCCAGCGAAACATACAGCTCCTGCAGGTCCAAAGCATACATTCTTTTCCTTATATGCTATACGAGCAAAATCTACTAGCTCCGACTCCTTTACACGCAGGAAAGTACCATTGCTCCTGCGCACAATCGGGGCTACGACCGGAAACATTCCAGGATTCCCTGCAGAAAGGATTGAAACTTTTGTCTGCGGATTATCTATTACAGGATAATTCTTTTCGTAACCTTCTGCGAAACCGCTTTTTACCGCACGCTCCCAGCCTTGTACCATTGGGTCGCATGTGTCCTGCTGAACCAGAAGCATACGAGGCAATTTAGCCTCCGGACAAGCACCTTTTATTTCGCGGACGCCCTTATCAACGGCAATTGGTCCTGTGCCTCCCGCTACTGCCTGAACATAGACATCGGGCATTTGTCCCAACTGACGCATAAATTCGAAGACCATGGTCTTTTTTGCCTCCACCCTGATAGGATCAATGTTACCGGCAGAAATCATAACCTTATTGTCCTTGTGAAAATTTGCCGCCACCTTCTTTGCTGCGCCATAATCTCCTTCGCAAACAACTAGATTTTGCTTCCACGAACGGATTTCCTCAACTGTATCAGGGCAAACACATTCGGGAACAAAAATGTCGAACTTGACACCAGCTTTTGCCAGATACTTGCTATATGCCGTTGCTGTGTTTCCGCTGGAAGCCAGACAATATTCACCTACGCCATTTTCCTTGAACAACGAAGCCGCCATTGATGCCGCAACGTCCTTAAAGGTATTTGTTCCCCCGTTAAGATCGTTCCTATAAACATAGACGCGACAATCCACACCATATTTATCATGAGCGAATTTGTCCAGAAAATCCCAATGCTCCATCGGAATTGCGCCCTCGCCGCAAGAAACAATGTTTTTCTTGTCCATCAATGGCAAGTAATCAAAATAATGCCAGAAACTATCCGGATTTTCAGAATACAAATCTTTTAATTTAGAATAGTCGGCATCATACTTTACCTCAACATAGTTGCTACCACATTCGGGACATAGCTGGTCATGCTCGAACCATTTTGCGAAACTATCAATAACAGCTCCGCACTTTTTACAAATCAACTGATATTTCATAATCATCATATTCCACGATGCGAACTGCTACGCATCATGTAATCATGTCTTTTATTTCAAATTACCTCGAAAAATTAAGCTGAGGTGCTGGCTTGTCGTAATCACCGCGCTCCAGTTTCTCCTTAATTTCCTTGAAAGCATTCAATGTGTAGTCAACATCTTCGATGCTATGAGCTGCAGTAGGTATTATCCTGAAGATAATCATTCCAACAGGAATAACAGGATAAGTAACGATAGAGCAGAAAATCCTATAGTTTTCACGCAAATCGTAAGCAATATTTGCAGCCTGATTAACATCACCCATAATATGTATTGGAGTTACACATGCCTCAGCCGGACCGATTGTAAAGCCAAGGTTGCGGAAGCCATTTTGCAGACGGCGAGTTACTGTCCACAACTTCTTTCTCAGTTCATCACCTTCGGCGCTACGGATAATTTCAAGTCGTTTCAAGCACCCCTCGACAATAGGCATTGGAAGCGATTTAGCATAAATCTGCGAACGCATATTGTAACGCAAGAAATCAATGATATACTTCTTTGATGCGACAAAACCGCCAATACAAGCCATAGACTTGGCATAAGCGCCAATATAAATATCGATGTCGTCCATAACGTTGAAATGCTCCGAAGTACCGCGTCCGTGTTCGCCCATAACACCAAAACCATGAGCATCGTCGATAAGGATACGGAAATTGTATTTTTTCTTCAAGGCAACTATCTGGTCCAAAATTCCCAGAGCTCCGGTCATTCCATAAACGCCTTCTGTAATTACGAGGACACCACCGCCCTGCTCGTCGGCTATTTTACAAGCCACCTGTAACTTTTTCTCACAGCTTGCTATATCGTTATGCTTGAAAGAAAATGACTTGCCCATATGCAAGCGCTTACCGTCAAGCAGACATGCATGCGCCTCAGCGTCAAACACAATGACATCGTGACGTGTCATAAGGCTATCAATTACAGAAACTATACCCTGGTAGCCGAAATTCATCTGGAATGCAGCTTCCTTATGTTCAAAGTCAGCCAGTTCGCGCTCAAGTTTCTCATGCAACGATGTATGACCTGACAACATTCTGCTTCCCATAGGATATGCCAAACCCCATTTTGCAGCGCCATCAGCATCGGCCTTGCGGACTGCCGGGTGGTTTGCCAAACCAAGATAGTTGTTCAAACTCCAGCAAAGGACTTCCTTGCCGTTAAACCGCATTCTAGGACCTATCTCTCCCTCAAGCTTTGGAAATGTATAATATCCTTCAAATTGTTCCCTATACTGTCCTAATGGACCCCCAGAAGACTCGTGAATTCGTTCAAAAATATCTTTCATATTTGTATTGTGTTTTTTCCTTTATATTACCAATTGAAAAGATGACTATCACAGTGCATTTTCATTTATTACATCGCAAAGGTAACACATTTTTTTTTCTATCAGCACTCTATTTATTTTTTTTCAATACCTGTTCAATTATGCATTCCGCAAAATAGGACTATCTTTGCAAAAAGTTCATCAAGCACAATGAAAGATTTTGCAGCAATAGACTTTGAGACAGCGAACTTTGAACGTTGCAGCGTTTGTAGCATCGGAATTGTAATCGTGCGCAACGAGAAAATCGTAGACTCTTTCTATAGTCTAATTAAGCCAGAGCCAAACTATTATTCTTGGGCCTGCCAGCGAGTACACGGATTAAGTTGCTACGACACCGACAATGCTCCGATTTTTCCTGATGTATGGCGACAAATTGAACCTATGATTGCCGGTCTGCCTCTTGTAGCCCACAACAGCCAGTTCGACGAAGGTTGTCTTAAAGCCGTCTTCCAGACCTACTGCATGACATATCCAGACTATGAATTTCACTGCACATGCAAAGCCGCACGAAAACATTTCGGGAAAAGGCTACCAAACCATCAGCTACACACAGTTTCGGAAGCCTGCGGCTACATTCTCGAAAACCATCATCACGCACTTGCCGACGCAGAAGCTTGTGCATACATTGCTATGAAAATCCTATAAGCCTTTCCCCGAACACATAACAGACAGCCATAATTCATACTCCAGCTTGTAATGTTTGGCGGATTCTATATCTTTGCGACCATGAAGAAAAGAGTATTTATTACTGGTGCCACTGGCACTATGGGTTGGGCCGGATTACATGAATTCATGCAGCGTCTCGACAGATTCGACATTACAATTCTTGCCAGGCCGAGCAAAAAGAACAAAGAGAAACTCAGTCCATACGCAAACAAAATTCGCATCGTATGGGGCGACCTTACCAAATACGAAGATGTCCTCGAAGCCACCAAAGGAGCCGACTACGTACTTCATGTCGGAGGCATGGTTTCTCCTGCAGCCGACTACTTCCCGAACAAAACCAGACGCGTTAACGTACTTGCCGCACAAAATGTCGCCAAGGCCGTTCTTGCACAACCGAATGCCGACAACATAAAGATTTGCTACATTGGTTCCGTAGCTCAGACCAGCGACCGCAACGAACCTATCCACTGGGGACGCACCGGCGATCCTATTTGCATAAGCGTCTACGACCACTACGCAATAAGCAAGACCATTGCCGAACGCACTATCGTTGAATCAGGCATCAAGAATTGGGTATGCTTGCGTCAATCAGGCATCCTATATCCAGCCATTCTCAAGAACTACGACCCCATTATGTTCCACGTTCCGCTACGTGGCGTTCTCGAATGGGCAACAGTAGAAGATAGTGGGCGCGTAATGGCAAATCTTTGCGAGGAAAACGTTCCCGCCGATTTCTGGAATCGTTTCTACAACATCGGTAGCGGTCCGCAATATCGTCTTAGCAACTACGAATTCGAGTGCAAGCTTCTCAAGGCAATACATTGCCCGCCTCCCGAAAAGATTTTCAACCCCGAATGGTTCGTGCTCCGCAATTTCCACGGGCAATGGTATCTCGACTCCGACGAATTGGAGAAATACCTCCATTTCAGAGCCAACACACCCGTTGATGAATACTTTGCACAGATGGGCAAGCAACTGCCATGGTACTTCAACCTTGCGGCAATAGTTCCAGGATTCATCATAAAAATGGCAATGCGTCCTATGGCCAACAAGAAAAAATGGGGAACTCAATGGTGGATAAAGCATAACGAACAACAACGTATTTCGGCCTACTACGGATCCATAGAGAAATACAAGAACATTCCGGACTGGAAACATCAGGACCTGTCGCATCCTAGCGAGACCGAAATTGTTCGCATCTCACACGGCTACGACGAGTCAAAACCACGTTCCGAATGGACTATTGACGATATGCAGAAAGCAGCCGAATTCCGTGGAGGAAAATGTCTTAGCACAACAATGACAAAAGGTGATTTCAGCACACCTCTCGAATGGGAATGCCAATTTGGACACAGATTCAAGGCCTCTCCAGTACTAGTCCTCGAAGGGGGACATTGGTGTCCCGAATGCCTGCCATCACCATGGAACTACGATGAAATTGCAAAGGGCAATCCATTTTTCGCACAAGTTTGGAAACCTCTCCACGGCGACAACGAACACAACTATTATGGCGAAGACATATTCAACGGTTGGGAATAACGCAAACCATAAACAACTTCAAACTATTTCATATTTTTGCAATCTAAAATACACAACATTATGCACCTTCTACTAGTAACACCACCACTAACGCAGATAAACACCGCCTACCCGGCCACACAGCAATTAACAGGTTACCTGCGTAGCAAAAACATTCCATGCGACCAGATGGATCTCAGCATCGAACTGATAGATAAAATCCTAACACAAGAGTCTATCTCGCAGATATTCGACATAGCGGAAGGCGTACATGTTTCTGGCAAAAAGGCAATTAACATCAAGATAATTCTCTCTAACAAGGACTTTTATGTCAAGTGGGTTGAACCGGTAAAGCTATTTCTACAAGGCAAAGACAACACTTTTGCACAGCTTTTTGCCAACACTAAGTTCTGGGCTAATCAAAAGCGCATGCCGAACCTCGAAGATCTGGAATGGGACTACGGAACATCCGGCACTCACGACCAGGCACAATACTTATGCACTTTGTTCATCGAAGATATTGGCTCCGTAATTCAAAATTGCATCAGCCAGCATTTCGAAATGGTGCGTTACGCCGAAAAACTATGCAAAAGTCTCGAAGAATTTACACCTCTCGAGGAAGAACTTTCAAAGGATCCTAATCTCATCGACAAATGGATGCTCGAACTACTCGAAGCCAAAATAAATGCGACCAATCCTACCCATATCGGTTTTTCCGTACCATTTCCAGGAAACCTGTACGGAGCATTGCGTTGTGCCAAATACTTAAAACAGAATCACCCGCAGGTTCACATCAATATGGGTGGCGGCTATGTAAATACCGAACTGCGACAAATTTCCGACACACGAATATTCAAATATATCGACACCATAACATTCGACGATGGAGAATTACCTCTCGAACGACTTCTCAACGATGGAGAACATGTCCGGACAATTAGTCTTGGCAGCGACGGTAAAATCCAAAAGCACAATTTTGACAGTTGCGAAAATGTCGCCTTCAAAGATCTTGGCACACCATGTCTCGACGGAATACACACCGACATGTATCTCGACACCGCCGACACCGCCAACCCAATGCAACGTCTATGGAGCAACGGGCATTGGAACAAGATGATGCTTGCCCACGGCTGCTATTGGGCAAAATGCACTTTCTGCGACACCACACTCGATTATATTTGCCGATATGATTCTGCACCCGCCAGCATCATTGCCGACCGTATGCAAGGCATGATTGAACAATCCGGCATTCGTGGCTTCCACTTTGTCGACGAAGCCGCACCACCAGCAACATTACGCAGTCTTTCCGAAGAAATCCTGAAACGCAAAATGGCTGTCAACTACTGGACAAACATTCGTTTCGAAACAGCATTTACCAACGAGCTATGCTTCCTCATGGCACAAAGTGGCTGCATTGCCGTCAGTGGCGGAATCGAAGTCGCCTCCGAACGCGTACTTAAGCTCATTAACAAAGGAATAAGTGTAAAATCTGCTCGCGAAACCCTGCGACATTTTGCCGACAATGGCATCATGGTCCACGCCTACCTAATGTACGGATTTCCAACCCAGACCGAACGCGAGCTTTTCGAAAGTCTTGACGTTGTCCGTCAGCTCTTCGAAGAAGGGCTTTTGCAATCTGCCTTTTGGCATCGCTACGCCATGACCTGTCATTCCATTTCCGGACAGAATCCGCAGCAATTCAATGCTCGACTTGTCCAATCACAACCAAACACCTTCGCCAACAACGAAATTCCATTCACCTGCAACGGCTCTCCCGACTGGAGCAAATACGAACGCGGCCTAAACCTCGCCACCTTCAACTACATGCGTGGAGCCGGATTTGATGTGGCAGTAAAGCAGTGGTTTAAGTGAGGTTGTTGGAGGGGCTATACTTGTATGACAAGTACATTTCCTCGTACCATTTCAGCCATTCTGACAAATCTTGGCCGTGCATTTGCGCACATTCGAATAGGTCTTTGGAGGTAAAATATGAAAATGCGGCTTCTTTCGAGAACAAAGATTCATAACTCATCAACTTTTTTTCAAGTGATTCGTTTTCTGAATGATATACTACAGAAAAAAAGGCTTTGTCGCATCTTTTTTTCTCTTGAAGTTTCGATGCCAAAAGTTGGTTGCGCCACAGCTGGTTCATTCCGGACTTAAACGGACATTGCGACATTTCCGCCACCTTTTCCGAAAACAGCTTATGGTTATTGGTTATTCCCCAATAATTATATCCGACAACAGAATAACGACATTGTTTTTGTACCGTTTCATTGCCAAATGGATTGCAATTGGTACAAACATCCTTGTGCGCATTATGCTTACTTCTGTAGCCGCCACAAGTAGTGAATTCGGCTTCGGTAAGCTTATGTTCGATAAGCCAGATGCAATTTTCGTCTTTGCTGTTTTTATAGGCGATAGCGATATCTGCATCTGTTCCAGCGGCAGACGTATGGTCGTTCAGATAGCCCTTTACTCCCGACTTTCCTTTATCCCAAAACTCGAAGCGAAAGCCCTTGTAAAAGCCTTCTGCCTTACGATCGATTTCTTTGAAGTCAATGGGCAGATGTTTGGCTGTGCATAATGCTTTCAGAATATCGTTTGCGTAATCGCTTACCAGCAGCGGCAAAAACAAATTGACGCAAGCCGTTTGAGAGCTTACCGCGTGGAACGAAAACTCGTGCAACTTATAGCCCAACTTCGTCATCATTTTCTTATAGTCTTCCACTGATGCTTCATACAACATCGGGGGATAATCGCACTTGAAACCGTCAGGGAAAATCGCATCATATTCCCGACATTTATATTTACCAGGATGGCCTTTGGTCTCAGGATATCGTTCCCATTTTTTCTCAATCAGATGTTCGTACATCTTTTTCTGAAAGTTGTTTAGCTGGAAGGGATTTTCTTTGGCTTGCATAATGGGTGGATGATTGATTAACAATATTTTATTTCTTCCGTTTTCTTTTATTTTGACTTGATTTACATTTCCTGCCGGTAATACACCTTATAGAATTTGCCCCTTTCGTCTTCGCCCTGCTCCACGTTCTCGCGGTTGCCGTCGATGATGATTTGGATTTTCTGGTCCAATCGAATTACACGCTTGTAGCTGCGTTGTTGCTTCTTGCGTGCCGATTCGGATATGGTAAACTGGTCATCGATGGCGATTTGGCTTTCCTCTTCGTATTCGCGTTTGTACTGATGGAATTTTTCAATCACCTCGGGTTGCTCGATGACTTCGTTGGCAAATTCCTCAATGTCGAAAGTGTCCTTTTCCTTGAAAAACTTTAATGACTTGTTAAGCAGGTCGATTTGGTCAGCTTTGGTAACCTCAAACTCGTTGGGCAATTCCTTTGTGACAAAATCCTTTGCAAAAGTCATGAAATTCTGCGTGTTGGCGTATTCGTCTTTCCGCTGACGCACATGCAGGAAATCGTCTATCCAATATTGCGCTTCAATGCCTTTGTTGGTGTTATCGACCACAGCTACGATGTAGCCGTTTTCCCGTTCCTTATTGAAAATCAGGCAGCCTTTGTCCAATTTTTTGATGTTGATGCCCTGTTCGCTCAACAGATTGAAGCTGCCGTCTTCGCGGAGCACCTTGAGGAAAGTGTCCTTGTTTTCTGACTTGAACAGTCCGACCGCATCCATCGTGTCGCCATCCAAAAGGCAATCCTTGAAATAGACGGTATAAAACTCGCCGCCTTTGATTTTCGGATGTGTGCTTTGTTCGTAAAGATGTTTGGCCAGGTTCACCGACTGGTCATATAGCGCATCGGGATTGTCGAAAATACGGGAAATGTAGGTAAAGACAGCGTTGAGTTCAAGCTCACTTTCGTGGAAGAACTCGAAATATTCGTTGGTGGTGAAAGGAGAGAGGAAATATGAAATAAGTGTTTTATTTAATTCGTCTTTATTCTCCATACAACAAGAAGCCAACGAAACCCCGTCCTGATTAAGTTTGTTTCCAACTAAATGAAGAACAATTTTATTCAAACTTGATTTTTCACAATAAATCATTTTTATTCTTTTATTAAAACATAAAACAATCTAATAAATTGAATCACATCTACTATAAACCAAATAAACAAGAATGTAAAAAGACTTAGTAGAAATTTTTCTGCAAATAAAACAAAACATTCGTCAACATGAATACCGTCAATTATCCAATTGAAATTCAAATATCCAAGAAGATAAGAATACAATGACGAAATAAGGGATAGCATAACAATCCTTTTATTAAACAGAATAAATCTATTAAAAAGATTAGTACGGCTTTTCATTCTTTCTATATTCGGACTATTCCCTTGTATAATAATACTCAATAATGTCAACAAGAATCCAAAGGCGCACATTCCTATAGTCGGAAATTCTTGGATAAAACCTTTCCAATTATTATAGGATGGATTTATGGAAAAGGTTATTATTGCCATAACCAATCCAAGAATAATTCCACCACCAATTTCAATCCAATATGCTATTTTTTTGCCAAAAATCATTTCATCTTCCAATTAATTGCCTGAATTCTGGCAGTAATCTATCATACAAATCTTCAATTCCTTCTTTTCTTTCTGACTGTTGGACATCACTATGAATCTGTATGTCTGTTATCCAAAAATACTCTTTAAACGTATCGCCAACCAAATCAATAATCTTACATCTGTTGGGATCCTCACTATCCGAATCATAACCTTCAACAGTTAGTGTTTGAATATTATTTTGACGTATATGTTGACGCACTGCATTGACCAACCCTCTAACCATTGAATGGCTTAATCCTTCTAAATTAATCCTTTTTTGAAATGCAGTTTGTTCAATAATAATTGTGTTCGCATTTGTCTGAGCACCGAAATTGATATTGCTTTTGAGAATGTTGTTATATATGGAATCAGTGCTTTCTCTAATACTGTCAACCAAATCTACAGGATTGAACAATTCAATTTTGATTTTCTTATACCTGTCCATTCTAAGCATTCTATCATATTCATTCAACCTTAGCACAGGAGGAAATGATATATCAAAACGAACATTTTCTTCATCAGCATTCCATGAAGAATAAATAAACTCCTTTAACTGATTTGGGAAACAGCCATTCTTATTTATTTCATATAATAGAATGTTCCTGTCAGTATCATATAAAAAGATGTTGGCGTATGCAAAGCCCTCTGTTTGTACATCAATTTGAATTGTGTTATAGACACCTGTGAATTTATTTCTCTTGGGAGGAATATCGGAATCTTGTGTCGTAATGATTATTCCAGCAATACAATTTAATTTATCTGTTTGCAGCAAAGAAAAATTGAAAATTTTCTCTTGAAATCTATATTCCCTACCATTCAGGCAATTGAGAATCTCAGAAAATGTTACAGTACGAGGCTCATCATCAGCAAATCTCAACTTAACAGATAATACCTCAATGTTGCGTTTTTTTCTTGACATGTTTTTATATAATTTATTGATTTATTTTCCCATTCTTTCCACATACCTTTTCAGTATCTCCATTTCCTTGCGCTTCATATAGTTTTCCATGAAAACATAGTCCGGCTCGCCTTTGGAATTTACTGGAAGCATGACGTGTAATGCTTTTAGTCTTGTTGAATTAATTGTAAACGAATATGAAAAAATGCTGCGATGTTTTTCTATGCTTGTCGAGATAAAATGCAATATATATACCGGCATATTTTCCTTGGGAATCATTATATTCACTTTGGTTCCTGTATAAAAGGGAAAAACTTGAACGAATGGTTTTGCCGTTTCGTTTCCAATCGTAATAACAGGATAGTCATTATTTTTCAATTCAATCTTACCTGATATAAATCCGTTCAAACCATTATTAAATTCTGTTCTTGTAACATAAGCATCATTTCCATTAGTATCAGCATATATTTTATCAATATTTTTACCTATTTTCACCTTAAATAGATCGCCTAATTTAAATGCCTTCCATTCTTTATCTTCCAAATTCTCAACATTTCCTAATTCTTCAATTCGTTCCCTTCTTTCTGAATTATCAAACAAATACTCGCGTCCGTGGGCAATCATGTTAAACTCAAAAGTGAGGTAGTCGGCCATTGTCTTTTCAAAATCGGCTTCGGTCGGGATGTCCTCGTTGAAATAATAAAACGAATGCAGCCATTCATCATCGTCTTCAACGGTGGAAGTCACCATGAAGTCGTTGGTGGTATGCCTGCCCATCAGCCAACATTCCAATAAAAGTTTCTTGCGTTCCTTGGCTTGCTCGGTCGGCAGCAGCCCCAAATGCGGAAACACCACAAAGCCGTCATCCTTAAAGTTAATGAACTTGCTGTATTTGTTTTTCGGGTGCGGACGGTGTGCGGTGAAAACGGCAATCACGGGATTTGTGCCAACGCCGTAGAAAGTCTGAGGATTCAAGGTAATCACGCCTTCCAAAGTATGGTTTTCAAGAATATAGCGTTTGTCGATTTTGTCTTCCTTGGTTTTGCCTACCATAGTGCTTTGCGGCACAATCACCACGCAACGCGCGCCATCGGCCAGCGAATCAAGCAAATGGCAGATGAATTTCAATTCTGTAAGTTCGGCTGTCGTCTTGTTTTTGCCTTGCGAATAAGGCGGATTCATGAAACCGACGGTAAAATTTTTCTTTCGCAGTTCCTCGGCAGGCTGTTTCAGGAAATCGGCACAAATCAGGTTACTTTTTCCATCGCCGCGCAAAATCATGTTGGTTGTAGCAATCGAAAACATGTCGTCGCGCAACTCTATGCCATGCAAACGCTCTTTCTTTATGGTGCGCTGTTCGTCACGGTTCGCATTTTTCAGCATCCGGTGCATGGCCGAAATCAGGAAGCCACCTGTGCCGCAACATGGATCAAAAACTTTGTCGGTCGGTTTCAAATCAGCCAAATCGACAAAAAGCTCCGTGACGTGTTTCGGTGTCAGCACAACGCCCAATGTTTGTCCGTCGCCGCCGCTGTAACGGATAAACTCGCCATAAAAACGTCCCAAGACATCTTCGGGCGAATTGTTGCAAATGGCTGTGAGGATATTAGAATAAAGATATTCAGCAAAATAACGCAATGGTGACTTGCCTAATTTAGAACTAAACTCTGACAAATGCGGACGGTTTTTGATCAATCGGAACTGGTCAAGAACCTTTTCCTTTTTCACTTGCGGCTGAACGTGAACGCTGTCCATGTGTTTTGAAAGCGCATCAAAAATCTTGTCGCCATCTGTCTCTCCGGTTTCCTGCGAAGCCATCAGTTGTTCCGTGTCGAAATTCTGTTCCT
>CALDKB010000001.1 GCA_937899245.1 uncultured Bacteroidales bacterium | reverse complement strand
GTGCCACATTGTCGTCTCCCGTAACTTCTATTCCCTGCCACATCTTGTCGGGGCAGCCCGCCTTGATGGTGCTGTTGTCGAAGATAACTGTCTTGCCTTCTCCTACAGTCCACTGGGTCTGTTCTATGTCGAAGTGGTCGTTGGCGTAGGCGCAGTATATGGTGCAATTGGTAAATGTAACGTTGTGGTTGAAGGTTAACGGATGGTATGCAGGCACAACAAGGATTTCCGAGCTGTACGAATTTTGAATCGGGTCCTGCAGTGCGGCATAGTGCGGCATGTAGTTGACAGGTGGCAGGTGGCGTATGTATGTGTAGCCGTCCGCCGAAACCACGGCAAGGGTATTTTCGGCGCCATTCGATACGGCCGCCTCAATGGATACGTGTCCGCCGCTATCGAAAGTCTGCGGAGGCATTGCATTGTCGCCGCTGGTAAAGGTGACGGTGTATGGAGCCATGCCACCCGTTATACCGAAACTGATGGTAACGGATGTTTTTGTACAAGGCATCGTGTCGATGTCCAGGCTGATGTCGGAAATATCAAATGCAACAGGTATGGTGTCGCAGCTTGTTATATATGCCACACTGCATCCCTGCGTGCTGGAGAAGCAGTACCGTCCGTCTGTAACATTAATGGAATTCAGCACGTTGCCGTCCGCATGGTAGAACAGGATTATGTTGTTGCTGTTCTCTGCATGCGAAAGGACATTTATGCACCATGTCAGCGAATCGCCATCGCTTTCTGCCTCGACGGTGAATACCGGAAGGCCGGACGTATCCACGACTACCCTGCCGAATGTCCTGCAGGGGTACGAATACATCTCGAAATTATAGGTTCCCGGCCCCGCATCATATAGGTATGTAACCGAGCCGCCGCCTTCAAGTTCGCCAAAGCTTGTTTGCTCTGTAGACATGCCTTCGTCCCAGCGCCATGTTGCTGTTAGATTTTCCAGAATGCGGTACGTGCTTAGCGTTATCGTCGACAGGTCGTCCTCGCTGCACAGTGGCGAGTATATGGCATTTGGCTTTAGGAAGCAATCTTGAATCGGGAATTTGTAAATGCAGCCCATGTAGTTTATCGCCAGATATTCCAACTCATTGTTCAGACACGATATTCCAGTAATCTGGTAGCGGAACTCGCCGTCAAGCCCCCTTCCGATGTAGTTTACCTGATTACCGCCAACAAAGCTTAGCTGGCTGGTATCCGATATGTTATGCAGGGTAAACTGCGCGTATGCAGAATCTGCTTCGGTGCAGTCTATCAGGTCGAATGTAACTTTCGGGTCCGCAGGAATTTCAACAAGGAACTCTTTCGTGCAGCCGTCTGGGCTTTCAACCTTTATATTTACAAGATTGGGCAAATCCTCGAAGTAAATGACATTCAAGCCATTAATTATATCGCTTACGACAAAGTCCAGCACTGTGCCTCTTGGGAATGAATCGACCTCTGTCTGCTGCTCAATAAAATGGTAGCCATACAACGAATCTCCTCCAAGCCTTGTGATTCTTATCGTGTCGGTTTCACAGGCGGGGATAACGGAGATAGATATGTCGTCCAGCGGTGATGTTATTTCCGCAGTGCGCTCATAGCGGCAGCCTATTGCTGTGTCCTCTACCACATAGTGGTAATTCCCTTCCTGCAAACTATCCACGACAACAGTATCTCCGGTCTGTGCTGCATTTAGGCTTCCCTCTGTGAAATAAACGTTTGTATTTCCTGTGAAATTCGTCAGTTCAACTGCTCCCATGTTATGTATGTTGCAATATGGCGTTATTGCCTCGGAAAATGCTATGTTGCTCCTATGCACAACAAAGCTTGCCGTGTCGGGGCATCCTCTTGTGACCGAATTCCATATTGCTGCTGAAATTGTATACTCTTCTGCATCTTGCGGGGCGTTTAGCATGTCCCAGCTGACATTTATGTCTTCTCCTTCTCCGGCTGGACTTATCCAGGTTGCAAACACAGGCAAACCTTCGTCGATATGCGCATGGAACTGATGCGTATTTCCGTCGTCACACAGATATTCGCTGCCGGAAATGCTTGCGTGTATATCAAAGTTTACATCCTTTTCAAACACGATGTCGCAATCGTTAATCTGTCTTATTATTATATGCCGATGTCTCCATACCGACTGAGGGATTTCGGGGTCACCATTGCTAGCGGCGGAGAATGTGTCGACAGAGTCGATAGGTTCACCTGTTTCCACGTCGATGAATACCCAGCGGTTATGCACTGTGGACGAGAGGTTTACAATATTGAGAAACCTTGCGTCGCATGAATCCGAGCATACGAGGAAACCGGCTTTGCAGGTATCGGTGAAGGTGGCATATACGAAATTCGGAAAATTCTGGTGATTGTACATCAGGGAAGACTCTTCGTATTCAAGATATGGAACTACTGCTCCGCAGTCGTTGTTGGATCCTTCAGTGCTGTCGCGCACCTCCGGATTTAGTATGACCCCTATCATTCGGGCATTATTTGGAATTTCCTCCGAATATCTTCCTATATATATTCTTCCATCCGGACCCTCCTGCATGTTTATGGTCGTCATATTGTTCATCGGGTCTTCATACTGGCAGACCGTTATTTGCGGCATGTAGCAGTTGCAACCGTCGAGCTTGCTCAAATCGTTCTGTTTGATCTCTATTATAGGGTTCCCTGTGTTTTGGAGGGATACAGTTCCCGTGTACAGGAATCTTCCGCTGCGGCTGAAAGCCGTTGTCATTTTTTTTACAAAATTCTCAAAGTTGCATCTGTTTTCAGGAAACTGCCCAGTTCGCGCATTGAAGCGATATAAGGATACATAACTTTCCGTTTCATAGACAACAAATTCCGAAGTCGGAGACACTTTTATTACAAATGGAGGCATTTCGGTTGCCGACAAAGTGTCACTTAGCTCTCTCTCAGTGTTGTCTTCTATACTTATTGCCGTATCTGTTACCGACAGCTTGGCAATCCATCTGTGGTACCCGTCGCTGGCTTTTGACGTTGACAGTAGCCAGTATTTTCCGTTTTCGCCCGTCGGTACAGCAGACAATATGGACAAACTATTATATCTTGTGGTTAGCTGTCTCCATGCTACCGGAGAATCAAGGCTGGTGACATCAAGAATGCAATAGTTCAAACTGGAGGTGTTGCCATTTGAAACGTGGCACAGGCTTACTATTGCATATTTTGAATCCGAGCACTTAAATATTATTGTCCCCCTTGCGCCAACATCATTGCCTGGTCCCGGATTGCTTGCCAGAAGCTGGTGCTGAGAATTCCAGATTTTAGCACCGTCCGTATAGAAAAGAAGTGCGCCGCTGTCGTCGCAGACACAGGATTCGGAGGGATTTGCGTCCATCTGCGAGTCCGTTTTCAGCTGCCCGATGCCATTCCTGAAGTCGAGGCTGACATAGCTGTCAAAATACCACTGGGATTTTGTGGCGTCTAGTTCCATCTCGCTGCAGTCAATAACAGTGTATTCTTGGGATACGGTGTGCCAATTGTTATGGTTGTCGGTAAATCCGCAAGATACCTCTATATTATATGTTCCTGCTATACCAAGTAAATTCGGAAGCTTTATGGTTGTTGTTCCGGAATATATCACGCTCGCACTGTCGTTTAGGTCAATAGAAATCCCGTTTATTGAAATCTCTCTTACCATCGAAATGTCATCAACCGCGACAACAATGGTGTCGTTCAAGTCCATACATACCACTCCTGCTTGCGGATATGCTATCCGGGGTGAATATAAATTTGCCGACTGCTCGCATTTCCTTGGTGTTGATGCGCGGGAGAGTCCTTGATGTTCCTGTTCTATAACCTCAATCATCCTTATCCGCTGTCCTTCCGAAAATCCTCTTCTCTCGCCATCATTTCGGTAGCTCATTATGTTCATCCCATATGCTCTCGCCGAAAAATGGCTGGTATCCAAGCAGGATGTACATGATTCACACGGGGGAATTACATCTGGAGTATGGCACAATCCGAAAAAATGCCCCAGTTCATGCGGGGCTGTAAAACCTTTGTCCCTGCCAACGGTGGTCAACATGCGATTCCCGCCAACGACATCCTTCCTTATACGAACAAACGCTAACGGTCGAAGAGGAAGCAAGGCTCTTGAACAGGCCTCCCCATAACTGCTGGATTCCTCCAGACTGTCGAAAATAAATATGTTCAGGTATTTGTCCGGCGGAAACAAATCGTAATAACCGCAGGTGGGGTTTGCTATGCATTCGACACCAGGAAAGGCTATGGTTTCTCCATTCTGTAGGCCGACTACTGGTCGGTTCGATTTATTGTATGTGATGCCATAGTATGTTTTCCCTGCATAATCAAACTTTATGCTGTCGCTGTAATCATTGCCATCATAATATTTTGTCGCAAGGCAGAAGCGTATGCCAGTATTAAATACGGAGTCCCCTGCATGGGCATATTCTCCGCCGAAAACCTTATTTATTATTTCCAGTTGCCTCTCTATCAAATCCGGATGAAGGTACTCTTGCGGTTCTCCGGAAAACCAACACGGCACAACTACATGAAACACGACGGGAAACTCATAGGTCGTATCGGTATTAATACTTTCGCGCCGCAAGTTTGGCGTTTGACCGGAATGCATGAATTTGTTTTTTTGCAGCTCCGCGTAATACCAATCCAGATATACCTCGGTAGTGCAGGTGTCGCCGTAATTCGAGTAAACACTATCAACCATATACCTTACGGCAACATTATATAGCGTATGTGCCTTCAAATATACTTTATATCTCTCAACTCCAATATAGTTGCTGTTTGTCGAGAGAATTATCGTATCTTCATCATTAAAAAACTTGAACTCATATTCAGTTGCACTGTCGTTTGCCGTACAGAATATCGGCTCGCCATATTGTATAGTATGTCCGCATTGCTCCGGCGACAAACTTACAGCCTGCGCTTTAACTCCCAAGTTCAGCAATAGCAACACAAACACCACTAGCATCATTTTGCCAGCTTTCATTAATTTTAAATTAAAGCAGAATAGAATTCTATCCGTTTGCATAATTACTCTTCTCATATTATTTATATTTTACTTTTTGCAAAAGTAAAAAAAGATTTTTATGCTCAAAATAAAAAATGCAAAAAAGATTAAATTTTACAAACAACCAGTCGAGTTACATGCATAAACAACATTTTTTTTGACGACAGGCAGATTTCCTAGTCCAGCTTCACAACCGTTATTCCGTCGCCACCAAACCTTATGTCTTCGTCGGCAATAGACTTTACCTGCGGAATAGTTTTCAGATACTGGCGAATGTTCTGGCGAAGAATGCCGTTGCCTCGTCCGTGAAGAATTTTCAGTTCGTGATGGCTTAGCATAACGGCTGCATCGACAAGTTCTTCTATCTTGCGCAATGCCTCGTCGGTACGGTCGCCACGAACATCGATATACGGCTTGAAATTCAGTGCTTTTTCGGAATAAATGGCCGAATTTACCGACAACTGCTTGCGCTGGTTGGCAAAATCTTCCTGCGAGACCTTCTGCAACCTGTCGAGCGCCACCGACATATAAAGACTTCCGAAGCAAACAACGGCGGTCCTTTCGGTTAGTCCCGTAACATCGCCAATGGCCTCCTGACCCGCCACACGAACTTTGCTGCCAATATTGATTTTGCTCTCGTCGATAGGAATTATCTCTATTTTCTTTTCCTTTTCGCGCGCCAGCTTCCGCGCTTCGCGTTCCTCTATCTTGCGCTTCACATATTCGTAACGACGTGCAAATTCGTTGTCGTCCGCCTCCTTGGATTTCTCAAATTCTTCCTTGAACTGCTTTATTTCCTCGCGTATTTCCTTGGTCTTCTCCTTGTCGGCATTGCTATGCTTGATTTCGGAAATGGTATTTTCAATCTGCTTGTTTACTCCATTGAGAAGCTGCTCGGCTTCAGCGCGCGCACTTTCGATAATCTGTTTGCGCTTGGTCTTGATAAGTTCCAGTTCCTCAAGGTTTTTCTGCAACGCCTCATCAACCTTTTTGTTCTGCTCGTTGACCTGCTTGCGCTTACGTTCCCAATATTTCTTGTCGCGCATAAGCTCGCGCAGAAAACGGTCGATATTCATCTGCTGGTTGCCCGATTTTTCCACTACCTTGCTGATAATTGCCTCGGGCAAACCAATACGGCGGGCAATTTCGACAGCATAGGACGAACCGGGAATTCCGACTTCGAGAATGAATGTCGGCTGCATATTCGTGTGGTCGATAAGCATTGCACCGTTGATTATTCCTTCGGCCTCGGAAGCGAAAACCTTCAGGTTTGTGTAATGCGTAGTTATCATTCCGAAAGTTCCGGTCTTGTTGAGTTCCTCGAGAATGGCCTCGGCAATAGTTCCTCCAATAATCGGATCGGTTCCGGAACCAAATTCGTCGATGAAAAGCAAAGTTTCTTGTCCGGCATTCTTCAGGAAATACTTCATATTCACCAAATGCGAACTGTATGTACTCAAATCGTTTTCGATAGACTGCTGGTCGCCAATGTCGAGAAGAATATTCTTGAAAATTCCAAACGAACTTGCACCGCCAACAGGCACTGGCAATCCGCACTGAAGCATATACGAAAGAATGGCAGCCGTCTTTAGGCACACACTCTTACCGCCAGCATTTGGTCCGGAAATCAGCAAAATACGATTTTCAGAATCCAAGCGGAAAGATGTAGGCACAATTTCGCGATGTTCCTTCTTCAATGTCAAGTACAAAAGCGGATGCTTGCCACGGACAATGTCCAGACAGGGTTCTTTGTGGACAGCAGGAATAATTGCCTCGATGCTTATTGCAAACTTTGCCTTGGCACGAATAAAGTCGAGTTCGGCAATAGTGCGCGAAATCTGTTTCAAGTCGTCGGCATACGGACGGAACTCGCATGTAAGGTCGTAAAGTATCTTTTGTATTTCGCGTGCCTCGGCAAGTTCGAGTTCGCGGATATGGTTGTTCATTTCAAGCACTTCCTGCGGTTCGATATAAGAAGTTTTTCCACTTGCCGACTCATCGTGGACAAAACCTTGCACACGGCGCTTATAGGTCGTCTCGATTGGCAATACCAAACGTCCGTTGACCATGGTTGCCGACAAGTCCTTGCTCACCCACCCCTGTTCACGGAACGACGAAAGAATGGAATTCAGCTTATGCGTTACTGAATCTTGTGTAGAGATAAGCGACTTGCGAATATCGTGCAACTCGGGCGAAGCGGTGTCCTTGATTGTTCCGTTTTTCGTAAGAACCGACAGAATACGGTCGTAGATATATGTTGGGAAATTTATCGAATCGACGAGGACTTTCAAGTTTGGGAACTCGTTTTTTTCGTCGGTACGGAAGAAGGCGCGCAAAGCACGACAATTTTCCAGGACGGTACGAATATCAACAAGCTCGAAAAGCTGCAGGCAGGTTCCTTCGACACGCATTCTTGAAGCGGCCGCCGACACATCGGAATAGTTGTTGGCCGGATAATTGTCCTTGAGCATGCATACGGTCATCATCTCCGACACTTGCGAAAGCGACTTCCTGATGATATTCAAATCCGACGAGAAAGCAATTTCGTCAACAATACATTTTGCCGGAGCTGCCATGCATTCCGACTTTATCAAGGCGCGTATCTTGTCGAAACCTATTTTTGATTCAAAATTTTCGGGGTAAACCACAAAGCAATGAACTATTTACAATGAACAATTAATCTTCAGGGATAACAAGGAAAATGTCTTCATCCTCCTCCTTCATGTAGTACTGCTCGCGGGCAAACTTCTCGAGTTCCTCCTTGCCCGACATCAGTTCGTTGAGACGAGTGCTGTCCTCGCGTATCTGTTCCTCATAGTATTTTTCGTTTTCGCGCAATTCGTGAAGCTCGCTTTCCTTTTCAAAGCGGTCGATAAGATTAAACTCGTCGAAAAATACCAGCCATATCAAAAATACGGCCACGACACCCAGCAGCAGATAGCGGGATGACCAGCCTTTAACTTTCTCTACTATTCCCTTGAATTTTTCTTTCATCATTGCAAAAATAATAGTTTAGTGGCGACACGGCACAAAAAAGCAGAGATAGTTTTCAACAAGTTAATTAAATTATTTCGCAGGCGAAAGCTGCCTCCAAGTTAGCGGAAATACTTCAGGACTCCCCACCATATGCAACCGCACCGGCGACAAGCAACTTGCAACGCGACAGCGAGAAACTATTAGAAACATAGAAAACAATTCAAACAACTTACTTATCTTTGCAAAGTAAATTTTTCATAATGGCATATACATACGACCAAATACTAAGCGACCTCAAGAACAAAATCTACAAGCCGATATATCTACTATACGGAGAAGAATCCTATTTTATCGACCAGATAACCGACCGGATAGCAAACGAAGTGCTAAACGATTCGGAAAAGACATTCAACCAGACAGTAATCTACGGCAAGGACATCGACACGAAGTTTCTAGTACAAACGGCCAAGCGGTATCCAATGATGTCAAACTACCAGGTGGTAATTGTAAAGGAAGCTCAGAACCTAAAACTTGACGAGCACATTGATTCTTATTTTGAGACTCCCCTAAAGTCGACAATTTTTGTGATGGCAATGAAAGACACCGCAAAATTAGACAAGCGCACCAAAGTCATAAAGAATGCTGACAAAAACGGCGTTGTCTTCGAGTCGAAGAAACTGTACGAAAAGGACATGATGAAATGGATCGACACGCTTGCGAAGTCGTATAATCTAACATTGATGCCAGATGCGCAGCGACTAATGTACGAACACATTGGCGACAACCTATCGCGTCTTGACGGAGAAATGAAGAAGCTGCAGAACTCCATAAGCGACAATAAGCCGATAACAACCGATATTGTGGCGCAAAATATCGGAATCAACCGCGACTTCAACATTTTCGAGCTCCAAAAGGCAATAGGTCAGAAAAACAGTCTTAAGGCATACCAGATTGTGAACTATTTTGCACAGAACAACAAAAGCACGCCAATGGTGCTATGTACGAAACAACTTTTCGAATATTTCTCCAAAATTCTATCAGTACATTACGCAACCGACAGAAGCCAAAACGGACTTGCAGCCATGCTCGGCGTAAATCCGTTCTTCGTAAGGGAATATACCGAAGCCGCATCGAACTATCCTGTAGGCAAAATCATTAGCATCATTTCATTTATCCGCGAAGCCGATGCACAAAGCAAGGGTATGTGCGGAACAGGTTACACCGATGCCGACATTTACAAGGAACTAATATACAAAATCCTGCACGTATGAACAAGGCGGTTTTCCTCGACAGGGACGGTGTGGTAAACAGGGAGCTTGGTCATTATTGCGAGCGCGTTGAAGACTTTGAGATACTTGAAGACGTAGGAAAAGCGATAAAAACACTCAAGGATGCCGGATTCATTGTCATAATAATTTCCAATCAGGGCGGAATAGCCAAAGGATTATACACCGAAAGTGATTTGGAGGCAATGCACGCCAAGCTGCACGAATACCTTGCCGGATACGACACCCAAGTTGACGACATTTATTATTGTCCTCACCACGACTCCGTATGCAAATGCCTTTGCCGCAAGCCCAAAGGTCTGATGATTGAAAAAGCCATGGCAGAACACAACATCGACCCGAAAATGTCGTTAATGATTGGCGATGGAAAACGCGACATCGAGGCAGCGGCAAATGCAGGCATCGAAGGCATTTTAATTGAGTCGAATTCAGGAATTCTAAACATCTGCAAACAAATAACCGAAAGATAATGGCCAGACACATAATGCTTAACGGAGAAATACAGCCATCAAGCCAGCCATGTCTGACTCACGACAACAGAGGCCTGCTTATGGGCGACTCGTTCAGCATTAAGCTTCGTGGAAATTCGTGCTTCGTATACGATTTCAAAAGCTATTTCCAGACTATAGAAAAAATGATTGAACTCTATGGAATGGTGGCAGACGATTATTTCTGCGCAAAAATCCTCGCAAACGACATTATGCTTCTTCTAAGGAAGAACAGGATATACAAGGAATTTGCGGTAACAATAACACTTTTCCGCAACAACGAAGGACAAGAACCGAATTCTTTCTCAACACTTTTATCCGTAGAAAGCATCAACCAAGAATTCTACCAACTGAACAAGAATGGCATTTTCACCGACATTTTTGTGGCAGGCCAAGATATTATGTCGAGTCCGAATCCAAAACTATTCATTCAGCTTCGCTGCAAAGAAATAATCAAGGAAAACAACCTCGACGACATTATCATCACTAGCAACGATGGAATTTATAGGCACGGCCTCAATTCGGACATCTTTTTCATGAAAGACAACACCCTTATTGCAGCTACAAAACATAATCTACCGTCGGCAAATTCGGTATTCTCGGCAAAACTTGAAGAACTTGCGCACACAAAACTGGAGATGGAGGTTATACACAAGGAAATGCAGAAGTCCGAACTGAAAAACATCGATGCAATGTTCCTTGCCGACCCCATACTAGGAATACGCTGGGTTGTCGGACTGGGACGAGAACGTTTCTACCATGGCAAAGTAGAAGACATCGCCTACGAAATCCAAAACTACTACAAGGTGGAAATAAAAAAGCTGAAAGGAGAAGAATAAAAAGCTTCTCGACGACAAGTCCGATTGGATGCCATACCAACAAGGCAATCCCCAAAAACTTATAATTATTCTATCTTATTCTGTCAATAGAACGTACAAGCGCCTCGTCCTTGGCAATATCACGGAGAGCAAGAATCATAAGGATTGCAGCTACTATAGGCAGGACAACCAAAATATTTGTGGAATAGTCAGCCCCATATTTCGAAGCACACTGGTATAGATAGAAAAAAGCCAGTCCCGAACAACCAAGAGCCAGGATTGAATTGAAGATGCACATCCGAATCTGTAGTATCCTATGCCTATATAATAATATGGTGAAAACAATTGTCAGCACGACAAACGAGAGCAAAATGAGCAGCGGAAGAGTTGAATAATGCTCAATCTCACCGCCGACAGTGAAATCTGCGCCATAAAGTCCCAACGAAACGTCGGTTATACCAGCTTCGGTTTGCACCTCAATGCTTCCGAAAGAAATAAAATAGAAAAGGCTCATGCAAACAAGAGCAATCACGAGATATAAAGTCTGTATCCTTTGAATCATGTTTTTTATTTTTTATGCAAAAATATACAAAAAACATCATCCGCAAATAATTATTATGAGTCATAACGAACTGAGTAAAAAAGTATTTGAAGTATCTTTATCACGAACTAAAAAAAAGAACAAAATAATTTGCGGTCATAAAAAATAGTATTACTTTTGCATCGCCTTTTCGGGGTGTAGCGCAGTCCGGTTAGCGCACCTGCTTTGGGAGCAGGGGGTCGCCAGTTCGAATCTGGCCACCCCGACGGAAAGAAAGCCTTGTGAAAACAAGGCTTTTTTCGTATCCGTCAAAAAAAAATCGCATTGAAGAAAACCTCAATGCGACCTTATATAATAAATAGTCCTATTTTCTATCTATTCATCTCCCACTCGAAGAATCCCCTGTCAAGAATATTGCGAATACCATCTTCAAGCTTAACCAAAGGACGGTCGAGAACCTTGAGCATGTCGGAATTGTCGGGGCAACGACGCATCATATCGCCTTCCTTCAGCGGTGGCAAGTAAACTATCTTCGATTTGGAACCTGTAATATCTATAATAGTCTTTGCAAGTTCAAGAATTGATGTCTCACGGGAATTACCTATATTTACAACATCGTTGACGAATTTGTCGGCATAAGCGATTTTCACAGTCGATTCGATATTGTCGTCAATATAGCAGAAAGTTCGGCTTTGAGAGCCATCGCCATAGACCGAAATATCATCGCCGCGCAATGCCATATTCAAGAATTTGCTGATAACAAAATCCTTGCTCTGCTTTGGTCCGTAAGTATTGAAGAACCTGAAGATTGTATAGTTGAGTCCGAACTCCTTGTTGTATGAACGCAAAAACGATTCACCAATATTTTTAACGACAGCATACGGTACCCTTGAATTCAAAGGAGTTGTATGTGCGTTTTGCGGAAATTCAACCGGTTCGCCATATACTTCCGACGACGAAGCGTAAAAAACTCTTTTCACACTGGTGTTCTTGCTCAGGCGGCATATGTTCTCGATGCCACGCAAGTCCTCGAGTACGCCTACCGGATGTGCCTGCGTACGCAATACGCCAACCATTGCCGCATAATGGAACACATAATGGAACTGATACGACAACATAATCTCGCTGATATCCTTGTATTCGTTCACATCTCCTTTGATGAAGCGAATGTTTTCCTTCAGTGGCGGCAGCTTGCGCATATCGCCTGTAGAAAGGTTATCCATTATTACAACAAGATTTGTTTCGTCTTCGGCCAACTTCTGCGCCAACGAACTTGCTATGAATCCTGCGCCCCCAGTTACTAATATGCGGCGTGCATAAGAATGACGCGGTTTACTTGTCATCATCGTCGTACTCTCCTTCTAATTTAAGTTCCTCCAGATCTATCTCGTCTTCCTCGTTGTAAATCTGCAGATATTGTTCACTAAAAACTTTCTTATTGAAATGATGCTCCAAAGTCATCAGCAACGATGGAAGCAAAATGATATTCGAAAACATGGCCACAAAGAGAGCTGTTGACACCAGAATTCCCAGCGAACGGCTTCCTCCGTATGCGGAGAAGATAAAGATGCCAAAGCCAAACACTAGAATAATTGAAGTGTACAGCATGCTCATTCCTGTTTCGGACAACGCATTCTTGACCGACATTCCGATATTTCCGTCGGTATGCTTCAATTCCTGACTATACTTAGCCAGATAATGGATTGTATCGTCGACTGAAATACCAAAGGCGATACTGAACACCAGAATCGTGGATGGCTTTATCGGAATTCCAAACCATCCCATGACACCAGCGGTAACTATCATTGGAATGACATTAGGAATAAGCGAAAGCAATGTAACCTTTACGGAACGGAACATCCAGAATATGCAGGCCGCTATTACAAATATTGCAAGGAACAAACTGGTAATCAAGTTGTTTGTCAGATATGTCGTACCTGTAAAATTCATTATAGAAGCACCGGTAACAAGAGTTTCGTATCTGTCGGCAGGGAACACGCTGTCGAGTTCGGCACGAATCTGCGGAATGAGGACCTCAAGACGGTCGCAGCCTATGTCCTGAACATTCATACTTATGCGTGTTGCTGTCCTTGTGCTATCGATGAACGACTTTGCCAATCCCATGTTGTCGGATTTCATATCGGGCATTCTCTTCATTATTGTCGAATAAGTATCCGGCGTGGGCGGAAGCTCATAGTTATTTCCTTCCCTCAACGACTGGTACAGGAACTTAATTGCATCGGCAATCGACATCGACCTAGACAATTCGGGATATTTTTTGAAACGCTGCTGCAAAGTGTCCAAGCGTTCTATTTGATCAACGTAGTCGAGGTCGTTGCGAAGCGAATCCTTTGAAATGACAACAATCTCGATTGGCGACACTCCGGCAAAATTTTCTTCAAGGAACCTCGTATCCTGGCAAAGACGACCATCTTCGGGCACATCATCGAGAATGTAGCCGGCACGAGTAATAAGAAACATTCCAACCAGCATGAACGCACAAACAGAAATGAAAATAGCATAGACGCGATTTCGCCTATACGTTACCCAACTTTCAATTTTTTCAACTACGCCAACGATAATCTTGTTGTCGATATGCTTTGTTGCCTTTTCCGACGGCGCATCACAAACGCTGAAGAACGCCGGAATGATTATCAGCGACATCAGGAAGACTGTCATGATGCCAAGCGAAGCGACAACGCCGAATTCAATCAGCAGTTGGTTGGATGTAACTATAAATGTTGCAAAACCTATAGACGTGGTGAAGTTTGTAAAAAACGAAGCGTTACCAATTTTGCAGATTGTACGGTGCAACGCCTTAACCTTATGTCCATGATTCTTGTACTCCGCATGGTACTTGTTGAACATGTAGATGATGTTTGGAATACCAATAACGATTAGCAGCGGAGGAATCATCGAAGTAAGGATTGTAATCTTGTAGCCGAACAGAACCATATATCCAAACGACCAAACAAGACTGACCGCCACTACAATCAATGCGGCAAAAATAATCTTTGGCGAACGGAAGAAAATAAACAATATCACTACGCACACCAGCACAGCCAGAAGCGTAAATATCAAAAGTTCACGCTTTATCAAGTTGGTTATCTCCGTCCTAATATACGGATGGCCAGAAATATGAACCTTCACGCCAGTATCCTCTGTAAACTTGTCGAGCATTCCAGCCACTTCGGCAACCGAAGTCTGACGCTCGGAGCTATTGAGAATTTCGGGCTTAAGCGATATTGTAAAAAGGAATACCGTAGTGTCCTTATTGTAGAGCAAATCAGTATAGAACGGCAGGTTGAAGAACACACTGCTGGCAGCATCAAGGTCGGCCTGGCATTTGATAGAATCGTCGAAGATTTTTTCAGGAGCAAAAGCTCTACGCTTCTGTCCATTTTCATCCTCAACGGTTGCCATCTTCAAATTAATTGCCTCAAGCGGACCAAAAGTAGAATTAACATCCTTATGACCCTTAATTTTCTGGATAACGTCCTTAAAGCTCTTGTATGTTTCGTATTTAGTAAGCAGGGTGGCATCCTCGACACCAATAGCTATTGCATTAGACTCATCTCCAAACAATTCACGGAACTTTAGGTTCTGCTTGTATACATCATCGTCTTCCGAAAGCATTCTCGCATAGCCATAGTCCATCTGGATATGCAGTGCTTCATAACCCATAAAAGCGGTTATTAAGGCAAGTACTATTATGATATATAATTTCTTTCTTAATATCAGACGTGCAATCTTCTGCCACATATGTCTATAACTTTTAAAAGTTCGCAAAGATAATCTTTAATTGGCAAATACATACATTTTAATACCAATCATTTAAAAGCCATCATAAAATATTATATGAAAAGCATGCTATTCTTCAAGTCTATTCATTTTTAAAACGAACATGTCATTATCTATCGACAACGAATCATCCGAAACCCGATACCCGTACAACTCTGTTTCGCCATCGGTTTTACTCAACGTAACATTCGACGCATCAGCAACATAAATTCCAACCAAAGAATCATTTACAAATGTAGAATCATTACGGAATGTATATTCGAGACCGCAAACCAGAGCATTCAGCGACTCCAGGTCGTCCGAACTTAACTGCGTAGCAATGGGCTGTATTGACGACACAACCCAACTTCCCTCCAGTTTTTCCTGAGGAGACGAACATGACACCAACAGGCACAATACTGCTACCTGCATGTATATCAATAACTTAAGCATAATTTCATTTTTCAAATAAAAAAACATGCTAATATAAGATTTTTATGGCAATCGCAACAAAAAAATAGTCGTCCGCCACGAGAGAATGCAAGCTTTATATCGCAATATAAATTTATCGAAAAACCTAAATCAAAAATTACAAATAAGTTATATTTTTGCATCTTAAAAAATAACTGAGAATAATGGAATACAACTTTACCGAAATAGAACGCAAGTGGCGTAACTATTGGAAAGAACACAACACTTACAAAGCAGAAATCGACAAGTCGAAACCGAAATATTACGTTCTCGACATGTTCCCATATCCATCGGGAGCAGGTCTGCACGTTGGTCACCCGCTCGGATATATTGCCTCCGACATCTTCTCTAGATATAAGACTTTGAACGGATTCAACGTTTTACATCCTATGGGATACGACGCATTCGGACTTCCGGCCGAACAATATGCAATTCAAACCGGTACGCATCCGGCAATAACAACAGAAAAGAACATTGCCAAATACCGCGAGCAACTCGACAACATCGGCTTCTCATTCGACTGGAGCCGCGAAGTTCGCACCAGCGATCCGAAATACTACAAGTGGACGCAATGGACTTTCATACAGCTTTTCAACAGCTTCTACTGCAACAAGTGCCAGAAGGCACAGCCGATAGCAAAACTTGTTGAGGAATTTTCAAAGAACGGCAACAGGAACATCGACGCCGCATGCACTGAAGAAATTTCATTCACAGCAGAGGAGTGGAATTCGTATGACGAGAAAAAACAGCAGCAAATTCTCATGAACTACCGTCTTGCATATCTTGCCGACATTCCAGTAAACTGGTGTCCGAAACTCGGTACCGTTTTGGCAAACGACGAAGTTGTCGATGGCCTTTCGGTTCGTGGCGGCTATCCTGTTGAGCGCAAGAAAATGCGCCAGTGGTCGTTGAGAATCACAGCATACGCACAGAGACTGCTCGACGGACTTAACACCGTTGATTTCCCCGAACCTGTGAAAGACATTCAGCAGAATTGGATTGGCCGTAGCGAAGGTGCTTCCGTATTCTTCGAAATCGAAGGTCGCGACGAAAAGATGGAAATCTTTACCACCCGTCCTGATACAATTTTCGGGGTTTCGTTTATGGTTATCGCGCCAGAACACGAACTCGCATTATCGCTTGCAACCGACGAATATCGTGCAAAAGTTGAAGAATATGTAACCTGGGCAAAGAACCGTTCCGACGTTGACCGTATGGCAGAAAAGAAAGTCAGCGGACAAATTACCGGCTCATACGCCATCAACCCGTTCACAGGCAAACGCATTCCTATTTTCATTGCCGACTACGTTCTTATCGGATATGGAACAGGTGCAATCATGGCAGTTCCCGCACACGACAGTCGCGACTATGCTTTCGCACGTCATTTCAACTTGCCGATTTCGCAGGTTGTAGCAAAGGAAGGTGCCGAAATCATTCCTACCGACCAATGGACCGAATCGTTCGACTCGAAGGACGGCATTCTTATCAATTCCGACTTCTTGAACGGATTGCAGGTTAAGAAAGCAATCAAGGCAATGAACGATCGCATTGAAGAAATGGGCATTGGAAAACGCAAGGTCAACTACCGTCTTCGTGATGCTATTTTCAGCCGTCAGCGCTACTGGGGCGAACCATTCCCAATTTACTACAAAGACGAAATTCCATACGCACTCGACGAGTCGAAACTTCCACTGGAATTGCCGGAAGTTGACAAATATTTGCCTACCGAAACTGGCGAACCGCCTTTAGCACGAGCAAAGGACTGGAACACACCAGAAGGCTACAAGTACGAAACTTCCACAATGCCAGGTTTCGCAGGCTCATCGGCATACTATTTAAGATATATGGATCCACGCAACGACGAGATGATTTTCTCGCCCGAAGCCGTTGAATACTGGCAGAACGTCGACCTTTACATAGGCGGACGCGAACATGCTACCGGACACCTTATTTATTCGCGCTTCTGGAACAAATTCCTATTCGACCTCGGTCTTGTTCCAAACGACGAACCATACAAGAAACTTATCAACCAGGGCATGATTCAGGGTCGCTCCAACTTCGTTTACCGTGTTACAAGTTTCGAAAAAATGGCCGAATTCAAGGTTTGGCAGCTACTGAAGGAAAAGCGCATGGGCGTTGAATTCAAGAAGGACTACAAGGACGGTAAGCGCCGTTTCGACTTCTTCTGCGAAGAAAAGAAAATACTCATCGAAATCAAGCGCGAACATTCTCTAGAGAAAGTTGCCGAAGCATACAAGGAATACGCAAAGGACAACGGATACAGAATATTGCTGATTTCGATTTTCGACGTAATGAACAACATCGACAAGGTTGACGAAAGAATCAAGAATCTTGTTGATGGTGGCGAAGTTCCTACCTTCGTAGAAGGTGAAGCTTTCGTACCAACAAACCTATTCGTTTCGAAGAACATTCCTGGCCGCGAAGAATACACAATGCCAATTCACGTTGACATCAACATAGTAAGCAACGACATTCTCGACACAGAAAAGTTCCGCCAGTGGAGACCCGACTTCAACGATGCCGAATTCCTACTCGAAGACGGCAAATACGTTTGCGGTTGGGAAATTGAAAAGATGTCGAAATCTATGTTCAACGTGCAGAACCCGGATGACCTTGTAGAACGCTACGGAGCCGACACGTTAAGACTTTACGAAATGTTCCTCGGCCCAGTTGAGCAGGCAAAACCATGGGATACCAACGGAATTGAAGGAACTGCTCGTTTCATCAAGAAATTCTGGCGTATGTTCCATGACGGTGATAACAATTTCTGCGTAAGCGATGAAAAGGCAACGCTGGAAGAACTCAAGATTTTGCACAACACGATAAAGAAGGTTACCGATGATATTGAGCGTTTCTCGTTCAATACTTGTGTCAGCAGCTTTATGATTTGCTGCAACGACCTTGGCAAGTGCAACAAGCGCGAAATTCTTGAACCGCTTTGCATACTGATGTCGCCATACGCACCTCATATTACTGAAGAATTGTGGCACGAACTCGGTCACGACACCTCGGTAACAAAGGCACAATGGCCGGCATACAACGAAGCATTCACAAAGGAAACCGATTTCTCCTACCCGATTTCGTTCAACGGGAAGACACGTTTCAACCTTTCGCTTCCTCTCGATATGAATCCGAAGCAGATTGAAGAAACCGTTATAGCAAACGAGCAGACCGCCAAATACACCGACGGCAAGCAAATCGTTAAGGTTATCGTCGTTCCGAAGAAAATCGTGAACATTGTAATAAAGTAAGTCGCAGGACTAAAAAATAAAAGCCCCCATTTTCAAGATTCTGAATCAAGTTCAGAATGACGAAAATGGGGATTTTTTTTCTACAATAAAAATGTAATTTTGCATCAAAATTTAATTGCAATGAAAAACAAACGAGTAATTGTACCTATTATAGTAATACTTGCCGTGCTAATTGTTGACCAGATTGTGAAAATCTGGGTAAAGACTCACATGATAATTGGCGAAGAAATCCATATCTTCGGCGACCGCGTAATGCTAAAATTCGTTGAGAACCCGGGTATGGCATTTGGCATGGAACTCGGCGGAAACTGGGGAAAAATGGCATTAAGCATTTTCCGTATTCTTGCCGTTGGCGGACTTATATGGTATCTTGTTACGCTAATAAAGAAAAAAAGAAACTTATTCCTAATCTCCTGCATATCGCTAATAATCGCCGGTGCTGCCGGAAACCTCATCGACTGCGCTTTCTACGGAATTATTTTCACAGATAGCTACGGACAAATTGCACAAATGTTTCCCGATGGCGACGGATATGCCGGATTCCTGATGGGTAGAGTTGTAGATATGATCTACTGTCCTGTCATCCAGACAGAAAGCTTTACATTCTTCAGTCCTATCTTCAATGTCGCCGACTCTGCAATCACCGTGACCGTCTTCATGATGATTATCGGCTACAAAAAATTAATGCCACCGAAGGATGAAGAAAAGAAAGAGGAAGAAGTTGCCGAAGACACTAAATAGAAATGGAAATTCCATTTTTCAGATACGACTGGTTCTACAATGAAAATCGCGACGAGATATTGTCGCTTCACGATAAAATTTTGTCATCGGGACATTATGTAAACGGCGAATACACCCGAAAACTTGAAAACAAACTGGCCGAAATATGTAGCCGTAAATATGCGGTTGCCACAGCATCGTGTACAGACGCATTGTTTTTCGCCTTGCAAACGGCTGGAATAAAACCCGGTGACGGCGTAATTGTAACACCATTCTCGTTTGTTGCTACCCTAGACTCGATACTGCGTTGCGGAGCATTCCCAATTTTTGTTGACATTGACGAGAATTTTATGCTCGACGGCAACAAACTCGAAGATGCAATAACACCACAGACAAAAGCGATTGTTTTTGTGCAACTTTTCGGCAACTGTCATCCCAAGCACAAGCAAATTCGCGAAATTGCAGAGAAATACGGCATCGCACTTATCGAAGACAATGCACAGGGTATCGGAGCAAGATGCAATGGTATTCCTTCGGGCAAATTTGGCGATTTCGGCTGCATTAGTTTCGACCCTACAAAACTCGTGTCAGCACACGGAACCGGCGGCGCTGTAGTTACCGACAATAAAAACGCATATCTGGCAATTAAAAAATTGCAGAACCACGGACTTGTCAATGGAATTTCTGATTCGCAAGGCTACAATAGTAAGATTTCTGAAGCCGAAGCCGCTTCGGTGCTCCTTCAACTCGAAAAACTACCGCAGACAATTGAACGCATGAACGCAATTGCACAGAAATATTTTGAAAGTCTCAAGGGAATCAGTCATATTATCCTGCCGGGAAAGACTTGGGAAATATGCAATTACCATAAATTTGTAATTAGGGCACAAAACAGAGACGCACTTCGCCAACATCTGTCAAATTATGGAATTGAAACAAAAATTCATTACGGACAATTGCTTTCGGAAATGCCTTTGCTAAAGGGACAAAAATATTTAAAGCACAACCTTGCACGCGCAGAAAAGATAAAGTCCGAAGTTTTAAGTCTCCCAATATTTCCGGGACTAACCGATAGGGAAATTTCATATATTTGCAAGTGCATAAAAGATTTTAACTCATGATAATAGCAGGAGCCGGCTCGGCAGGCAGAGAAACTCTGGGGCTGTACCTTTCGACAGGCAGAACCGACATTGTCCTTTTCGACGACAAGCCCGAAACACTAGACGCCTTTGCAGACAAATACCGCATCGCAAGAACAGAAGACGAACTAAGACTCGCCATTGCCGAAAATCCAGACTTCTGTATATCGGTAGGACACCCGCGCCTGAGGGAACGACTTTTCAGCAGGCTTATTACGCTCGGTGGCAAACCCAAAAGCATTGTCAACCCGAAATTCCTATATTCACTTTCCGAAATTCCCGACAACGGAACAATAATACAGCCGGGCGTGAACATTTCGTACGGTCTGACAATAGGAAATTCGTGCATGATACACGCCAACAGTACTATAGGTCACAAGGTGAAAATCGGAAACTTTGTAAACATCAGTCCTATTTGTTCAATAATAGGTCCCTGCGAAATAAATGACTTTTCGTATATTGGCGCTCACAGCGTAATTCTTCCCGGCACAACAATAGGCCGCTATGCAATTATTTCTGCCGGCAGCGTAGTAAATCGCGACGTGAAGGATTACGAAACCTTCGGAATTTCATAAAAAAATTATACCTTTGTGTTTGTATATCATTTCATTTGAAAATGTCGAAGCAAAAAAAAACATACAAGTCAAGCAGCACCAAGCTTGCAGAACCCAAAATTGAAAACGAATTTCAAAAGCCACGCAAAGCCGGCATAATTCCTATTTTAATATTAGCGGCGCTATCAGTTGCATTGTACATAAATACACTACGGAACAATTATGCCCTTGACGACTCGATGGTGCTTATACGAAATTCATTCACCCAGCAAGGAGTAGCTGGCATTGGCGACATTTTCAAGTACGATACGTTTACCGGATTTTGGCTCTTCAACGACAGCACCAAAAACGTAGAAGAAATTGTCAGAGAAAAGAAACTGCTTACAGGAGGACGATATCGACCCCTTTCGCTACTTACATTTGCCATTGAAGTCGAACGTTTCGGAAAAGACTTCTACGACGAAAACAATGTATACATAGGAAAAGGATGTCCTGCAATCAACCATGCTGTAAATACGGTTTACTATGCGCTGACGGTTATTCTGCTTTACATCATACTGGTACGGCTATTTCCGCTCAACGATAAAAAATGGTGGTTCTCTCTTCCATTCATTGCAACTCTTCTATTTGCCTTACATCCTATACACACCGAAGTGGTTGCAAACGTCAAGGGACGTGATGAAATTCTTACACTACTTGGCTCTCTTGGTGCGTTATGGTTCTCGATAAAATATATTGACACCAAGAAAATATACTTTTTGATACTTTCCGGACTTGCTTTGCTTTGCGGACTTTTCTCAAAGGAAAATGCCATTACATTCCTTGCAATCATACCGCTGACATTGTACTATTTCACAAATGCAAAATGGAAGGAAATCGGCAGGGTTATGATCCCGATAGCCATAGCATCAATCGCATTTCTTGTTATTCGAGGTCAAGTTCTCGGCTGGACACACTCCGAAGAACCAACAAAAGAACTTATGAACAATCCGTTCATAAATATGAGCTTTTCTGAAAGATACGGCACAATTTTCGTTACAATGCTCATGTATATCAAGTTGCTGTTCTTCCCTCATCCTCTGACATACGACTATTATCCATGGCAAATTCCGAAGACCCAACTAACCAATGGCCTTGCATTGCTATCGCTTGCAATATACATAGCATTGGGAATATATGCTATTTACGGAATGATTAAAAAGAAGAACATTCCATCGTATGCAATTTTATTTTTCCTAATCGCTCTTTCGCCGGTATGCAACATATTTTTCTGCGTTGGAACCCTAATGAACGAGCGTTTCATCTTCATATCGTCGATAGGTTTCTGCCTGCTGATAGCATGGTTTCTCACCACAGCTCTCACAAAATGGTTGAATAATGACATGATGTCGCATTATATTACAGCTGTGGTCATGCTTATCGTAATATGTTTGTGCTCGCTGAAAACCATAAGCAGAAACAACGACTGGGAAAACGACACAGTACTTTTCACCCACGACGTTGAAATATCGGCAATGTCGGCAAAAGGCAACTGCGCTGCCGGCGGACGCTGCCTTGAAAAAGCGCAGTCGAACAAAATCAAAGACAACAACAAGGAGTTGCATGATGCTTTATGTAATGATGCAATAAAATACCTTAAGAAGTCAAACGAAATTTACGCAAGCGACGGAACTCACAAATCTAAGAAGCATAGTTCAGGCGCAGTGTACAGCGATGCCATGAACTTGCTTGGCAACGCCTACTTCGAAATAGGCAATATTGCCGACGCCCTCAGCTCATACCTTGCAATAATCAGCAAATATCCTCAACACGACATTGCAAACCGCAACATCAGGATTGTTATGAACCAAACGCCAATAATGCTTCGCAACAATCTTACCACCTCGACTGTACCCGAAATACTTGACGTGATGGGCAACCTGATAAATACTATGCCCGACTGTGGCGAGGCATACCATTTGCTAGGCGTATTATACGGACGCGAACTTGGAAATATGGCTGCTTCGTTGCAATGTTTCGAAAAAGCCGAGACTTGCACTTTTGACAAGAGTGCTACTTACTACAAAGACCTTGGCGTCGCATACGGGATTTCCGGAAACTACCTCAAATCTATTCCCGCACTTGAAAAAGCAATTGAGATGGACCCAGACGACTACCTGAGCTACATAAACCTTGGATACACGTACATAAATCTAGGGCAAAGTGCAAAAGGTAATGAATACATCGAAATAGGCGAACGAATAAAACAGGAAAATCCTGATGAAGAAACGAAATAGCATGCTTAATGTTGTTCCAAAAATTAACATAAATCCTTGCAAGGCTCAGCATTCAACTATTAAACTTTTCAACCGTTAAACTTATAAATTCCATCATGATAAAAGGCAAAAAAATAATCGTAGTTCTTCCGGCATACAACGCCGAGCAGACACTTGAAAAGACTTACAAGGAAATTCCGTTCGACATTGTCGACGATGTAATTCTTGTAGATGATTTCAGCCGCGACAACACCGTTGAAGTTGGACAACGACTAGGAATCAAAAATATCATTGTGCACGAAAAGAACAAAGGTTACGGTGGCAATCAGAAGTCGTGCTACAACAAGGCCTTGGAACTTGGTGCCGATATTGTCATAATGCTTCATCCAGATTACCAATACACGCCTAAACTCATCGAATCAATGTCGTACATTATTGCCAACGACGTTTATCCTGTTGTACTTGGCTCACGAATTTTAGGGCGAGGCGCCCGCAACGGCGGAATGCCTTTCTACAAGTATGTTGCCAACCGTATGCTCACTTTCACGCAAAACTTGCTTATGCGACAGAAATTGTCCGAATACCACACTGGCTACCGTGCATTTTCAGCAGAAGTTCTTCGCAAGATAAACTACAACATAAATTCCGACGATTTTGTATTCGACAACCAGATGCTAGCACAAATATTTTATGCCGGCTACGAAATCGCCGAAGTCACCTGTCCGACAAAATACTTCAAGGAAGCAAGCTCAATTAACTTCAAGCGCAGTTGCAAATATGGTTTTGGCGTACTGCACACCTCGCACCTATATTTATTTAACAAGATGCATCTGTGCAAGAGTAAGATATTTAAAGGGTAATTCTTTTTGCCAGTTGTAATTGCAACAGTCTCCTAACTTATACTTCCGTAATTAGTCTTATTCTTGTTAAGTTCCTTTAGGGCTTTCACAAGCAAAGCATTTTCTGGTTTAGACAAATCCGGATCATCATCAAGCACATCGGACGCAATGTTTCGCGCATACGAAATCAACTGTCCGTCCTGACTTAAACTTGCCATCTTAAGGTCGATTGCGAAACCGCTCTGCTGCTTGCCCTCCATATCGCCGGGTCCACGAAGTTTCAAGTCCTTCTCCGATATTTCGAAACCATCAGTACTATTTACCATTGTCGAAATACGGCTATAGGCATTTTCAGATAGTTTGTCCTTGGTCATTAGAATACAATACGACTGCGAACTGCCGCGGCCAACCCTACCACGCAACTGATGCAGCTGCGACAAACCAAAACGCTCGGCGCTCTCAATAACCATAACGGTTGCATTGGGGACATCCACACCAACCTCTATTACTGTTGTTGCCACCATTATCTGAGCAACGTTCTTCTCAAAAAGATTCATACCCAGCTCCTTCTGGTCTGGCTTCATACGGCCATGCACAACCGCCACATGATAATTTGGAATTGGAAATTCGCGCGTAATTCGGTCGTAACCATCTTCCAAATCCTTCAAGTCGGTATTTTCAGACTCTGAAATCAACGGATAAACCACATATACCTGATGTCCCTCGGCAATTTGCTTTCGCATAAATGCATACACATTTAGACGATATGCATCAGTGGTGTGGCTAGTAATGATTTTTGAACGTCCTTTTGGCAATTCATCAATAACCGAAACATCAAGGTCTCCATACAAAGTCATAGCCAATGTTCGTGGAATTGGCGTTGCCGTCATTACAAGCACATGCGGAGCAAGTTCATTCTTCTTCCACAATTTTGCACGTTGCTCAACGCCAAAACGATGCTGTTCGTCAATAACCGCCATTCCCAGATTCTTGAAAACCACGGTATCTTCGATAAGTGCGTGCGTGCCGACAAGAATATTTATGGAACCATCACGAAGTCCAGCGTCGATTTCAACGCGCTCCTTGTGCTTGGTAGAACCTGTGAGCAAGCGAATCGACACATTTATTCCGTCGAGCATTTTCGATAGCGAACGATAATGCTGTTGGGCCAAAACTTCTGTCGGCACCATTAGGCAAGCTTGATATCCATTGTCGACAGCCATTAGCATGGTAAGCAAAGCCACAAGAGTCTTGCCACTGCCCACATCACCCTGCAAAAGGCGATTCATCTGATGACCGCTGCAAACATCCGCACGGATTTCCTGCAGGACACGCGTTTGCGCCCCTGTCATCCTGAATGGAATTTTCTTGTGGAAACATTCCTTCAAGTAATTATCCTTCGACCGGTCGAACATAAACCCCTTCTCGCTACCACGACGATATAGTTTTAGACGAAGGATATTAAGCTGCAACACAAAAAGTTCCTCAAACTTAATACGATACTGCGCCTTTTGCAACATCTCCGCATTTTCGGGAAAATGAAGTGTCCACAAAGCGGTTTCCAGTCCGAGCAAGTTATATTTTTCTATAATGTATCGAGGCAATGTCTCCAATATTTTTCCCTTCGTCTCTGGAATAAGAGTTGCCAGCAACGACTGAAATGTCTTTGAATTTATATAGTTGTCCTTCGATTTTTCGGTTGTGCTGTACTGCGGAGCAAGATTCATTTGCGGCTTGCTTTGCCACTTCGAAAGTTCCTCCATCTCAGGATGCACAATGTTTATACGTCCATTAAATTCGCTTGGCTTGCCAAATATTATATATGTTTTTGCCTGATTTACCGACTTGCAGATCCAATCGATACCCTGAAACCAAACAATCTCAACGATTGCTGAGCCATCAGTAAACCGTCCAACAAGTTTTTTCTTATTTCCGGCGCCGATTTTCTGCAAGTCGAACCCAAGAAACTTACCTTTTATTTGAATGTAAGGCAGATCCTTGTTAAGTTCGGCTACCGAATAAAACCTACTGCGATCGACATAGCGATACGGGAAATAATACAATAGGTCGCGAAAAGTCGCAATGCCATACTCCTTGCGGAAAATTTCGGCACGCTTGGGTCCCACGCCCTTGAGATAAGTAATGTCCGTATCTAAAAATTCAGTAGCCACGATTATGCAAAAGATTTTTAATTTTGCATTGCAAAAATAATAAAAAATGAAACTGCCCGGCAACACATCATATCTAATTAAGGCAAAGCAGAACGAAAAACTGCCTGAAGTTTTCAACGAGTTTATCCTCGACTCGCTTTTCCAGATGTGCAGTTTCATCGAAGTTTGCGAATATCGCTTAAATATGCTTGCCGACGACACCCGCATAAACGTAACAGACTTCGGCACAGGCAAAAATGGAACGAGAACAATCAGAAGAATTGCCAAGTCCTCGTCCACGGATGTTCGTTATGGAGGTGTGTTGCAAAAGATTGTGGAAAGTTTCAAGATTGAGACTGCACTTGAATTCGGCACATCGGTTGGCATAGGCACAATGTTCCTTGCAAAATCCAACCCTAAGATCAAAGTCACCACAATAGAAGGATGCCCCGAGACCTACAAGTTTACAAAAGCAGAATTCGACAAGCGAAAAATCAAAAATGTAAGTTTCATAAACGACAACTTCGATCATTTGATTGACAGCAATGCTCTTAAAGGGCAAAAATTTGACCTTATCTTCCTAGACGGCAACCACACAAGCGAAGCAACAATAAAATATTACGAATATATCGCAAAAAATCTTTGCTACAATAAAGCCATCTTCGTCATCGATGACATAAACTGGAGTCGCGATATGTTCTACGCATGGAAGAAAATTTCCAACGACAATCCCGATGCACTTCGTCTCAACCTTTTCAGGATGGGAATAATTTTCATTGGCTACGATTTGCCAAAATGCGAAGTGTTTGCTGAAATTTATAAGGAAGGAATGTAAAAAATCTTAAAGGAAACCACCACATAGCATTCCCACTTTGCTGCTGATATTTTCGCATAATCACAAAAAAACTTTACACCAAAATAAATTTTGAATATCAGAAATAAAGCAGTAATTTTGCAACGTTTTTTTAATTATTAAAAGTGATGAAGAATTATTTAGATTCAGAAAAGAAGAAGGAAATCTTTTCAAAACACGGGAAGTCTAATACAGACACAGGCTCACCAGAGTCTCAAATAGCCTTATTTTCCTACCGTATCAGTCACTTAACTGAGCACTTGAAATCTAACAGAAAGGATTACAGTACTCAGCGCGCTTTGACCGGTCTTGTAGGTAAAAGAAGAAAAATGCTTGATTACCTAAAGCAGGTTGATATCGAAAGATACAGAGCAATAGTTAAAGAATTAGGCTTACGTCGTTAAGACATTCGGAAAGCAAGACGTTTCGTTTTGCTTTCCTTTTTATTTACGCATATTAATCAAAACACAAGATAATGTACAATGAAATTAAGAAAGTCATCACATTAGCTGATGGCAGAGAAATTGAAATTTCCACCGGTAAACTGGCGAAGCAGGCAACTGGTTCGGTAGTGGTGAAGATGGGTAAAACCATGTTGATGGCAACAGTATGTGCTGCCCCAGACGCAAAGGAAGACGTTGACTTCTTGCCGCTTTCCGTTGAATATAAGGAAAAATATTCGGCAGTTGGTCGTTTCCCGGGCGGTTTCAACAAGAGAGAAGGTCGCTTGTCCGACTACGAAATTCTTGTTTCTCGTCTTATCGACCGCGCTTTGCGTCCTCTATTTCCTAGCGATTTCCATGCTGAAGTTTTCGTAAACGTCGCTCTTCTTTCGGCCGACACAAACGACACACCGGACGCTCTTGCTGGTCTTGCAGCTTCTGCTGCCCTCACAATCACCGACCTTCCTTTCGAAGGCCCGATTTCTGAAGTTCGCGTAGCTCGTATCGACGGCCAGTTTAGAATTAACCCGCCTTACGACGAGTGCCAAAGAGCCGACATCGACATGATCGTTGCTGCTACTTACGAAAATATCATGATGGTTGAAGGTGAACTTAACGAAGTTAGCGAAGAAGATATGCTCAACGCTATTAAGTTCGCTCACGAAGCAATAAAGCCAATGTGCGTTGCACAGAAGGAACTCCGCGAAATGTGCGGCGTAACTGAACCTGCTCCTTACTGCCACGAAGTTAACGACGAGGACCTCCGCCAGAAGGTTTGGGACGAAACTTACGACAAGGCTTACGCAGCAGCAATGACTCAGACAGCAAACAAGCACGAACGCGAAAGATTGTTCGAAGAAGTTAAGGAAAACTTCCTCGCTCAGTATACCGAAGAAGAACTCGAAACCGTAGCAAAACTTGTTGACCGCTACTACCACGACGTACAGAAAGAAGCTGTTCGCCAGATGGTTCTCAACGAGAGAGTTCGTCTCGACGGCAGAAAGACCGACGAAATTCGTCCTATTTGGTGCGAAGTTGACTACTTGCCAACAGTTCACGGATCTGCAATCTTCACACGTGGTGAAACTCAATCACTTTCTACTGTAACTCTCGGTAGCAAACTTGATGAACAGACTATCGACGGCGCAATGATTTCTGGTTCAGAATCATTCTTGCTTCACTACAACTTCCCGCCATTCGCGACTGGCGAAGCAAAGGCATACAGAGGTGTTGGTCGTCGCGAAATCGGTCACGGAAACCTTGCTCACCGTGCTTTGCAGAAGGTTATGCCTGTTAAGGGTGCCGACTATCCATATACAACAAGAGTTGTTTCCGATATTCTTGAATCAAACGGTTCGTCTTCAATGGCAACTGTTTGCGCCGGCTGTCTTGCTCTTATGGACGCAGGTGTTCCAATCGCACGTCCAGTTTCAGGTATCGCAATGGGTCTTATCTCAGACTCAAAGACTGGCAAATATGCTATCCTGAGCGATATCCTTGGTGACGAAGATCACCTTGGCGATATGGACTTCAAGGTTTGTGGTACAGAAAAGGGTATCACTGCAACTCAGATGGATATTAAGGTTGACGGACTTTCATACGACACTTTGCGTGAAGCTTTGGAACAGGCACGCCGCGGTAGAGCTCACATTCTTGGTAAGATGCTCGAAACATTGCCGGCTCCACGTCCAAACTACAAGGAATATGCTCCACGTATCGAAACCATCGTAATCCCGAAGGATTTGATTGGTGCTGTAATAGGCCCTGGTGGAAAGATTGTTCAGGAAATCCAAGCAACAACCAACACAGTTATCGCAATTACTGAAGAAAACGAAAAGGGATACATTGAAATTTCGGCTTGCAACGGCGAAGACATGAGAGCTGCAAAGGCAAAGGTCAACGCAATCGTTAAGCGTCCGGAAGTAAACGAAGTATACACTGGTGTTGTTAAGGGCATCACTACTTTCGGTGCATTCGTTGAAATTCTTCCTAATTGCCAGGGATTGCTTCACATTTCAGAAATCGATTGGAAGCGTATCAAGACTGTTGAGGAAGTTTTGAAGGAAGGTCAGGAAGTTGAAGTTAAGATTATCGACATCGACACTAAGTCGAACAAGATAAAGCTCAGCCGCAAGGCATTGCTTCCAAAACCAGAAAAGCCACATCATCCGAAGAAGGAAGAAGGCGAAGCTGCAGAAGCAACCGAAACTCCTGAAACTCCAAATCCAGAAGCATAATTTATAGAATAACAATTAAAAAAAGCCTTAGCAATAAGGCTTTTTTTTATAAAGTTTCTATGGCTGGCGCAGTTTCTTGCTAACGCTATTTCTATGTTAGCAGAGCAAAGAAAAACATTACGACAACAAAAAGAAACATAGAAACTATTAGAAACCAGAAACAAACTATGTTAAAGAACCTTCTTCTCGTCGGACTTGGCGGTTTTGCAGGAAGCATTCTCCGATATTCAGTAACTTTATTAGGCACAGCATTGTCGTGGTCGTCGTGGATTGGCACATTCGCAGTTAATTCAATCGGCTCGCTACTAATCGGAATCGTAATGGCCTCTTGCGGAAAGGGAAGCCTCACACTTCTGCTCACCGTAGGACTTTGCGGTGGTTTCACCACGTTCTCTACATTTTCCATGCAATCGCTCGAAATGCTCCAGACCGGACGATACGGAATGGGGGCCGCATACATTGCAGGAACCATAATCATTTGTATTTTATGCACTTGGACAGGAGTGACAATTGGAAAGCAAATTGCCGGATAAATATTATTTTCGCATTCAAAATTTACATTATGAGGGAAAACAAAATAAACAACTGTACACTACACAAAATAGGACAAGCAATTTCTATATTAATTTTGTTGTCTATCAGCACACAGTATTCTATGGCACAAGGACTTATGGAACGACGCAACGCCATTAAGATTACGTTTCTGTCATGGTTTACCGGTACTACAAAAATCAGTTTCGAACGCTCGGTAGCACAAAATCAATCTGGAGAACTGACTTTTGGACTTATTTGTGCCGGATTTGACAAATACAAGAACCATCCCAGGGGATATACACTTCGCTATGCACACAAGTTCATTCTAAAAAACGACACAAAATTTGCACTTAACGGATTCTATGTCAAACCAGAATTGGTATGGTCGAATTTCAACTACGATAAGAAAGGAGATGATGGTCGCACAAAGGCCAATATGCTTGCCCTCTTTGGATGCTCCGGCTACCAATGGGCCAAAAAACACTTCCTCGTAGATGGATATATAGGTTGTGGACCTGCATTTGGTACTCCAGCAGATACCTATTATCATCATGGCTTTATTCTATGGAACTATTTCAATTCATACTGCAAACATATCGCCATGACCTTTGCCGTAAAATTAGGCTACAGTTTTTAAGGTTTTTGTTACCTTTGCACCACTATGAATAAAATTCATTTCTGGATAAAAAATGCACGCGACATTGCTCTGCCTCAAAGCATTACGCCAGCAATTCTAACTATCGCCATGACAGCCTACCTACCCGATTTCTCGTGGTGGCTTTCTCTAATTGCCGTATTCGGAATTGCATGTGCGCACCTTGGAATGAATCTCGCCGACGACTATTTCGACTACAAGCAGGACACAACACGCATTCGTAAGCAAGTCGTTGAAGAAGGAGGAAAAACGCACATGGAAAAATGCCATTACATACTTTCTGGCGAAGCAACAACACGCGACCTTGTAATCGCATTTTCAATATTTCTCGCAATTGCCGGATGCGCCGGATTAGTAATTTTCATTTTCCGAGGATGGCTAGTCGCTCTTTTCGCTATCCTTGGATTATTAATAGGCATTTCGTATTCGGGCAAACCGCTAAAACTAGGCTATCGCGGATTCGGCGAACTTACTATAGGTCTCATGTTCGGACCATTGTTAATGATGGGAATGTCGGTTGCAACTGCCGGATCTATCCAAGTTGACGTAGTGCTAATTTCAATCGGAATGGGATTTCTTGTAACAAATATCGGCTATGTGCATTCGATTATGGACATTCGCACCGACACTCTTTCGTGCCGAAAATCGTTTGCGGTACTCGTAAAAAGCAATACTGCAATGCTCGTAGCACTTGGAATTTTTGCATTCATACCTTATGCAATTATAATAGGTGGAATAATTGCCGGATTGTTGCATTGGTGCTGCATTTTCACTTTGTTGCTTGTTCCTCTGACAATTTATCTCATCTACGCAACGAAATGCTTCCTCTACAAAAAGGAAATTCCAATAGAACCGCGCTGGTGGATGGGACCAATGGGCGATTTCGAAATGTACCGCAAATACGATATGGACTGGTTTCTGCTACGATGGCTTGTCGCTCGAAACATTGTAATGTTCTTTTCTATAATACTGACAATTTGCTACATTGTATTGACTATAATTAACTGAAAATGAAGTTGTCACAATTCACATATCTAGGCTGGTGGTATTTTCGAGCGAAGTTCCTCGGACGTCGAAAACCAATGCAAACCGTGCAATTTATTTCCGACCGCTGCAACTTGCAATGCAAGCATTGTAGCGTTTACCAAAAGGAAAATCCTCACGATATGACTTTTGACGAAATAGAAGCACATTTGCGCTATTCATACTCGTTGGGTTCACGTTTTGTTGATTTTGAAGGTGGCGAAGTTATGCTCTGGCACGACGGCGACAAGCGCATAAATGACCTCATCGACCTTGCAAAAAAAATTGGATTTTTCTCAACTACAATCACAACCAACGCACAATTGCCATTTTCGGGAATCCACGCCGACAGCATCTGGGTAAGTCTCGACGGACTTGGAAAATACCACGACGAAATCCGTGGCGAAGGAACTTTTGAACGTCTCGAAAAAAATATCTCCACTGCAAATCACCCGCACCTGAGCGTTAATATGGTCATCAACTCGCTGAATTACAAAAGCGTTGACGAAACCCTGGAATACGTAAAAAACAGTCCGTACATCGAAAGCATTTCGTTCAATTTCCACACAGCTTTTCCCGGAACCGAATATCTTACACTCGACAATCAAATTCGCAAGGAAACCATTGATAAGATTATCCGCTACAAGAAAAACGGCTATCCGATAATGAACACCAAGACCGGGCTGAAAAGAATGATTGACTGCAATTTCAAGAAACGTTGCTGGATTACCAACTTCGTATATCCAAATGGATTACGCGGAAATTGCGTTTACGAAAATTCCGATGCCTGCAACAACTGCGGATTCTGCATGGCAGGCGAAATGTCCGCCGTCTTCAATCTTGCGCCGGAAACCATTATGGCAGGATTTAAACTTCGCACATCGTAATGAAAGAAAAAATTTTAACACCGAATTTCTGTCTGCTGTTCGTTTCGAACTTCTTCTGCGCCATCATCATGTACATGCTGATGACGACAATCACCGAATATGCAACGGCTTGGGGCGCAAGTGCAACTATCGCCGGACTTATTTCTGGCATTTACGTTGTCGGTGGACTTTGCTCGCGAATATATTCAAGTGGCTCGCTTGTTCGCGTCGGTTGGAAACGTATGGCAATGATTTTCTTAATATTACATCTTGCCGCTTGCACATGCTATTTCTTTGTGTCATCAATTCCTGCACTTATAATCATACGTTTCATACACGGAATTGGTTTCGGAGCTTCGATGAACGCCACCATGACAATGGCAATGTCGATACTTCCCAAAAGTCGCTACGGCGAAGCAACTGGCTATTTTATGCTTTCGACAACTCTTGCCGTTGCCGCCGGGCCGTATTTAGGTGGAATGGTTTACGACAATTTCGGCGCTATGGGTTGCTTTACCGCAGCAACGGCACTTTCGGCAATGATGCTGATACTTACTGCATTCGTCAACATTCGTAATATCGATCCGCGTTGGAACAAAAAGGATTTGAAAACCGAAAATGCCAAAGCCGCAGAAAAGCCTCACGGCATCGAGCGGATTTTGCAAAAAAGTGCAATTCCGGCCTCGCTTTGCGCATTCTTTATGTCGCTTGGCTTCGTATCGGTGATGTCGTTCTACCGATTGTTTTCGGCAGAATACCACATCGAAAAAGATTTCTCATACTTTTTCCTCATATATGCTGCTATTCTGATATTTTCGAGGCCACTTGCAGGGAAAATCCAAGACAAATATGGCGACAACGTAGTCTGCATACCCGGAATTATCGGTCAGGCAATTGGACTTGTTGTACTTGCTGTTCATCCATGTCTGCTCACGATAATAATTTGTGCCATAGGTTGTGGATTTGGCTACGGAACGCTTAATTCGGCACTAAATGCAATGGCTTGCCGTGGTGTCAGCAACGAAAGACGTTCGTTTGCCGTAACCACCTACTGGCTCTGCTGCGACCTCGGAATGGGCGTCGGTCCCGTCATTCTTGGATCGATTGCAACAGCATTCGGGTACACCATAATATATTATGTTGCAGCAGGAATTTCACTGATTACATTGCCAGTTCTGTTGGGATTTAGAAAGAAAAAATGAGTTTCAGCCAAAACGGGAAAATATTTTCATTTTTAGATAAAACTAATTATGAGTTTCGGCTAAAAAAGTAATGCAAATACGATTTTAGATAAAACTCTGTCAAAGTTATTATGGCATTAACACCACGACACTTTAAAACCTTTCAACTCTTAAACTTTTTCATTACCTTTGCACTTCATAAAAATCAGTAAATAACAATGAAAAATTTCATAGAAGAACTTAAATGGAGGGGAATGCTTCAGGATATGATCCCCGGAACAGAGGAATTATTGCTAAAGGAAAAAGTCGCTGCATATTTGGGCATTGACCCGACTGCCGACTCACTACATATCGGACATCTTTGCGGAATTATGATGCTTAAGCACTTGCAGAACTGTGGTCACAAGCCTATCGCCCTTATCGGTGGTGCAACCGGTATGATTGGTGACCCATCGGGAAAATCTCTCGAACGCAACTTGCTCGACGAACCAACTCTTCGTCACAATCAGCAGTGCATTAAGAACCAGCTTGCAAAATTCCTTGACTTTGATTCAGATATCGACAACAAGGCCGAACTCGTAAACAACTACGACTGGATGAAAGACTTCACTTTCCTCGAATTTGCTCGTAAGGTTGGTAAACTTATCACAGTCAACTATATGATGGCTAAGGATTCTGTAAAGAAACGTCTTAATGGAGAAGCTCGCGACGGTATGTCGTTCACAGAATTTACTTACCAGCTTTTGCAAGGATACGATTTTCTCCACTTGTATCAGGAAAAGAACTGCAAATTGCAGATGGGCGGTAGCGACCAATGGGGAAACATAACCACAGGAACCGAGCTTATCCGTCGTACTTGCGGTGGCGAAGCATACGCACTCACCTGCCCGCTTATCACTAAGTCGGATGGTGTAAAATTTGGCAAGACAGAATCTGGCAACGTTTGGCTTGATCCAGAAAAGACAAGTCCGTATAAGTTCTACCAGTTTTGGTTAAATGTTTCAGACGAAGACGCAAAACGCTACATCAAGATTTTCACAACTCTTGACAAGGAAACAATCGACAGTCTCATCGCACAGCACGATGAAGCTCCTAATATGAGAATATTACAAAAGCGTCTTGCTGAAGAAATTACAGTTATGGTTCACTCTCGCAACGACTACGAGGCCGCTGTTGAAGCATCGCAAATTCTTTTCGGAAACGCAACTGGTGATGCACTTCGCAGACTCGACGAACAGACATTCCTCGCTGTATTCGAAGGTGTTCCAACATACAATGTTGCTAAAGCAAAATTTGCCGAAGGAATCAATGTTCTTGACTTACTTGCTGGCGAAACCGACATTTTCCCGTCAAAAGGCGAACTCAAACGTACCATCAAAGGAAACGGAATGAGCATCAACAAGGAAAAATACAGCGAAGAAGCAGGAATCCTAAAGTCAGAAAACCTTATCAACGACAAGTATCTGCTTGTTCAAAAAGGCAAGAAGAACTATTTCCTAATTATTGCAGAATAACAAACGAAAAACACATAAATTATGAGAAAGATATCTTTGATTCTAGTCGCACTTGCTTTGATTCTTGCATCGTGCAACAAAAAAGATGGTCAAAATGGTGAAAACACAGGAAATTCTGTCGCATATCAGCGTGACTTGACCGAAGAAGAAATCGACAATGGAATTCTTACTCCCGAAATCCTTTGGAAATTCGGACGTATAGGCGACATGCAGGTTAGCCCGGATGGCAAAACCGTTCTTTATACTGTCACATACTACAGTGTAGAATCCAATGGTTCCAACACCCAAATCTATTCTATTCCAACCGAAGGCGGCGAAGCAGTAAAACTTACAACTGACGAAAACATTTCATGCTTCAACCCACACTGGACCAACGACGGTAAAATTGCATACCTCTCGACAGAAGGCGAATCGGTACAAGTTTGGACTATGACAGCCGATGGTAAGGATAACAAGAAAATATCAAATCTTGCCTTCGACATTAACTCTTTCAAACTTTCTCCTGCCGGCGATAAGATTATGCTCATTGCAGATGTAAAGATGGACGAAACTCCTGCAGAAATCTACCCTGATCTTCCAAATACAAACTGCATAATCGCAACCGACCTTATGTACCGTCACTGGAATGACTGGCACGACTACAAATACTCACACATCTTTGTGGCAGAATTGAGCGACAACATTACTACTGCTGCCGACATCATGGAAGGAGAAAAATTCGATTCTCCTCTTAGCCCATATTTCGACGATTCTGAAATAGCATGGAGCAACGACGGAAAATGCATTGCATACACTTGCAAGAAACTTAGTGGAAAAGAATATGCCGTAAGCACTAACTCCGACATTTACATCTACAATCTTGAGGATGGTACAATTAAGAACATTTCCGAAGGCATGATGGGTTATGACAAATATCCTGTATTCTCGCCTGACTCAAAGAAGATTGCTTGGCAAAGCATGGAAACTCCGGGCTACGAATCGGACAAGGAACGCCTATTCGTAATGGATCTTGAAAGTGGTGATAAGACATATGTTACCGAAAAATGGGACTACGGGTGCACAAACGTTGTTTGGGACAATCAGAATTCAAATAGACTTTTCTTCACAACAGTACTCAATGCAACATTCCAAATTTTCAGTGTCGACTTGACAAACAACGAAATCACACAGTTGACAAAGGGACAGCACGACTATACAGGTCTTACCGCTTGTGGAAACAATCTTCTTGCATCTAAAACCTCGATGTCAAGTGCAACCGAACTTTTCATCGTCGACAAGAACGGACAGGAACGTCAGCTGACATCTGTCAACAAGAACATCTACGACAAAATAGAAATGGGTCGCGTAGAAGAGCGTTGGGTAAACACTACCGATGGCAAGAAAATGCTTACTTGGGTAATCTACCCACCGAAATTCGACTCTACAAAAGTTTATCCAGCAATACTTTACTGCGAAGGCGGTCCTCAAAGCCCAGTTTCTCAATTCTGGTCATACCGTTGGAATTTCCAGATTATGGCAGCTAACGGATATGTTGTTATCGCACCAAATCGTCGCGGACTTCCTGGTTTCGGCACTGAATGGAATGCACAGATTTCTGGCGACTACGGAGGACAGAACATGAAGGACTATGTATCGGCAGTAAATGCAGTCAAGACCGAACCTTTCATCGACGAGGAACGCATTGGCGCTGTTGGTGCAAGTTACGGAGGTTTCTCTGTATATTGGCTTGCCGGACACAATGAAGATCATCTTTTCAAGGCATTCATCGCACACTGCGGTATGTTCAACCTTGAATCTCAATATGGATCAACAGAAGAAATGTTCTTCGTAAACCACGATCTTGGCGGTGCTTATTGGGAAAAAGAAAATGCGACAGCAATGAAATCGTACGAAACTTCGCCACATCATTTCGTACAGAACTGGAACGCTCCTATCTTGATTTTCACAGGTGGCAAAGACTTCCGTATACCATACACCGAAAGCCTGCAGGCATTCAACATGGCGCAGATGCGTGGAATCGAGAGCAAGTTGGTGGTATTCCCCGAAGAAACTCACTTCGTACTGAAACCGCAGAACAGCATCCTGTGGCAGCGCGAATTCAAGGCTTGGCTCGACGCTCATTTGAAATAATTTTTATTAGCATAATAAAAAACGCATGGGAACATTGTTGGGCTCATGCGTTTTTTAACTTTGTTTTTGTAATATTTGTTAACTTTTCCGACACGAAGTAATTGTCTTTTTTATTATTTTTGAACCACAAAAACAACAACCATATGAGGCGGTTTCTAAACATTCTGACAATAATAGTTTTTACAAGTGCAGCACTAATATCTTGTGCACCAAAAACTACCACACAATCTGTTGCTCACGGAAATGCTGGCGACGTTATAGTTGTAATGAGCGACGAAAACTGGAACTCTGAAGCAGGCGATAGTCTTCGTGCAATTTTTGATTTTTGCCCGGGTCTTGCCTATGAGGAACACCTCATGGACTTGCACCAAATTCCATACAACAAATTTGTGGAAATGAACAAATTGCACAAAAACATCATTTTCTTTGAAAAAATTGCCGACCAAAAAGACGGAATTATGACTATTGAAAATGACAAATATGCAAAAAATCAAATATTTGTAAGAGTCACCGCACCAAACCAAGCTGAATTTGTAAAGGTCGTATGCGCAAAGCGCGACTACCTGTCAAAACTTTTTGTCGTTGCCGACCGCGACCGCTGGATTGCAACATTCTCAAAAAACCGCAACATAGTAGGCGAAAATCAAATGGCAGAAAAATTCAACATATCAATTACTCTGCCTGCCGTTTATCAAGTTGCAGAAATCCTCGACGATAATTTTGCATGGATTGAATACGAAACAAAAAAAGCTACAAACGGTATTTTCGTTTACGAATACCCACTTACCGACAGCACGACATTATCGCTTGATAACATTATCGCCATGAGGAATGAAATTCTAAAGGAAAGAGTTCCCGGCGGAAGAGAAGGCTCATACATGACAACCGAAACTAAGTTCGACTACCCTGTAATGGAGACAATAATGCACAACGACTGCAAGACAGCTGTAGTTCACGGCTTGTGGAAAATGCACGGCGATTTCATGGGTGGTCCGTTTGTAAGCTACAGCAAAATCGACGAAGCTCGCCAACGTGTTGTATGCGTCGAAGGATTTGTCTACGAACCTAACATGCCTGTTCGCGACAAAATCAGGAATATCGAAGGAATTATTTACACATTCTCAATTAAATAAATCTATATTTTTTTATGAATCATACACTTGTTGTTGAAGATGTCGTCAAGATGTACTCTAAGCATCTGGCATTGGACAAGGTTTCAATATCTGTTCCTGAAGGCTGTATTTTTGGCCTTTTGGGTCCAAACGGAGCAGGAAAAACGACATTAATACGTATTATCAACCAAATTACAGCACCAGACGAAGGTCATGTATATATTAACGGCGAAAAACTTTGTGGTAAACATATTGCACAAATCGGATATCTACCAGAAGAACGTGGCCTGTACAAAAAAATGAAGGTTGGAGAGCAAGCTCTTTACCTTTGCCAACTAAAGGGAATGAGCAAAGCCGATGCTTTCCGCGAATTGAAAAAGTGGTTTGAGAAATTTGAAATCGAAAACTGGTGGGACAAAAAAGTGGAAGAGCTCTCTAAGGGCATGCAACAGAAAGTCCAGTTCATCACGACTATACTTCACAAACCAAAACTATTAATCTTCGATGAACCATTCAGCGGTTTCGACCCTATTAATGCAAACCTACTGAAACAAGAAATTCTTGAATTGAAGCGAAATGGCTCTACAATAATCTTCTCGACTCACAACATGGCATCAGTAGAGGAAATCTGCGACTATATTGCATTGATAAACAAGTCAAAGAAAATCCTCGACGGAGAAGTAAATGCCATTCGCCGCGAATATGCTCCTGACATCTACGAAGTTAAGTACTCTGGATTTTTCAACAAGATGATGGCGACACTTACTTCCGACTACAAGATCATCGATGTTAAGGAAAACGAGGGAATAAGCACAATGAACATTGAACTTCTGAACAAGGAAATGAAAAACAACGATATCATTTCCCGCCTGACAAACTTCGGCAACATAGAATCATTCCAGAAGGCATTGCCAAGCATGAACGATATTTTCATTAGAGTGGTAGGCAAAACAAACGAAGAACAAGCTGCACAAGCACAAAACTAAGGACATGAGCAAAATAGGACTTATTATAAACAGAGAGTACAAAACACGTGTAAGAAAGAAATCTTTCATCGTAATGACACTCTTGGGACCGATACTTTTCGCAGCCCTCATGGTAGCGCCAGCAATTCTGATGAGATTGGAAGACGATGACTTCAAGAACATCGCGGTAATCGATGAAACCGGCATGTTCGACCAGTACTCGCTAAAAAACACCAACAGCATGAACTTCGACTTCGTTTCCGAAAAATACTTCAAAGGAAACCACTACGACGTAACAGAAGCAAAAGCCGACCTTAAGGATTCCGACCATTACGCCTTGCTTTACATTCCAATAAACGCAATGTCATCAAATTCGGGATCGGTACAGCTTTTCTCTTACCAGCAGCCGAACATGGGACTTAAAATGCATATTTCCAATGGCATAGAAAAGAAGGCCGAAGAAATAAAACTTGGCAAAAAAGCAGAAGAACTTGAAATTTCACAAAAGGAAATCGACAATATCCTTATGGTTGCCAATACATCTATCAATGTTGTTACCACCACACTTAAAGACGATGGCAGCGAAGAGGAATCGTCAACAACTGTAGCAATGATTATAGGATATATATGTGGATTCCTTATCTATATGTTCATTTTCATGTATGGTTCAATGGTAATGAACGGTGTTATTGAGGAAAAGTCGAACCGCATTGTCGAGGTAATAGTATCATCGGTTAAGCCGTTCCAGCTTATGCTTGGTAAAATTATCGGTGTTGCTCTCGTCGGTATCACACAATTTATCCTATGGGTTCTTCTTACTCTGGGAATTGTTACTATAACCTACTCGGCACTGCAACCCGACATGAATCCCAAAAACCTTGCGGCACAAACAGAAATAATGGGTTCAACACTTTCGGATGCAGACAACATGAACAGCGATGACATAATTAAATTTGCTGAAATTGAATCTGCCATGAAATCGATAAACTATGTTGGACTTCTTCTAATGTTCCTGTTCTATTTCATTGGCGGCTACCTTCTATACGCAGCAATGTTTGCAATCGCCGGTTCCGCAGTCGACAACGAAACCGACACGCAACAATTCACATTGCCAATTACAGTCCCACTTATACTTGGCATACTTGTAATGCTTTCGGCAATCAACAATCCGGAAGGAAGCCTTGCATACTGGTTCTCAATCATTCCGTTTACCTCTCCAATTGTGATGATGGTTAGAATTCCTTTCGGTGTTCCATTTGCCGACATTGCAATCTCAATGGTATTGCTTGTTGCAACTTTCATTGCAATGACTTGGCTTGCAGCAAAGATTTATCGTGTAGGTATTTTAATGTACGGAAAAAAGACCAACTACAAGGAATTGTGGAAATGGCTCAAGTACAAAAACTAACAATACAGAAACGCTCGGAAATTCCGGGCGTTTTTTTTATCATTTTTCAATTGACAATTGAATTCCAAATGCTCCAGCTTTCATCGCCCCAATGATGATAAATGTGCATTAAAACTGGATGAGCAATGGTCTTGAATCCATCTGCCGTGTATCCTATTTCTGGCTTATAGCCTATGTTTTCGTCACCAAATTCAGCAATCCAGTTGAATTCGTTAGGTAAAGAAGGATGATTTTGCAAGCCAAACTGCCAAACTGCCATTGCCAAAGTCCCCTGGTCGCGGGTCTTTGTATATGGATTTGCAAACTCCGCTACTGTCGTTTCATGCCAATAATTCAAAAAGTCTTCAGACGAATCATCAAATATGAAAACCCCGCCATTCCAATGCCTCCAGCCGTCAGGAATATCAACGGAATATGTTTTGCGAATGTATTCGGAAAGGTGGTTACATTGAGGTGTCTCAAGAACAAAATTTTGCCAGTCGCGTGGATTTTCACCAAGAGTCGGCAGTATCTTTTTTTTGTAATACGCAAAATCCAGCTCAACAACGTCTCCTTTTTCATTTTTCCAGCATCTTCTTTTCCTGTCAAAAGTATACTTATCTAAGCTAAACGACTTTATTCCAGGCAAATATCTAAGTGTCAAATACCTAAGCGACTTGAAAAAATTGCGTTTTGTTTCTGCAAAAACTCCTGCTAAATGTTGCGCCTGCTTACGGATTTCCTCATCGTCAAGATTAACCTTACCGATATTATCTTCAATTTTCGCCTTGAATTTTGCAATTATATCTTTGCGACGAGCATGATTTTCAATACAATTGCAATTCACCGCATGCGGACTAAAAAGGGCAATCGAAAAATAATCCTTAGCAAAGATAATTGGAGAAATATAGCAATTGAAAATTTCGTCGACTCTGTCCGAAATGCAAACGACATCGCTATCCAAATAGCAATATTTGTGTCCTGATGGCAAAAATTTGTTCAATCCAGTCTTTATGAATATGCTTGCCTGATGGTTGTCGAATTCGTCAGGAGTATGAACGTCAATAATATTTTCATGAATTATTGGAATTTCGTTTCGTCGACTATCCGTAACAACGACAACCTCGCACTTAGAGAACCGCTTCAACCTTTCAATTGAAAAGTGAAGTTCGTCGATATGAACCCGGGCACCACAAACAGCAAAGACAAACTTATTCATTATTGTTGTTCACATAATCATAATCACGCAAATACTGCTTGCGCTCAACCTTGATTTCCTGTTTCTGATATTTTCTGTACTCGAAAAGCAGATGCTTATATTCACGCTTCGACATACGCAAAGCCTCGTCGCTTTTGATAATCATGCGAAATTCGGAACATATTGTCTGATAGATTTCCGGTGCGTAGAACCGATAGAAGTCATCTTTGAGCAACGATTCAAGGATTCTGATATTGCTTCGCTTGAAATCCATCACACCATACCTTTTCGATGCGCCTTCTGGATGATCGTTATAAACCGACCAGCATTCGTTAAAGTACCTGAACCTTGAATTGCGAATCTGCTCCAGGTCAACAGCCCAGCTAAACGACAACACGCCAAGGTTATAGTTCCGAATAAAAGTATCAATATTACGCCAACGTGTTATCAATGACGACGTTGGAATAATTGTCCTGCAAACCAGCATGTGCGGTTCGAAATCAGCATAATACTTATTTATTTGCGAATATGTCTTCCAGTTTGATTTCGTTTTCTTTTGAAATTCCTCATCGCCTGCCAATGCAAGATGATGTATCTCGGCATCATGGAAACAGCCCGCATAATCATCGTTTTTTTCCAAGAAATCTAGTTGCGCCTGTAGTTTCCCATCGTAGCACCAATAGTCATCACCGTCCAAAAATGCAATGTACTTGGTTTTTTCTATAGCAAGCGCCATTTTTGCCGAATGCAATACGCCCATATTAGCCTTGCTCGCATGCAAAAAAACCTTATCAGGATATTCTTCTGCAAATCTTTCGGCAATACTAGCAGTATTATCAACAGATGCATCGTCAAAAACATGAAGGCAAAAACTATATTCGCATTTTTGATTCAATACCGAGCCGATGCAACGCTCAATAAATTGCTCATGATTATGCGTAAATATCAATATCGACAATATGTTTTCAGTCATTAGCCCTGATAATTTTTTAGTACAACACAAGCATTTACGTCACCGAAGCCAAAGCCAGCCTTTATTGCATAGTTTATTTTCACATTATCAACCCTTTGCACTGGAATTTTACTTGTATCATAAATCCTTGCGATCTCGGGATGCAATGGCATGCAATTTTGCGAAGCATGTACAAAATTATTATTCATCTGCAATACTGTTGCAACCATTTCGATAGTGCCAGCAGCACCCAAGGCATGGCCTACAAGCGACTTTGTGGAGTTTATAAACGGATAATCAGACTTCAGATTCAAAGCCTTGCACCAGTTTGCAATTTCAACCGCATCGGCTGCCGTAGATGTAAGATGCCCGTTTATATAGTCAATTGACGAAGGTTCAATTCCGGCAGCATCAATCGCCTTACGCATACATTCGACAACCTTGGCCGAATTTGGCATAGTCATACTTCCGCCATCTCTCTGTCCGCCAGAATTCACGCATCCGCCAACGATTTCGGCATATATCTTAGCACCTCGCAAAATAGCATGCTCGTATTTTTCAAGCACAAGCATTCCGGCGCCTGCCGACGGGACAAAGCCTTTTGCCAACCCGCTCATTGGCCTGCTTGCCTCCGCCGGGTTGTTGTTACCATCTCTACATAGCAATCGCATTGCATCAAATCCGGCCCATACATATGCGGAATCTGGATCGCACCCTCCAGCAAGTACAATGTCGGATTCGCCACCCGCAACAGATTCGTATGCCTTATAAATAGATTCCGTCCCTGTTGCACATGCCAAGGAATTCGTTTCGGCTTTTCCCGAAATAGACAACAAATTTGCCAGAAATGTAGCAGGTCCGCTATGCATAGTATTTACCACAAACCAGCTTCCAAGCCGCTTAGACTGACCATTACGAATCATATCTACCATGCGTTCAAAATACTCATAGCCGCAACACGTGCTTCCAACAATTACAGAAGCCCTGTCCAACGTAGAGCGAGAATAAGCATCCTGTATCTGAAGACCTGCATCACGCCAAGCCTCTATTCCTGCATACAAAGCATATTTTATGGCCTTGTCGCCAAAATCAGGCAACACCCTTTCTACAAGTTCTTGATCATGGTCCACCGGCTGCGGTATTCCAGCTACGCGACAGGCAAAATTTTTGGCCTCCAAATCTTCAGCATAGATTATTCCCGACTTCCCGAAATACAAGTTTGAAAGGAAATCGCGCACATTGGAACCTATAGGGCTCACAACGCCCAACCCTGTTATTACAACCCTGTTACCTATCATATTCAATTTTTAACTGGGCTATTGCCGTCAGGCATTCCTCCCCCGATGAATTCTTTAACACAATGCGCGACTTTAGCACACCTCCACGATAATACAACCTTTGTGCTTCAACCTCGACCTTCTCGCCTGGAGCCACATTTCTGAGAAACGAAACTTCTACAGTGGACAGTACCGGCGAGAACAATTGCTCGCTGTCGTACAACTTCTCCATATAAACCATGTGGCACACAAGGCCAATCTGTCCCATACATTCTAGAAGCAAGACTCCCGGCGTAACCGGACGGTGCAGATAGTGACTTGAATAAAATGGAGCATCACAACGGAAAGTATAGTTGCCGACAATTCGATTTTCGTCAACATACGAAATGCAATCCACAAACAGGAAATCATTTCCGTATGGCATTCTTGAAATTATTCTTGACGAAAGATTTTTGTTCATTAACAGCAAAAGTTTGTAAACAAAAATAATAATTATTTATTTGAAACATCAACAAAAAAGTATTTTCGTCCACACATACAGGCTCCACCCGTCGAACAAAACAAAACAGAACAAATAAGTTTCCTTTTCTTATACCACAATATTCATTTGTCACAAAAAAAATTGTCTTTATTAAAAATAACCAATATATTTGCAAGACAAAATATCTATCTTATATGGATAAGCCGATTTTAGTTGTAGATGACGAACCGATAAACTTCAAGTTGCTGAAAGCAATTTTGAATCGCAACAACTATAACGTTGAATATGCCGAAAACGGTTATCGCGCCCTTGAAATGAACAAGAGCAAGAACTATTCGCTTATCATTATGGACATTAAAATGTCGGGGATTGACGGAATAGAAACAACAAAACAAATCAGGCGTGACACTCCAAACATTTCGGTAATTGCATCTTCGGCAAAAGACAACATCGAGGACCTGGAATATAGCCTATTCGCAAACTTTCTTGCAAAACCGATAAACCGAGAACAACTTCTTGATTTTGTTAAAAGGTACGCAAAATAATCTTATTTTTGCGGTATAGATTTTATTACACAATGCACAAGTCAGGTTTTGTAAACATAATTGGCAATCCAAATGTTGGAAAGTCAACATTAATGAACGAATTGGTTGGAGAAAAAATCTCCATAATAACCTCAAAGTCACAAACAACACGCCACAGAATACTCGGCATCGTCAACGGCGATGATTTCCAAATTGTATATAGCGACACCCCGGGCATCATTAAGCCCAACTACAAGCTACAGGAAAAAATGATGGAATTCGTTTCCGTTTCCTTCGACGACGCCGACATATTCCTGTACGTCACCGATGTTGTCGAATCGCCAGAAAAAAACGTAGAATATATTGAGCGGCTTAGCAAAGTCAAGGTCCCTGTGCTGTGCATAATTAACAAAATAGACCTTGCAACACCTGAGCAGCTTGAAAACTTGCGCCTATTCTGGGAAGTACGTCTTCCAAACGCAAAGATTTTTGAGATTTCAGCATTGAATAACATTAACGTAGAAAATGTATTCAAGGAAGTTGTTTCAATACTTCCAGAAGGTCCAGCATGGTTTCCGAAGGATCAACTTACCGACAAGACCGAACGATTTATCGTTTCGGAAATTATCCGCGAGAAAATCTTTCTAAACTACCAGAAGGAAATACCTTATTCGTGCGAAGTTTCAATTGAGGAATTCAAGGAAAGCGACGACATCATAAGGATAAAGTCTGTAATTATTGTAGAGCGGCAGTCTCAAAAGGGCATTATAATTGGCAACAAGGGTGCTGCAATCAAAAAGGTCGGCACTGAGGCCAGGATAGATATCGAAAAATTCTTTGGAAAAAAGATTTATCTCGAGACCTTTGTCAAGGTTGAAAAAAACTGGAGGAGCAACGAAAGAGACCTGACAAATTTCGGATACGGAATGCCTAAATAATCCTACCGCTGTCGCGATAACTGTAATAGCCAAGTCCGTTGCCAGCAATTATCAGATGATCGACAAATCGGACATTGAGAATTTTGCAGGCATCACAAAAAGTCTGCGTCAAATTGTCATCCAGTCTACTAGGAGTGATATTTCCCGACGGATGGTTATGTGCCAACACAATAGCACACGCATTCAATCGTAATGCTTCGCCCATCACAATCCTGACATCAATAACGGTCTGGTCGATTCCACCCTTACTGACATTGTCAATCTTTATTATTCCATGCGACTGCGTAAGGTAAATGGCATACGAAACCTCGTGCGACACATCCTGCATCCGACCTACGAGCATTTCAAAAATATCTCGGCTTGAATGAATTTGCAACTGTGCCGCATTTTCGCGTCGGCGACTCAATTCCAGCGCAGCAACTATCGATACGGCCTTTGCCTCACCAATACCTTCATATTTCAACAAATCGCTATACGAGCACTTGCAAAGGAAATCAATCTTATTGTCGCAGCCATTCAATATTTCGCGGGCCAAATCAACCGCACTCTTGTTTCCTATTCCGGAACCGATTAATATGGCTAGCAATTCTGCGGAACTTAGAGCTTGCGGACCATGGCAAATCAATTTCTCACGTGGACGGTCGTCTTTTGCCCAGTTCTTTATGCTTTTTTTATCGCTCATATATATACAAACAAAAAAACTGCTTCGCATATAAGCGAAACAGCAATATTTTAAAAACTAACAACCAATTAAGCTAACTGGTTTACGTGTTTTGCCAAGGAAGACTTAAGGTTTGCTGCCTTGTTAGCATGAATAACATTCTTCTTTGCCAACTTATCAAGCATTCTAGAAACCTTTGGAAGCATTGCTTCTGCCTCAGACTTTACAGAAATTGTTCTCAATGCGCGAACAGCATTACGAGATGTACGAGCATAAAACTTGTTGTGTAATCTTCTTGCTTCAATCTGTCTGATTCTTTTCTTTGCTGACTGATGATGTGCCATATTTTTTTCTAAATTTTATATTATTATTTAAATTCTTTCCTAAAATTTTGGATTGCAAAGATACTACTTTTTTCGTCAATGCAATTTTTTTTGTTTTAATATTTTCACAACAATTCAAAAGTGCATAACATACTATCGCACAGCAATATAGACCAACAAACAGAATCGTTTGGAGAATATCATGCTATTTTTTTGACGCCAACACATCGTCATCGGAAGCAAATTGCCGTTTACTTTTACAGCACAAAAAAACTAGCGAAAATACTTTGTACATATAAAAAAAATATATATATTGCACACTCGTATAGGCAATGTGTTGATGTTAATGGAGCTATCCTATACAAATGTTGATTTACATATTCATACAATAGAAGTTTAATAATAAAAAATATAGAAACTATATGTTAATTTTTTCGCACAACAAAATCTTTATCAAATGCACAACCTTATGCATTTTTGTTGCCATTATGTTTCCAGCCATTACATTCGCACAATCGAAGAGCGATTTTGAAAGGCTGGAAACATTAAAAGCAAAGAAAATAGTCGACATGACTCCCGACGAAATTGAAGAATATGCAAGCTTGAAGTATTCAGGAGCAGACGTCAAATTTTACAACGAACTGCAGCAAAAACTTCAGAGGAGCGGCACCAGCGCCGACTTCTGCAATCAGGCACTGGCTTTCTGTACCGACGAAGGTGCATACTCTTTCCCTGCTGGAACTAGCAGTACGCAAGCAACCGACTTCAGTAGCGGAGGCAGCGACATCGGCTGCTGCTACACAACCCCCTCTCCCGCTTGGTTCTACATGCGCATCGACCAGCCCGGCGACCTGCTAATATACATGGAACACAGCGAAGGATACGACATCGACTTTGTCTGCTGGGGACCGTTCTCTGCATCCAGCGCAGAAGAACTGCTAGCATCAAAATGTACCGCAGGCCTTAACACCGATGACGACGACAACGGAAACCACCGTCCTTCAAACGGAAACCACTCCGGAGATATGGGCGGATATCCTGTTGGAAACATAATCGACTGCAGCTACACCACCGAAGCCACAGAATGGTGCTACATCCCAAACGCTCAGAGCGGACAGTGGTACATATTCTTAATAACAAACTATTCAAAACAAGCCGGCACCATCCTGTTCCAGTCTCAACATCAGAATTGGATAAGCAACCAGGCCACCACCAACTGTGACATTATTGCAAACATCACTTCAAACTCACCTATTTGCGAAGGTTCTTCCCTAAACCTTTCTTGCGCTAATGTGTCTGGAGCCACTAGCTACCTATGGTATTTCAACGGACCAAACCAAGCGACAACAGGAACACCTGTTGGCTCCGGAACATCTATCACATTGAACAACGCAACAACAACCATGTCGGGGTGGTACGAACTGAAAATCTCAAACGCCAGCCGAACAAATTCGTTCTATACATACGTAATTGTAACACAAAAACCACAAAACATATCAGCATCATTGCAACCTTCTGAAATTTGCGCTGGAGAAACTGTTCTGCTTTCGGCAACGGGAAACAACGCAAATACTTTCGCATGGAGCAACGGAACAACAGGAACTACAACTACCGTAAACCCCACCACTACGACAACATATTATGTTACCGTATCAAATACCACAACTGTATACAACCCGGAAAACAGCACTAACACAACCAACACTTGCACCGACCTTACAAGCGTAACAGCCAATGTCCATCCAACACCTACGGTTGCCATCCAACCCGGACAAGTAAGATTGTGTACAGGAGGCGAAATAACATTATCTACATCTGTTACAGACTGCGAAGACTGCTCTTACTCATGGAGCGACGAAACATCTTCGCCAGAAACAACCGTGGCACCGGCAACATCGACGACATATCAAGTTACTGTAAGTACCCCTCTTGGCTGCTCGGCATCGGCTTCTGTTCTTGTCGAAATTATCGATGCTAATAATGTCGGCGACTGCAACGTGGTATACGTAAACGTCAATGGTGGTGGCTCGGGAATGACTCCAGTCGACCCAACCGACATATACACAGCTCTTAACATGTCGGAGTGTTCAGGCGCTATTATCCGTATGGAAGAGGGGACATATTTAATCGACTACCCTATCGAACTTGTTAGCAACATAACCATCGAAGGCGGATATTTCGACAATTTCACTAAGAAAAAGTCTACGGCGGGTGCCACTACAATAAAAAGGACCAACGATAACGTTCTTGGAACAGCTTCCGCTCCTGCTGTTGTTGCCATTGAAGGAAATGCTGTAAGCAACTTCAAACTTCACGACCTTACAATCGAAACCGAAGATGCAAGGAACGACCTTCCGGCAGGAAGCATCGAATCACACATGTACAGTTGCAGCGGATGGGATTTCAACTCGTCATACTCAGGATTCTCATCAATCAACACTACGGGAACAAATCCCGGTTCCTTTACCGACGATAAAACTTTCGAGATAGCATTGCCGTTCAATTTCACCATGTGCGGAACAACATATTTTGAAGGCTCTCCACTTGGAATTTGTTCAAACGGTTACATGACTTTCGGCACATCGGCCTACTCTTCGTACTCCAGCGCACCTGCTGCTAGTTCAATAATGGCTCTAATGCACGACTTATGGCCACGCTACAACGAAGGCACAAACATTAAATATCTTGTCAGCGGAACAGCTCCAAATAGAATCCTCACAGTCGAATGGTTCCAAATACCGCCATTTAATTCTTCGTGCCGAACAACCGAATTTAATGAGTCGTTCCAAATAAAGATTTACGAGACGAGCAACCGTGTTGAAATAATTTACGGCTCCATAAACCCATGTACCGAGACGGCATATACACCTCGTGTGGGAATAAAGGACTATCAGTCCGGAAGCGCCATCTTCGTAAATGCGACAGACAACTGGCAGAATCCACCGACACAAACATCGGAAATTGGTTGTACATTCAACGAAACGACTAAGCCGGCTTACGGATTAAAATATACATTTGAGCCGAATCTTACCGAGTCGGAGCAAATAGTAGTCATGGCATCAAACTATGGCATTTCCAACTATGCGGTACATTTGTCAAGTTGCTCCAACTACGAATTTGTCAGATGCCAACTGAAACCGGGAGCTGCCGGACAAGGAAAGGCAGGGGCACAAGGTGCGCCCGGCGCAGCGGCAAACGGAAGAATTGCTGGAGGTAGCGGTGCTCTAAAAGGTGGCGACGGTGCTACTGCCGGCGGAACAATAGGTAGCAATGCGGCGAACTACAATGCGACAAATGGAACCGGAGGTTCCAAGGGCTCGATAGGTGCCAATGCTGATGCAGGCACATACTGCGATTCGGAAGACGGCGGAAACGGCGGAAACGGCAATGCGGGCAAAACTGGTATTACAGGTTCGGTAGGTACAGTTCGCAACATTATCAATACCGATTACGGACAATACTTTACTCCCGGAGTTTCTGGACAAGGCACACCAGGTTATGGCGGTGGCGGTGGCGGTGCAGG